>NZ_JBWZNC010000005.1:0-380490 GCF_056683955.1 Caulobacter sp. HJHS_5 | reverse complement strand
AGATCATCGAGTAGTCGCCTAAGCCTCACGGCTGAAAGATCAGGGCCTCCGAGGGAAACCTCGGGGGCCTTTTTCTTGGCCTCAACCGACCCCATCCTGAGCGCGCGCAGCGCAGTCGAAGGACGCCAGGCGCCGCCGCCGTGCGTCCTTCGACACAGCCGCTTGCGCGGCTTGCTCAGGATGACGAAGGGGTGGATTGCGGGGGTATAAGAACCTCATGATCGCCCAGCTCTCCGACCGCCCCGACGCCATTCCCGCCCTCGCCGCCGGCTATCGCGCGGAGTGGGGCGACTGGTACGGGCCGCAGGGACCGGGAGACGCCGAGGCGGATCTGCGGGAGCGGGCCGGGGCGGGGCCGATGCCGTTCGGCGTCGTGGCGTTCGAGGACGGTCGGGCGATCGGGACGGCGGCGCTCACCGCGTCGTCGATCGCCAGCCGGGCGCATCTGTCGCCGTGGCTGACGGGGCTTTGGGTCGCGCCGGGTCATAGGGGGAAGGGGATCGCCGGGAGGCTGATCGCGGCGCTCGTCCTCGAGGCCGGGCGACGAGGCCTTGGGCCGCTGTTCGCCGCCACCGCGAATGGCAGGGCGCTGTTCGAGCGGCAGGGCTGGCGGTTCATCGAAAACGCAAACGAGGACGGCCAGCGTCTGGCCGTCCTCGCTGTCGAGCCCTGAAGGGGCGCGGGCTAGTGGCCCCTGGCGTGGGCCGGCTGTGAGCCGTCGGGCTCCTCGCGCGGGGTGACGAAGCGCTTGAACTTCGGCCCGAGCCAGCGCTCGAAGTCGTCGACGATCTCGTAGACCACCGGCACGACCACCAGGGACAGCACCGTCGAGGTGATGAGGCCGCCGATCACCGCCACCGCCATGGGCTGGCGGAATTCCGACCCGGCTTCGAGGCCGAGGGCGGTGGGCAACATGCCGGCCATCATCGCCAGGCTGGTCATGACGATCGGGCGGGCCCGTTCGCGACAGGCCTCGATGATCGCGTCGTGCTGGGTCATGCCCTCGCGCTCGCGCTCGATGGCGTATTCGACCAGCAGGATCGAGTTCTTGGCGGCGAGGCCCAGCAGCATCAGGAAGCCGATCATCGACGGCAGGCTGATCGACAGGCGGGTGGCGATCAGGGCCAGGACCGCGCCGCTGATGGCGGTGGGCAGGGCGCTGATGATCACCGCCGGCTTGAAGACGCTCTTAAACAGCATCACCAGCACGCCGTAGATCATCAGGATGCCGGCGACGGCGGCGATGATCATGTTGGTGAAGAGGTCGGTGAAGGCCTCCACATCGCCGGTCTGGGCCGTGCTGACCCCGACGGCGCGCGGGTCGGGCTGGCCCTGCATGGCGGGCTTGCCGGCGCCGGGCGTGGTCTGCGGCGTCTGGGCGTTGATCTGGCGCATGATCGGCAGCCTGTCGATCGCCGCCAGGCCCTGGCCGAGCTGAGCGCCGTTGGCCAGGTCGGCCTCGACGGTGATCTGACGCTTGCGGTCGTAGCGGTCGATCTTGGCCGGGCCGGCCTCGAACGACACGTCGGCGACCGAACCGAGCAGGGTGGTCGCGCCGGTGGCGGTCGGCACCTGCAGGTTGCGGATGCGGTCGAGGTCGGAGCGGGCGTCGGCCGGCAGGCGGACGCGGATCGGGATCCGGCGTTCGCCGACGGTGAACTTGGCCACATTGGCGTCGATGTCGCCGAGGGTCGCCACGCGGGCCACCGAGGCGATGCTGGACACCGAGACGCCGAGGCGCGCGGCTTCGTCGACGCGTGGGCTGATGATCAGCTCCGGCCCGACCGGCGCGGCGGCCGGACGCGGATCGGCGATGACGTCGGTGGCGGTCCGCATCTGACGCTCGAGTTCCTCGGCGGCGAAGGCGAGCTTTTCGCCGTCGTCGCCGGTGAGCACCACGACGAGGTCGGCCGTGCCGTTGTCGCCCTGGAAGTTGAGGCGGGCGTCGGGCACCGCGCGCAGGGCCTCGCGGGCGGCGGCCTTGATCTGCGGCACCTTGAGGGCGCGCTCGTGCTTCAGCACCACGGTGACGGTGCCGTCGCCGAGCCCAGAGCTGCCGCCGCCGCCGAAGCCGCCCGAGGAGGTCGAGCCGACCTGGGCGAAGACGTGGGCGGTTTCAGGCCGGTCGAGGAAGACCTTGGTGACCTTCTGGACGGTCTCGTCCATCTCGTCGGCCGTGGCCCCGGGCGGGCCCTGCATCTTGACGTAGAAGTAGTCGGCGTTGGACGGCGGCTGGAAGCCGGACGGCAGCGCGACGGCGGCCAGGACGATGGCCCCGACGAACACCACGCCACCGAGGACGCAGGAGACGATGCGGTGGGCGAGCGCCCATTCGAGCGCCTTGGGATAGAAGCCCTTGAACTCCGGACGCGGCTTGGGGTTGTGCGACGGCTTGAGGAAGTAGGCCGCCAGCAGCGGCGTCAGCAGACGCGCCGTGACCAGCGACATCAGCACCGCCACCGAGACGGTGATGCCGAACTCCTTGAAGAACTGGCCGACGATGCCGCTGAGGAACGACACCGGGAAGAACACCGCCACGATCGAGAAGGTGGTGGCGACCACGGCGAGGCCGATGGCGTCGGCCCCCTCCATGGCGGCCTGGTAGGGCCGCTGGCCGCGACTGACGCGCTTTTCGATGTTCTCAATCTCGACGATGGCGTCGTCGACGAGGATGCCGATCACCAGGGTGAGCGACAGCAGGGTGACGACGTTCAACGAGAAGCCGAACAGCAGCATGAAGCCGAAGGTGGGGATCAGCGACACCGGCATGGCCAGGGCGGTGATCACCGTCGAGCGCCAGTCGCGGAGGAACAGCAGCACGGCCAGCGAGGCCAGCAGCATGCCTTCGCCAAGGCTCTTCAGCGTCGCTTCATAGGCGGCGCGGGTCTCATCGACGGTGGAGATGACCCGGGTGAACTTGACGCCCGGGTGTTCCTTCTCGAGCTTCTCGATGGCCTTGACCGAGGCGTCCTCGACCTGGACGTCGCTCGACTCGCGAGTCTTCATCACCTGGAAGGCGACCACGGGGGCGCCGTCGAGACGGGCGAAGCCGCGCACCTCGCTGGAGCCGTCGCCGATCTCGGCCACGTCGGTCAGCTTGACGAAACGGCCGCCGCCGATGGGGATGGTCAGGTCGCGCAGGGCCTCGAGCGTTTTTACCGAACCGAGGATGCGCAGGGACTGCTCGCGGCCGCCGATGGCCGCGCGGCCGCCGGTGGCGTCCACCGCCACGCTGGCGACGGCGTTGTTGATCTCCGGCGCGGTCAGGCCGACGCCGGCCATGCGGTCGGGGTCGAGCACCACGTTGATTTCGCGGTTGGAGCCGCCGATGCGGGCGACCTGGGCGACGCCCTTTTCGCCTTGCAGGGCGCGTGTGACGGTGTCGTCGATGAACCACGACAGGTCGACGTCGGACATGCCGGGGGCATAGACCGCGTAGGTCAGGATCGGGGCGCTGTCGATCTCGACGCGCTGGACGGTCGGCTCGTCGATTTCACGCGGCAGCAGGGCGCGGGCCTGGGCGACCTTGGAGCGGACTTCCTCGGTCTTGGCCTGCAGATCCGTGCCGATCTCGAAGCTGACCATGGTCGTCGAGACGCCCTGGGTCACCGTCGAGGTGGTCGAGTCGATGTTGGAGATGCTGGCCAGGGCGTCCTCGATGGGACGCGTGATCTGGGTCTCCATCTCCGCCGGCGCGGCCCCCGACTGGGTGACGGTCACCGTCACGGCCGGGAAGGTCACGTTGGGGAACAGCTTGATCGGCAGGCGCGTGTAGGCGACCAGGCCGAACAGGATGAGGGCGATGAAGATCACCCCCACCGCGATGGGGTTCTTGATGCCCCAGGCGGAGATGGCGAAGGCCGACTCGTGGGGCGCGGCGGGCGCCTGGTTGGAGGAGGAGTCGCTCATCCTTCGGTCGCCTTCACGCGGTCGCCCTCGATGACGAAGGCGCCGGCGGCCTTGACCACGCGGGCGCCGACGGGCGGACCTTCGACCAGTTCGACGAAGCCGCCGCCGCGACGGCCGGTCTTCACCGGGACGCGGGTGACCTTGCCGGCGTTATCGACGGTCATCACCGCCGCGCCGTCGCTGTCGTAGCGCACGGCGGTTTCCGGCACGGAGGGATAGCTGCCGCCGCCGCCGAAGAAGGCGGCGCGGGCGTAGCCGCCCGGGCGCAGGTCGGCGCGGACCGGCAGGCGGACGCGGACGACGCCCAGCTTGGTCTGCGGATCGACGCGCGGGCTGATCAGGCGCACCTGGCCGGAGACGACCTGGCCGCTCGGCAGGGTGACCTGCGCGGTCTGGCCGACGCGGATGGTCGACAGGTCGGTTTCATTGAGTTCGGCCTGCAGTTCGACGAGGCCGTCGCGGACGATGCGGAACCAGGCCGTCGTGCCGCCGCCCGAGATCTGGCCGGGGTTGACGGTGCGCTCGATCACCACGCCGTTGAACGGGGCGGTGATGGTCATGCGCGACAGGCGCGTGCGCATCTCGGCCAGGGCGGCTTCCTGCGCCTTGGCCTGGTAGCGGCGGGTCTCGATGGCCTCCTGCGAGAGGACGCCCTGGTTATCGAGGCCTTCGACGCGCTTGGCGTCGGCCTGGGCCTGGGCGGTGACGGCCGCCTGCTGGTCGATCTGGGCGCGCAGCAGAGTGGTGTCGAGCTGGGCGAGGACCTGGCCCTGGCGGACCGTGGCGCCTTCCTCCACCGCGACGCTGGCGACACGGTAGCCGGAGAGTTCGGAGCCGACGGCGCCTTCCTCCCGCGCGGCGAGCAGGCCCGAGGCGGTGACCCCGGCGGCGAGCGAACGGTTCTCGACCTTCACCACGGTGACCGAGCGGCCGGCGTTGGCGGCGATGGGCTTGTCGGCCTCCTCCTTCTTGCCGCAGGCGGCGAGGGGCAGGAGCAGGGCGGCGGTCAGCCCCACGGCGATCAGGGGTGCTTTGTGCATGGTGGCCGTCTTGTTCATCGCGAGGCGGTCTCGGAGGCGGGATTGGAGGGCGACCAGCCGCCGCCCAGGGCCTTGTAGGCTTGGACGGCGCGGGTCAGGGCCTGCACCTGGGCTCCGGTGTAGGCGGAGCGGGCGGCGCGCCAGCCCTGTTCGGACTGGATCAGGGTGGAAAGGTCGGTGAGGCCGAGGTCGTAGCCCTTGCGGCCGGCGTCGTAGGCGCGGCGGGCGCGGGCCTCGCCGTCGCGCAGGAGAACGACGCGGCGCTGGTCGGCGGAGAGCTGGACGAGCGAGTTCTCGGCCTCGCCATAGGCGGTCTGCACCGCCTTCTCGTAGGCGATCACGGCCTGCTCGGCCTGGGCGTCGTAGTTCTTGACCTCGGCGGCGAGGCGGAACTGGTCGAGCACCGGCACCTTCAGGCTGCCGGCCAGGGTCCAGATGCGGGTGGTCGAGCTGAAGCCCGGCTGCTCGCTGCGCGACAGGCCGATGCCGGGCGCCAGGGTGAAGGTGGGGAAGCGGGCGAGCTCGGCGACGCGCAGGCTGCCGGCGGCGGCGTCGAGCCTGGCCTGGGCCTGGCGCACGTCCGGACGGCGTTCGAGCAGGTCGCCCGGCACGGTGGCCGGCACGGCGGGCGCGACGCCGACGTTGGGCTCGGTGACGAGGCTGGCGGTCGGCTCGACGCCCCGGCCGGTGAGGATCAGCAGGGTGCGCTTGGCCGCCTGCAGCTGCGCCTCGAGGGCGGCAGCCTGAGCCTCGGCCTGGGCCAGATCGCCGGCGACGCGGTCGCCTTCCGAGGTGGCGACGAGGCCGCGTTTGCCGCGCGCGTCGGCCAGGTCGTAGGTCTGCTTCTGCAGGGCGGCGGTGGCGCGCGCGTCCTCCAGCTGGATGGCCAGGCCGCGGGCCTCGAAATAGCTCTGGGCCACATTGGCCGCGAGGCTGGCGCGGGCGGCTTCGTAGGCGAAGCGGGCGGCGGCGAAGTCGCCGTTCACGCGGCGGTTGGCGGCGCGGCGGCGGCCGTAGAGGTCGAGCTCCCACGAGACGTCGAAGTTCAGCGACTGGCTGTCGGCGTTACCGCTGTTGCGGAAGCCGGGGAAGTCGATCTGGGAGCCTTCGAGGATGGTGGTGTTGCGACGGCTGGTCGAGCCCGCGATGTCGCCGCTTGGAATGTAGAGCTGGGCGCGCTGGCCTTCGCGGACGGCGCGGGCCTGCTCCAGCTGCGCCAGGGCGGTGCGGGCGTCCGGGCTGCGCTCCAGGGCCGTGTCGATCAGGCTGTCGAGCTGGGCGTCGCCGAAGGTTTCCCACCAGCGATCGAGGTTGACCGCGGCGGCGGACTGGCCTCCGGCGGGCGCCTCGAAGGCCGCCGGCAGGGTGAGGTCCGGCTTCCGCGGCGAGGCGCAGGCGGCCAGGGTCAGGGCCGAGGCGGCGACGACGAGCAGGGCAGTGCGGCGCGTCATCGATCCCCCGAACGCGGCTTTACGTTGCGGCGCAAAATAGTCGTGCGAACGCGGGTCTCCCAGGGGGGCGATCATGAAACTTCTTTCACGCAAGGCGCGTCGCCGGCCAGCCGTTGCAGCGGCGCGATGGCGCGGGCGAGGGCCTCGCGGTCCTCGGCGGACAGGTCGGCGATGCAGGCGGCCATGACGCCGTTACCGCGCTGCTCGGTGGATTCCAGGGTCTCACGGGCGAGGGGCGTGAGGGCCAGGGTCACGCGGCGGCGATCCTCGGCGCCGATCTCGCGGGTCAGCATGCCGGCCGCCTCGAGGCGCTTCACATGGGCGCTCATGGTGGGGCTGGAGATGCCTTCGCGGGCGGCGAGCTCGGCCATGCCGATGCCGGGCGCGTGGCGCACGGTGAACAGCACCATCAGCTCGATCGGCTTCAGCGTCATCGGCGGCGCCTCGCGCTTGAGGCGCCGCAGGAGGCGGAACATCGCGGACATCAGCTGGTCGGCCAGCTCGGTCGCTTCGGGGTCGGGAGCCGTCATGAAATCGCTATAATTCGTTAGGCTAGCTAACTATGAAATTAGATAGGCGAGCGAACTATCCTTTGGGCGAACGGCGGTCAAGCGCTTTCGTCGCGGGTATGCCTAAGGCTCGGTTAACCATGACGGTGGTCTGCTGGGCTGTCTGACTTGCGGATTCCAGCCCCCATGCCTCCGAGCGCCGCCCGGGCGACCCACGCTCCCGTCCTGACCGCGCCTCGGCTGCTGCCGGTGGCGCGCCCGACGATGCCGGTGGCCGACGAACTCCTGCCCTACCTGCGGCGAATCGACGAGGCGCGCTGGTATTCGAACTTCGGGCCGCTGCTGATCGACTTCGAGCGGCGGCTGAAGGCGCGCTTCACCGACGCGCCCGCCCTGATCACGGCCGTCAACGGCACCCAGGCCCTGACCATGGCGCTGATGGCCATGAAGCTGCGGCGCGGCGCCCTGGTGGCCGTGCCCTCCTGGACCTTCGTCGCCACCGCCCACGCCGTGCTGGCGGCGGGGTTGACCCCGTTCTTCTGCGACGTCGACCCCGAGACCTGGATGCTGGCGCCGGAGACGGTGCTGGCCGCGCGCCGCCACGCGCCGGGGCCGATCTCGGCGGTGCTGCCGGTCTCGGCCTTCGGCCGGCCAATGGACCTGGCCGCCTGGGCGGCGTTCCGCGACGCCACCGGCCTGCCGATCCTGGCCGATGCGGCCGCCGCCTTCGACGCGACGACCACGGCGCCCGTGCCGGTGATGGTCAGCCTGCACGCCACCAAGGCGCTGGGCGTGGGCGAGGGCGGCCTGCTGGCCGGGCCGGACCCGGAGCTGATCGAGGCGGTGCGCTGCCTGACCGTGTTCGGCTTCTCGGGCGACCGCGAGGCGCGCGCCCCGGCGACCAACGCCAAGCTCAGCGAGTACGCCGCCGCCGTCGGCCTCGCCTCGCTGGACGGCTGGGCGGGCACGCGGCTGCGCTACGCCACGGCGGCGCAGTGGCTGCGGATGGCCCTGATCGACGTGCCTGAAGTGGAGTTCCAGCCGGGCTGGGGCCTGTCATGGGTAACCTCGACCTGCGTCGTCGGCCTGCCGCAGGGTTCGGCCGACCGCGTGGAAGCGAGCCTCCGCGCAGCGGGCGTCGACACCCGCCGCTGGTGGGCGCTCGGCTGCCACCGAGCGCGAGCCTTCATCGGCATGCCGCAGACCGATCTGCCGGTGACCGAGCGCCTGGCGGGCCGCACCATCGGCCTGCCGTACTTCGCGGACATGACGCAGGACGAGGCAGCCCGGGTGGCCGAGGCGCTGACCGCCGCCGTGCGGGGCGGCTGAGATGCGATGCGAGATCTGCGGCGGGCCGGCGGCGTTCTATTTCAGCAAGACGTTTGATGAGTTTGGCCTGTCCGACGTCGACTACTGGCGCTGCGGCGACTGCGGGTTCGTGATTTCGCGGACCCACGCCGAGATGACGGCCGGGGCGTGGGAGGCGCTGAACGCCGCCTGCCACGGCGGTTACCAGGGCACGTTGTCCAACCCGCTCGATCCCAAATGGCGGTCGCGAATGTCGGCCCAGGCGAAGATGCTGGGCGACCTGGCGGCGAGCGGCTTGCTGAGCCGGGAGGGGCGCTGGCTGGATTACGGCTGTGGCGACGGGGGCTTGTCGGACCTGGTGGAGGCGCAATCGGGCCTGCGGCTGCTCAAGCACGACGCCTATATGCCGCCGGGGCCGGGTTACCTCGGCTCCGAGGGTCTGAAGCCCGAGGGGTTCGACCTGGTGCTGACCACCTCGGTGTTCGAACACATCAGGCGGCGTGAGGACTGGGATGCGATCAACGCCCTGGTCGCGCCGGGCGGGGCGATGGCGCTGCACACCCTGGTGGCCGAGACCGTGCCGCGGGATCCGAACTGGTTTTACCTGCAGCCTCCGCACTGCGCGTTCTTCACCAACGCCGCCATGACCCGGCTGTTCGACGACTGGGGGTATCGCGCGTCGGTCTACAGCCCGGCCGCCAGCCTTTGGGTCTGGTTCCGCGCCGATCCGGGCGAGATCGAGCGCGGGGCGGCCGCCCACAACGCGGAAGGACTCGAGCCGCTGTGCTTCAAGGCCGGCTTCCTGGACTACTGGAAGTCCGATCCGCGGACGCGGCGGCCGGAGATTTCGTCCGGGGCCGAAGCGCTCTAGGTCTGTCGGCGAGAGGGAGGCCGCGATGCGTATCGCCAAGATCGCCGCCATCGCCGGCTGGCTGCCGGAGCAGCGGCTCGACAACCACGCCCTCGCGGCCCTCTATCCCGGCTGGACCGCCGGGAAGATTCTGGAAAAGACCGGCATCGCCGAGCGCCGTATCGCCGCGCCGGACGAGACGGCGGCCGACCTCGCCCACGCGGCCGCGCGGCGGCTGTTCGAGGAGCGCGGGATCGATCCGGCCTCCATCGACTTCCTGCTGTTCTGCACCCAGACGCCCGACTACATCCTGCCGACGACGGCCTGTCTGCTGCAGGATCGGCTCGGCCTGCCGACCCATTGCGGGGCGCTGGACTTCAATCTCGGCTGCTCGGGCTTCGTCTACGGCCTGTCGCTGGCCAAGGGCCTGATCGAAACGGGGCAGGCCGGTCGGGTGCTGCTGCTGACGGCCGACACCTATTCGAAGCTGATCCATCCGGGTGACAAGAGCGTGCGCACCCTGTTCGGCGACGGCGCCTGCGCCACCCTGATCGAGGCCGCGGAGGGCGACGCGCCGGCCATCGGTCCCTTCGTGTTCGGGTCGGACGGACGCGGCGCCCGGAACCTGATCGTGCCGACCGGCGGCTTCCGGCGCGCCCGCGACGCGGCGAGCGCCGTCGAGGTCGAGGACGGGTCCGGCAATGTGCGGACGGCGGACGACCTCTACATGAACGGGGCCGAGATCATGGCCTTCACCCTGGCCAGCGTGCCGGCGGCGGTGGAGGCGGTGCTGGCCAAGGCGGGGATCGACAAGGGCGAGGTCGATCTCTTCGCGCCGCACCAGGCCAACGCCTTCATGCTGGAGCGCCTGCGCCGCAAGCTGGGGGTCGCGTCGGAGCGCTGGCTGGTCGAACTGGAGCGGGTCGGCAACACCGTCTCGTCCAGCATCCCCCTCGCCCTGGAGCGTCGCCTCGACGCGGGGAGCGGCGCGCGACTCGCTGTACTCGTGGGCTTCGGCGTCGGCTATTCGTGGGCCGCCGCATGCGTTCGGATTTGACAGGGCTGGGCGGACGATGAGCGACCTCTACGCGGGCTTGGCCGAAATCTTCGAAATCCCCGAAAGCGACGTCGGCCCGGACTTCGACCTGACCGCCCACAACTGGGATTCCCTGGCCATCGTCTCGACCATCGCCCTGATCGACGAGGTGCACGGCGAGATGATCGATGGCGCGTCGCTGGGAAAATGCGCCACCGTGGCCGATATCGAGGCCCTGATCGCCAAGGCCAAGGGATGACGACCGAGCGGCCACCGGGCGGCTACGCCATTGCGGGCGTGGCGTTGCGCGGCGTCGTATCCGCCGCCCCCCGGCGCGTGGTCGACAACACGGCCTTCATCGAACGCTTCGGCGAGGCCGCTGTCTCCGACGTGGTCAAGATGATCGGCGTCGAACAGCGCCGTATCGCCGAGCCGCACCAGACCACGGCGGATCTCTGCTTCGCGGCGGCCGAGGCGCTGCTCGACCGGCTCGGCTGGACTCGCGAGAGCGTCGACGGACTGATCTTCGTTTCGCAGACGCCGGACTACCGCCTGCCGGCCACGGCCTGCTCGCTGCACGGCCGCCTGGGTCTCTCGCCGCACGCCCAGGCCTTCGATGTCGGGCTTGGCTGTTCCGGCTACACCTACGGTCTGTGGCTGGCCGCCACCCTGATCCGTTCGGGCCTGAAGCGGGTGCTGCTCCTGGCCGGCGACACCTCATCGCGACTGGTCGACCAGGCCGACCGCTCCACCGCGATCCTGTTCGGAGACGGCGGCTCGGCCAGCGGCCTTGAGGCGGACGCCGACGCCAGGCCGATGTATTTCCGTCTCGGCTCCGACGGGGCCGGCGCACGACACCTGATCGTGCCGGAAGGCGCCTATCGCACCGGGGAGACCGACGCGCGGTGGAGCGCCGAGTTCGATCCTTCGCGCCTCTACATGGACGGCGCCGAGGTCTTCACCTTCACGCTGAAAGCCGTGCCCAAGCTGGTGCGCGAGACGCTGGAGGACGCCGGCCTGGCGCCGGTGGACGTCGACGCCTACGCCCTGCACCAGGCCAACCGTTTCATGCTGCGCCATCTCGCCAAGAAGATCGGGGCGGGCGAGGAACGCGTGCCGATCAACATCGAGCGCTTCGGCAACACCTCGTCGGCGACGATCCCGCTGCTGCTGACCACCGACCTGGCGACGCGGATCACCGAGGCGCCGAGCCGACTGATGCTGGTCGGGTTCGGGGTCGGCTTTTCCTGGGGCGCGGCGCTGATCGAGACGGCGCCGCTCGCCGTGGCGGAGACCATCGAGGCATGAGCAGCTTCGCCGCCGACGCCCTGGCCGGGCGAACCGTTCTGATCACCGGCGCGTCCTCGGGGCTCGGCCGGGCGGCGTCCATCGCGGTGGCGGCGTGCGGCGGGCGGGTGATCGCCAGCGGGCGGGACCAGGGGCGGCTCGACGAGACCGTGGCGAGCCTGGCGGGCGAGGGGCATCGCGCGATCGCGGCGCCGCTGGACGACGCCGACCAGGCGGCGGCGCTGGTGGCCGAGGCGGCGGCGGAGGCCGGCGGACTCGACGGCGTGTTCCACGCGGCCGGCGCCGAACTGGTGCTGCCGATGCGGCTGGTGAAGCAGAAGCATCTCGACCAGGTGCTCGGGGCGGCGCTCGACGGCGCGCTGGGCGTCGCGCGGGCGGCGTCCAGAAGCGAGGTGATGAAGCCGGGGGCCTCGATCGTGTTCATGTCGTCGTCGGCGGCGCATCGCGGGCGGCCGGGGATGGTCGCCTATTCGGCGGCCAAGGCGGCGGTGGAGGGGCTCACCCGCTCGCTGGCCTGCGAGCTGGCCGCCAAGTCCGTGCGGGTCAACGCCATCGCCGGCGGCGGCATCGAGACCGAGATGCACGCGCGCCTCACGCGCACCCTGAGCCAGGACGCCATCGACGCCTACGCGGCGCAGCATCTGCTGGGCTTCGGCCGGCCGCAGGATGTGGCCGACGCCGTGGTCTTCCTGCTGTCGCCAGCCGCGCGCTGGATCACCGGGACGACCATGGCTGTGGACGGCGGCTATCTGGCGAGCTGACAACGGACAAGGGAGGACGCCATGACCGATTACGTTCTGGTGGGGGGCGGCGCCTTCGGGCGGGAGCTGCACGACTGGTTCGCCCCCGGCCTTGCCGAGCAGGGCGGGCGTTTCATCGGCTACCTCGACGACAATGATCAGCCGATGGCCGCCTATGGGCGCGACCTGCCGCAACTGGGCGCGATCAACGGCGCCAAGCTCGATCCTTCGTGGCGGCTGGTGATGGCGATCGGCGATCCGGCCGGCAAGGCGGCGGTGGCCTCGGCGCTGGGGACAGACGCCTTCGAGACCCTGGTTCACCCGACGGCCTGGGTGTCGGCCTCGGCGAAGTTGGGGCGCGGCTGCGTGATCGGCCCGTTCGCCGACGTCTCGGCGGACGCCAGGGCCGGCGTTCTCGTGGGCCTCAACGCCTACGCCTCGATCGGCCACGACGCCGCCGTGGGCGACTATTCGACGCTGTCCGGCTACGTCGAC
This sequence comes from Caulobacter sp. HJHS_5, assembly GCF_056683955.1. Taxonomy (NCBI): domain Bacteria; kingdom Pseudomonadati; phylum Pseudomonadota; class Alphaproteobacteria; order Caulobacterales; family Caulobacteraceae; genus Caulobacter; species Caulobacter sp. HJHS_5. The sequence continues at coordinate 367,844 of NZ_JBWZNC010000005.1, read as the reverse complement.
CTGACGGGTGGCGTGAAGGTCGGCGCCAGGGCCTTCATCGGCTCCGGCGCGCGGGTGCTGCCGGGTGTCAGCGTCGGCGACGACTGCACCATCGGCGCGGGCGCGGTGATCGTGCGCAATGCGCCGGCCGGATCGACCTACTACGCCGCGCCGGCGCGGCGCCTCTGACCATGGATGCGCTGGCGAAGCGCCTGACGCACGGGTTCTGGCACCTCGTCGCCCACCGCAGCGAACTGGCCGAGGCCGGAGACTACCTGCGCCTCGACTGGCCGCTCGGCGAACTGGTGCTGTTCAACGACCAGGAGACGGTCGTCGCGTTCGACAATCTCTGCCCGCATCGCGGCGCGCGCTACTTTATCGAGGACGCCGGCAACGGGCGCATCGCCTGCCCCTACCATGGCTGGGGCTTTCGCGGCGGCGAGCTGCGCATCCCCCTGAAACAGACTTTCGATGCGGCCGAGATCGCCTCCGCCCGGCTGAACACCTACCGGACCGACTGGTGCGGGGACTTCCTGTTCGCGGCCCTGGACCCCGAGCAGTCGCTGGCGGAGCAGCTTGCGGGCGCGTCGGAGCCCTTGGCCGCCGTCTCACGGCAGATCGCTAGGCGGCGGGACTTCAACGCCTTCGAGTGGAGGTCCGACTGGAGGGTGGCGGTCGAGAACGCGCTCGAGGGCTACCACGTCAATCCGATCCACCCCGAGACCCTGGCGCCCCTGGGCCTGATCGACGACGAAACCAGCTATGCGGCGGCCAACGCGATCTACACCGCGCGGATCGGCGACGAACGAAGCCGCAAGGGGTTGGAGCGCATGCGGCGCTTCTTCGACATCGACCATGCCTATGACGGCTACTGGACGATCCACGTCTTTCCCTTCGCCATGGTCTCTTCGACCTTCGGCTATTCCTATGCCTTGCAGACCTTCTTCCCCGCGCCCGAGGCGAACCGCAGCTGGTTCACCAGCCGTCTGTTGGCGTCGAAGACCAAGCCGGGAGCGGATGCCGCGCTCGGCGCTTTCTTCGACTCGTCCGCACGGGTGAATCGGCAGGTTTTCGAAGAAGATCACGCGATCTGCGCCCGGGTGAGCTCGCTTTACGACATGGCCAAGCCGGGCCGGTTCTTCGCTCAATCGGAAGCGCGGGTGCGCCGCCTGTGGTCGGTCCTCGACGGCCTCACGCCGCGCTAAAGGCTGCGCCGGACCATCTCGCGATAGGCGTCTTCGAGACGCCCGATCACCGCCGGCTCGTCGCGATAGATGGCGGCGGCGAAGCCTTCCCGCGCCCGGTCGCGCAGCGCTTGCAGCGCCTCGGGGCTCTCGGTCAGGCGGACGGCGCGCGCCACATAGTCGTCCCAACCCTCGGCGACCAGATCGGGCAGGCCGGCGCCGGCGACGATCTGCATGCCGATACGCGAATAGTAGGTCGGGCCGGCCAGGTAGAGCACCGGCACGCCGCGGCTCAGCGCTTCCAGCGTCGTGGTGCCGCCGGGGCAGGGGGAGGCGTCGAGGGCCAGGTCGATGTCGGCGAATTCGGCCTCGTAGGCGTCGCCGGTGGTGTGGCCGCGGAACTCGATGCGGCGGGGATCGACCCCGTGGCCGGCGAAGCGGGCGGCGGTGACCGACCGCAGCACCGGATCGGCGAAATAGCCGTACTTGAGCACCAGCTTCGAGTCGGGCCGGCCGATGAGAACGCGCGCCCAGCCGGCGATGGTTTCGGCGGTCAGCTTGGTGGGGTTCAGGAAACTGCCGAAGGTGACGTGGCCGTTGCGCAGAGCCGGGGCTGGGCTGGCCCCGGCGGCGTCCGGGCGGAACGGGGCGGAGGTGACGCCGAGGCGGACGATCTTTTCGGTGAACAGGGCGTCCATGCCCGGCTGATCGACGCTGTCGGCGCACATCACGTAGTCGATGGCCGGGGCGCCGGTGGTCTGCTGGTAGTTCAGCCAGCTGACCTGGATCGGCGCCGGGCGGCGCGCGAACAAGGTGAGGCGGCTGCCGGCGTTGTGGCCCCAGCAGTCGATCAGGATGTCGATCCCGTCGTCGCGGATCAGGGCGGCGGCCTGGCTGTCGGGCAGGTGGCCGATGGCGCGGGCGACCACGCCCGGCGGGCAGCGGTCGGCCTCGTCCTTGGCGGCGTAGGCGAAGACCTCGAAGGCGGCGCGGTCATGGCCTTCCAGCACCGGCTCGAGGAACTGGCGGACCTGGCTGCCGTAGAAGGAGGGGGCGACGTAGCCGATGCGGATGCGGCGCCCGCCGAGCGGCTGGAGGCGGGGGGCGGGCTCGCTGGACCGGCCGTAGAGTTCGCCCCAGCGGCGCGCCTCGGCGGCGTGGCGTTCGACGCCGTTGTCGCAGGCGAACAGGGAAAACAGCAGGAACTGGTGGGTCGCGGCCGAGGGATACATCTCGGTGACGGCGGCGAAGACCTGGGCGGCTTCCTCGGCGCGGCCCTGATGCTGCAGCGACAGGCCATAGGTCAGGAGGCCGGGCTTGTCGGTGTAGCCGGCCGAGACGGCGAGGCTGAAGGCGACCGAGGCGACCGCGACGTGCTTGGCGGCGTAGAACTTGGAGCCGATGGTCGCGGCGTAGACCGCGTCGGCGCGGCAGCGCGCCAAGTCGACGCCGTTGGCGCGCATGATGGCGGCGGCATGAAGCAGGCGCGCGTCGTCCATCGTCGCGGCGGCCGCGTCGAACCGGCCGGAGGCGAAGAGGGCGGACGCCAGGCCGTAGCGCGCGTCGTGCAGTTGCGGCGCCTCGCTCACCAGCGCCTGCAGCAGCGCCGTCGCGGTATCGCTGTCGCCGGCGATGACGGCGTCGCGGGCGGTGTCGAGAAGGGCGAGGGCGCTCATGCCCGCAAGCTGAAGCCGCCCGGTGAAGGCGGCGTTAACCACGTTGGGCGACGAGGCCTCAGGCCGCCGCCGCGGCGCGCTCGGTGCGGGCTTCGATCATGGCGGCATAGGCGGCTTCCAGGCGGCGGGCGAAGCCGGCTTCATCGCGGAACGGTGAGGCGCGGAAGGCCGCCAGGGTTTCGCGGCGAAGCTTGTCGAGCATGGCGACGTTCTCGGCCAGGCGCAGGGCGACGCCGATCATGGCGTCGTCGCGGTGGCTGATCAGGCCGTCGAGGCCGCAGGCGCGCAGGGGGTAGGTCGCGACGCGGGACTGGAAGTCGCCGCCGTCCACCGCCAGCACGGGCACGCCGTGGGCCAGCATCTCCAGCAGCGGCGCGGCCTCGACGCACGCGGCGGGCAGGAGGCCGATGTCGACATCGGCGAACTCTGCGTCATGGAAGGCGCCGCTGGTCTGGCCGCGGAACTCGATGCGCTCGGGCGCGACGCCCTGGGTGGCGAAGCGGGCGCCGGTCTGGCGCTGGACCACCGGATCGTCGAACAGGGCGTGCTTGAGGATCAGGCGGGCGTCCGGCCGGGCGACCAGCAGGCGCGACCACAGGGCGACGGTGCTGTCGGCCAGCCAGGCCGGGGCGCCGAAGAAGCCGAACGTAGCGTGGCCCTTGGCGAGGGCGGGGGTCGCCTCGCCGGCGACTTCGGTCTCGGGACGGTAGGGGGCGGCGACCGGGCCGATGGCCAGGGGCGCTTCGGCGAACAGGGCGTTGCTGGCGGCGTCGGCGACGCCGTCGGCCTGCAGCAGGTGGTCGATGGCCGTCAGGCCGGTGGTGTAGGGGTCGCGCGACCAGGCGATCTGGATGGGGGCGGGGCGCAGGGCCAGGACGCCGAGGCGGCCGCCCGGGCCGTGGCCGGCCATGTCGACCAGGATGTCGAGGTTGTCGGCGCGGAGCCCTTCGGCGGCGGCGTGATCGTCGAGGCCGTCGAGCGGACGAATCTGCTCGTCCGCCGGGGCGCCGCGACCATCGGCGAGATAGAGGATCGGATGGACGACCGCCGGATCGTGGTTGGCGATGGCCGGCAGGGCGTGACGCTGCAGCGACTCGGAATGGAAGCTGGAGGCGAGGTAGCCGACACGGAGCGGGCGGCCGAGCGGCTCGGCGACCGGCGGGGCGGTGACGCGAGGGGCGTAGGTCGCGCTCCAGGCATGGGCGGCGGCGGCGCGGTCGGCGCCGCCATCGGGCAGGAAGGCGCCAAGCGCGATCAGGCAGGCCTGGCTGGCGGGGCCGGGCTGCAGCATGGCGGCCGACTGCAGGGCTTCGAAGGCGCCGGCCAGCTCGCCGAGGCCGGCGAGCGCGAGGCCGTAGTCGGTGAGGGCGTCGGCGCTGACGGCGCTTTCCGACGCCTTGGCCAGGGCGCTGGCGGCGACGCCGGGCAGCCCCTGACCCATCAATTGGCGGCCGACTTCGGCGGCGTAGGCTGGATTGCCGGCCATGGCGTCCATGTCGACGCCGAGGTCGCGCATCAGCGCCAGGCTGTGGAAGATGCGGGCGGTGGACCAGGCGTCGACCGCGGCGGCGTCGTCGCCGTTGGCGGCCAGGGCCGAGCCCAGCCAGTAGCGCAGGTTCGGCGCGTTGGGATGGCTGTCGACCAGGGCGCGGAAGGCGGCGAGGGCGGCGGCGACCCGACCACCGATCAAGAGGGCGCGCGCCTCGGCGAAGGCGTCAGGCGAAACTACGGTCATCAGGGCCCCCCAGGGCGAGAATGGACCGTGGAGACTTGGGGCAAACGTGGTTAACGCGGCGTGAAGCTTGGCTGTTGCGCCTAGGCCTGCGCCAGGTAACGGTCGATCCCGGCCAGGTGCGCGGCCTTGTCGGCGAGGGGCAGGAAGGAGCCGGTGAAGCTGTTGCGGGCCAGGGTCGCCAGCTCGTCGCGCGTGAGGCCGAGGCCGGTGGCGGCGGCCATGAAGTTGTCGTGCAGGTAGCCGCCGAAATAGGCCGGGTCGTCGGAGTTGACGGTGGCGCGCAGGCCGAGTTGCAGCATCCGCTTCAAGGGATGGGTGGTCATGTCGTCCACCACGCAGAGCTTGAGGTTGGACAGCGGGCAGACGGTGAGCGTCAGGCCCTGGTCGACGATGCGGCGGACGAGGGCGTCGTCTTCAAGCGACCGGTTGCCGTGATCGATGCGGTCGACCTTCAGCAGGTCCAACGCCTGCCAGACGTATTCGGGCGGCCCCTCCTCGCCGGCGTGGGCGACGCGCAGCAGGCCTTGGCTGTGGGCGGCGGTGAAGACGCGCTGGAACTTCTCCGGCGGATGGCCGACCTCGGAGCTGTCGAGGCCGACGCCGGCCAGGCGATCGAGCCAGGGTTCGGCGGCCTTGAGGGTCTCGAACGCCGCCTCTTCCGAGAGGTGGCGCAGGAAGCAGAGGATCAGCCTGGAGGTGACGCCGAGCTCGGCCTCGGCGGCGGTCATGGCCGACAGCAGGCCCTCGATGGCGACGCCGAACGGCAGGCCCCGGTCGGTGTGGGTCTGGGGATCGAAGAAGATTTCGGCGTGGCGGCCGCCGTCGGCGGCGAGGCGGCGAAAATAGGCCATGCCGAGGTCGTGGAAATCCTGCTCGGTCAGCAGCACCTGAGCGCCCTGGTAGTAGATGTCGAGGAAGTCCTGCAGGTTGGAGAAGGCGTAGGCGGCGCGGACCTCCTCCACCGTCTTGAACGGGAGGGCGACCTTGTTGCGGCGGGCAAGCTCGAACATCAGCTCGGGCTCGAGGCTGCCCTCGATGTGCAGGTGCAGCTCGGCCTTGGGCAGGCCGCGGATGAAGTCGGCGAGATCGGCGCTCATTGTGGCTAACCCTTGTGCACGCGCAGGAGCATCTGCAGCTCGGCGACCACGTTGTTGCGCTGCATGATGTAGCCGCCGATCTCCTCGGCGGACATGCGGCCCGCGTTGAACTGGCTGCGGTACGGCTCGTCGAGCATCGCGGTCTTCTGCTCCACGCGGAAATCGACGTTGAGGTAGTGGGCCAGCGGGGTGTTGGAGTAGCCGGCGGCCTTGATGCGGTCGTTCTCGGCGCGGTCGAACAGCTGCAGGATCTCGGCGGTGATCGGGCGCACGTGGGTGGGGTCGTTGAGGAAATGGTCGTGGCGCGGGTGGGGCACGTGGATACGCACCACGGCGCCCGGCGCGCAGATCCGGTAGAGCTCCTGCATGATGGCGAGGAACACTTCGCTGCGGGCGCCCATATGCTCCAGCGAATGGATGAACAGCACCTCCTGGGCGCAGTTGTCGTCCCACGGCCAGGGGGTGTTTTCGAGATCCCAGACCTCGTCCGGCCGGGCCTCGGCATAGGCGTCGACATTGACGTAGCCGGGGACCTTGTTGTGCCCGCAGCCCATGTTGAACTTCAGCATGGGAAGGTTCTAGCACGCGTCGGTGCGACGGCCACGCCGCGGGCGTCAGTAGAGTCCTGCACCCTTCTCCCTCGAAGGGAGAAGGGTTGGGGATGAGGGTGTTGGCAGAGCGGCGCCGAGCAGCCTCAACAGGCAGCGCCTCCAGCGCTTCGCTGTCGAACTCGTGCGCGCACCCTCACCCCTGCCCCTCTCCCTTCGAGGGAGAGGGGTTCTGGTTACTGGGGAGCGCCCGCCTTCCGCAGCACGCCGGCGAGCCAGGCATAGGCTTCCTGTACGTCGTAGTTGCCGGCGTGGCCCTGGCCCCAGGCGAGCTTGACGTCGCCGTCCTTCACCGCCGGATTGTTGTGGATGGCGGCGGCCAGGGTGGCCTGGATGGCGAAGGACGTGTCGCGGTCGAGCGTGCCGTGGCGGACGTACCAGTTGGGGGCGACGGTCGAGCCCCCCCTTTCATTCAGGTTTGGGCCGGTGAGGTAAGGGATCGGGCTGGTCAGCTTGATCTGGCGGGCGAGTTCGGCGCCCTGAGGCCCGGCGGTGTAGGCCGCGAAGGTCAGGCCGGTGTCGTCCTTGCCGGAGCCGTCGCCGGGCCTGTCGTTGTTGTCCCAGGGGTAGGCGCTGAAGTTCGAGTATTCGAGCTTGGCCGAGCCGAAGAGGGTGTTCTCGCCGGAAACGCCCTGATTGCCGGTGCTGGCGGTGGCGTCGAAGGACGGGACGCCCTTCAGCGTCTGGTTACCCGCGACGAAGGCCAGATACGCGGCGTAGTCGATCGACTTCACGTGGCCGCCATCGAGGGTCAGCCACGTATTCCTGATCCGGTTCACCCCCGCCGGGGCGCCGCCGGGCGGACCGCGACGGGCGATCTCGAAATCCTCGCCGAGGTTGGGCAGCTTGGTCCCCTTGGCCAGGGCGGCCTCGGCGGCGTCGCGGACCATGGCGGTGATGGCGGCGGGCAGGGTGGCGGCGGTGAGCGGCGAGCCGTCTTCCCGCTTGAGCTTCAGGCCGTCGAGATAGGCGGGGTACTGGGCGGCGAGGGTTTTCGACGCGGCCTGGTTGGCGGCGGTCCAGCGGCCTCCTTGCGTGTTTTCGGCCATGCGGACGGCGCCGTACTGCCACTCGTAGGCGGTGTCGGCGTTTCCGAGGTCGTTGATCGGGCAGTAGGCGATGGTGGCGAAGACATCGTCGCGGAGCGTGCTCTTGCCGGAGGCGTCGACGCCGGCGGCGCCGACCGCCGCGAGGTAAGGCAGGTAGTCCGGGCTGTTTCGCTGGCCGAGACCGCGACGGAGAGGCCGCCGCCGCCGCTCGTGCCGGTGATGACGATGCGCTCGGCCGAGCCCGGCATGACAGCGTCGTTCTTGCGCAGGTAGCGGATGGCGGCCTTGGCGTCGACGACCACGGCCGGGGCCTTGCCGACCCAGTCTCCCGCCATGTCGCGGATGCCGCGGCTGCGCGTGCCGGCGCTGACCACGATGTAGCCGGCCTTGAGAGCCGCGCCGGTGTTGTCGGTGTTGCTGGTGGCGCTCAGCGCGGCGCCTTCGCGGAGGATGTCGCGGGCCGGGCTGGCCATCCAGCCGCCGTTGTTGACCTGCAGGACGATGGCATTGGCCTGGTCGGCGGCGCTGGCGGCGGGCACGTAGACGTACATCGTCTGCCAGGCGTGAGGATCGCTGGCCGCCGCCATCGGACCCTGGCCGTTGGGCGGGGCGGTGGCGTTGGAGGTCGGCGGGACGCCTGCGCCGGGAGGCCCGCCCGGGGCGCCGCCGGGCGGGCCCATGCTGACGACGCGCGTGACGTCGATCTCAACCGGCTTGGCGACGTAGACCATCCGGTAGCGGCGCACCTGCATCGGCTGGCCGTCGATGGTGACGTTCACGGTGGTGAAGTTCGCGGGGTCGAAGACCAGGGGATCGGGCGCTTGCGCCAGGGCGTGCGTGGCCGAGCCCGTCAGCAGCAGGGCTGCGAGGGCGGTGGCCTTGCGGAGGTTGGACATGGGTGGAGCTTTCGGGCTCAGCGCGCCTCGGCGCGCTTCATGAGGATGGCGAGGACGAGGGCGGCGAGGCCCGCGACGAGGATGATCGGCACGAGGAGCGACAGAAGCTGGTCCGGAGTCTGGCCCGAGGTCAGCAGCACGCCCGCCAGGATCGGCCCGGCGGCCGAGCCGAGACGGCCGACGCTGACGGCCGCGCCCACGCCGGTGCCCCGGACTTCGGTCGGGTAGTTGCTGGGGGCCACCGCGTAGAGCAGGGCTTGGGTCGTCGACACCGTGAACCCGACCAGGGCGCCGACGGCCAGGGAGATCGAGACTACCGAGGGCGCGCCGGCCAGGGCCAGGAGGCCGATGGCCGCGGAGACGAATGACAGGATGACCACGTTACGCAGCGACATCCGGTCCATCAGCAGGCCGGTGACCATGCTGGCTATGGCGCCGAAAACGTTGAACAGCATCTGCAGGATCGAGGCGTCGGCGCGGGAAAGGCCGCGAGCGACCATCAGGGTCGGGAGCCAGTTGAGCAGCAGATACATGGTCAGCAGGGAGAGGAAGAAGCTGACCCAAAGGAGCAGGCTGCGGGCGGCGCGGCCTTCGCCGAAGGCGGCGATGGCGAAGCCGACCTTCTTGTTCTGACCGGCGACGGCCTTCTGCTGCTGGGATTCCGGCAGCACGAACAGCAGCAGAGGCACGGCGACGAGCGGCGCGATGCCGCCGACGAAGAAGACCGTGCGCCAGTCGCCGTGGCCGCCCAGCAGGGTGATCAGGCTGGAGAGGGCGCCGCCGCTGGGCAGGCCCGCGTAGAGCAGGCCGACGGCGGTGTTCTTGCGGGCGGGCGAGGCGTTCTCGCTGGCCAGGGCCACGAGGTTGGGCAGGGCGCCGCCGATGCCGGCCCCGGTGAGGAAGCGGGCCCACAGCAGCATGTTGAAGTCCTGGGCGAGACCGGTGAGCACCGACATGGCGCCGAACACCGCCACAGAGGCGATCAGCACCGCCTTGCGGCCGAAACGATCCGAGAGCCGGCCGCCGACGGCCGCGCCGAGCATCAGGCCGAAGGTGGAGGAGGAAAAGAACCACGACAGCTGGTTGGGCGTCAGGTTGAAGACGCCTTTCAGGGCCGGGGCGGCGACGCCGGCGGCCTGGAGGTCGAAGCCCTCGAAGATCGCCACGAGGTAACAGAGGGCGATGGTGAGGACGGCGGTCGAGCCGCCGCGGGCTTTGCCATTGTTCTGGATCGTCACTGGTCGTTTCCCCGGCTTGTTATTGTTATGGTTTATATCATTACGCGGGCCGCGCCATCCAGGACCGCAGCGCTTCGGTCACCGCCTCGGGCGCCTCGGCGGGCGACATGTGGCCGCTTTCCTCGAAGATGACATAGGTCGAGCCGGGAATGGCGGCGGCCATCGGCGCGTGCTGGGCGGGCGGGCTCCAGCGATCCTGGCGGCCGACGCCGACCAGGGCGGGCACGGTGATGGTCGGCAGGACGGCGGCGGCGTCGGGGCGGCCGAGCAGGGCGGTGACCTGGCGCTTGTAGATGTCCGGCGATTTGGCGAGCACCATGGCCCGCAGCGGGGCCATCAGAGCCTCGTCGCCGAGCCGCTCGTCGCGCACCATCGGCGGCAGCCAGCGGTCGCACAGCGCCTGCATGCCTTCGCTGAAGGCCAGGTCGATCAGGGCCTGGCGCTGAGCCGGCTCGCCCTCCTTGACCGGGTGGACGCCGGTGTCGAGCAGGGCGATGCGTTCGACGCGCTCGGGGGCGCGGCGATAGATTTCCAGGGCGACGCGGGCGCCCATCGAGTGGCCGGCGACCGAGAAGCGATCCGGCGCGGCGTCGAGCACCGACTGCGCCATGTCGCCGATGCTGTCGAAGGTCGTGAAGTCCGGGACGCGGACGTCGTAGTCGGCCGACAGGGCGGCGATCTGGTGGGTCAGCATGCTTGCGTCGCAGAGCAGGCCGGGCAGGAGGAAGAGGGTGGGACGGGTCATTGCAACGCCTCTCCTTCGACGGGGGAGGAGGCGCGGATGAACCCTTTCCCCCCTGGAGGGGGAAAGGGCAGGGATTGGGGGGGGCTGGGCAGGTCCGCGTCACCAAGAGAATGACGACGCAAACTGCCGCTCACAGATTTTTCCGGACGGTCTGCACCCCCATCCCCGGCCCTTCCCCCTTCAACAGGGGGAAGGGGGCGAGCCGATCGCCGAGCGGTCGTTGTCCTGCCCGTTGGATGAGAAGAAGGTTCTTCATTCGCCCGCGCCATCACCGCATCTCCGGCACGTTGCGGGTGGCCATGAACTGCTCGAAGGTCTCGCCGCGCATGATGGCGTAGACCTGCAGGTTGGTGTGCTTGACCACTCGGGCCCACTTCTCCAGCACGAAGAAGTTCACGCCGTACTGGATGAGGCCGAGCCAGTCGCGGTTGCGGATCAGCACCTTTTCCGGCTCCGAGAGGCCGGCGGCCGTGAAGGCGGCTTCCTCGTCGGCGAGGAAGGCGTCGCGCGCCCACTGGTGGATCATGTTCCAGAAGAAGCGATTGATCGCCAGGGTGCGGTTGGAGACGCGCAGGTCGAAGACATAGGTGCCCGGGAGGTCTTCCAGACCGGCGAGCTGGGGGTTCTGGGTCTTCATCAGGCCGGCTCGTAGACGGTGACGGTCATGGCCGTGGTGGTGGCGAGGTAATAGTTGCGGTGCACCTCGCGCACGGTCGGCGTCAGGGCGCCGCGCATGGCCAGCCACATGATCTGCTCGACGCTCTCGGCGCCGCCGCGTTTCACATAGTCGGCGTGGGTCAGCCGGGTCAGGGGTTCGGGGTTGTCGCGGAACAGGTCGAGGAATTCGAGGTCCCACTCGGTGTTGTTGAAGCCGGTCCGCTCGCCGTGGATCTGGTGCGATAGGCCGCCGGTGCCGACGACCACCACCTTGAGGTCCTCCGGATAGCTCTCGACCGCGCGGCGCACGGCCTGGCCGAGGCGGAAGCAGCGGCGGGCGGTGGGCAGCGGATACTGCAGCACATTGACGGCGATGGGCACGATCGTGCCCGGCCAGTCCGGCTCGTGCGGCCACATCAGCGGCAGGGGCGAGGCGATGCCGTGGTCGATGGGCTTGGACTGGAAGACGGCGATGTCGAACTCGTCGTTGACCAGGCTCTCGGCAATGTGGGCCTGGAAATCGACGTCGCCGCGCAGGTCCGGCAGGCCGCGCAGGCCCGCGCCCTCGTCGGCGACGGGGAAGCGCTCGCCGACGCCCAGGGCGAAGGTCGGGTAGAGGTCGAAGAACAGGGTGGTGGCGTGGTCGTTGTAGAAGAACAGCAGCACGTCCGGCTTCTGCTCGGCCAGCCAGGCGGCCACCGGCTTGTAGCCTTCGAACAGCGGCGCCCACGACGGGTCGGCCTGCTTCTTCTTGTCGTAGGCGACGCCGATGGTGGGCACGTGGGACGTGCCGATGCCGCCGATGATGCGGGCCATGGTCAGAGTCCTCGCGATTTCAATTGGGCGTCGAGCCGCGGATAGACGCGGCGGGCGTTGCCTTCGTAGACCTTGCGACGGTCGTGATCGGAGAGGCCCAGGGCGTCGACGTAGCGCTTGGTGTCGTCGAAGTACCGGCCGGTCTCCGGATCGACGCCGCGCACCGCGCCGACCATCTCCGATCCGAACAGGATGTTGTCGATGTCGATGACCTTGAACAGCAGGTCGATGCCCGGCTGGTGGTAGACGCAGGTGTCGAAGAACACGTTCTTCATGACGTGGGTGCGCAGGGCCGGCTTCTTCAGCATGTCGGCCAGGCCCCGGTAGCGGCCCCAGTGGTAGGGCACGGCCCCGCCCCCATGGGGGATGATGAAGCGCAGGGTCGGGAAGTCGGCGAACAGGTCGCCCTGCAGGAACTGCATGAAGGCGGTGGTGTCTGCGTTGATGTAGTGGGCGCCGGTGGCGTGGAAGTTGGGATTGCAGGAGCCGGAGACGTGGACCATGGCGGGCACGTCGAGCTCGACCATCTTCTCGTAGAAGGGATACCAGGCCCGATCGGTGAGCGGCGGCGAGGTCCAGTGGCCGCCCGAGGGATCGGGGTTCAGGTTGCAGCCGACGAAGCCGAGCTCCAGCACGCAGCGTTCCAGCTCGGCGATGGAATGGGCGATGGTCACGCCCGGCGACTGCGGCAGCTGGGCGACGCCGATGAACGTTTCAGGAAAGAGGCGCACGACCCTGGCGATCAGGTCGTTGCAGCGGCGGGTCCACTCCTGGCTCACCGCCTCGTCGCCGATGTGGTGCGCCATGGTCGAGGCGCGCGGCGAGAAGATGGTCATGTCGGCGCCGCGTTCGGTCAGCAGGCGTAGCTGGTTGGCCTCGATGGTGGCGCGGATGTCGTCGTCGGAAATCTCGGGATAGGGCGGCGTCGTCGCCCCGGCCTTGAAGGCGGCGACCTGGGCCTCGCGCCAGTCGTCATGCGCCTTGGGGCAGGTGGTGTAGTGGCCGTGGCAGTCGATGATCATGGGGTCGCTCCGGCCTTGGTGATCGCACGCACTTTTTCGACATAGCCCTCGGGCGGGGCCTTGAGGTTCGCGGCGCCGACGGCGGCCTGCCACGCGACGACGGCGCGGGTCAGGGGAGCGGCGACGCCGAGGGCTTCGAGGGTCTTGACCACCTCCTCCATCTCGGCGGCGCGGCGGGTTCCGTGCACCATCATGCGATCGAGGTTGTAATCGCCGCGTGCGGCCCAGGGCCGGGGCTTCTCGCTGGCGTCGAGGGAGGCGATCACCTCGGCGTCCACCCCGGCGGCGACGGCGGCGGTGAGGCATTCGGCGGTGAGGGCTTCCATGCCCTTGACCATGACGCTGCGGATCATCTTCACGGCCGACGAGGCCCCGACCGGGCCTTCGAGGGCGCGGACGTGGGTGAAGCCGAGGGCGGTGAGGGCGTCCACGGCGGCCTCGGCATGAGGGCCGCTGAGCAGCAGGGGCGTGAGGGTCAGGGCCGGGCGCACCGGCGACATGATGGCCACATCGACGTAGCGGCCCCCGGCAGCCTCGATGGCCATGGCGGCGGCGCGCTTGGCGTCGGGCGAGACGCTGGCGCCGTCGAAGTAGAAGGCGCCGGGGGCGATGGCCCGGGCGGCGGTCTCGGCGGCGGCGACGGCCTGGTCGGCGGTGACCAGCGACAGCACGGCGGCGGCGCCGCTGACGGCCTCGGCGGAGGCGCCGGCGCCGGTGACGGACCAGCGGGCGTAGTCGGCCAGCTTGGCGGCGCGGGTCGCGGGGTCGAGGGTCATGAGGTCGAAAGCGCGGCAGGCGGGGGGGCGTCGGTCGCCCATGCCTTCGAGGAACGCCTGCGCCGCCTCGCCGAAGCCGATGAGAGCGAGGGTCCGGTCGTCGGGGCTTTCGGCGGCGTTCGGCATGGCGCCACCTAGCGACAGGGGGCGGCGGGCGGAAAATTCGAACAGGCCGCGGCCTATTCAATTTCCGGAATTTATATCTCCAACGAGAACCCCTCCCCCATCAAGGGGGAGGGATTCTTTGGGCGGCTCGAACTTTCAGCTGCTCCATGAACCCCGCCTGCGCCCCTGAAGGCCGCCAGTTCGCGCGGGTAGTGACGCCGATCGTTCGCTTGGCGCCGAGGTCGGCGACGATGGCGAGGCGCCCGGCGGCCACTTCGCCGGCGATCTGCTCGGGGGAGAGCAGGGTCAACCAGTCGCCGCCCTTCAGCAGGCCGTGGATGGTGACGACCGAGCTGCATTCGATGGCGACGGACGGAACCGCGTGACCGGCCTGGGTGAACATCGCCTCCCACATCGCCCGCATCGGCACGCCGGGGGCGGCCATGATCCAGGGGTAGGCGGCAAGGTCGTCGATCTGGATATCGGAAGCTTGGCTCAGCGGATGGCCCGCGCGGGCGACGACCACCAGACGGTCTTCATAGAGCGGGGTCTGCACCACCTCGGGCGAGGGCAGGGGCAGGCGCAGGGCGCCGACCACCAGATCGAGTTCGCCGGCCACAAGGCGGGCGAAGAGTTCGGCATAGGGACCGTCGACGATGCTGACCGCGACCTCCGGCCGGGCGCGGTGAAAGGCGGCGACCGCCTCGGGGATCAGGCGGGCGCGGGCGAGGGGGAGGGCGCCGATGGCGACCCGGCCGCCGCCTTCGCCGCGCCGGGCGGAAAGGTCGGCCAGCGCGGCCTCGATCTCGGCCACCGCGCGACGGGCGGCGGCGGCGAGCCGGCGGGCTTTCGGCGTGGGGGCGACGGAGCGGCCGCGACGTTCGAACAAGGTGACGTCGGTGAGGCGCTCGAACTCGCGCACCGCCCGGTGGATGGCCGGCGGCGAGGCGCCGGTGGCGCGGCTGGCGAGCACGAAGTTGCCGAACTCGACCGCCGCCACGGCCGCCCGCAAGTGCGTGAAGCTTATGCGCAGGAGGATCGCGTGGCCGGAGCGGCCGCGCCGAGCGCCGGCGACGGCGTCGAAGGCGTCGGCCAGTTCGCGGGCGGCGCGGTCGATCCGCTCGATCAGCTCGACGCCGGCGGCGGTCGGGGTCATGCCGTTGGCCAGGCGGTCGAACAACCGGTGCTGCAGTTGCCCCTCCAGCTTGACGACCGCTTGGGTCAGCGCCGGTTGCGACAGGTGCACGGCCTCGGCCGCGCGGCCGAGGCTGCCGAGCGCGCCGATGGCGCTGACGGCCAGGAGGTGGCGGAGGTTCAGGTCGTAGGGCGAAAGCATCGACATCGGCGGCGAGACTTTCGCATTTCTTATAGCCGCCCGACAGATCGAACTTGGGAAAGCCCGGCGGCGGGGCGAGAACGTCGCCGTCCGATAACAAGAGAGGCCGCCGCCCATGCCCGTCGTCGTGCAGAACATCGAGCGCACCCCGCTGGAGGTGGTCGACGGCCTGGCCGAACTGGGCGTCGCCACGGTGCACGAGGCGCAGGGGCGGACCGGCCTGATGGCCCCGCACATGCGGCCGATCTATCGGCGGGCCCGCATCGCCGGCAACGCGGTGACGATCAGCGCCGCGCCCGGCGACAATTGGATGATCCACGTGGCCATCGAGCAGCTGCGCGACGGCGACATCATGGTGCTGGCCCCGACCAGCCATTCGACCGACGGCTACTTCGGCGACCTCTTGGCCACCTCGGCTCAGGCGCGCGGCTGCCGCGGCCTGGTGATCGAGGCCGGGGTGCGCGACGTGCGCGACCTGGAGGACATGGGCTTTCCGGTGTGGTCGAAGGCGATCCACGCCCAGGGGGCGATCAAGGCGACCCTGGGCTCGGTGAACATCCCCATCGTCTGCGCGGGCGCGGCGGTGAACCCGGGCGACGTGATCGTGGCCGACGACGACGGCGTCTGCGTCGTGGCGCGGGAGACGGCGGCGGCGGTGCTGGAGGCGGCGCGCAAGCGGGAGGCCTCGGAGGGGGCGCGGCGCGAGCGGTTCAAGGCCGGTGAGCTGGGGCTCGACATCTACGACATGCGCGGCGCCCTGGCGGCGAAGGGGCTGAAGTATGTCTGAGGCGGGCGTGCGTTGCATGTGGATGCGGGGCGGCACCTCCAAAGGAGGCTACTTCCTCGCCGACGACCTGCCGGCCGACCCGGCGGCGCGCGACGCCTTCCTGCTGCGGATCATGGGCTCGCCCGATCCGCGCCAGATCGACGGCATGGGCGGGGCCAATCCGCTGACCTCGAAGATCGCGGTGGTGAAGCGTTCCGAGCGCCCGGGCGTCGATGTCGACTACCTGTTCCTGCAGGTGTTTGTGGATCAGGCGATCGTCACCGACAGCCAGAACTGCGGCAATCTGCTGGCCGCCGTCGGCCCCTTCGCCATCGAGCGCGGCCTGGTGGCGGCCAAGGACGGCGAGACCGAGGTGACGGTGTTCATGGAGAACACCAATCAGGTCGCCCGCGCGACCATCCAGACGCCGGGCGGGAAAGTGACCTACGCCGGGGACGCGGCCATCGACGGCGTGCCGGGCGTCTCGGCGCCCATCCCCCTGCTGTTCAGCGACACCGCCGGCTCGACCTGCGGCGCCCTGCTGCCGACAGGCAACGCCGTGGACATGGTCGAGGGCGTGGCCTGCACCCTGATCGACAACGGCATGCCGAGCGCGGTCTTCGCGGCCGAGGACGTGGGCGTCACCGGCTATGAGACGCCGGCCGAGCTGGACGCCAACGAGGCGCTGCGGGCGAAGATCGAGGCGATCCGCATCGCCGCCGGGCCACTGATGGGCTTCGGCGACGTGACGACGAAGTCGGTGCCGAAGCTGGTGCTGGTCGCCGCCCCGCGCGACGGCGGCGCGATCTCGACCCGCTCGTTCATCCCGCAGCGCTGCCACGATTCCATCGGGGTGTTCGGGGCGGTGACGGTGGCGACGGCATGTCTTCTGGAGGGCTCGCCGGCGCATCGACTGGCGACGCTGGGGGCGACCTCGGGGCGGTTGACCGTCGATGTCGAACATCCGGCGGGTATCACCGAGTGTGTGCTGGAGACGGACGAGGCCGGGACGGTGGTTCGGGCGGGAATGCTGCGGACGGCGCGGAAGCTGATGGACGGGGTGGTGTTCGACTGAGAACCCTTTCCCCCTGGATGGGGGAAAGGGCAGGGATTGGGGGTGGAAGCAGTTCAGCCTTCGGTGGGTTTGCCGGAAAGGGCACCACCCCCATCCCCGACCCTTCCCCCATCCAGGGGGAAGGAAGCTTTCTTGCGAAACGCCGCCTTCGAGAGCCAGCCCCGCAGCGGCTCGTCGTAGAGCTTGAGGGCGGCCCAGGAGACGGCCAGCACCACGGCGGCGGCGAACAGGCCGTGCAGCGGCGCCGCGAGCGGGGCGCCGGCTTCGAGCAGGAGCCCGCCGACGACCATGTAGAGCGGGTAGTGCAGCACGTAGACCGGGTAGGAGAGGGCGCCGGAGACGCGGTTGAACCCATCCCACCAGCCCGTCGCCGCGTGGGCGCCGAGCACCAGGATCACCGGGAAGATCACGAACAGGCAGACCAGGTCGAACGCCGCGTTGGCGGCGCGCAGGTGGGGCGTGGCGAACACCGCGATCAGGGCGAGGCCGAGCAGCCAGACGGGAGCGCCCAGCGTCGGCAGGCGCTGCATGCGCATCAGGCGATAGAGCAGGACGCCGCCGTAGAAGCCGAAGGCGGTGCGCGGGAAACCGCCCCAGAAACTGCCCGGCGCGGCCCCGACGTCGACGTCGCCCTGCAGGGCGTAATATCCGAGGGCCAGGGCCGACACGGCGATCACCGCGATCACCCAGCGCAGCCGCATCCAGCGCAGGGTAAGGGCGTAGGCGAGGTTGATCACGATCTCGAAGAACAGCGACCAGGCCGGGCCGTTCAGCGGGAAGATGCCGGCCGGATTGCCGCCGACGGAGGGGATCAGCAGCAGGTGGCGAGCGAGGCGGGTGGCGAGGTCGCCGGTCTGGCGCGAGCCGGGCAAGTCGAAGGCGAACTGCGCCCAGGCGAAACCGCCGCCGATCAACATGCCCAGGAAGATCAGCGGATAGAGGCGGATCAGCCGCAGACGCGCGAACTTCAGGAAGGTCATCCCCGAGCGCAGCCGGTCCTCATAGGCGAAGGCGACGACGAAGCCGCTGAGCAGGAAGAAGAAGTCCACCGCCAGGTAGGCGTGGCCGAGAAAGCCGCCCGACTCGTAGAACCAGCGGCCGCGATGCATGACCATCACCGTCAGCGCCGCGACGCCGCGCAGGCCGTCGAGGGTAAGGAAATGCTGCTTGGGCTGCGGAGGCGTCACCTGCAGCGCTCTACACCGCCCGCCCAAGTCCTTGAAGCCTCTTGCCAAGTCGGAAGCTCGGGCGCAGCATTTCCGCTCAAAGGCCTCCCGCCGGCGAACCCCGGCGCGGGGCCTTTTTCTTTTGCAGAAAAGGCCGGCCATGTCGGTGAACAAGTCCTCCCACATCCGCATCACCTCCCACCCCGGCGCCGGCGCGGCCTCGCGGTTTCCGATCCAGTGGGGGGCGGCGACGGCGCGGGAGCGGGGGCCGGTGATCGCGACGGTGAACGCGGGGAGCGACCGCAACGCCATCGGCGCCCACGGCGGCGCCTATTCGGTCTATCGGGCGCTGGCGATCAGCGCGGGGGCGATGAGCCCGCTGGTGCGGCCGGACCTGACCGATACGGCCCCGACCTTCGACTTCGGCCCGCATCCGCAGTGGAGCGATCCGTCGAAGATCGTCAGCCTCGATCCCTATGGCCATGAGGTGGCCGGCGCCTTCGCCAAGGAGATTGCCGAGGGGGTGGACATCCGCCCGTCCATCGCGGTGACCAAGGCGCGGCTGTCGCTGCCGGAGATCGACATGGCCATCGCCGCCGGGCGGCTGAAGGTCGACGGCAAGATCGTGCACGAAGGCGGCGACGTGGCGGTGACCAAGGCGGCGGTCGATCCGGTGTGGTGGCTGCCCGGCGTGGCCGAGCGGTTCGGCGTGGCCGAGGCGGACCTGCGCCGCACCCTCTTCGAACAGACCGGCGGCATGTATCCCGAGCTGGTCACGCGGCCGGACATCAAGGTCTTCTTGCCGCCGATCGGCAACATCACCCTCTACATCTTCGGCGACCCCGCCTACCTGGGCGACCGGGCGCGCAAGCTGACTTGCCGCGTGCACGACGAGTGCAACGGCTCGGACGTGTTCGGCTCCGACATCTGCACCTGCCGGCCGTATCTGATCCACGGCATCGAGGAGTGTGTGCGCCAGGCGCAGGAGGGCGGGGCGGGGCTGATCGCCTACAACCGCAAGGAGGGCCGGGCGCTGGGCGAGGTGACCAAGTTCCTGGTCTACAACGCCCGCAAGCGGCAGCCGGGCGGCGACCAGGCGGCGACCTATTTCGAGCGGACCGAGTGCGTGGCGGGAGTGCAGGACGCACGCTTCCAGCAGCTGATGCCGGACGTGCTGCACTGGCTGGGCATTTCGCACATCGACCGCTTCGTCTCGATGTCGAACATGAAGCACGACGCTCTGACCGCCAGTGGCATCACGATCGGGGAACGCGTGCCGATCCCTGCCGACCTGATCCCCGACGACGCCTCGGTGGAGATGGAGGCCAAGAAGGCGGCCGGCTACTTCACGCCCGCACCCGCGCCCACGGCGGAGGATTTGAGGAAGGTGGTGGGGCGGGGGCTGAAGGAGTTTTGAGGGCGCGAAAGATTGAACCCTTCCCCCTTGATGGGGGAAGGGCAGGGATGGGGGTGACTCCGGTGGTTGAAGGTGAGCGCCGCGCTTCCGGCAGGCTCAGCATTCACCCTCACCCCTGCCCCTCTCCCATCGAGGGAGAGGGATCATGAACTTGCTCTCAGCCGCCGCCGTGCGGCGGCAAGCCCAGCGCATGCTGGACCTCGCCCTGGAGGACCGGCTCGACGACTGGTCGGTGGACCTTTCGCGCCTGCCCGTCGCCGCCGACCTGACGGCCGAGGTGATCCGCGACCAGTACCCGACCCTGGACGTACCGTTCCATGCGCGGTGGCGGCACTTCACCCTGGAGGGGCGCGACCTGTGGGCCGAGGCGGCGGGGGGACTTGCGGGCGATGCGCGGGCGCGGGCGGCGTTCGACCTGGCGATCACCTCGGTGCTGCTGGACGCCGGTTCGGGGCCGGACTGGGCGTTTCGCGATCCGGTGACGGGACTGACGATCCGGCGGTCGGAAGGGCTGGGGATCGCCTCGTTCCGGCTGTTTCAGGCGGGCGGGTTTTCCGACGACGCGGACGACCCGATGCGGGCGGACGCCAGGGCGCTGGCGCGGTTCGACGCGGCGAAGCTGGCGGCGGCGTTCCAGGTTGGCGAAGCCAATCCGTTGGTCGGGCTGGAGGGGCGGGCCGCGCTGCTGCGTCGGCTGGGCGAGGCGGCGCTGGCGCGGTCGGACCTGTTCGCCCTGAAGGACGGCCCTCGACCCGGCGGACTCTACGATCTGCTGGCGAGCCGGGCCGTCGGCGGCCGCCTGGCGGCGCCGCGCATCCTGGAGGCGGTGCTGGAGGGCCTGGGGCCGATCTGGAAGGGGCGGCCGGTGATCGACGGCGTGGCGCTGGGCGACACCTGGCGCCATCCGGTCGCCGGGCTGACGCCGTTGCACAAGCTTTCGCAGTGGCTGTCCTATTCGCTGATCGAGCCGCTGCAGGCGGCGGGGATCGAAGTGACCGACATCGACGGGCTGACGGGCCTGGCCGAATATCGCAACGGCGGCCTGTTCATCGACACCGGCGTGCTGACGCCGAAAGACCCCACGGCCCTGGCGCGCAGCCACGCCGTCGAAAGCCCGCTGGTGGTCGGCTGGCGGTCGCTGACCGTGGCCCTGCTCGACCGCGTCGCGCCGATGGTGCGCGAGCGGCTGGGCGTCTCCGCCGAGGCCTTTCCCCTGGCCCGCGTGCTGGAGGGCGGCACCTGGGCGGCCGGGCGACGCATCGCCGCCGAGAAGCGCCCGGGCGGCGGGCCGCCCCTGACCATCATCTCCGACGGAGCCGTGTTCTGATGCCGAAAGTTCCGAAGGGCGTGACGGTCGTCGACCATCCGCTGGTGCAGCACAAGCTGACCCTGATGCGGAAGAAGGACGCCTCGACCAAGGCCTTCCGCCAGCTGCTGCGCGAGGTGGCTGGGCTGATCGCCTACGAGGTGACGCGCGACCTGCCGCTGGAGACGGTGGAGATCGAGACGCCGGTCGCCGCGACGAGCGCCCCGATGCTGGCCGGTAAGAAGCTGGTGTTCGCGGCCGTGCTGCGCTCCGGCGCGGAGATGGTGCAGGGCATGCTCGACCTCGTGCCCGCCGCGCGGCTGGGCCACATCGGCCTCTATCGCGACCCGGCGACCCTGGGGGTGGTGGAGTACTATTTCCGCATGCCCGCCGAGCTGGAGGACCGGCTGGTGATCGTGGTCGATCCGATGCTGGCCACGGGCGCCACGGCGGTGGCCGCGGTCGACCGGCTGAAGGAGGCGGGGGCGCGGCAAGTTCGCGTGGTTTGCCTGCTGGCCTCGCCCGAGGGGCTGGAGCGGCTGCGGGGCGAACATCCGGACGTCGGGGTCTGGACGGCGGGCGTCGACGAGGGCCTGGACGCCCAGGGTTTCATCGTTCCGGGCGTGGGCGATGCAGGCGACAGAATGTTTGGCACCAAGTAGCGCTTCCCGCTCGCGCGGGCCTTGGTTTGCGTGGCAGCTTGAGCGCATGACCAAGCGCATTCTCCTCCTCGCCGCCGCCCTTTCGGTCCTCGCCAGCGCCGCCTCGGCCCAGGCCGTGAGGATCAGCCCCGCCGCCAAGGCCGCGCATGAGGCGGCCATCGTGCTCGACACCCACTTCGACACCCCGGCCCTGTTCTCGCGTCCGGGCTGGGACATCGCCGACCGCCACGACGTGAAGGTGGACGGCAGCCAGGTGGACCTGCCGCGGATGATCGACGGCGGCGTCGATGGCGGGTTCTTCGCGGTCTACATCGGCCAGGGGCCGCGCACGGAGGCGGGCAACAACGCGGCCCGCGCCGCCGGCCTGGTGCGGGCGATGGAAATCCGCGAGATGCTGGTCAAGCACGCCGACACGTTCGAGCTGGCGACGACGCCGGCCGAGGCGGTGCGCATCGCCGGCAAGGGCAAGCGCTTCGTGTTCATGAGCATGGAGAACGCCTATCCGCTGGCCAGCGACCCGGGGATGCTGCAGGCCTTCTACGCGCTCGGCGTGCGGATGGTCGGCTTCGCCCACTTCGGCAACAACGACTTCGCCGACAGCGCCAACGGGACGCCCGAGTGGCATGGGCTCAGCCCCAAGGGCAAGGCGCTGCTGGCCGAGATGAACCGGCTGGGGGTGATCCCCGACCCCAGCCACTCGTCGGACGAGGTGCTGGACCAGATTCTCGACCTCTCAAAGACGCCGATCGTGCTGTCGCACTCGGGGGCCAAGGCGGTGTTCGACAATCCGCGCAACGTGCCCGACGCCCTGATCCGCAAGCTGGCCGACAAGGGCGGGGTGATCCAGATCAACGCCTACAACAGCTACATGATACCGGTCGCCGCCAACCCCGAACGGGACAAGGCCCTGGCGGCCTTCAACGCCTCCGTCGCCGCCAAGTACGGGCCGCGCGGGCGCTGGAGCGAGGCCGACGTGGTGAAGATCACCGCCGAGCGGAAGGCGGCGATGGCCCGGTTCCCCGAACCGCCGAGGGCGAACCTCGACGACCTGATGAACCACATCCTGCATGTGATCCGCCTGGTCGGCGTCGATCACGTGGGCCTGTGCGGCGACTTCGACGGCGGCGGCGGCATCGACGGCTTCGACAGCGTGGCCGACTTCCCGGGCGTCAGCGAGCGGCTGATCCAGGCCGGCTACACCCAGGACGACGTGGCCAAGGTGATGGGCGGCAATGTGCTGCGGGTGATGCAGCAGGTGCAGGATTACGCGGCCAGCCAGAGGCCGGCGGCTTAGCGGACTTCCACCGCCTGTTCGACCACCCCGGCGTTGGGCGTCTTGGCGTCGGCGGCGACGACCTGGAGGGTGTAGCGGCCGGGCGCGAGGCCGCTCACGGCGCCGGCGAACGTGCCGACCGTTCCGGCGTAGGCGAGGGGCGCCTTGGCGGCCACGCGCTCGCCCTGCAGGAGCCGCGCCTCGACGGCGTAGTTCGCCGCGTCCCACAGACCGCCGGGCTCGATCGGGCAGCCGCACATCGGAGAGACCTTGGCGGTGACCCGCAGGCCGCCCGGCGCAGGGACGGCGGTCGGTTCGACCACGAGGCCGGGGAAGCTGAGGATCCAGCCGTCGCCGCCGACTTCGCGGCCGGGCAGAATCCACAGGCTGGAACTGACGGTGATCGCCGAGGCGGGCTTGCCCATGGGGCCGCGCGCGGTGGCGGTGACCAGGGTGGGCTTGTCGATATCGAGGGTGGCGGTGAAGGCGGCCGAGCCCGCGTCGGCCAGGGGCGTCCCGCGCGCGTGGGGATTGCGGACCAGGATGTCGGTATTGCCCGTGCCGCCGCTGGTCAGGCCCTTGGCCAGCACCTTGCCGCCGGGGTCGGTGAGGGTGATTTCGACGCCGCCCATCGAGGTTCCGATGAACTTGGCGTCAAGGCTGTGGGCGCGGACGATAACGCGGGTGGGCTCGGCGGCGGCCGGGGCGGCCGGGGCGGCGACGGCGGCGAGCGCCAGGGCGAGGGCGGCGAGGCGGTTCATCAGGGCTCTCCGGAGGCGTCCAACTCAAGCGAACTATCGGAATTTACGTGAACTTCACAGAGCGCGGGCGATCCTGCGCCCTATGCGCACCGCGTTCGCCGCCCTGGCGTTTTTCGCCCTGGCCGTCCCGGCCCATGCCGCAGATCTGACGGTCGCGGTGAAGACCCCGCGCGGCCAGCCGGTGACCGACGCGGTGGTGATGGTCGACGGGCAGGGGACGGCGCGCTTCGACTGGCCGCTGGTCATCGAGCAGAAGGACATGCAGTTCCGCCCCTTCATGCTGGTGGTCCCGGTCGGCGCGGCGGTGGCCTTTCCGAACCACGACACCGTGCGCCACCACGTCTATTCGTTCTCCGGCGCCAAGAAGTTCGAGCTGAAGCTCTACGGCAAGGACGAGACGCGCAGCGTCACCTTCGACAAGCCGGGGATCGTCGCCGTCGGCTGCAACATCCACGACAGCATGGTGGCCTTCATCCGCGTGGTGACCACCCCATTCGCCGACAAGACCGCCGCCAACGGCGAGGCGCGCCTGCGCGGCGTGCCGGCCGGCCAGATTACCCTGCGGGTCTGGCATCCCTACGGCAAGGCGGCCGGAGGCGAAGTGGTGCGGACCGTGACCCTGCCCGCGACCGGCGGCCGCCAGGAGGTGCAGCTCGATCTGCGCACCCCCGTCTCGCACAATCACGCCTACTGACGGCCGGCATGTTCACGCACCTGCGCACCAAGCTCACTGTGCTCTACGCCAGCCTGTTCGGCGTGGCGTTGCTGGCGGTGGCCCTGGCGGTCTACGCCGGGGTGAACTCGAACGCGCGGACCGGCGTGCGCAACGAACTGGCCGCCAGCGGCACGGTGTTCGACCGCGTGTGGGCCCTGCGCTCGCAGCAACTGGAGGACGGCGCCTCGCTGCTGGCGCGCGATTTCGGCTTCCGCGAGGCGGTGGCCTCGGGCGACGAGGCGACAATCAGCTCGGCCCTGGAGAACCTGCGCCGCCGGCTGGGCGTCGACATGGCCTTCATGGTCGGCATCGACGGCAAGGTGGCGGCCTCGGGCGACGCCGGGGCGGACGCGGTGGCCGAGCAGCTGCTGGCGAGCCTGGACGAGCGCAGCGCCACCGGGGTGTTCATGAGCCATGGTCGGCCCTACCAGGCCATCGCCGCCCCGATCCTGTCGCCGACCCTCAACGGCTGGGTGGTGTTCGCCATCCATCTCGACCGCACCGAGATGAGCGCGCTGGAAGAACTGGCCGCCATTCCGCTGACCGCCGAAGTGGTGTCGCAAGACGCCAAGGGCGCCTGGATCGCCACCCGCGCGTCGTCGCCGCGGGAAAACGTCGCCCTCAGCCGGATCATCGATGCAGCCCGCAAGCCGGCCGGCGCGGGCCAGGCCGAGCTGCGCGTCGACGGCAAGGCCGACCTGGTGCTGGTCAAGCCGCTGAAGTCCCTGACCGGGGAGGGCGCCTCGGTGCTGGTGCTGCGCTTCCCGCTCGCCGAGGCCCTCGCGCCGTATCAGCCTCTGATCCATACCGTGATCGCCGCCGCCGTGCTCGGCATGGCGCTGCTGCTGATCGGCAGCTGGACGCTGTCGCGCAGCGTCACGCGCCCGATCTCCGCCCTGGAGGGCGGCGTCGATCGTCTGCGTCGCGGGGAGGACGCGCGCGTCGAGGTGGAGACCCGCGACGAACTGGGCCGCTTGGCCGACAGCTTCAACGCCATGGCCGTGGACCTGCGCGAGCGGCAGGCCCGCATCACCCATCAGGCCCTGCACGACGCCGAGACCGGCCTGCCGAACCGCAGCGCCCTGGAGACGACCGTCTCGGAGATGGCGGCCGCCGCCGGGCGCGAAAGCCTGATCGTCGCCGCCGTCGGCATCGACCGCTTCGAGCATGTAAGGGGCGCCATAGGCTACGGACTGTCGGGCCGGATGATGGGCGTCGTCGGGGAACGGCTGGAGGCGGCCGGCTTCGCGGGGCGCGTGGCGCGGCTTTCCACCAAGATGCTGGGTCTGGCCTTCTGGGCGAAGGACATCGACGAGGCCTGGATCGATCTGGTCTCGGCCCTGGAGCCGGTGGAGGCGCCGCTGGAGTTGGACGGCGTGCGCATCGACGTGAGCCTGACCATCGGCATGGCGGCGCTCGGCCTGCACGGCGACGAGCCCGGCGCCCTGATCGACCGCGCCACCATCGCCTTCGACCAGGCCATCGCCGGCCGCAACAAGCTGGCGGTGTTCGACGCCGTGGCCTACGGCGATCCGGCCAGCAACCTCTCGCTGATGAGCGACATGCTGGCGGGGCTGGAGCGGGGACAGTTCAGCCTGCACCACCAGCCCAAGCTCGATCTTCGCAGCGGCGCGGTGACCGGCGTCGAGGCTCTGATCCGCTGGACCCATCCGACGCGCGGCCGTCTCGGCCCCGACCTGTTTATCCCCATGGCCGAGGAGACCGGCCATATCCGCGCCCTGACCGACTGGGTGCTGAATCGCGCCCTGGAAGACCAGGCGGTGATGAAGGCCGCCGGCCACGCGTTGGCGATGTCGATCAACATCTCCGGCCGCCTGCTGGGCGACGCCCACTTCGCCGAAAGCGCCCTGGAAGCGGTGGGTCGGGCCGTGGGCGAGCTATGCTTCGAGATCACCGAGACGGCGGTGATCGACAATCCCGAAGTGGCGCTGCAGACCATCGAGCGGCTGAAGCTGGCCGGGGTGGCGGTGTCGATCGACGACTACGGCTCGGGCCTCTCGTCGCTGGCCTATCTGAAGCAGATCCGCGCCCAGGAGCTGAAGATCGACAAGGCCTTCGTCATGGGCATGGCGGCCGGCGACGACTCGCTGCTGGTGAAGTCGACCATCGACCTGGCGCACGGCCTGGGCCTGAAGGTGACCGCCGAGGGGGTGGAGGACGCCGCCGTGCTCGCCGCCCTCTGCGCCATGGGCTGCGACCTGGCGCAGGGCTACCACATCGCCAGGCCCATGCCGCTCAACGATGTTTTGACGTTTCTGGCCAATAACCACGACGCAAAGCCCGTGACCTCGCCGAAGGCCCTTCGGCTGGCGTGACGCCGGGCTGAAGGGGAGCAGGCGTTTGCGCGGTCCGGCGGCGGGGCTGATCGTCCTTGCGACGGCCTTTGGGGCGGCGGCCCTTGGGTTCGCGGCGCCCGCCCGCGCCCAGATCGATCTCTTTTCCCGAGAAGCCGTCAGCGGCGTGGTGGACCTGCGGGCCGCCTACAGCGATGGCGAAGAGTCCTGGGTCGACGGCGGCCTGGGCAAGGCGCGGGCGGCGAAAGGCGGAAGTCTATCCCTGGCCGAGGCTGACCTGATCTGGCGTCCGCGGATCGGCTGGAACCTCTCGGGCCTCGTCGTCGTGCAGGCCCAGCCGGACATGCCCGATCCCGTCGGCGTTTCGGAAGCCTATGTCACCTACAAGCCGACCCCCAGCGGGCCGGTGCGCTATGCGGTGAAGGCGGGCGTTTTCTATCCGCCCATCAGCCAGGAGCACGAAGGCGGCGCCTGGCTGGTCTCCGACAGCATCACGCCCTCGGCGATCAACAGCTGGGTGGGTGAGGAACTGCGCACGGGCGGCGTCGAGTTCAAGGCCACTGCGGCGCTCGGCGGCCAGGAGGTCGCGGCGACGCTGGGAGCGTTCGGGTGGAACGACACCTCGGGAACCCTGGTCTCGATGCGGGGCTGGGCGCTGGGCGACCAGAAGGCCGTGATCGGCGGGGCCTTCCCGCTGCCGAAGCTCTCGACCTTCATGAGCGGGCGGCAGACCGGGTACACCACGCCGGTGCTGGAGATCGACGGCCGCGTCGGCTTTTACGGACGCCTCGACTGGTCGCCTTCGGGCCGGCTTTCGCTGAACGCCCTCTATTATGACAACGCCGGCGACCTGATCTCGAACACCCCGGCGGGGCCGGCCCGCCCCGAAGGCAAGGAGTGGGCGTGGGACACGCGGTTCTGGAACCTCGGGGCGACGGCGACGCTGGACGACCGCACGACCCTGAAGGCGCAGGCGATGCGCGGCGTGACGCTGATGGGGTTTCCCCGGCCGCGCGGCGTGTGGATCGACGTCGACTTCGACAGCGCCTACCTCTCGGCCACGCGCAAGCTCGACGACGAGGCCGACGCCCCCTCGCTCCATGGGCGGGTCGACTGGTTCGACATCGTCGACAAGACCTACCAGGACATCGACAACAACGCCGAGCACGGCTGGGCCTTCACCGCAGCCTACAAGCGCCCCCTGAACGCGCGGGTCACCTGGCTGGTGGAGGCGCTGCGCATCGACAGCCGGCGCAACGATCGGCTGCGCCTCGGACTAGATGCGATGCAGTCGCAAACAGTTCTGCAATCGTCTCTCAGATTCGCGCTGTAGCGGCGAGCGGTCGCGCGGCGGGGTGATTGAGGACGCGTCAGGATACGTCTATACAGCGCCCCGCAACCGGTCCGGCTCGTTCAGCTTGCAGTCATCCGCCTTACTTTAGACGGATATGGCGACAATCTGACCCCGTCCGTGAAAACCGGAAGAAAGCCCTCGCAAGGACCTGTGATGAAACGCCTGTTCGCCGTCGCCGCGGTTGCGGCTGCCCTCTCTCCCGCCCTGGCTCTGGCCCAGACCGGCGACGCCACCAAGGGCGCCGCCACCTTCAAGATGCGTTGCGGCGTCTGCCACAACACCACCGGCACCGACACCCCGATGGCCCCGACCCTGAAGGGCATCGTGGGCGCCAAGGGCGGCGCGCACTCGGCGACGTTCAAGTACAGCGACGCCCTGAAGAAGGCCGCGCCGGTGTGGACTCCGGACAAGATCAACACCTGGATCACCGCGCCGCAGAAGATGGTGCCCGGCACCAAGATGATGATGGTGGTCCCGAACCCGCAGGACCGCGCCGACATCGTCGCCTTCCTGCAAACCCAGAAGTAATCCAAGAGGCGGCCGGAGCAGTCCATGGTCCGGCCGCCGCTTGCCCTGATGCGGGTCGCCTTCGTGGCGGCTTGCCTCTTCGCCTTCACGGCCGCGATCTGGCCCGATCCCCTGGCGGTCGAAAGCCAGGGCGGCGACAAGTATCTTCACTTCACCACCTTCTACGTGCTCGAGCTGCTGGCCCTGGTCACGGCGCGGCGTAGGCGCATCCTGCCGGCCGTCGGGCTCGTGGCGCTGGGCGCCCTGATCGAGATCGTGCAGGGCATGGTGGGGCGCGACCGCAGCTTTTGGGATCTCGTCGCGGACATCCTCGGCGTCTGCGCCGCCATTCTGCCGTGGGCGCTGGCCCACCGCTGGCCGAACCTGCCCGCCCGCGCGCCGCGCTAGCGGCCCTCCGGACGCCGTCGAAGGTGAAGCCGGGGCTGACGATGGTGAAGTCGGCCGGTGGGGCCGAGGTGGTCGCGAGCGTGGATGCAGGGACGAGCGTTCCTTAGAGTCTCACAACTCCGATTCCTAAAAATCCGCTCATCCCCGCGAAGGCGGGGACCCAGGCTTTTTACAGTAAGTCCGGAAGCAGATCACGCCAGCCCGGATTGAACCGTTCGATCAGGGCCAGCTTCCAGGCTCGGTTCCATTTCTTCATCTGGCGCTCGCGCAAGAAGGCCGCTTCGCGCGTGTCGTGGGTTTCGTACCAGACGAGCGTCTTCACGCCGTAGCGTGCCGTGAAGCCCGCCCGGACCTCATCCCGATGGTCGGCCGTGCGCTGGATCAGGTTGTCGGTTGAGCCGGTGTAGAGCGTGCCGTTGCGTTTGCTAGCGAGGATGTAGGTGTAGAACGCCATGCAAAAAAAACCTGGGTCCCCGCCTTCGCGGGGATGAGCGGAATTAGGGGAAAGTTCCCGTCAATCGCCACTCATCAGCCGCGCGACGCGGGCCTCTTCCTCGGGGCTGAGGGGAGCCGGGGCCTCGCGGCGGCGGAGCAGCATGAACATGCCGGCGCCGCCGACGGCGACCAGCACGAAGGGGCCGAGCCACAGGGCGAGGTTGGCCGGGTTGAACGGCGGCTTCAGCAGGATGTACTCGCCGTAGCGGTCGATCAGGAAGCGTTTGACCTGGGCGTCGCTGGCGCCCTGCTCGACCTGTTCGCGGATCACCTTGCGGGCGGTCTGGGCGAACAGGCTTTCGCTATCGTCAATCGATTCCGACTGGCAGATCAGGCAGCGCACTTCCTTGAACAGGGAACGGGCGCGAGCCTCCTGGGCCGGGTCCCGCAACCGTTCCGATGGATCGGAGGCGGCGGCCATGCAGACCACCGCCGCCAGGGTCAGGAAGAAGGCCCGCAGCTTCATTCGGCCGGCTCCGGTACGAACGCCGGGGCGGTCGCCGCGCGCTTGGCGGCGGCGAAGCGCAGGCGGCGGTCGGAGAGCGACACCACCCCGCCGAGGGCCATGATCAGCGGGCCGAGGAAGATCAGCCGCACCCACGGGTTGTCATAGGCGCGGATCAGCCAGACCGGACCCTGGGGCCCCATGCGGCCCTCGCCGAGCACGATGTAGATGTCGTCCAGCCCGCGGGGGCAGATATGCACCTCGGAGGTGGTCTGGCCGCCGGTCGGGTAGAAGCGCCGCTCGGGCGTGGCGATGCAGACGGGCAGACCGTCCTTGGTGACGATCGTCGTGCCGCGCTGGGCCTGGTAGTTCGGGCCCTCGACGTCCTCGATCTTCTGGAAGGTCAGCTCATAGGCGCCGAAGCGCATCGACTGGCCGACTTGGAGGGTCTCGGCGGCCTCGGTCTTCCACGCCGTCTCCACCGCCGCGCCGAGCACGAAGACGCCCAGGCCCGCGTGGGCCAGGGTCATGCCGTAGGCGCCCAGCGGCAGGCCGCGCAGGCGGCGCATGACCTCGGCCATCGGGGCGCGGAAGGCGCGGATGCGCTCGGCCATCTCGGTGAGGGCGCCGAGGATCAGCCAGGCGCCGATGCCGATCATCAGGCTGGCCAGGGCCTTGCGCGGCGAGACCAGGGCGAAGGTCAGCAGGCCGCAGGCGACGCCGATGGCGGCCGCGATCCACAGGCGCTGCAGGGCGCCGCGCGCGTCGCCGCGCTTCCAGGACATCATCGGACCGAGCGGCACCAGCAGCATGGTCAGGCCCATCAGGGGCAGGAAGGTCAGGTTGAAATACGGCGGGCCGACCGAGACGGTGTCGCCGCCCATGGCCTCGCGGATCAGCGGATAGAGGGTGCCGAGCAGCACGGTGGCCGTGGCCGCCGACAGGAAGATGTTGTTCAGCACCATGCCGCTCTCGCGGCTGATCGGGGCGAAGACGCCGCCACTGGGCAAGGCGCCCGCGCGCCAGGCGAACAGGGCGAAGCCGGCCCCGGCCGAGAGGCCGAGGATCGACAGCAGCAGCACGCCGCGGGTCGGATCGACCGCGAAGGCGTGCACCGAGGTCAGGACGCCCGAACGGACCAGGAAGGCGCCGAGCATGGAGAAGGTGAAGGCGGCCAGGCTGAGGAACACGGTCCAGCCGGGCAGGGCGCCGCGCTTCTCGGTGACCACCGCCGAGTGCAACAGGGCCGCGCCGATCAGCCAGGGCATGAACGAGGCGTTCTCGACCGGATCCCAGAACCACCAGCCGCCCCAGCCGAGCTCATAGTAGGCCCAGAAGGCGCCGAGGGTGATGCCGATGGTCAGCAGGCTCCAGGCCGCCAAAGTCCACGGACGCACCCAGCGGGCCCACACCGTTTCGACCTTGCCCTCGAGGAGCGCGGCGACGGCGAAGGAGAACACCACCGAGAAGCCGACATAGCCGCAGTAGAGGAAGGGCGGATGGAAGGCGAGCGCCGGGTCCTGCAGCAGCGGGTTCAGCGAGCGGCCCTCGACGGGCGCCTCGGCCAGCCGCGCCAGCGGGTTGGAGGCGTAGACGGTGTAGGACAGGAACAGCACGCCCAGCACGCCCTGGGTGGCCAGGGCGTAGGCCTTGAGGCGCAGCGGCAGGTGACGGCCGAAGGCGGCGACGGCGGCGCCGTAGGCGGTCATCACCATGCACCAGAGCAGCATCGAGCCTTCGTGGCTGCCCCAGGCGCCGGCCACCTTGTAGAGCATCGGCTTGGCGGTGTGGGAGTTGGCCGCGACGTTGGCCACCGAGAAGTCGGAAGTGACGAAGGCCTTGATCAGGCAGGCGAAGGCGAAGGCGCAGGCCAGGAAGGCCGCGAAGGCCGCGCCCTCGCCGGCGGCGGTGAGGGCCGGGGCGCGGCGACGGCCGCCGACGGCCGAGAGCACGGCCTGGGCGACCGAGAGGGCGAGGGCGAGGGTGAGGGCGAAGGCGCCCAGTTCCGCGGTCATGCGCCGGTGGTCCGAACGGGGGCGGCGTCAGTCGCCTTGTTGTAGTCGGGAGGGGCGGCGCCGTCGCCGCGCCACTCGCCCTGCTCCTTGAGGGCCTTGGACACTTCGCGCGGCATGTACTTCTCGTCGTGCTTGGCGAGCACCTGCTTGGCCTGGAAGACGCCGCCGGCGTCGAACGCGCCCTGCGCCACCACACCCTGGCCTTCGCGGAACAGGTCGGGCAGGTCGCCCTGATAGCTGACCTTGGAGGCGCCCTTCACGTCGGCGACGGTGAACTCGACGCGGCCGTCTGGGTGCTTGATCACGCTGCCGGCCTGGACGAGGCCGCCGAGCTGCACGTTGCGCCCGGCCGGCACCTTGGCCTCGATGGCCTGCGACGGCGTGTAGAAGAACGACACCTGGTCGCGCATGGCGAACAGCGTCAGGCCCACGGCCAGGGCCACGACCGGGGCGGCGGCGGCCACCACCATCAGGCGGCGACGGGCGGTTCGGGATTTCGGCAACCAGCTCATGGCTCTTATCTTTGCGCCGGCTGAGCGGCGGAATCGAGGCCTTGCAGCACTTCGGGACGATCCTTGAAGCGGGCGCGGGCCTCGGCGAGCGCGGCGTCGCGCTTGGCGGTCTCGCCCATCACCGTATAGGCGCGCACCAGGCGGACCCAGCCCTCAGGATCGTCGGGGTTCTGCTTCAGGCGCGCGGCGAGGCTTTCGACCATGGCGGCGATCTGCGCGCCGCTGACCTGTTGGCCTTGACCCTGAGCCTGGGCGGCGGCGGCGTCCACGGCGCCGGGCAGGCGGCCGGTGGCTTGAACGGTTTCGATCTCCTGCTGCAGGGCGGGCCGGGCGGCCTCGGGCATGTTGGGCAGGATGGCGCGCCAGCGGGCGACGCCCTCGGCGGCCTGGCCGTCGGAGATCAGGCGGCGGCCGATGAAGTAGTTGGCGGCGGGCAGACCGGGGTCGAGGCGGTCGGCCTCGCGGAAGGCGGCGAGCGCATCGTCGCCGATGGTGTCGTTCGCGCCCATCACCAGGGCCTGGCCGAGCTGCAGCCAGAGATCGGCGCGCTGGGGATCGAGGCGCACGGCGCTGCGGAAGGCCTCGGCGGCGCCGGCGGCGTCGCCGGCGCGGGCGCGGGCCAGGCCCAGGAAGCGCCAGAACTGCGGATCGCCCTTCTGCGCCTGTTTTCGCGACTCCAGCATGGCGACGATCTGGTCGGGCTGCAGGGTGGCGGGATCGGCGGCGAACCAGGATTTCAGGCGGGCCTCGAAGGGCTGATCGGGCACGCTGGGCGAGCCGACGAAGATGTAGGCGAGCACCGCCAGCAGCGGCGCGGCGACGCCGATGCCGAGCGCCAGGCGTCGGACCTTGACGCCGTTGTCGACGGGGGCGGCGGCGTCCGCGGCGGCCAGCAGGCGGCGGCCGGCCTCGGCGCGGGCGATGCGGCTGTCGTCTTCGGAAAGCAGGCCGCGCGCGGCGAGGTCGTCGATCTCGGCCAGCTGGCGGCGATGCAGCGCCAGGGTCGGGTCTTCATCGGTGGGGCCGACTTTCGCGCCCCGCGCCGCGCCGGCCAGGATGGGCAGGGCGACCAGCACCGACAGCAGCGCCGCGGCGATCCAGAAGGTGATCATTCCGACCCCTGAGGCCCATCTGCCCGTCCGGGCGGCGAGCCCGGGGCGGTCGGCGGGCCCGACCTTTTATTGGGAGACGCGGGGGCGAACCCGCGCTCCAAGCGAACACGCTCCGGTCCGAGCGCGCCTCGCGGCGTCTCGAACCGGATCGCCTGCCTTTATTGCATGTTGAATTCGAGGTCGATGGTCAGTTCGACCGTCGGCCCGATGGCGCCCGCGGCGGTGGTGAAGCCCCAGTCGGCGCGGGTGAAGGTGGTCTTGCCGTGGACGCCCACGATCTTGACGTTGCGGGCGTTGTTGCCGGCGCCGACCAGTTCGGCGTCGACGACGATGGGCTTGGTGACGCCCATGAAGGTCAGGTCGCCGGTGATCTTGCCGGTGGTCGCGCCGGTCTTCTCGACCTTGGTCGAGACGAAGGTGGCGGTCGGGAACTTCGGCGTGTTCAGGAAGCGGTCGCCCTTCAGCTCGTCGGCGAAGCCGGCGACGTTGGAGGTGATCGAGGCCGGGTCGACGGTGATGTTGACCTTGGACTTGGTGACGTCGGCGCCGTCCCAGTTCAGCGTGCCGGTGATCTTGTCGAAGCGGAACACGCTGTAGGAGAAGCCGCCGCCGTGGCCGATGCGGGCGACCACCGCCGCGTGGCGTTCGTCGAGCTTGTAGGTTCCCGTGGGGGCCTTGGTCGGGTCCTTCGAAACCACCGCCGGCACCTGCGGCGCGGGCGGCGCCTGGGCGAAGGCCGGGGCGGCGATCAGGGCGAGGCCGAAGGCGGCCGCGAGGGCGGGACGGATCATAAGGGGAAATCTCCGGTGTGGTCGGCTGGCGCGGGAGACGCGTAACTCGTGCTGATACTAACCTGCGAAGCTGTCGCAGCTTATTTCAGATCCGATACATTCCCGGCGACCTTCAGTCTCCGCGACCTTCAGGCCTCGGCCTTCACGCCGCTGTTGCGCGTGAAAAGCTGCAGGGTGCGCAGGCGGGCGAGATGCGCGGCGTCGGGGGCGTAGTCCTCGCGCTGGTCGCAGTTGAAGCCGTGGCCGGCGTCATAGAGGTAGACCGGCAGGTCCGGCTGGGCGGCGATCACCGCCTCGTAGTTCTCCGGCGGGATCGAGGGGTCGGTCTTGCCGTAGTGCAGGATGGCCGGAACGCGGGGCGTCTCGTCCCGGAAGTCGAGCACCTGGCGTCCATAGTAGCCGGAGGCGGCGGCCAGGCCCTCGCAGCGGCAGGCCGCCAGCCAGGCCGCCGTGCCGCCCCAGCAGTAGCCGACCACGAACACCGGCGGCGCCAGGGCGTCGATCGCCGCCTGCAGGTCGGCGACGACCTGATCCCAGGGCGTCTTGCCGACGAGATCGCGCCCGCGGCCAAAGCCCATCGGGGTGTAGTCGGCCTCGAAACCGGGCTTGGCGCGCTCGAAGAAGGCTGGGGCCAGGGTCTCGTAGCCGTCGGCCGCGAAGGCTTCCGCCAGGCCGCGGATGTGGCCGTTCACCCCGAAGATCTCCTGCACCACCACCAGGCCGCCCCGGCGGGCGTCGAGCGGCTTGCAGTGGTAGGCCGGCAGCTCGAAGCCGTCGTAGCCGCTCTTCAGGGTGAGCCAGTCGGACATTCGAAAGCCTCAGACGTTGAACCGGAAGTGCATGACGTCGCCGTCCTGCACCACATACTCCTTGCCCTCGGCGCGCATCTTGCCGGCTTCCTTGGCCCCGGCTTCGCCGTTCAGCCGCACATAGTCGTCATAGGCGATGGTCTCGGCGCGGATGAAGCCCTTCTCGAAGTCGTTGTGGATCACGCCGGCCGCCTGGGGCGCGGTGGTCCCGACATTGATCGTCCAGGCGCGGGCTTCCTTGGGGCCGACGGTGAAATAGCTCTGCAGGCCGAGCAGGCTGTAGGCCTCGCGGATCAGGCGGTTGAGGCCCGGCTCGCTGAGGCCCAGCGTTTCCAGGAACTCGTTGCGCTCTTCCGGATCGAGCAGGGCGATCTCGCTCTCGATCTGGGCCGAGATGACCACGGCCTTGGCCTTGTCGCGGGCGGCGCGCTCGGCGACGATCTTCGACAGCTCGTTGCCGCTCTCGGCCGAGGCCTCGTCGACGTTGGAGACGTAGAGCGCGGGCAGGGAGGTGAGCAGCTGGAGCATGTGCCAGGCCTTTTCATCCTCTTTGTTGACGTCTGCGGCGCGGGCCGGGCGGCCTTCGTTGAGCTGCGCCAGGGCGAGGTTGATCAGGCGAAGCGTGTTGGCGGCTTCCTTGTCGCCGCCGCTCTTGGCCTTCTTCTCGATGGCGGGCTTGCGCTTCTCGAGGCTTTCGAGGTCGGCCAGCATCAGCTCGGTCTCGATGATCTCGAGGTCGGCCAGCGGGTCGATGCGACCTTCGACGTGGGTGATGTCGTCGTTGATGAAGCAGCGGGCCACGAAGGCCACGGCGTCGCAGTCGCGGATGTTGGCCAGGAACTGGTTGCCCAGGCCCTCGCCCTTGCTGGCGCCCTTCACGAGGCCGGCGACGTCCACGAAGTTGATGCGGGCCGGGATTATCTCCTTGGAGCCGGCGACGGCCGCCAGCTTTTCGAGCCGGGGCTCGGGCACCGCCACGTCGCCGGTGTTCGGCTCGATGGTGCAGAACGGATAGTTGGCCGCCTGGGCCGACGCCGTCTGGGTCAGGGCGTTGAACAGGGTCGATTTGCCGACGTTCGGCAGGCCGACGATGGCGACTTTCAGGGCCATGGGGGTCTCGTCTCTAACAGTGGGCGCGGGCCTAGCATGGGAGGCCGCCGGGGGCGAGGCTCAGAGCGGATCGCCCGGGCGCTTCTTCGGATCGCTCTTCGGCGCCGGGGCCAGGCGCAGGACTTCGCCCTGGAAGCGTTCGTCGTCGCCGGCGGCGGCGAAGGGCAGGGCGTCGGCGATGGCGTCGAGCATGGGGTCGAGCCACTGGTGGTCGACCTTGTGGAAGTCGCCGAGCACGTAGTGCATGACCGCGTCCTTATGGCCGGGATGGCCGACGCCGATGCGGCCCCGGCGGAACGTATCGCCGATAGCGGCGGTGATGGAGCGGACGCCGTTGTTGCCGGCCGCGCCGCCGCCCGCCTTCATGCGGAAGCGGCCGGGGGCGAGGTCGATCTCGTCGTGGAAGACGATGACGTCGGTCGGCTTCAGCTTGAAGAACTTCACCGCCTCGCCCACCGAGCGGCCGGTCTCGTTGTAGTAGGTGCGCGGCTTCAGCATCAGCAGGCGCTCGGGCCCGTTCGGGGTGCTGAGCTCGCCCTCGCAGGCCAGGGCCTGGAATTTCTGCCGCCAGGGGCCGGTCGACCAGCGCCGGGCGATGGCGTCCAGCGCCATGAAGCCGACGTTGTGCCGGTTCTTCTCGTACTTGGGTTCAGGATTGCCCTGGCCGACGAGGATCAGCATGCGGTGCGGTCCATAAGAAAAAGGCGGCCGGATGGAACACCCGGCCGCCCGATCTTGTCATGCGAAGGAGGCTCAGGCCTCGGCTTCGCCTTCGGCGGCTTCAGTGGTCTCGACCGCACCGGTCTTCGGCGGCTTGATGGTGGCGAGCACGAAGTCGCGTTCGAGGGCCGGTTTCACGCCCTTCGGCAGCTTCACTTCCGAGATGCGGATGGTGTCGCCGATGTTGTGGATGGCCAGGTCGATGACCAGCTCTTCCGGGATCGAATCGGCCGGGCAGGCCAGTTCGACGGTGTGACGCACCACTTCCAGCGAACCGCCGGCCTTCAGGCCCGGCGAGACGTCCTGGTTCTTGAAGTGCACCGGCACTTCGATCTTGATCAGCTGGTGCTCGTCCACGCGATAGAGGTCGAAGTGGATCGGCTCGTCGGTGACCGGGTGGAACTGGACGTCCTTGGCGATGACCGACTGCGATTCCTCGCCGTGCTTCAGGGTCACCAGGTGGCCCAGCAGCTTGCCGGTGAAGAGCGCCTTGCGGAACTCGTTCGACTTCACCGCGATGTTGACGGGCTCACGGCCCTTGCCGCCGTAGAGCACGCCCGGGACCTTGCCGGCGCGACGGGCTTCACGGGCGCCGCCGGTGCCGGCGCGTTCGCGGACTTCGACGTTCAGGACGATCTCGGCCATGGCCTGCCTCGGGGAGAAAAAGAGCTCAAAACGAAACCGCCGCGCGAGCGACCGCGCGGCGACGGAATTCAGGAGGCGCGTCGATACACCAGTCGGGCCCGCCTTGCAACGGCGACGAGCCCGTCGCGCATCAGCCCTTCTTCGCGGGGACCTTCCGCTTCGGCGTCGACGCCTTCAGCAGCGGCTTCTTGGCGGCGGCGATGGCGGTCTTCACGTCGAAGTCACGCGGATAGATCTCGATCGGCGTCGGGCCGCCGGCCGCCTTGATCATGCACTGGCCGGTTTCCATCAGGATGTGCTGGCCCAGGCAGAAGACATCCTCGTAGTGCGGCTTGGCCACGGCCAGGCACTGATAGAGGTTCAGCTTCGACATGCTGAGGCAGCGATCGGTGTTTCCGTCGGCCAGCAGGGGGCGAATCGACTCGATGCGGCTGTCGCCGGCTTCGCCGAGGGCCGCCAGGGCGGCGACCGCCAGGCCGCGGATGACCAGGGGGGAATAGGGCGCCTTGGCGGTGCGCGGCGTCATGGGCAGGGGGCTGGCGCCGGTCGAGGCCAGTTGCAGGCGGGCCGCGTCGTCGGTCGTGCCGTGGATCTTCTGGGTGGAAAGCAGCTTGGCGCGGGCGAGGCGGCCGGGCTGGTCGACCACCTGGGCTTTCGACCAGTTCTGCCGCTGGACCTCGTAAGCGGCGATCTTGGCGGAGCGGCCGGCGTTGTAGACGCCGAAGCCCTGGGTGGTGAGCGCGTCGATCACCAGGCCGGCGGCGCTGTCCGAGCCCTTGATGCCGACGACATAGGCCGGGTCGGCCATGATCGCGGCGGCCACCTGATGGCGCTGGGCGGGGTCGGTGACGAAGGTGCGGACGCCGGAGACGAAGGCGGGGTCCTGCAGGGCGACGACGGCGGCGTAGGCGACCGCGCCGCCCATCAGCTGCTTGGGCTCGTAGGCGGCGCCAAGACGAACCGCGTCCTGAATCTGCTCGCCGTTGGCGAAGCGGGACGACACGCCCGTCGCGCGGGTCATGTAGCCCTGATAGGCGGCAGCCTGTTCGGTGATCTCGTTGGCGAGGCCGATCGGCGGCGGGGGCGGCGGCGCGACGGCGACCGGCGCCGGGGCGGCAGGCGGCGGGGCTTCCTGACAAGCGGCCAGCAGGGCGGCGAGCGCCACCGTGGCGGTGGTCAAGGCAAGACGGGCGGGCCTGAAGATCGACAAAGAAGGCGCTCCCTTAACGCTGCACACACCCGCATTTTAGCACGTCGGGCGGGGGTATGTGACTCGATCGTGGTTAACCAGGCTTTGACAAGCTTGGCCTTTTGGCCCCGGGAGGCGCGCCCGATCAGTCGAACAGCTTGGAAACGCTCTCTTCATTGGCGATGCGACGGATCGCCTCGCCGATCAGCGGGGCGCAGCTGACCTGGCGAATCTTCTCGCAGGCCTGCACCGCCGGGGTGGCTTCGATCGAGTCGGTGACGACCAGTTCGCGCAGCACCGAATTGGTCACGCGCTCGACCGCCGGACCCGAGAGGACGCCGTGGGTGACGTAGGCCGAGACTTCGGTGGCGCCGGCCTTGGCCAGGGCTTCGGCGGCGTTCACCAGGGTGCCGCCCGAATCGACGATGTCGTCGAACAGGATGCAGGGGCGGCCGGCGACGTCGCCGATGATGTTCATCACCTCGCTCTTGCCGGGGCCGGAGCGGCGCTTGTCGACGATGGCGAGGTCGGCGCTGCCGAGGCGC
Source organism: Caulobacter sp. HJHS_5 (assembly GCF_056683955.1). Classification (NCBI taxonomy): domain Bacteria; kingdom Pseudomonadati; phylum Pseudomonadota; class Alphaproteobacteria; order Caulobacterales; family Caulobacteraceae; genus Caulobacter; species Caulobacter sp. HJHS_5. The sequence goes on along the minus strand of NZ_JBWZNC010000005.1, from coordinate 328,812 downwards.
TCGGCCAGGGCGCGGGCGCGCACCACGCCGCCGACGTCCGGAGAGACCACCATCACGTTCTTGGCGTCCTTGCCGAGGGTCTCGCGGACATCCTGGGCGAACAGCGGGGTGGGGAAGAGGTTGTCGGTGGGGATATCGAAGAAGCCCTGAATCTGGCCGGAGTGCAGATCCATGGTCAGGACGCGGTCGGCGCCGGCCCGGGTGATAAGATTGGCCACCAGCTTGGCCGAGATCGGGGTGCGGCCCCCGGTCTTCCGGTCCTGCCGCGCGTAGCCGAAGTAGGGGATGACGGCGGTGATCCGCTTGCCCGAGGCCCGCTTCAGGGCGTCGATGCAGATCAGCAGCTCCATCAGGTTGTCGTTGGCGGGGGCGCTGGTCGACTGGATGACGAAGACATCCTCGCCGCGCACGTTCTCGTCGATGGTGACGAACACCTCGTTGTCGGCGAAGCGCTTCACCGACGCCTTGGTCAGAGGAATGTCGACCGCCCGGGCGATCGCCTCGGCCAGCGTGCGGTTGGCGTTACCCGTGATCAGCTTCATGCGACACCCCTCTGTCGATGCGCGCGCTTCTAGCAGCGTAGCCTCTGCGGGCAAGCCGTCGCGTGACAATTTCGCGACGATGCTCAGTCGTCGAGCATGATGGCCGAGAGCAGCCGGCCGTAGTCGGTCTCGCCCCGCTTCACGGCGCGGCGGTTGGAATAGAAGTTGGCCTCGTCGGCGCAGGTGTCCTGGCCAGTCCATTCGGCGCGGGCGACGCCGGCCTCGGCGAGGCGCGACAGGACGAAGCCGGGCAGGTCGAACATGCGCTTGTCGTCGCCGGCGCCCGGTCGGAAGAATCGCCCGGCGCCCGGCGCGCCGGTTTCGAACCGCTCAAGGAAATCGACGCCGACCTCGTAGGAGTCAGGGCCGATGCAGGGGCCGACGGCGGCGACCATGCGTTCGGGCGCGGCGCCCAGATCGATCATGGCCCGCACCGCCGCCTCGACGACGCCGCCGAGCGCGCCCTTCCAGCCGGCATGGGCCGAGGCGACGACGCGGGCCTCGGGATCGGCGATCAGAACCGGGGCGCAGTCGGCCGACAGCGCCCCGCAGATCAGGCCGGGGGTGCGGGTGACCACCGCGTCGCCCTCCGGGCGGACGCCGCCCCACGAGCCGTCGGCGACGATGGCGGTCGCGGAGTGGATCTGGAAGCAGGTGTTCAGCTCGTTGGCGGTGACGCCGAAGAAGGCGGCGCAGCGGCCGCGATTCTCGTCGACGTCCGGCCCCTCGTCCTGCGAGCCGCGGCCGACGTTGAGGCTGGCGTAGAGGCCCTTCGAGACGCCGCCCCGGCGGGTGAAGAAGGCGTGGCGAACGCCGGGGAGGGCGGCCAGCAGAGGCGAGGCGACGGGATCGAGGGCGCTCATGCAGTCTCCACATCGAAGGCCGGCGGCGGCCAATCCGGCGAGTGGACGCAGGCGGCCTTGAAGAGAACGCCCATCTGGGCCGGATCGGCCAGGCGTTCAACCTGACGCGCGATGACGTCGGCGCGGTCGGGCGCCTTGGCGGCGAGGGCCTCGGCGCGCTGGACGAGGCCGAGGCGGGCGAGAAAGTCGCCCTGGGTCAGGATCGGCGCGGCCCCGGCGCCGGCCGCGCGGGCGGCGGCGAGCACGGCGGGGAAGTCGGCGTGGACGGTGAGGTCGGCCTGACCGGGGTGGCCGAGCGGATCTTCCTTTTGGTGGGCGCGCAGGGCCTGCAGGGTGTCGCCCGGGCCGGGGGCGTCGCGGCCGTAGTCGATGAGCAGGGCCGCCCCGCTGTCGGCGGCGATGCGGGCGCCGAGGGCGGCGCCGAACGCCTCCTGAGCGGGCGAGCGCTCGACGATCAGGCCTTCCGGCGCATTCGCGGGGCCTTGCAGCTCGGGGCGCGGGGCCAGGCCGAAGGCGAGGGCGCCGGCCGCGTCGACGCCGACCATGCGCTCGGCCCAGCCCGATGGGGTGCGCACGAATTGGCGGACGGGCAGGCAATCGAGCAACTCGTTGGAGATCAGCAGCAGGGGCGCGTCGCCCGGGACCTCCTCCAGTGAGGCCGCCCACTTCGGCGCTTTCGGTCCATCGCCGAGGCGCAGGTGCTGCTCGCGGCGCAGGGGCTCTGAGGTTTCGATCAGCCAGAGGTCGGCGGCGGCCAGGAAGTCCGGCCGCAGGCGGGCGACGCGCAAGAGGTCGCTCATCAGCGTCCCATCGCCGGGGCCGGCCTCGACCAGGCGGAAGCTCGCGGGCGCGCCGGCGTCGAGCCAGGCCTGCACGGCCCAGAGGCCGATCAGCTCGCCGAACATCTGGCTGACCAGGGGGGCGGTGATGAAGTCGCCCCCGGGGCCGAGGCGCGGACGGGTGGCGTAGTAGCCGTCCTCCGCGTCGTGCAGGCAGCGCATCATATAGTCGGCCACGCTGATCGGGCCGCCTTCGACGATGTCGCGGATCAGCCGCTCGCGCAGGCTCATCGGGAAGCGATCAGTCGGCTGGGGTGGTCGCCGGCGTCGCGGCGGCGGCCTGGCGCCCCGAGCGCCAGATCAGGAAGGCGCCGATCAGCAGCATGGGGATCGACAGCATCATCCCCATGGTCAGGCCGAGCGGGAAGTTGGGCATGAAGACGTCGGGCTGGCGGACGTTCTCCAGGGCGATGCGGATGATCGCGTAGCCGACCAGGAAGGCGCCGGTGAGGCCGCCCCGGCGCTGCAGCCAGAGCTTGCGGTGAGTGAGGAAGCGCAGGACCAGGAACAACACCAGGCCTTCGAGCGCCGCCTCGTAGAGCTGGCTCGGATGGCGGGGCTCCAGCGTCGGGGCGTCGGGGAAGATCACGCCCCAGGGCAGGGTGGTGGGGCGGCCCCACAGCTCGCCGTTGATGAAGTTGGCGATGCGGCCGAAGCCGAGGCCCAGCGGCACGACCGGGGCCACCAGGTCGCCCAGCTTGAGGATGTCGATCCTGTTGGCGCGGGCGAAGCCGACGATGGCCAGGCAGACGCCGATCAGGCCGCCGTGGAAGCTCATGCCGCCGTGCCAGACCTTCAGAATTTCCAGCGGATCGGTCCAGATCAGCCGGGAATCGTAGAACAGCACGTAGCCGAGGCGGCCGCCGAGGATGACGCCGAGGGTGATCCAGAGCACCAGATCGTCGATCTGCACCGGGTTGGCGGTGGGCGTCTGCGCGCCCCACAGGCGGTGGTTGCGGACCAGCCACACGGCGTAGCGCCAGCCCAGCAGGATGCCGGCGACATAGGCCAGGGCGTACCACCGGATCGCCAGGGGGCCGATGTGGATCAGGACGGGATCGAAGTCGGGAAACGGCACGCGCGATCTCCGCTGTGGATGCGCTTTCGTAGAGCGTGGCGGGCCGGTGCGAAAGCCCGTCCGCGGCGGCCCTTCGCTTTCACGCTCTGTTTCCCATATAGAGAGGGCTGAACCACGCGTAGCCGGACATGCAGACCCAAAACCCCTTCCTCGACGAATTCGCCAAACTGACCACCGCCGCCATGGGCATCGCCCAGGCCGCGAGCGAGGAAGCCAAGACGGCCATGCGCGCCCAGGCCGACAAATGGGCGGCCGAACTCGACCTCGTCCGACGCGAGGACTACGACGCCCTCAAGGCGGAAGTCGCGGCTCTGCGGGCCGAGGTGGCGGCGTTGAAACCCGTCGAAGCGCCCGCGACGCCCAAGCCGGCGGCCCGAAAACCCCGGGCGCCCAAGGCGGGCGAATAGTCCACAGACGCGCTCGCGCGGAACAAGAACCGATTGGGACGCCGGGCGCGAAGCAGACTAGGCTTCGAATCGTCGGCGAAAAGGGGATGCGCCGCTGCGGCTGCTCCCACCCGATTTCGAGGAAGGACGGCAAGCCCGCATGGACACGCCCCACCCGGAAGAAGACGACGCCCTGATGGCGATGGATCCGCTCGACGTGATCGAGCATGTCCTCTCCGCCGAGAACCTGGCTTTCGACCGCACCGAAGATGGTGACCTGGCCTTCGCCCTGACCGGCGACTGGAAGGATTACGAACTCTGGTTCGCCTGGCGGCCCGAGGCCGACTGCCTGCAGCTGTGCCTCTCCATCGACCAGCGCGTGCCGAAGGCCATGCGTCCGACCGCCTACGAGCTGCTCAGCCTGATCAACCAGCGCGTCTGGCTCGGCCACTTCGAGGTGTGGAGCGAGGACGGCGAGGTGGTGTTCCGCCACTCGATGAGCCTGCCCTCGGGCGAGCGTCCGACCCTGGCCCAGGCGGCCAGCATGATCGACGCGGCGGTGGAGGCGGCCGACCGCTTCTACCCGGCCTTCGACTTCCTCATCGGCGGCGGCAAGACGCCCGAGGACGCGATGGCGGCCTGCATGTTCGAGACCGTGGGCACGGCCTAGCGCCGAGGTGGGTTGGCCGCGGAGGCGCGCTGCGTCCTTCGACTGGGCGCTGGCGCGCCCGCTCAGGATGACGCAATCAGGAGTTCAATCGCGCAAACCCGCGTCATGCTGAGCGGCGCGGAGCGCCAGTCGAAGCACGCACGATGACCATGACCACCCCGATCCTTCTCCTCGGCGCCGGCCGCATGGGCGGCGCGCTGCTGGCCGGCTGGGGCTTGGCCAAGGCGTTCGATCCTACGCAGGTGATGGTGCGCGATCCGCATCCGGGCGAGGAGGCGGTCGCCTCGGGAGCCGAGTTGAACCCGCCGGACGCCGATCTGGCCAAGGCTCGGACGGTGGTCCTCGCCGTGAAACCGCAGATGTGGCGCGGGGTCGCCGAGGCCGTCTCGCCCCTGCTGGCGCAGGAGGCCGTGATCGTGTCGATCGCCGCCGGGGTCAGGGCGGCCGACATCGCCGAGGCGTTCGGGGGGCGGGCCGTGGCGCGGGTGATGCCGACCACCGCCGTCGCCGTCCGCAAGGGTACGGCCAGTCTCTACGCCGCCGATCCGGCCGCCCGCGCCGTGGCCCACGCCCTGCTCGATCCGGTGGCGACGACGGTCGATCTCGACGACGAAGACCTGATGCACGCGGCGACCGCCGTCTCCGGCTCCTCGCCCGCCTACCTCTACGCCTTCGTCGAGGCCCTGGAGGCCGCCGGCGTCGCTCAGGGGCTGACGCCCGAGCAGTCCGCCGCCCTGGTGCGTTCGACCATGTACGGCGCCGCCGACCTGATGATCGCCAGCGGGACGGACCCGGCCGAACTGCGCCGCCAGGTGACCTCGCCGGCCGGGGTGACCTTCGAGGCGCTGAAGGTGCTGATGGCGCCGGAGGGATTCCCGGGATTGGCCGACCGCGCCTGCGTCGAGGCCGTGCGGCGCTCGAAGGAACTGGGGGGGTAGAACCCTCCTCCCTCGAAGGGAGGAGGGCAGGGTGGAGGGTGTGGCCGTTGGCTATCCGGAAGGGCGATGATGGCGCGGTCGCCTGTTGAGCCCGACCGTCCAAGCTTTGCCGACACCCCCATCCCCGACCCTTCCCCCTTCGAGGGGGAAGGGAGTCAGATGTTCGAGCGCAGCAGTTTCCTGGCCCCCGGCTTCAGCTTCACCCGGATGAGGCGGACGTTCGACGACATGTAGAGGTAGCCGTCGGCGCCGATCTCGCAGTTGGAGATCACCTGGTCGGCCTTGATGACGCCGATGCGCTTGCCGGACGGATTAAAGATCGAGATGCCGTCGCGGCTGGAGGCCCAGAGGTTGCCGGCGGCGTCGATCTTGAAGCCGTCTCCGCCCTGGACCGCGTCGCGGCCGATGAAGATGCGCTTGTTGCTGGCCCGCCCTTGCGCGTCCAGGTCCCACTGCTGCCAGCCGGCGCGGTCGGTGGTGATCAGGCGCTTGCCGTCGGGCGTCAGGCCGATGCCGTTGGGAGAGACGCTGTCGTCGACCAGGGTGACCGTGTTGTCCGGCGCCAGGCGGAAGACCCCCGTGTAGGTCATCTCGCGCAGCGGGCTGTCGGCCACGCCCCACAGGCCGTAGGGCGGATCGGTGAAGTAGATCGAGCCGTCGGGGTGCAGGGTGGCGTCGTTGGGGCTGTTGAAGCGCTTGCCCTGATAGCGGTCGGCCAGGATGGTGCGGGCCTTGGTCTTGAGGTCATAGCGGACGATGGCGCGCGTGCCGCTGTCGCAGCACACGAGGCCGCCGCGCGCCAGGATCAGGCCGTTGGTGCCGGGCTCGCGCAGGGTGGGGGCCCAGTCCTTGCCGCTGGGCTCGCGATAGCCCGAGGGCTTGGCCCACACCGAGCCGCCGGCGCTGGGCGAGAAGGCCATGATCAGGTTGGCGCGCGGGTCGGAGGTCAGCAGCATGCCGTCGGCGCCGCCGACCCACACCGGGCCTTCGCACCAGACGTAGCCGTCCAGCACCTTTTCGACCGGGGAGCCGGCGTCGAGCAGGGCGTCGAGGGCCGGGTCGAGGCGTTCGATCGAACCGACCACGGGATAGGGCGCCTTCAGCGGCGCGGCCGGCGGGGCGACCTGTGGACCGGTGGGCGCCTGGGGCGCCGGCTGGGCCGGGGCGGCGGCTGGCTGTTGGGCCATGGCGGCGCGGGCGATGAAGGGGGCGGCGACGGCCCCGGCCAGCAGGCCGCGGCGCGAGGGATGGTCGGTCATCGGCGTTTCCTCCGCGCCCGTTTCGCGTGAAATCGTTTTCGGGCGTCTGGAGACATGAGGCCGCAGGCGTGGCGGGCGGTCAACCCGGCAGGCGCACCACGGCGCGAAGTCCACCGAGCGGCGAGCGATCCAGCGTCACGTCGCCGCCGAGGCCGCGAGCGACGTCGCGGGCGATGGCGAGGCCGAGACCGACGCCCTTGTCGTTCTGGTTGCGGGCCTCGTCGAGCCGGTTGAACGGCTTGAACGCCTCCTCATAGCGATCCGCGGGGATGCCGGGGCCGTCGTCGTCGACGACGATCTCGACCCCCCCGGAGGTTCGGGCCCGCACGCCGACGGCGACCTGATCGCCGTGCACCGCGGCGTTCATGACCAGGTTCGAGAGGGCGCGCTTGAGGGCGTTGGGGCGGACGGCGGCGGTGATCTCGGGATCGGCGTCGACGCTGACCCGGGCGCCGGCGCGGGCGGCGCCTTCGCTGACCTCCTCGATCAGGGTCTTCAGCGACACCGTCTCGACGGTCTCGCCCCCCTGGCCGCGCGCGAAGGCCAGGTATTCGTCGATCATGTGCTCCATCTCGGCGAGATCGCGCTTCATGGCCTCGACCCGGGGGGAAGGCTCGCCGAGCGCCAGCTCCAGCTTCAGGCGGGTCAGCGGCGTGCGCAGGTCGTGGCTGACCGAGGCGAGCAAGGCGGTGCGCTGGTCGATGTGGCGCTGGATGCGGGCCTTCATGGCCAGGAAGGCATGGGCCGCGCGGCGCACCTCGCGCGCGCCGTGCGCCTTGAAGGTGGGTACGTCGCCGCCCTTCCCAAAAGCTTCCGCCGCATCGGCCAGGCGCTCGATGGCGCGCACCTGGTTGCGGATGAACAGGATGGCGATGGCGGTCAGCAGCAGGGTGGCGACCACCATCCACAGCAGGAAGATGTGGCCCTGGGTGGCGAAGGCCCGGTCGCGCGGGGCGATAATGCGGAGCACGCCCTGCGGCTCCTGCACGCGGATGTCGACGTAGGCGGGGTAGCGGACGGTGTCGAACCAGAAGGGGCGGTCGAGCCGCTCCTGCAGGGCGGTCTGCAGGGCGCGGTCGAGGGCGAAGATCGAGCGGCCGCCGCCGTTGTCCGGCAGCTTGCGGCCCGGTTGCAGGGCGATGGAGAGGCTGAGCGAGGCCTCGGCGCGGTCGGCCAGGCGCTGCAGGGCGGCGGGGGTGGGGTCGTCCTCGTAGCTTTCCACCGCCCAGGCGATGTCGCCGGCCAGGCCTTCCGAGAGGCGGCCGGTGACGGTCTGCCAGTGGGCGTCGAAGAAGGCCCAGGTCACGGCGATCTGCATGATCGCCACCGGCAGGACGATGATCAGCAGGCTGCGGCCGAACAGCGAGGTCGGCAGCCAGCGCTTGACCTGGCGGGGAACGAAGATCTTGAAGCGGGGAGGGGGCATCCTAGTCGGGCGCCAGGCGATAGCCGACGCCGCGCACCGTCTGCAGGTAGCGCGGGTTCTTGGGGTCGGGCTCGATCTTGCGGCGCAGGCGCGTCACCTGCACGTCCACGGCGCGGCCGGTGGCGTCGGCGGTGTCGCGGGCAAGCTCGAGGCGGTCGACCGGCTCATGGGCCGCGCGGGCCAACTGCCGCAGCAGGGCGACCTCGGCCTCGGTCAGGCGGATGGGCGCGCCGTCGCGGGTCAGTTCGCCCCGGTCGGCGTCGAAGGCGCAGGCGCCGAGCTGCAGGGTCCTGGGGGTGATCGGCCGGGCGGCCGAGCGGCGCAGGATCGCCTCGATGCGCAGCAGCAGTTCCTGCGGCTCGAACGGCTTGGCCAGATAGTCGTCGGCCCCGGCCGTGAGGCCTTCGATGCGGTCGGCCGAAAGGTCGCGGGCGGTGAGGAGGAGCACCGGCGTGCGGCCGCCGTCGCCGGGCTTGGCGCGCATCTCGCGGGTGAAGGAAAAGCCGTCCTGCCCCGGCATCATCACGTCGAGCACGATGAGGTCGAAATCGAGCAGGCCCATCAGCTTGCCGGCCGCCGCCGCATCGGCGGCGGTGGTGACGCGGAAGCCGGCGCGGGCCAGGTATTCCTTGAGGAGGCCGCGGATGCGGTCGTCGTCGTCGACGACCAGCAGATGACGGGCTTCGTTCATGCCGCCTCACCTCGCGCTTTCGGGCCGACGCTGAGTCGCGGCCCAGCCATGGCCGACAGGATTCGCCGCATGCCGGCGACGCCGTCCAGACCGCCGGTGCGGTAGGAGCGGGCGACGAGGCCGCGCAGCCGCTCGCTGATCCGGGCCTCGAAGGCCCGGCCGGCGTCGGTGAGGGCCAGGGGACGGCGGCGGCCGTCGAGGTCGTCGTCCTCCACCGTCGCCGCGAGGCCCAGGCGGATCAGGTCGGCGGCGGTCTTGCTGGCGGCCTGTTTCGTGAGGCCGGTGAGGCCCGCGAGATCCTGCACGCCGGCGCCGGGGCGGCGGCGCAGCAGCAGGGCGGCGCGCCAGTGGGAGCGGCCGAGCTTGATGTTGGCTTCGCCGCGCGGCTCGCCCTCGAGGGCGGCGTCGACGGCCGACCACAGGGCCGCTTCGGCCAGCAGCAAGAGCTCCAGGCCGCTGTCCAGCTCGTCCTCTCGCAGGACCAGGCGAGTGTCGGTCGGCGTGTTCATCTCGAATAACGCGGCATTTTATTTGACCCGGCGGGTTCCGAGGCGTCTAAAGCCGCCGTTTTCGCAAGCGCCAAAGCGCCCGGCCAAGGAGGTTCCGCGCGATGTCTCTCGTTCCCATGGACGACCGTGATGGTTGGATCTGGCTCGATGGCCAGTTCGTCCCGTGGCGTGAGGCGACCGTGCACGTACTGACCCATGGCCTGCACTACGCCTCTTCGGTGTTCGAGGGCGAGCGCATGTACGGGGGCGAGATCTTCAAGCTGCAGGAGCATACCGAGCGGTTGTTCAAGTCGGCGGAGATCCTCGACTTCAAAATCCCCTACACGGTGGCCGAGATCAACGAGGCCTGCAAGGCGACGGCGGCCAAGAACGGCCTGACCGACTGTTACGTGCGGCCGATCGCCTGGCGCGGTTCGGAATCGATCAGCGTCTCGGCGCAGATGACCAAGATCCACGTGGCCATCGCCGTGTGGGAATGGCCGAGCTATTTCGACCCGGCGACCAAGGCCAAGGGCATCAGCCTGACCTGGGCCAAGTACAGCCGCCCCGCGCCCAACACCGCCCCGGTGCACGCCAAGGCGGCCGGCCTCTACATGATCTGCACGGTGTCCAAGCACCTGGCGGAGAAGGACGGCTTCTCGGACGCGATGATGCTCGACTACCGCGGCTATGTGGCCGAGGCGACGGGCGCCAATGTGTTCTTCATCAAGGACGGCGTGCTGCACACCCCGACCCCCGACTGCTTCCTCAACGGCATCACCCGTCAGACGGTGATGGCGCTGGCCAAGGAGAAGGGATTCGAGGTCGTCGAGCGGCACATCAAGCCGGAGGAGCTTTCGACCTTCAGCGAGTGCTTCATCGTCGGCAGCGCCGCCGAGGTGACCCCCGTGCGCGAAATCGGCGAGTACACCTTCACGCCGGGGAACATCTCCCTGTCGCTGATGGAAGACTACGCCCAGCTGGTGCGGGGCGGCGCGAAGGTCGTCGTCTAAACCATGACCGTGACGCCGCCGTCCGAGCCCAAGCCCGGGACGGCGGCCGACCGGCGCTGGCTGGACGAGCCGCTGCGGCTGGACCGCCTCTATCCTTCCGAGCGGGCGTTCCTGTTCCCGCTGACGCGGCGGGGCCTGTTTTCCGAACTTAATCTGCTGGTCAATGCGATCGCCTTCAGCCTGCTGGAGGGCGGGCACATCTTCGTCGACTGGACGAAGATGCATGTCGACTGGGAAGCGATGTTCGACACGCGCTTCACGCCCTACGACGACGCAGCGCCCGAGGTCGATTATCCGCGGAGCGCGGTCATCAGCGTGAAGAAGGACCGGCGCGCGACGTTCGACGTCATGCGCGCGCAGTTCTGGCGGCAGATCGACAAGGGCCAGGTCGTGCGGGTCGAGGCGCTGGGCTTCGAGGGCGGGGTCGAAGCCTTGAACGCCCTGGTCGCCAGACGGCTCTTCAGGCCGAGCGCGGCGGTGATCGAAGACAGCGAAGCCATCCGCGACCGCCTCGGCCTTGGCGGCGAGCCCTTCATCGCCCTGCAACTGCGCGGCGGGGACAAGACGGCGGGGATCGCCAAGCCGGACGGCAAGCTCAGCATCGAAGGCGAGGCGGTGGACGACGCCGTCTACGCCGGGCGCATTCTCGAGGTCGGGGCGAGGGCGCGCACGATCCTGGTCATCACCGATGACCATGGCGCGTTCGAGCGTTTCGCCGCCGCCATGCCGGGCTATCGCTGCGTGACGAACTGCCCGCCCGCCATGCGCGGCTATTTCCACGAGGACCAGTTCACCCGCGACCGGGTGCGACAGACCGAGGATGCGGCGCGGATGGTGGCGGAGGTGCGGCTGGCGCGCGAGGCCGAGCTGTTCCTCGGGCCTTACCGTTCGAACCTTTCCGCCTTCACCCACCTGCTGCGTGGCGGACAGGCGTCCTACAGCGTCGATCGCCAGACGAAATGGGCTCCGCTTTAGGCGAGGCGAGCGCGCAACTCCGCGACGCGTTCGCGGGTCAGGCCGAGGTCGTGGCCGTGGGTGTCGGGGTCTGCGGCGGCGAGGGTTTCGGAGAGCGCGAGGCTTTCCTCATAGAGCGCCAGGGCCTTGCTGCGGAAGCCGCGCTCCTCGCGGGCGTCGGCCAGGCGCTCCAGCGCCAGGCTGAGCAGGCGGCGGTTCTCGGCGGTGGGTTCCGAGTCGGCGATCTGGCGGCGCAGGGTGAGAAGCTCGTCGTAGAGCGGCGCGGCGGCATCGGCGCGCCGCGCCTCCATGGCGATGTCACCCGCGTCGGTTAGCGCGCCGGCGAGCAGGGACGGATCGGGCGGGGCGACGAGGCGGGCGTAGCCGAGCGCCTGTCCGAAGGCCTCGGCGGACTCGTCGCGCTTGCCGCGGGCGCGGTGGAAGACGCCGAGGTCCTGGGCGGCGAGCGCCAGTTCGGCGTCGGTTTCGGCCAGTTTCGGCAGGCGGCCGAGGATGGCGGCGACGCCCGACCACTGTTCGTCGCGGGCCAGGCGGCGCAGCTCTTCGCGGGCGGCGGCGAATTCGGCGGAGTCGGGCATCGAGGTCTCGCGGCTGAAACTGCAGCCGCCTTAGCAGACGCGCAGCGGCGCCGGGATGGGCTCCCGGCGCCGCGCGTTGTTATTCGGCCGACGTCAGATCAGCCAGGTCTTCGGGCGAGGATGGGCCTCGTCGCGGCCGAGGTAGACCAGGCCGACGATGCAGCGGATGGCGAACCACACGCCCGTCGCGCCCATGATCACCGCGCCGGCGACCAGGGCCGGAATGCCGATGAGGATGATCGACAGCGGCAGGCCCATGACGAACAGCAGGCCGCCGACCAGGAAGAGGCCGATCGACATCCACACCGTGCGGATCAGGTAGTCGTAGTGGCTTTCCGCCTTTGGACCGGCCGTGCCCTTCATCAGGTAGGCCAGGATCAGGCCGAGCACGATCGTCAGGCCGTTCACGAGGCCCACGAGGTAGAGGACATAGACGACACCCGGCAGGGTGCGGTCTTCGCCGGCGTCGGCGGCCGGCGAAACCATGTCCGCAGTCGTCGTCGCAGCTTGGTCGGTCATCGCTTTCAAGTCTCCACGAGGCCGGCGGCGACCTCTTATGTCGCCTATGCTCGTGAAAACGCGCCAGGAAGGCAAATGAAGCCCGTGTCATGACGCGGAATCAATCTTTCGCCCGACGCGAAGCTTCAGTGAGAGGCGTGGTGACCGTGTTCGGCGTTGCGCTTGCGGGTCGCCGCGGCCTTCTTGGCCGAGGCCGAACGTTCTGCGGCCGAGCGGTTGGCGGACGCCTTGCCGCCCTTCTCGCCGCCCTTGTGCGACGCCGGGTGACCGGTGGACTTGCCGCGGCCCGAACCGCCGGCCTTCTTGCCGCCGCCGTCGTCCTTGTTGACGGTGGCCCAGGCCCGGCGCTCGGCTTCCTTCTCGGAGACGCCGCGGGCCTCGTAGCCCTCGGCGATGTGGTCGGCCTTGCGTTCCTGCTTGTCGGTGTACTTGGATTTGTCGCCGCGCGGCATGGGAGCCTCCTTGCTTGCGGGTGTGACGTCGCAACGTCACGGCTCGAGGCCTGTTCCAGGCTTTACCGCAGCACGAACATGGCGACGGCCGCCGCCGCCATCACCGCCGTGGCGGCCCAGCCGAGGATGCGCATCGACAGGGGCGCGGCGAATTCGCCGAGCTCGTCGCGCCGGCTGACCACCAGCATCATGGCGACCATGATCGGCACGGCGATCACCCCGTTGAGCACGGCGCTCCAGAACAGGGCCTTCATCGGATCGAGGCCGGAATAATCGACGGCGAGGCCGAGCACGGTGGCCGCCACGATCACGGCGTAGAAGCCCTTGGCCTTCCATGGCTTGTTCTGAAGGCCGCAGGTCCAGCCGCGCCATTCGCCGAAGCCGTAGGCGGCCGAGCCGGCCAGCACCGGCACGGCGAGCAGGCCGGTGCCGATGATGCCGATGGCGAACAGCAGGAAGGCGAACTTGCCGGCCGCCGGCTCGAGCGCGCGGGCGGCGTCGGCGGCGGTGTTGATCTCCTGGCCGGAGGCGTGGATGGTCGCGGCGGCGCTGATCATGATCGCCAGGGCGATGATGTTGGACACGGCCATGCCGCCCAGGGTGTCCAGCCGGATGCGGGCGAACTCCTCCGGCGCCTGCTCGGGCGCCTCGGCGAGAGGATGGGCCTCCGGATGGTCGCCGATCTCCTCCACTTCCTGCGAGCTCTGCCAGAAGAAGAGGTAGGGGCTGATGGTGGTGCCGAGCAGGGCGACAAGGGTGATCGCCGCGTCCTTGCCTTCGATCTTCGGCAGGACGAGGCCCTTGCCCGCCGCCGCCCAATCGACGCCCGCGACAAGCACCACGGCCACATAGGCGAGCAGCACGAAGGTCAGCCATTTCAGTAGGGTGGCGTAGCGGTGATAGGGCACGCCGAGCTGCAGCACGACGCAGAGGATCGCGAACCCGACGGTGAACAGGTGCGACGGGGCGCCGGTCACCAGATTGGCCGCCGCGCCCATGGCCGCGAGGTCGGCCCCGATGTTGATGCTGTTGGCGACGAACAGCAGCACCACCAGCAGCCCGACGAGGGGCCGGGGCAGGATGTCGTTCATTGCGCCGGCGAGGCCCTTGCCGGTCACCCGGCCGATCCGTGCGCTGACCAGCTGGATGGCGCACATCAGCGGATAGGTGAGGACCATGGTCCACAGCAGGTCGTAGCCGAAGCGCGCCCCGACCTGGGAGTAGGTGGCTATACCGCTGGGATCGTCGTCCGCCGCGCCAGTGATCAAGCCAGGACCCAGGCGCTTGAGGACGTTCTTCATGCCGGCTTTAAATCCCCAAGGCCGTAAGCGATCCGTGTCGCCTCGATGCGGTCGAGCTTAGCGTAGAATCCGGACCAGTCATCCGCCTGGGCGATCGGGTCCCAGAGATCCTCGACCTCGTCGATCAGCATCTCCTCCGGCTCGGAACGGCCGAAGACGGGGTGGTCCAGACGCTCCGGGCGGTCAGCGGCGTAGGCGGCCAGCCGGTCGCGGAAGGCGCGGAACGCCTCGCCGTCGTAAAGCGCGGCGCGGGGGCCGGCGAGAGCGCGGCCCTCGGAGAGCGGGCCGCAGAACCAGTCGAAGAAGAACGGCTCCCAGCGCAGGGCGTCCCCGCCCTCGGCCAGGGCGCGGAAGGCGGCCTGGGCCAGCTCGGCGTCGGCGGCCTCGCCGCGCGGGACGACGCCGAGGCGCGCGGTGATGGCGGCGGCGAGTTCGCGGCTATAGGCGGGGCCGAAGCCGTTGAGAGTCTCAACCAGGACGTCGGTGTCAGCCACCAGATCGAGGCAGCCGGCGAGCTGCTGCAGATTCCAGAAGGCCGCGCCCGGCTGGCGGCCGAAGGCATAGAGGCCGGAGGTGTCGAAATAGGCGGCGGTGAAGGTCGGGTCGTTGCGGGGCAGGAAGCGCCAGGGGCCGTAGTCGAAGCTCTCGCCGGTAACGACCATGTTGTCGGTGTTGAGCACGCCGTGGACGAAGCCGGCGGCCATCCAGCGGGCGACGAGGCGGGCGGTGCGGGCGACCGCCTCCTCCAGGAGGGCGACGGCGCGATCGGGGGCGTCGGCCCGCTGGAGGAAGTAGGTCTCGACGGCGTGGTCGACGAGGACGCCGATCAGGTCGGGACGGTCGAAATAGGCCTGCCGCTGGAAGACGCCGAAGCGGATGTGACTGTGCGACAGGCGGGTCAGCACCGCCGAGCGCGTGGGGCTCGGCTCGTCGCCGCGCACCAGGGCCTCGCCGGTTTCGTAGAGGGCGAAGGCGCGGGAGGTGGGAACGCCCAGCGCCTCCAGCATCGAGGCCGCCAGCACTTCGCGCATGCCGCCCTTGAGGGTGAGCCGCCCGTCGCCCTGACGCGACCAGGGCGTCTGGCCGGAACCCTTGGTGGCCAGGTCGAGCAGGCGGTCGCTTCCCGCTTCGCGCAGCTGGGCGAACAGGAAGCCGCGTCCGTCGCCGAGCTGGGGGTTGTAACTGCGGAATTGATGGCCGTGGTAGCGCATGGCCAGGGGCTGGGCCTGGTTGTCCGGCAGCCTCTCGAAGCGATGGAAATGCGCGACCCGCTCCGCCTCGGTCAGCGCCTCCAGTCCGACGGTCGCGGCGGCGCGGGCGTTGAAGAGCCTTGGGATCGCCTCGGGAAAATCGGCCGGCCGCACCGGATCGGAGAATTCCAGCCCAAGGGCGGCGAAACGAGGGTCGGGTCTGTAGCGTTCAGAAACCGGCATGGTGTCGTCACAATGGACGAGATGGGGTTCCAGTGCACCCGGTGATTTCGCAGCTGCAATCTCGCATTCGCGAAAGATTAGTTTCCGTAACGGAAGGTCGTAATCTGTTGTAATGGCTAAGTTTGTTAGATCAAGGAGGCTGGATTAGCTGCAATTACGAGTGCAGGATGGATTCCGAGCGGGGCGACAAGACCCCGCCGGGAAACGCAAAGGATTCGCGCCATGCGCTACAGCAGCATTATTTGCGCCTCCGTGTCGGCCGTCGCCATTCTCGCGGGATTGGGAACCGCCGGCGCCGCCTACGCTCAAGACGACGCCCCAACCGTTGAAGGCCTGATCGTCACCGCTCAGAAGCGTGAGCAGAATCTGCAGGATGTGCCGGTCACCGTGACCAGCGTCTCCGAACAGCTGCTGAACGCGGCCGGGGTTCGCGACATCAAGGACCTGACGATCCTGACGCCGGGCCTGACCGTCACCTCCACCACCAACGAGACGGTCACCAGCGCGCGCATCCGGGGCGTCGGCACGGTGGGCGACAACCCGGGCATCGAGTCCTCCGTCGGCATGGTGATCGATGGGGTCTATCGCGCCCGCAACGGCGTCGGTTTCGGCGATCTCGGCGAAATGGAGCGCATCGAGGTGCTGAAGGGGCCGCAAGGCACCCTGTTCGGCAAGAACACCTCGGCCGGCGTCATCAACATCCTGACCAAGAAGCCGTCGTTCAATCCTGAGTTCAACGCCGAGGCGACGTTCGGCAACTACGGCGCCATCGGCTTCTCCGGCTCGATCACCGGGCCGCTGATCGAGGACAAGCTCGCCGCCCGCCTCTATGTGGCCCATCGTGAGCGGGACGGGTTCTACGACGTGCTCAACGGCGACGGCCCGCGCACGCGCAAGGACGACCAGACCCAGAATTTCGGCACCTTCCGCGGCCAGTTGCTGTGGCTGCCGACCGACCGCATCGAGGTGCGGGCCACCGCCGACTACAGCAACCGCAGCGAGTACTGCTGCACCGGCGTGCAAATCCGCTCCGGTCCCACGGCGGCCATCGCCAACGCCCTGGCCACCGGCGGGGAGGGCGCCCGCCCGCCCGGCGGCGCGACCTTCCCGGCCCTGCCGTTCTCGCGCACCGCCTACGCCAACAACGACACGCCGCAGATCGTCGAGGACGGCGGCGTTTCCGTGGAGGTCAACGCCGACACAGACTGGTTCGGCGGCGCGACCCTGACTTCCATCACCGCCCAGCGCAGCTGGCTTTCCGAACAGGGCATGGACATCGACTTCACCGGCGCCGACATCCTGTCGCGCCGGGCCGACAACTTCGGGTTCGACGTCAACACCTTCAGCCAGGAGCTGCGCCTGGCCGGCGAGACCGACCGCCTGAGCTGGCTGGTCGGCGGCTTCTACGCCTCCGAGAAGCTGAAGCGGGCCGACGAGTACGTCTACGGCGCCGACTACAACGCCTATTTCTCGCTGCTGGTGGCCTCGCAGCTAGGCCTCACGGCCGCGCCGATCGCCCCGGCGCTGGTCAACTGCCTGACCGGCAATTTCCCGACCTGCACCCAGTTCGGCGTCAATCCGCTGGCCACCTTCACGCCCGGCCCCGGCTACACGGCGGGCCAGGCCGCGCGCGACAACTACCGGCAGGACAGCGACAGCTTCGCCGTCTTCACCAACAACAGCTACAAGCTGACCGACCAGCTCGAGATCACCGCCGGCCTCCGCTACACCCAGGAGGACAAGGACCTGCTGGCGATACAGACCAACCCGAACGGCGCGGCGGCCTGCGCGGCGGCGATCGGGCGGATCAACAGCCCGCAGTGGAACGCGGCCATCCCGCTGGCCCTGCAGCCGACGCTGGCCGGGGGGCTGTGTCCCAACTGGGCCAACCCGGCCTTCGACAACCGCACCACTCGGCAGTCGATCTCCGAGAAGCAGTGGACCGGAACCCTGAAGGCCGCCTACCGCTTCAACGACGACTTCATGACCTATGCCTCCTACGCGCGCGGCTACAAGGCGGGCGGCTTCAACCTCGACCGCCAGACCACCAACCTCGTTCCCGACCCCTCGACCGCCTTCCCCGCCGAGACGGTCGACAGCTACGAGCTGGGCGCCAAGACCACCTGGCTCAACAACCGGCTGCTGGTGAACGGCACGCTGTTCCTGCAGCAGTTCAAGGACTTCCAGCTCAACACCTTCGCGGGCGTGGCCTTCATCGTGGAGTCCATCCCCGAACTGGAATCCAAGGGCGTCGACCTAGACATGATCTGGTTCAGCCCGATCCCGGGGCTGAACATCCAGGGCGGCGTCACCTACGCCAAGACCGAGTACGGAAACTTCGGCGCTTCCGACCTGATTGTCCCGAGCCGCTTCCCGGCGCTCAGCCTGCTGCCGGGCGCCCAGATGTCGTTCGCGCCGGAATGGTCGTCCTCGATCGCCGTGGACTACAGCCACGACGTGGGCGCGGGCCTGGAGGCGCGGTTCAACCTCTCGGCCAAGTACATGTCGGACTTCAACACCGGCTCGGACCTGCTGCCCTTCAAGCATCAGGACGGCTATGCCCTGCTCAACGGCCGCATCGCCCTGGCGCGCGCCGACGACCGCTGGGCCATCGAGCTCTGGGGCCAGAACCTGACGGACGAGGAATACACCCAGGTGGCCTACAACGCCCCGGCCCAGGGGACCTTCTTCCAGAACACCGTCACGGCCAGCGGCCCCTATGCCGGGACCTACTACAATCCGGCGCTGGACACCGGCACCTACAACGCCTTCCTTGGCCAGCCGCGCACCTATGGCGTGACCCTGCGGACGAAGTTCTAGGCGGCTAAGGCGACGCCTCCTCGCTCCGGCGGGGAGGCGTTTCGCATCCGTTCACCACATCGGATCGGCCGTGGCCGTTCCGAGCGCCTCGGCCAGCCGCCGACGCGTGCCGTCGGTGGTCTCGGGCGGCAGGTCGGCCGGATCGAACCAGTCCCGGCGCTGAATCTCCAGTCCCGGGCGGGCGGGGCAGGGCGTCCAGGCCTCGACGCGGTAGAGCAGCACATGGTCGCCCTTGAAGCGCTTTTCCTGGCTGTGGATCGAGACCAGCCGCGCCTCGCCGACGAGGCGAACGCCGGCCTCTTCCTCAAGTTCGCGTGCCATGGCCTGGCCGGCCGTCTCGCCGCGCTCGACCCCGCCGCCGGGCAGGCGCCAGCCGGGCTGGTAGCTGTGCTCGACCAGCAGCACCCGGCCGTCGGCGTCGGTGACCACGGCGCGCACGCCCAGCGTCAGGCCGCGCTGCAGGCGAAAGGCCTGCTGGATCAGCGGGCGGAGCACGGGCTCTATTCTGTGGCGCCAGGGCATGGCCCGCATTGTAGCAGCTTGCGGCCGGGGTTGCGGGCGGCTAGAGGCGGACCGTTCGTTTCTGGAGCCGACCCATGATCGCCATCCTCGTCATCGCCGCCTTCCTGGCCGTGATCCTCGGGCTGAACGCCTACGAGTTCGGCCGGATCGACTAAGTCGGATGAACGGTCGCGGCGTCGCCCTGGTCACCGGAGGCGTCCGCCGCATCGGCCGCGCCCTGGCCGAGGCCTGCGCCGACGTCGGCTATGACGTCGCCGTTCACCATCGCGGCGGGTCCGAAGGCGACGCAGCCGTCGAAGCGCTGAGGGCGAGGGGCGTTCGCGCCGCCGCCTTCGCCGCCGATCTAGCCCGCCTCGACGCCGACGCCCTAATCGCGACCATCGCCGCCGAACTCGGCCCGGTGACGCTGCTGGTCAACAGCGCCAGCGTCTTCGACGATGACCGCGTCGGCGCCCTGACCGACGAGGGCTGGGACGCTCATTTCGACGTCAATTTGCGCGCGCCCGTGATGCTGACCCAGGCCATGGCCACGCGCCTGCCGGCCGACCGCGACGGCCTGGTGGTCAATATCGTCGACCAGCGCGTGCTGCGGCCGAACCCGCAGTTCTTCACCTACAGCCTCAGCAAGGCGGGCCTCTGGTGGGCGACGCGCACCCTCGCCCAGGGCCTGGCGCCGCGGGTGCGGGTCAACGCCATCGGCCCGGGGCCGACCCTGCCTTCGATCCATCAGGCGGACGGCGAGTTCGACGCCGAGGCGGCGGCGACGCCCCTGGGCCGATCGGTCGAAGCCGAGGAGATCGCCGGCGCCCTGCGCTACCTGATCGACGCCCGCGCGGTGACCGGCCAGATGATCGCCGTCGATTCCGGCCAGCACCTGGCGTGGCGCACGCCTGACATTCAAGGCGATTGAGGGTAAAGGGCGCGCATGACCGTCGCCTCCCTGCCTGACGATGCCGCCCCTCCCGCCGCGACCCTGCGCGTCGTCGGCGCCGAGGTGTTCGTGCGCGGCCTGAAGGTGGAGGCCGAGATCGGCGTCTATGCCCACGAGCATGGCCGCCGGCAGCCGCTAGTCATCGATGTCGAGCTCGACGCCGCCGTCGCCGGGGCCGAGCGCCTGGCCGACACCTTGAACTATGAAACGATCGCCACCGCCGCGCGCGACCTGGCCGAAGGCGGCCACTGGCAGCTGGTGGAGACCTTCGCCGAACGCCTGGCCGAGGCGATGTTGGCCGATCCGCGCGTCAGCCGCGCCCGGGTGCGGATCGAAAAGCCGCTGGCCCTGGCCCCCGTGGCCGAGGCGGCCGGGGTCGAGATCGTCGTCGTCCGCGCATGAGCGATTCCGGCGGACGGCAGCTGATCCGCTACGCCGCCCGCACCGCCCCGGTGAGTCCCGAGACCGTCTGGATGGTGGAGGGCGACGACCTGGTCGAGACCTGCGGGCGCCGGCGCCGCGTGTTTCCGCTTTCGGTCCTGCGGGAGGTGCGGATCGTCGGCGAGGGCGGCCCCCGCCGGGCGGCGCAGCTGACATTCGGTCGGCGCCGGCTGACGATCCCCGCCCAGAGCCTGTTGGCCACCCTGCGCTTTCAGGATCGTTCGGGCGCCTTCGATGCATTCCTCAAGGCGCTCGAAGGCCGCGCGGCTGTCTCCGCAACTCAGGCCAAGCCGCCGTCGCGCGGCGTCCGCCAACTCGCCCAGGCGCTGATCTGGGCCATGATCCTGACCGGGGGCGGCGCGGCGTTCATGATCGTCGGCGCGCTGCTCAGCGGTTTTCCCGACCTTGGCCTCGCCCTCGGCGCTCGCCTGCTGTTCGTGCCGATCCTGCTGGCGGCCGCCCTGCCGTGGCTCACGCGCGCCAGAGATTGATCGACGTGCTTGGGCGTCGCCATTCGCTTCCGGCTGCGCTATCAGACCTCGGCGCGGGCCCGGTAGCTCAGCCGGATAGAGCAGAGCTTTCCTAAAGCTAAGGTCGGGGGTTCGAGTCCCTCCCGGGTCGCCAGCGCAATTTCGTTCCCATCGACACAGTTTGGCGCTTCGCGGTCGTTCCCGCTTAGAATTGCTTGCGCAGTTCCACACGAACGAGGCGTCCGACGGGGTCGACGAAGCCGGGCTGGAGCCTCAGCGGCGTGGTCCCGTTGGCGTCCTGCACTGTCTGCCGCTCGTTCATGACGTTGTTCACCAACAGGGTCAGGCGAGTGTTTTCGAACAGCGGCGTCCGGCGGACGAGAGACGGCATTTGTCCCAGGTTGGCGAACAGGCGCAGGTTCGCCGTCGTGAGGTCGGAGAAATAAAGGTCCCCCGTCGCGGCGGAACCCGCCACGAAGGTCGAACTCTGCCAGTTGCCGGTCAGCCGCAGCCCCAGCGCTCCGCGATTGTAGCCGAACTCGGCCTGCACCTGGTGCTCGGGCCGCCCGCCGGCGTTGCCGGCCGCCGATCCGTTGAGTCGGTCGAACACAGGGCCGCCAGAGCGCGCCAGGAGCTTGTCTTCGAAGAATACGGTGTGGAAGACGGACAGCTGGATCGAGTTGCCGCCACCGCCGCCGCCGCCACCGCCACCGGGGCCGCCCCCGCCGAAGCCGCCCCCTCCACCGCCGCCGAAGCCGCCGCCGGGGCCGCCGCCGAAGCCGCCACCGCCGGGGCCGGGGCCGCCAGCGAAGCCGCCGCCTCCGCCGCCAAAGTCACCGCCGGGCCCGCCGACGCCGCCGGGAGGGCCGCCTTCGAAGATGCGAGGCTGGCCGCCGTCTGGGCGGGCTTGGTCCGGCCCGCCGCCGCCTGGCGGACCGTCGGGGAGGCCTCCAGGGCCGGGACCCGGTTGGCCCACCGCGGCTTGCGCGGGGGCTTCCTGGCCGGACGTTCCGAGCTCGGCGGCGGCTCCCTGTTGCGCGGCCGCGGCGCGCGCCGGAAGCGCAGCCATCTCGGCGCGGGTGATCATGCCGTCCTTGTTATCGTCGATGGCGTTGAACAGCGCCTCCGGTATGCGAACGGCCAGCCATTCCTGCCGGGTTACGTTCCCGTCGCGGTTGGCGTCGGCGATGCCCGCCAGAGCCACGAAGTCTTGCGCACCGCCGCCTTGACGGGCGCCCCCGGCGGGTCGCTGTCCGCCGGGCGCCGCACCTGGTTGTGCGCCCTGCGGTCCGGCCGGCCGCGCGCCGCCAGGGGGCGTCGAGGGAAGGCCGCCCTGGCCGAACTGGGCCGGGGCGCCCGGCCTTTGGCCCGCGCCGCCGCTCGCCGCAGCGGGCGCGCTGAGACGGTGCGTGAAGTTGAAGCCCCAACGCAGTTGCCTGACGTCTTGCCGCGCGAAGTTGATCGGGCGCGAGTCAAACTGCACCAGCGCGCCGGCCGCGTTCCGCACGAAGCGGTCGGGGAAGGCCCCCTGTATCTCGGCGGTGACGGCCGGGAAGCTCTGCACCGGGTTCACGGTGCGGCTGGTGGAATAGTTGGCGGTGAAGTTCAGCTGCACCGCGGAGAACGGCTTCAGGTTCATCGACAGGCGCGTCACCTCGCGCGTCTCGGGCTGCAGGTTGCGGTTGCCGCCGGTTATGACGGTCGCGTCGACCGTCTGGCCGGTGACGTAGTCGAACAGCCGGGTTCCCGGCGTGGCGATCTGTGGATTGTTGAGCTGCGCCAGCGTCGGCGCGCGCTCCTCGCTCGTGTAGGACACCCGCAGCTGCAGGGGCGTGACCGGGGTCCAGTTCACACCGCCCCCGTAGGTCGAAAGGGAGCCGAAGTCGGACAACTCGTCGTAGCCGAAGTTGCCATTGAGCGAGAGGTCGCCGACGGCCGACAGGAAGTCGTTGCGGCGGCTGGTCAAGGGCACGTTGATGGTCGCCTGACCGCCGAGGATATTGCGCGACATATCCGTGGTGGTCGTAACGCCAAGGCGCTGTGAGCGGCTGGAGATCCACTCGGCCCTGTCGCTGACGCGGAAGCTGCTCGTCACGTCCCCCGCGGGAGCCTTGAACAGCGGCGTGCGCATCAGCAGGCGCGCCTCCGCGGCGTCGGTGAGCGAACGGCCCTTATTTTCGGGCCGAAGGCCGAGCGAGCTCGGCAGCGGCCCAAAGGGATTGAAACTGGCGGAGCCGGCGGTCAGCAGGGCCTGCAGGGGCGCGGTGTCGACGCCGACGTCTGTCACGGTGAGGCTGTCGGCATGCTCGTACGAGCCGATCAGCGTGGTCCGCAGCGTGCCGAAGTCACGCGCGACGTTGCCGCCGAGCCGTCCGGTCCAGGAATCGCTGTCCTGCCTCAATGGCCCGAAGGCGGTGGCGTAACGGTCCAGCGTGACGGCCTGGCTGAAGGGGCTGTACGGATTACCGACGGGAACCGTCAGCGCCATGGTCGGCAGGCCGCGCAGGGCGCGCGACTGATTGAACGTCAGGAAGCCGTTGCCGGTGACGGTGTAGTCGCCCAGCCGCTTGCTCACCACCAGGTTCGCCATCAGTTGCCGGCTCTCGGGAAGCAGCGTGCGGGTGTCGCCGGTCCCGTCCGGGTTGGCGGCGCGGTTGAACTGGCCCAGCGTCGGCGCCGTGGCGAAACCCTCGGCGGGCAGGCCGGCGACGGTCACGGTCCGGCCGGCGATGGCGCTCAGCGCGGGATCGATCTCGCCGCCCGCGCCGGTTCCGACCACATTGCCCGCGATCGAGTAGGGCGTCGTCGACTGCGAGAGCAGATCGCGCTCGGCTTCGGTCAGGGCGGTGTTCTCGGTGTAACGCAGGCCGATGTTGAGGCGGTCGTTGCCCTCCAGCTTGAACGTGGAGCCGCCGAGCGTCCCGGTCAGCCGGCCGCCCTCCGTCGGCGCGGCGAGCGCCCCCTCCAGCGTGCGGCCGCGGAAACTCGGCTGCAGCACGATGTTGATCACGCGCTGGTTGCCCGAATAGCCGTAGGCGAGGGAGGCCTCCTCGGGGAGCACCTCGACCCGGCGGATCGACTCGGCGGGGATGTCGTTGATCTCCTGCGCGCCGGACACCTGCTTGCCGTTCAGCAGGATCACCGGCGCCTCGCCGCTGGAGCTTTGGGTCTGGTTGGCCAGTTCCGTGATGACGTCCGCCGCCGTGCCGACGCCGAGCGCCTGCACATCCTCCGGCGACAGCTGCGTCTCGGGCGTGAGCCCGGGCACGGCGGACTGCGGGGCGGTCACCAGCACTCCCTCGACCTGGGGGGCAGGCGCCTGCGGCGCGGGGGGCGCCGCGCGCTGAGCAAGCGCTGTTGTGGCGAGCGCCCAGGCGGACGTTCCCGTCAGCAGGGCCAACGCAAGAGTCGCCGCGCCCGCTCGGCGCGTGGTCGCCATACGAGGCGAACCGAACGCCGGATTTACTTGCTTCGACATTTGTCTCGCCCCCACGGCTTTTTTGCTGGCCCGAGCACAACCGCCGCCAATGTTGGGGCAGGCGCGCTTCACCTTAGGGGGGGCAGCGTGGGCGCCTCATGTTGCAGGCGAATTGCTCATTTTGGTCCCAAGTTGTTCCTTTGTTGCGTGTGAAGCACGCCTTTGAGCGCTCACAATTCAACTGTTGCTGTATTTTTTCCGTCTGTAACAAAGTGGACGCGCTGTGCCGGCTGGGTCGGCCACACATGCCGCAAGGGCGGCGCGGAAGCGCGCCCTGCCTACAGTATGCAGACATCTCGCCTGTTGAGAGCATCGCTTCGATGCAGGAGGCGCACGGATCGTTCTTCTGGACCCGAGCGAGCGTCACGATAAGTAGAAGCCGCGCCGGCCGAGCTTGGGGAGCCGCGCGCCTGTTCAGCGTGCTAAAGTCCGATGTCTGCAACGAAATTCCGTCGTATCCGCCGTCTGCTGGTCGCCAACCGGTCGGAGATCGCCATCCGCGTGTTCCGGGCGGCGTCGGAGATGGGCATCACGACGGTGGCCATCTACGCCGAGCAGGACAAGCTGTCGCTGCACCGCTTCAAGGCCGATGAGGCCTATCAGGTCGGGGCGGGGAAGGGGCCGGTCGAGGCCTATCTGTCGATCGACGAGGTGATCCGCGTCGCCGTGGAGGCCGAGGTCGACGCCATCCACCCCGGCTACGGCCTGCTGTCCGAGAGCCCCGAGTTCGCCGAGGCCTGCGCCGCCGCGGGCATCGTCTTCATCGGGCCGAAGCCGCAGACCATGCGCGACCTCGGCAACAAGGTCGCGGCCCGCAACCTCGCCATTTCCTGCGGCGTGCCGGTGATGCCGGCCACCGACCCGCTGCCGGACGATCCGGCCGAGATCAAGCGCCTGGCGGCCGAGATCGGCTATCCGGTGATGCTGAAGGCCTCGTGGGGCGGCGGCGGCCGGGGGATGCGCCCCATCGAGAGCGAGGCGACCCTGCTGGATTCGGTGGACAGCGCCCGCCGCGAGGCCAAGAGCGCCTTCGGCAAGGACGAGGTCTATCTCGAGAAACTGGTGCGCCGCGCCCGCCATGTGGAGGTGCAGCTGCTGGGCGACAGCCACGGCGGCCTCGTCCACCTGTTCGAGCGCGACTGCACCATCCAGCGCCGCCACCAGAAGATCATCGAGCGCGCCCCGGCGCCCTATCTGGACGAGGCGCAGCGCCAGGCGCTTTGCGAGTCCGCGCTCAAGCTCGGCCGCGCCACCCGCTACCAGGGGGCCGGCACCGTCGAGTTCCTGATGGATCGCGACACGGGCGCCTTCTACTTCATCGAGGTCAATCCGCGTATCCAGGTGGAGCACACGGTGACCGAGGTCGTCACCGGCCTGGACATCGTGAAGGCCCAGATCCGCATCGCCGAGGGCGGCCGTCTCGGCGCCGTCGAGGAGACGGGCGTCCCCGACCAGGACCACATCCGCCTCTCCGGCCACGCCCTGCAGTGCCGGATCACCACCGAGAACCCCGAGAACAATTTCATCCCCGACTACGGCCGCATCACCGCCTTCCGTGGCGCGTTCGGCTTCGGCATCCGCGTCGATGGCGGCACCGCCTATTCGGGGGCGGTGGTCACCCGCTTCTACGACCCGCTGCTGGAGAAGCTGACCGCCTGGGCGCCGTCGCCGGGCGAGGCCATCGCCCGCATGGACCGGGCGCTGCGCGAGTACCGCATCCGCGGCGTGGCCACGAACCTGGCCTTCCTCGAGGCGGTGCTGGAGCATCCGGGCTTCCGCTCCGGCGATTACACAACGCGCTTCATCGACGAGACGCCAGAGCTCTTCCAATTGAAGCGCCGCCGCGACCGGGCGACCAAGCTGCTTACCTACATCGCCGACGTGACCATCAACGGCCATCCGGAAACCCGCGAGCGCCCGCGCCCTCCGGCCCATGTGCTGACGCCGCACGCGCCGAGCTTCCCGGCGACGGACTTCGAGGGAACCAAGCCGCTGTTCGACCGGCTGGGCGCCAAGGGCTTCGCCGAGTGGATGCGGGCGCAGACCCGGCCGTTGGTGACCGACACCACCATGCGCGACGCCCACCAGTCGCTGCTGGCCACCCGCATGCGCAGCTTCGACATCGTCGGCGGGGCGGCGGCCTACAACACCGGCCTGCCGAACCTGCTGTCGCTGGAATGCTGGGGCGGGGCGACCTTCGACGTCTCGATGCGCTTCCTGTCGGAAGACCCGTGGGAGCGGCTGGCCCGGCTGCGCGAGAAGACGCCGAACCTCTTGCTGCAGATGCTGCTGCGCGGGGCCAACGGCGTTGGCTACACCAACTATCCAGACAATGTGGTGCGCCACTTCATCGGCGAGGCGGCGGCCGGCGGCGTCGACCTGTTCCGCGTGTTCGACTGCTTCAACTGGGTCGAGAACATGCGCGTGGCCATCGACGCGGTAGCCGAGGCCGGCAAGATCGCCGAGGGCGCGATCTGCTACACGGGCGACCTGCTGGATCCCACGCGTCCGAAATACAGCCTCTCGTACTACGTCGGCCTCGCCAAGCAGTTGGAGGCCGCCGGCTGCCACGTGCTGGCGATCAAGGACATGGCGGGCCTGCTGAAGCCCGCCGCCGCCAAGGCCCTGGTCACCGCCCTGAAGCAGGAGGTCGGGCTGCCGATCCACCTGCACACCCACGACACCTCGGGCGCCTCGGCGGCCAGCGTGCTGGCGGCGGTGGAGGCCGGCGTCGACGCCTTTGACGCGGCCATGGACCCGATGAGCGGCGCGACCTCGCAGCCCTGCCTCGGCTCGGTGGTCGAGGCCCTGCGCCACACCCCGCGCGACACCGAGCTCGACGGCGGCGCCATCCGCGCCATCGCCGGCTATTGGGACGCGGTGCGCCGCCAGTACGCGGCTTTCGAAAGCGACCTGCGCTCGGGCGCCTCCGAGGTCTATCTGCACGAGATGCCGGGCGGGCAGTTCACCAACCTGCAGGAGCAGGCGCGCGCCCTCGGCCTGGCCGCCCGCTGGAGCGATGTCGCCATCGCCTATCGCCAGGCCAACGACCTGTTCGGCGACATCGTGAAGGTGACGCCGTCGTCCAAGGTGGTCGGCGACATGGCGCTGATGATGGTCAGCCAGAACCTGACGCCCGCCAACGTGCTCGACGCCGAGCGCGACATCGCCTTCCCGGTGTCGGTGGTGGAGATGCTGCGCGGCGACCTCGGGCAGCCGACGGGCGGCTGGCCGAAGGCTCTGCAGGCCAAGGCGCTGAAGGGCGAGACGCCGATCACCGAGCGGCCCGGCGCCCTGCTGCCGTCTTTGAACCTCGCGGCGACGCGGGCCGAGGCCGAGCGCAAGTGCGGCCGCGCGCTCGATGAGCAAGGCTTCGCGGCCTATCTGATGTACCCCAAGGTCTTCGAGGCCTATTGCGCGGCGGCCCGCAAGTACGGCCCGGTGCAGGTGCTGCCGACCCTGGCCTACTTCTATGGCATGACGCCAGGCGAGGAGCTGACGGTCGAGCTGGAGCCGGGCAAGATCCTGGTCATCCGCCTCCAGGCCATCGGCGAGACCGACGAGGCCGGGGCCGTGCGGCTGTTCTTCGAGCTGAACGGCCAGCCGCGCACCATCAAGGCTCCGAACCGCGCCGTCGCCGGCTCGGCCGCCGCCCGCCGCAAGGCCGACGAGGCCAACGAAGCGCATGTGCCGGCCCCGATGCCGGGGGTGATCTCGACCATCGCGGTGACGGCGGGCCAGACCGTCAAGGCCGGCGACGTGCTACTGGCCATCGAGGCGATGAAGATGGAGACGCAGCTCTATGCGCCTCGCGACGGCGTGGTGCAGGCGGTGCATGCGACGCCCGGCGCGGTGGTGGAGCCCAAGGACCTGCTGATCGAGCTCAGCTAGGCGTTCGGCGGCCGCCAGACACATTGCGACACACGATTCCGGCGTCTCGACACGCTGGGACAAGCCGGGGCCATCGATAGGCTACAGCCGGCGCGCAGAACGATCCGTGACTTTCAACAGGCACGGACCGATGACCCTTCGAGACCAATTCAACCGCCGCCGCCCCCTGTGGATCGGCGTGGCCGTGGCCGCCGTTCTGACCGGGGGCTGGGGCGCCAAGGCCGCGCTTTTCCCCGCCAAGAAGGGACCGGGCCTGCCGGTCGCGGCGGTGACGCGTGGCGACATCGAGCAGACAGTGCTGGCGACCGGCGCGCTGGAGCCGATCAAGCTGGTCAGCGTCGGCGCCCAGGTTTCCGGGCAGGTCACCTCCCTCAAGGTCGAGCTGGGCCAGAAGGTGAAGAAGGGCGACCTGATCGCCGAGATCGACAGCCAGCCGCAACAGAACGCCCTGCGCACCGCCCAGGCGAACGTCGCCAACGTCACGGCGCAGAAGGCGCAGGCGGAAGCGACCCTGGCCCAGGCCGAGCTGGCGCTGCAGCGGCAGACCACCATGCTGGCGGCGGACGCCACCTCGCGCGCCGACTTCGAGGCGGCGCAGGCCACGGCCAAGTCGGCCCGGGCCAACCTCGCCGCCCTGACGGCCCAGATCGCCCAGGCCTCGGTTTCGGTGCAGACCGCCCACGTCAACCTCGGCTATACGCGCATCGTCGCGCCGATGGACGGCACGGTGGTGGCCATCGTCACCAAGGAAGGCCAGACGGTGAACGCCAATCAGGCGGCGCCGACCATCGTCAAGATCGCCGCCCTCGAGACCATGACGGTGAAGGCGGAAATCTCGGAAGCCGACGTGATCAAGGTCGCGCCCGGCCAGGACGTCTATTTCACCATCCTGGGCGATCCCGGGAAGCGCTACTACGCCAAGCTGCGCACGGTGGAGCCGGCGCCGGAGTCGATCGAAACGGAAAGTTCGACGACCTCCACTTCTTCGACCAGCGCCACGGCGATCTACTACAACGGCCTGTTCGACGTGCCGAACACCGACGGCCGCCTGCGCACCTCGATGACCGCCCAGGTCTATGTCGTGCTCGGGCAGGCGAAAAACGCTCTGACCATTCCGTCCTCCGCGCTCGGCCCGAAAGGCAAGGACGGCGGCTACGTGGTCCGCGTCGAGACCGGCAAGGACAAGATCGAGCCGCGCCGGGTGACCATCGGCATCAACAACAACGTCACCGCCCAGGTGCTGTCGGGCCTGTCGGAAGGCGACAAGGTCGTCACCGGCGATGCGCCCAAGCCCGCCGCAGCCGAAGCCGGCCCCGGCGGTCCGGGCGGCCGTCGCGGTCCGCCGATGGGAGGCCTCTGATGGCCAGCCCGCTGATCGAAGTCCGCAAGCTGCGTCGCGAGTTTCCGGCCGGCGAGGGGACGATCACCGTCCTCAAGGACATCGACCTGACCATTGAGGCGGGGGAGATGGTCGCCATCGTCGGCGCCTCGGGCTCCGGCAAATCGACCCTGATGAACATCCTCGGCTGCCTGGACCGGCCCACCGCCGGCGTCTACCGCGTGGCCGGCCGGGCGACCGGCGACCTGGAGGCCGACGACCTGGCGGAACTGCGCCGCGAGCACTTCGGCTTCATCTTCCAGCGCTACCACCTGCTGGGCGACATCAACGCCGTCAGCAACGTCGAGGTGCCCGCGGTCTATGCCGGCAAGACCCGCGAGGAACGGCGCGAGCGCGCGGCGCTGCTGCTGGAGCGGCTGGGCCTGAAGGATCGCATGGGCCACAAGCCGGGCCAGCTGTCCGGCGGTCAGCAGCAGCGGGTGTCGATCGCCCGCGCCCTGGTCAACGGCGGCGAGATCGTGCTGGCCGACGAGCCGACCGGCGCGCTCGACAAGGCCAGCGGCGAGGAGGTGATGCGGATCCTGCAGGAACTGCACGCCGAAGGTCACACGGTGATCATCGTCACCCACGACATGAAGGTGGCCGAGCACTGCGACCGGGTCATCGAGATCAGCGACGGCGAGATCATCGACGATCGCCAGACCGAGCGCGAGAAGGGGCCGCGCGGCGTGCTGCCCCCCGCCCGGCCGGGCGGCGAGACCGCCTTCGCCGCCCTAATCGACCGCTTCCGCGAAGCCTTCCGCATGGCCGTGCTGGCGATGAACGCCCACCGCATGCGCACCTTCCTGACCATGCTGGGCATCATCATCGGCATCGCCTCGGTGGTGTCGGTGGTGGCGCTCGGCGAGGGCTCGCGCCGCAAGGTGCTGGCCAACATCAGCTCGATCGGCACCAACACCCTGGAGATCATGCCGGGCAAGGACTTCGGCGACATGCGTTCGGGGGCGATCAAGACGCTGAACATCGGCGACAACGACGCCCTTTCGACCCAGCCCTACGTCGACAGCGCCACCCCTCAGGCCCAGACCAGCGTCACCCTGCGCTACGGCAACGTGGCCACCAGCGGCCAGGTGAACGGCGTCGGCGCCCAGTACTTTCGCGTCAAGGGCATGAGCATCGCCGAAGGCGGCTTCTTCGATCAGGCGGCCATCGACGCCTACGCCCAGGACGCGGTGATCGACCAGAACACCCTGAAGACCCTGTTCGCCGGCCATCGGGGCAGCCCGATCGGCGAGGTGATCCTACTGGGCTCGACCCCTGTGCGGGTGGTCGGCGTCGCCGCCCCGACCTCGGGCTTCGGCGGCGGTCGCGACACCGTGACCGTCTATCTGCCCTACACCACCGTCCAGGCGCGGATGCTGGGCGACAACACCCTGCGCAGCGTCACCGTGCGGGTGAAGGACGACGTCGACAGCGCCACGGCTGAAAGCCAGGTCACCCAGATGCTGACCCAGCGCCACGGCGGCGTGAAGGACTTCTTCATCGTCAACACCGACGAGATCCGCCAGACCATCACCGCCACCACCCAGACCCTGACCCTGCTGATCTCGGCCATCGCGGTGATCTCGCTGATCGTCGGCGGCATCGGGGTGATGAACATCATGCTGGTGTCGGTCACCGAGCGCACGAGCGAGATCGGCGTGCGCATGGCGGTGGGCGCGCGGCAGAGCGACATCCTCCAGCAGTTCCTTATCGAGGCGGTGCTGGTCTGCCTGCTGGGGGGCGTGATCGGCGTCGCGGCGGCCTTGGCCTTCGGGGCGGTGTTCCCGCTGTTCACCACCCAGTTCACCCTGGTGTTCTCCGCCTCCTCGATCGTCGCGGCGTTCGCCTGCTCCACCCTCATCGGGGTCGTCTTCGGCTACCTGCCCGCCCGCAGCGCCGCCCGCCTCGACCCCATCGCAGCCCTGGCGAGAGACTAAGCCCATGCGCAAGACTTCACCCTTGATCGCGGCCCTGATGGCGTCCGTCGCCCTGACGGCCTGCGCCTCCAACACCGCCTTCAACAGCCCCACCGTGCCGACCCCCGCGACCTACGCCCACGCTTCGGCGACCACGACCGCTTCGGTCGCCGCGCAAGGGCCGTGGTGGACGGCGTTCGGCGACGCCCGCCTCGACCGCCTGGTCAGCGCCGTGGTCGCCAGGAA
The DNA here is from genome assembly GCF_056683955.1 of Caulobacter sp. HJHS_5. Classification (NCBI taxonomy): domain Bacteria; kingdom Pseudomonadati; phylum Pseudomonadota; class Alphaproteobacteria; order Caulobacterales; family Caulobacteraceae; genus Caulobacter; species Caulobacter sp. HJHS_5. The sequence continues at coordinate 297,265 of NZ_JBWZNC010000005.1, read as the reverse complement.
CAACGACCTGGCGGCGGCCGCCCTGCGGGTGCGCAAGGCGCAGCTGCAGGCGGGCCTCGTGGCCAACAACCTGATCCCGCAGGTGAGCGGCGGCGTGGACGCCAGCAACCGCAACGGCGGGAGCGGCGCTTCGAGCGGCGAGAGCTACAGCACCTCGGTGGCCGCCAGCTATGAGGCCGACCTCTGGGGCAAGCTGGCCGACGAGCGCGCCGCCGCCAATTTCGAGGCCGGCGCCACCGAGCAGGATCGCGAGGCGGCGGCCCTGGCCCTGACCGGGACCACCGTCGATCTCTACTGGCAGCTGGCCTACCAGAACCAGCGGATCGCCACCGCCGAGCAGAGCCTGGCCTACGCCCGCCAGACCCTGACCCTGGTGCGCAGCCAGTACGCCGCCGGGGCCGTCTCGGCCCTGGAAGTCAACGAGGCCGAGCAGTCGGTGCGTGGTCAGGAATCGACCCTGGCCGGCCTGACCCAGGATCGCGTCGAGACCCGCAACGCCCTGACCGTGCTGCTGGGCGGCGAGGCCTGGTCGACCGATGACGAGCCCCAGAACCTGGCGGGCCTGACGCTGCCGTCGGTCGCGGCCGGGGCCCCGGCCCAACTGGTCGCCCGCCGGCCCGACCTGCGCGCCGCCGAGCAGCGGCTACGGTCGAGCCTGGCGACGGCGGACGCCGCCACCGCCAGCCTCTATCCGACCCTGTCGCTGACCGGGTCGCTCGGCGGCTCAAGCACCGCGCTCAGCAGCCTGGTGGCCAATCCGGTCAGCGTGCTGGGCCTTGGGGTGACCCTGCCGTTCCTCAACTGGAACCAGGCGCAGTTGAACACCAAGACGGCGAAGACCGACTACGAGATCGCCGTGGCGAGCTTCCGCACCAGCCTGCTGCAGGCCTTCACCGAGGTGGACAACGCCCTGTCGGCCCGCACGCAGTTGACGGCCCAGGGCGACAGCCTGGACGCGGCCCTGACCGCCGCGACGCGGGCCGAACAGCTCTACGCGGTGCGTTACCGCGCCGGGGCCGTGCCGCTGCGCACCTGGCTCGACGCCCAGGAGCAGCGCCGTTCGGCCGAACTGGCGGTGGCGCAGAACACCCTGGAGCGGGCCAACAACCAGGTCGATCTCTACCAGGCGCTCGGCGGCGACACCGCCGTCGGCGCGACGGGGCAGGCGGACTGAGCGCCGCCCTTGCGGCGGCGGCACAGCACTGCGTCCAAACGAGTCCCTAGTGCGGACCCTGCCGTTGAGGCAGGGTCACGCCGGCCGTCAGGCTCAAGATAAAAAACTGGGGAGGCTGGTATGACGCGTTCTTCGATGACCCACGGGCCGGCGCTCGCGCTGCTGGCCGCCCTGGCGCTGGCCGGGCCGGTCCTCGCCCGGCAGGCCGCCGCGCCGGCCCAACCGCACACGCCGGGCATGCCCGACATCAAGTTCCCCGACCGCCCGTCGGCGACCATCGCCCCGCAGGTGACGCCGTTCCCGGGCGCCGCGCTCGCCTACGACTACAGCCGCTTCAGCGCCGAGCCCGCGCCGCAGAAGGTCCCCGACGGCTTCACCCCGCTGTTCAACGGCCGCGACCTGACCGGCTGGCACATCAGCAAGACCGCCCGCCACGGCCACACGCCGGACTTCCACGTCTCGCAGGGGATGATACTGGCCACCCAGCAGCCGATCGGCGGCGGCGGCCTGCTGATCACCGACAAGAAGTTCAAGAACTATGAGTTCTACGCCGAGGCCAAGGCCGACTGGGGCGCCGACAGCGGCATCTTCATCCGCACCACGGAGGATGGCAGCACCTACCAGCTGACGCTCGACTACCTGCCCGGCGGCAGCATGGGCCGGATCATCGCCGAGGGCGGCCTCGTCGGCGTCGGCCGCCCGGTCGGGCAGGAGAACACGCGTCCGCCCGCGCGGGCCAACGCCGGGCCGCCCGCGCCGGACGCGGGCATGAGCGCCTGGAAGCACAACGAGTGGAACACCATCCGTGTCCGCGTCGAGGGCGACGCGCCGCACTTCACGGTGTGGATCAACGACAAGCAGGTGACCGACACCCAGGAGGCCGCCAACCGCGCCGTCGGCGGCATGGTGACCGGCCCCATCGCGCTGCAGGTGCACGGCGGTCCGCACCGCTGGCTGCCGGGCAACTTCTGGCGCTGGCGCAACATCGGCATCAAGGAGCTGCCGTAGCGGACGCTGGCGCTCCGCCCGCCCCTCGGCCTATGAGGGGAGGGTGGGACGGAGCGCGCCGGTGAGCCAAGAACCTATCCGCATCGGCGCGGGCGCCGGCTTCTCGGGCGATCGCATCGACCCGGCGGTGGCGCTCGCCGAGCGGGGCGGGCTCGACTACCTGGTCTTCGAATGCCTGGCCGAGCGGACCATCGCCCTGGCCCAGCGCGCCAAGCGGGCCGACCCCGAGGCCGGCTACGACCCCTTGCTCGCAGAGCGGATGCGGGCCGTGCTGCCGGCCTGCCATGCGGCGGGCGCCCGGATCGTCAGCAACATGGGCGCGGCCAACCCGATCGCCGCCGCCCGGCGCACCGCCGAGATCGCCCGCGAGCTCGGTCTTGGCGGCCTGAAGATCGCCGCCGTGCTCGGCGACGATGTGCGCGAGGCCGCGCTCGCCGCCGACCTGCCGCTGCTCGACCGGCCGCATCCGGTGTCCGGCTTCGGCGAGGCCCTGATTTCGGCCAACGCCTATCTTGGCTGCGGACCCATCGTCGAGGCCCTGGCGGGCGGCGCCGACATCGTGCTGACCGGCCGCGCCGCCGATCCTTCGCTGTTCCTCGCGCCGATGGTGCATGAATTCGGCTGGGCGCTGGACGACTGGGCGCGACTGGGGGCGGGAACCTGCATTGGCCATCTGCTGGAATGCGCCGGCCAGATCACCGGCGGCTACTTCGCCGATCCCGGATTGAAGGACGTGCCCGGCCTCGCCGACCTCGGCTTTCCCCTGGCGGAGGTCTCGCCCGACGGAACAGCGGTGATCACCAAACTGGCGGACGCCGGGGGGCGGGTAACCCTACCCACTTGCAAAGAGCAACTGCTCTATGAGGTGCATGATCCGCGCGGCTACCTGACCCCGGACGTGGTCGCCGACTTCTCCGGCGTGCGGTTCGAGCAGGTGGGGCTGGACCGCGTCGCGGTGCGCGGCGCCACCGGGCGCGAGCGGCCGGCGAGCCTGAAGGTCTCGGTCGGCTACGATGAGGGCTTCATCGGCGAGGGACAGATTTCCTACGCCGGCCCTGGCTGCACGGCGCGCGGGCGGCTGGCCGGCGAGATCGTGGCGCATCGGCTCAATCGCCTCGGCGAGGGCGTGTTCGGCGAACTGCGCGTCGACCTGATCGGCGTCGACGCCGTGAACCCCTTGCGATCCGCCGCCAATGTCGAGCCGGCGGAGGTGCGCCTGCGCGTGGTCGCCCGCACGATGGACGAGGCCGCCGCCCGTCAGGTCGGCCGCGAGGTCGACGCGCTCTACACCAACGGCCCGGCCGGCGGCGGCGGGGTGACCCAATCGGTGCGCCCGGTGATCGCCGTCGCTTCGGCCCTGATCGATCGGGCGGCCGTCGAGCCGCGTCTGGCGTGGGAGACGGTCTGATGAAGCTGCGTCAGCTGGCCCACGCCCGCACCGGCGACAAGGGCGACATCTCCTCGATCTCGCTGATCGCCTATGACGAGGCGGACTATCCGCGCCTTGAGCGCCTGGTGACGGCCGAGCGAGTGAAGGCCCACTTCGGCGAACTCGTGCATGGCGATGTGCGCCGCTACGAAATCCCGGGGCTGGGCGCGCTCAACTTCGTGCTCGAAGGCGCGCTGGGCGGCGGGGTGACGCGCTCCTTGGCGCTGGACATCCACGGCAAAAGCTTGAGTTCATGCTTGCTCGATCTAGAGATCGACGAATAGGGCGGCGGCAGATCGCCTGACGATCGGGGGAACTACGTGGACCTGGCGCTGCTCGGCTTCCTGACCATCGGCGTTTTCCTGACGCTGATCCTCTTCGCCCGCACGCCGGTGATCGTGGCGCTGATCCTCGTGCCGATCTGCGCGGCCCTGATCGGCGGCCTCGGCGCGGACCTCTCCAAGCACGTGATCGACGGGGTGAAGGCGGTGGCGCCGGTCGCGGCGCTGATCATGTTCGCCGTGCTCTACTTCGGCCTGATGATCGACGTCGGGCTGTTCGAGCCCCTGGTTCGGGGGTTGATGGGGCTGGTTCGAGAAGATCCGATCCGGCTCTGCCTGGTGACGGCGGCGCTGCCGATGGTGGTGGCGCTGGACGGCGACGGTTCGACCACCTTCCTGATTTCGATCACCGCCCTGATGCCGGTGCACCGGCGCATGGGCCTCAATCCCTTGGTGCTGCCGGCCATCGTCGCCCTGGCGGCCGGAGTGATGAACATCCTGCCGTGGGGCGGACCGACGGCGCGCACGATGTCGGCGCTGAACGGCACGATCGATCAGGTCTTCCTGCCCATCCTCCCGGCCATGCTGGCGGGGATCGCCTGGGTGTTTTTCGCCGCCTTCCTGATCGGACGCCGCGAAAAGGCGCGCCTGGCGGCTCACGGCCCGGCGGTTGGGATCGAGCTTTCCGAGGCGGACGACGTCGGCGCCTCCCCGGCGACGCCGGCGCCAGGCTGGCTGTTCTGGTTCAACCTCGCCCTGACGGTGGTGCTGATCGCCTTCCTGTTCCAAGGCCTGTGGGGCGAGGCCCTGGGCGTGCCGGAGCTGCATCCGGCGCTGCTGTTCATGATCGCCTTCGCCATCGCCCTGCCGGTCAATCGGCGCGGCTGGCCCGCCCAGTCGGCGCAGATCGCCGCCCATGCGCCCAGCGTGGTGATGGCCACCTCGATGATGTTCGCCGCGGGAGTGTTCACCGGCGTGCTGGGCGGCACGGGTATGATCAAGGCCATGGCGGCGGTGCTGGCCGGCGCCCTGCCGGCGGCGCTGACGCCCCATCTCGCGCCCATCGTGGCGGTGACCTCGATGCCGCTGAGTCTCGTGTTCACGCCGGACGCCTACTACTTCGGGGTGCTGCCGGTGTTCGCCAACACCGCCCAGGCCATCGGCCACGACCCGCTGGCCATCGGCCGCGCCGCCCTGCTCGGCCAGATGACGGTCGGCTTCCCGCTCAGCCCGCTGACCGGCGCGACCTTCGTGCTGCTGGGCCTGTCGCAGGTGTCCCTGCGCGACCACCAGCGGTTCACCTTCCTGTGGGCGTTCGGCACGACGATCGTGATGACCATCGTGGCGGCCTTGACCGGGGCGCTTTAGGAGCCCGCCCGCGAAGTCCGGCTAGGCGGGGTCGGCTTTGAGGACAAAGCCCTGCTTTCGGACTGTTACGATCAGCGGCCGCTTCGCCGCCTGCTCCAGCTTGGCGCGCAAGCGCGACATGTTCACGTCGATGACGTTGATCTGGGGCGGGATTCGATACTCCGGCCAGGCGGCGTTCCAGATCGCCTGCCGCGACAGGACCTGTCCCTGACTTTCGGCCAACAACCGCAGAACCTCGAATTCCTTCGGCGACAGGTCCAGACCACGGCCTCGCCAATGCACCGAGCGCGCCTTCACCCGCACTTCCAGGTGGCCGACCACGATGACGTCGGCCTCAGAGGAGGCGAGCGCCTGAGGAATTCGGTCGGCGACGTCCTCTCCGTCCTCACGCAGCACACGCATGACAAATCTCCTCGGTGTTCATCAAACACCGTTTTGCCAGCTCGTGTCCTGACAAGAATCGCAGGCTGCGAAGGAGGCCGTCCGGCGGCGTCCGTCAGCCGTCGACGCAGGCCTGCAGCGCCTCGGCCAGGCGCTCGCACATCAGGCGCTTTTCCTCGGGATCGTCCGGAGGGCCGGTGAGGCTGAGGCAGAGGGTGGCGCCCATCATGATCGAGGAGGCGAGCAGGGCGCGGGCCTTGGCGTTCTCGCCGCCGAGCCACGCCTCGAAGGGCGTCATGTATTCGTCTGCGATCACCCGGCGGACGACCTCGCACGCCTTGGCCGAGCCGTTGGCGCGCAGCATCATCATCACGCCGCACAGCTTCTCGTCGTTCTGCGGTTCATAGACCAGCTGGTGCGCCAGCCTCCGGCCGAAGTCCTCGCGGGGGCCGTCCATCCAGGTGCGGCCTTCCTCGCCGCCGGAGATCAGGGCCTCGGCGAAGAGGTCTTCCTTGCAGCCGAAGTAGCGGGAGATCATGGCCGCATCGACGCCCACCTGGCGGGCGATCTCTCGCATGCCTACATCTTCGTAGCCGCTCTGGCAGAAGCTGGTGCGGGCGGCGGCCAGGATGGCGGCGCGCGTGGTGGCGGCGTTGCGTGGCCGGGAGCGGGTGATTTCGTAGCTGATATCGACCTCCTCCGCTGATTTTTGTCATCAGCTGTTGACAACCTTAGCTGCAATGCAGCAATAAGTCATCAGTTGTTGACCGCGACGCGGAGTCGCGGGGCGTTCCTCCCCGAACGAGACCAGAAAATGCGACGATTCCCCCTGCGCGTGACCACCGCGGTCGCGGCCCCCGTTGTGCTCGCCGCCTTCCTGGCCGCGTGCGGCCCGAAGGCCCAGACCGGCGCGCCCCCGCCGCCGCCGGTCTCGGTGGCCAATCCCATCGTGCAGAAGGTGGTGGACTGGGACGACTTCGTCGGCCGGTTCCAGGCCCAGCAGGCCGTGGAGGTGCGCGCTCGCGTCGGCGGCTACCTGCAGAGCGTAAACTTCAAGGACGGTCAGATGGTGACCAAGGGCCAGCTGCTCTTCACCCTCGACCCGCGTCCCGCCGAGGCGGCCCTGGCTTCGGCCCGCGCTCAGCTCGCCCAGGCCGAGGCTCAGAAGGCGCAAAGCGCCAGCGAGTTCGCCCGCGCCCAGACCCTGCTCAACGCCACCGCCATCTCGCGCGAGGAGTTCGAGGCCAAGCGCGCCGCCGCCGCCTCGGGCGACGCCGCCGTGGGCCTGGCGCAAGCCAACGTCCGCGCCCGTCAGCTCGACGTCGAGTTCACCCGCGTCACCGCCCCGGCCTCGGGCCGCGTCTCCAATCGCCGCGTCGACGCCGGCAACCTGGTGGCCGGCGGCAGCTCGGCCGCCGACGTGCTGACCACCATCGTCTCGCAGGATCCGATCTACTTCGTGTTCGACGGCTCCGAGGCGCTGCTGCTGCGCTACCAGCGCGAAGCCATCGCCGGGCGTCCGGCGCCCGTGAAGGTGCGCCTGCAGGACGAGACCGACTACCGGTGGACCGGCGTGCTCGATTTCACCGACAACGCCATCGACGCCAGCTCGGGGGCCGTGCGCCTGCGCGCCACCATCAAGAACGGAACGGGCTTCCTGCGTCCGGGCATGTTCGGCCACGCCCAGGTGGTCGGCTCCAAGGCCTATGACGCCATGCTGATCCCGGACAGCGCCGTCATCGCCGATGGCGTCCGCCGCATCGCCTACACCGTGGCGCCCGACGGCACGGTGGTTCCCAAGCCCGTGGTGCTCGGCCCGCTGACGGGGTCGCTGCGCGTCGTCCGCTCGGGCCTCGCGCCCAATGACCGGGTGATCGTCAACGGCGGCCAGCGCGTGCAGATGCCCGGCCAGAAGGTCGCCGCCAACCTGGTGAAGATCGGTCAGGAGGCTGCGCCCCAGGCCGCCGGCCCGACCATCAACGCCACCCCCGCCGCGACCGCGACGCCTGCCAACTAGGCCCCCAGGAACCAGGCGAAGGCCATGAATTTTTCGCGCTTCTTCATCGACCGGCCGATCTTCGCCGGCGTGATCGCCATCTTCATCACGCTGCTGGGCGCCTTCGCCCTGCCGCAGCTGCCGCTGTCGCAGTATCCCGAGATCGCCCCGCCGACGATCCAGGTGACGTCCGCCTATCCCGGCGCCTCGGCCGAGACCCTGGCCGAGACCGTGGCGACGCCGCTGGAGCAGGAGATCAACGGCGTCGAAGGCATGCTCTATCTGACGTCGTCCTCGACGTCGGACGGCGCCGTCGCGGTCACCGTCACCTTCAAGCCCGGCACCGATCTCGATGCGGCCCAGGTGCTGGTGCAGAACCGCGTGGCGCTCGCCGAACCGCGCCTGCCCGAGCAGGTGCGCCAGATCGGCGTGACCGTGGCCAAGGCCTCGACCGACTTCCTGATGATCGTCGGCCTCACCTCGTCCGACCCGACGCTGGACGTCGACTACATCGGCAACTTCGGCAACAGCGTGCTGCGTGACCGGTTGCTGCGCCTGGAAGGCGTGGGCGGGGTCACCGTGTTCGGCGGCGGCAACTACGCCATGCGGGTGTGGATCGATCCGGCCAAGGCGGCGGGGCTGAACCTGACCTCCGACGACATCGTGGGCGCCCTGCGCGGCCAGAACCTGCAGGTCGCGGCCGGCGCGCTCGGCCAGCCGCCGTTCACCACCAACGCCGCGGCGTTCCAGCTGCCGATCCAGGTGCAAGGCCGCCTGACCAGCCCGGAACAGTTCTCCGACGTGGTGCTGAAGACCGATGCGGAAGGCCGCGTGACCCGCCTGCGTGATGTGGCGCGGGTGGAGATGGGCTCGCAGGACTATGGCATGCGCGGCTACTTCAAGGGCGAGCGCGGCATCGCCCTGGCCATCGTCATGCAGCCGGGCGCCAACGCCCTGGCCACCGCCGACCGGGTGATGGCCGAGCTGGAGGCCGCCAAGCCGAGCTTCCCGGCCGGCGTGAAGGCGACCATCCCTTACAATCCCACCGAATACGTCGCCGAGTCCGTGCACGAGGTGGAGAAGACCCTGTTCGAGGCGATGATCCTGGTGGTCATCGTGGTCATGGTCTTCCTGCAGACCTGGCGGGCGGCGATCATCCCGATCCTGGCGATGCCGATCGCCCTCGTCGGTTCCATGGGCGTGCTGCTGGCGCTCGGCTATTCGCTGAACTCCCTGTCGCTGTTCGGCCTCGTGCTGGCCGTCGGCATCGTGGTCGACGACGCCATCGTCGTGGTCGAAAGCGTGGAGCGACACATCCGAGAGGGGCTCGCGCCCCGTCAGGCGGCCTACCGCACCATGCAGGAGGTCTCCGGCGCCCTGATCGCCATCGGCCTGGTGCTGGTCGCGGTGTTCGTGCCCACCGCCTTCGTGCCGGGCATCCCGGGCGAGTTCTACCGCCAGTTCGCCGTGACCATCTCGGCGGCGGCGATCATCTCGCTGATCGTCTCCCTGACCCTGTCGCCGGCCATGGCCGCCCTGCTGCTGAAGCCGCACAAGGAAAACCACGGCGACGGGACCGGCCCCTTGCGGCCCATCCGCATGGCCGGCCGCAAGTTCAACGAGGGCTTCGACTGGCTGTCGGACCGCTACGGCAAGCTCACGGCACGCCTGGTCCGCACCAGCGCCATCGTGCTGGTCATCTATGTCGGATTGCTGGGGCTCACCGGCTGGCGGCTGACCGCCACGCCCAGCGGCTTCATCCCGGAGCAGGACCAGGGCTTCCTGATCGGCGTCATCACCTTGCCGCCCGGCGCCTCGCTGGAGCGCACCGACCAGGTGATGCAAAAGGCGTTGGCCATCGCCAACAAGAACGAAGGCATCGTCGACAGCGTGTCGTTCGCCGGGCTCGACGGGGCCAGCTTCGCCGCCGCCTCCAACTCCGCGACCATGTTCCTGAAGCTGGCGCCCTTCGAGGAGCGCAAGGGACGCGAGCACGCGGCCGCCGCCCTGGCGGGTCAGCTCACCCAGGCGCTGGGCGGCATCGAGGACGCGCAGATCTTCATGGTCGCGCCGCCCGCGGTGCAGGGGCTGGGCAACGGCAACGGCTTCAAGATGATGGTCCAGGACCGTTCCGGCGCCGGCTACAAGGCGCTGGAAGGGGCGACCTACGCGATGATGGGCGCCGCCGCCCAGGACAAGCAGGTCTCCCAGGTCTTCAGCCTCTACAACACCGCCACGCCGCGGATCACCGCCGACGTCGACCGCGACAAGGCCCAGATGCTTGGCGTGCAGCCGTCGCAGGTGTTCTCGACGCTTGGCACCTATCTCGGCTCGACCTACGTCAACGACTTCAACCTGCTCGGCCGCACCTTCCGGGTGACCGCCCAGGCGGAGCCGAGCGCGCGGGACGACCTCTCCGACGTCGCGGCCCTGAAGGTGCGGACCAACACCGGCGGCATGGCCCCCATCGGCTCGCTGGCCAATCTGCGGCTCGACAGCGGCCCGTCGCGGGTGGTGCGCTACAACCTGTTCCCGGCTTCCGAGCTGCAGGGGCAGGCGGCGCCGGGCGTCTCGACCGGCCAGGCGCTCTCGGAGATGGAAGCGATCGCCGCCAAGGCGCTGCCGTCCGGCTTCTCCTACGAGTGGACCGAGCTGGCCTACCAGCAGAAGGCCGCCGGCGGGGGCGGGGCCCTGGTCTTCGTGATGGCCGTGGTCTTCGTCTTCCTGGTGCTGGCCGCCCAGTACGAGGCGCTGACCCTGCCGCTGGCGGTGATCATGATCGTGCCGATGTGTATCCTGGCGGCGATCTTCGGGGTGAACATCCGCGGGCAGGACAACAACATCCTGACCCAGATCGGCCTGGTGGTGCTGGTCGCCCTTGCCGCCAAGAACGCCATCCTGATCGTGGAGTTCGCCAAGCAGGGCGAGGAGTTGAACGGCCTCAGCCGCTTCGACGCCGCCGTCCACGCCGCTCGCACCCGCCTGCGGCCGATCCTGATGACCTCGTTCGCCTTCATCCTGGGGGTGCTGCCCCTGGCCATCGCTACCGGCCCCGGCGCGGAGATGCGCCAGGCGCTCGGCACGGCGGTGTTCTTCGGAATGATCGGGGTGACCTTCTTCGGCCTGATCTTCACCCCGGTGTTCTACGTCGTCTGCCGCTGGATCGGTCTGCGCATCCCCAAGGCTCCCGAGAAGGGCAGCGAGATGCCGACCACCTTCAGCCCGGGCGACGCGGCTTCGGAGACCCTGTAATGCGCCGCTTCCTTCCTCCCATCGTCCTGTCGATGCTGGCCATCGCCCTGGCCGGCTGTGTGACCCCTCGCGTCTCGGAGATCGCCGCGCGGCCGGCCGCCAAGGGCGCCTTTGTCTCCGCCGGTTCGCAGGCGTTCGCGCCGGCCGAGCCCTCGGGCGACTGGTGGCGGCTCTACGCCGATCCGAAGCTCGACTCGCTGGTCGCCGAGGCCCTGGAGCACAACCGGGATCTCGCCGCCGCCGAGGCGACGCTGGAGCAGGTGCGGGCTTCGCTGTCCGAGGCGCGCGCCTCCTACCTGCCGACCACCCAGGTGACGGCCGGCTATACGCAAGGCCGCCTCAACCCGCAGATGGCCCAGGCCGGCGCGGACCGGGACTACGAGATCTATCAGGCGGGGGCGAACCTCAACTACGAGGTCGATCTGTTCGGCCGGGTCCGCCGCGCCGTCGCCGCCGCGCGGGCAGACCGTGACGCCGCCGCCGCCGCCGTCGACCTTGTGCGCCTGACCGTGGCCTCCGAAACGGCGCGCGCCTATGCCGACACCTGCGCCGCCAATGTGCAGATCGGCGTCGCCAACCGCTCGATCGAGTTGCAGACGCGCACCGCCGGCCTGACCCGCACCCTGCTCGACACCGGACGCGGCGCCGGGCTCGACGTCGCCCGCGCCGAGGCGGCCCTGCAGAACACCCGCGCCACCCTGCCGCCCCTGCGGGCGCAGCGCGACGGCGCCCTGTTCCGTCTGGCGGCCCTGACCGGCAAGACCCCGGCCGAGGCCGACATGGCCGTGCGCGATTGCGCGCGTATTCCGCAGCTGGCGTCCGCCATCCCGGTGGGCGACGGCGCGGGCCTCCTGGCGCGGCGGCCGGACATCCGCCAGGCCGAGCGTCAGCTCGACGCCGCCACGGCGCGCGCTGGGGTGGCCGCCGCCGCCCTGTTCCCCACCGTCACGCTCGGCGGCACCTGGAGCAGCATGGGCCTGGAGCCCGGCGACATCGGCGACAGCGCCGGGGTCAGCTTCACGGCCGGCCCGCTGATCTCCTGGAACTTCCCCAACGTCTTCGCCGCACGGGCGCGAATGAAGGCCGCTTCGGCCGGCGCGGACGTGGCCCTGGCCCGTTTCGACCAGACGTTGCTCGGCGCCCTGCGCGACACCGAGACGGCGCTGTCGGCCTACGGCAACGAGCTCGATCGCCGCGCGGCCCTGACCCAGGCTCGCGACCGCGCCTCCGACGCCGTTCGCCTGTCGCAATTGCGGTTCGACCAGGGGGCCGACAGTTTCCTGACGCTGCTCGACGCCCAACGCACCCTGGTGCAGGCCGAGGCGGCGCTGGCTCAGTCGGACGCTCAGGTGACCGCCAATCAGGTGGCGGTCTTCCAGGCGCTCGGCGGCGGTTGGCAGAAGCCCTGAGCGATCGCCTCCTCGCCGTCTAGATTTGACAAATCCGCCAATTAATTGGCCTGCGACGTCGCGTCGCTACGCTTGCGCTTTGACGGGGAATTCATATCTGTTAGTTGCATCGAGGAATTGAAGACTCCGCAAGTAACTGCGGGAGGAAAATTTGACATACCGTTCGAATATTCCGAACCCGCGAGACGTGGCTTCGCTCGGTCAAGGCGCCACGACGCTCTCTCTGGACGCCGTCTTCGCCTTGTCTGGTCAGCGTGTGAACTGGCGGCGCGTCGCGCTGGTGAGCGCTTGCGGTGTGTTCCACCTCGCGTGGATCGCCATTCTGGCTTATCACGTCTTGTAAGAATTCGGCCGCGTGGCTTGGGCGGCGATTTCTTCAGCAAATTCTTGAACTTCGCTTTGCGGGAAAATTTTCCGCCCCCGCGCGTACCCACCCAGGGCAGGTGATTGTCGCCGCGCGCCTTGAGGCGTGCGGCGACCAGCTCCGGCGACGATCAGCGCGCCGCGTAGGATCGAACGTCGTTCCGATACAGGTTGGTGACCATCGGCGCGCCGAGGCTCGTCACGGCGTTGCTCATCGCCGACCTGTAGCAATCGCCGGCGCGAGTCGCCGAGCGCACCTGGGCGAAACTGAACTTGCTGGCGCCGCAGGCGTTCAGGGCGGCTTCGTCGAGTCGGCCGAGCATCGCCTGGGCGTCCGCGCTTTGGCTGAGGTTCAGACCGGCGGCGGTGACCCGCACCTGTGGAACGGCATCGGCGGCGAGGGCGGCGCCGGCGCTCAGGGCGAGCAGGGCGCCCGCGATCATCAGGCTCTTCATTGTCAACTCCCTAGGCTGTCCGAACTCTGCGTTTCGGGTCGAATGATGGGAGAATAGGCGGGTTCATGCGCATTCGCCACGTTTTCGGGCAATTTTGTCTCATGTGACAAGGAATTTCCGGCGATCGGAAAGGCAGGTCATGCCCCATGTCGCCATGGTGCAGCTCGATTTGCATCCCGGACGGCCCGATCCGCGTTTGTGTGACGGGACGCCTGAGAGAAAGACCGCAATGCGCAAATCCCCGATTCTCATCGCCGTCGCGGCGCTGGTCGCCCTGCCGGCGGCCTTCGCACCGGCCGAGGCGAGCGCCTCCTGCCAGGGCCGGAAGGACACCGGCATGGTGCTGGGCGGCCTCGGCGGGGCCCTGGTCGGCAACTCCATCTCACGCGGGGGGACCGGCGCGGTGGTCGGCGGTCTCGGCGGCGCGGTGCTCGGCCATCAGATCGCCAAGAGCGGCTGCGCCCCCGCCCCCCGGGTAGTCTACCGCACGCGACGGACGCCCTCGGACACCAGCGCCGGCCAGCGCGCCTCGCCGGCGCCGCGCCGGGTCTATTACGACCAGTACGGCACGCCGGTGCCGGTGCAACCGGCCGTCGCCAGCCGCGAGCCATGAGGACAGAATGAAGACCAAGCTTGCCTTCTGCGCACTCGCCCTGGTCGCGGCGACCGTCGGCGCCTGCGACAACCGCCGCGGCGGCGGGCGCGTCAACAGCGCCCTCTGCGCCGACTTCAAGACCGCCAGGACCGCGCCCCTGCCGACCGGCGGCGACGGCGCCGCCTCCGTGGACGACTGCGTCCGCCGTTGGGCCTATGCCCTGTCGCCCAGCAGGGACGACGCCGAGATCGTCGCCGAGGCGGCGGCCAACGCCTGCAGCGCTCAGCTCAGCCGCTGGAACCAGCAGAGCCTGGCCCAGCCCGCCGCCGACGGCGAGCCGACCAGCATCCTGACCGGCGAGCCCACCAGCCCGATCGCCGAGCACAACATCTTCATGCGCGGCCGCGCCCTGTTCTACGTGGTCCAGGCCCGGGCGGGGCGCTGCCCGGGGCCCAAGATCGTCAACGGCGCGCCGGAAGGCGTCGGCTGAGGCGGGTCAATGACGCAGGGCGGCGCGGATTTCCGCCACGTCGCCGGGGCCGACTTTCTCCTTGTAGGCGTTGCCGAAGTGCGTCCGCACATATTCGACGACGCCGGAGATCTGGGCGTCGCTGAGAATCTCGCCGAAGGCCGGCATCGCCTTCTGCCCGCCGACCACCACCATCAGCGGATAGGCGGCTGTGCCGAGCCGGTCGTCGCCGGCCAGGGCAGGGTAGGCGCCGGCGCCCTGCGCGCCCTTGGCGTCGGCCATGTGGCAGCCCTGGCACACACCCTTGTAGACCGCCTCGCCGCTGGCCATTTCGGGGAAGGCGGTGCGCTGGATCGGCGTCGCCGCCGCCTTGCGCAGCGGGTCGGATTCCTGCGCCGTCGCCGCGCCGGCGGCCGTGAGGCCGAGCACGGTCAGGGTTGCCAGAAGCATCTTCATCGGAACGTCCTCTTCAGCGTCAGGCGGCGGCCAGCACGCGCTGGTGCAGGCGGGTGATGGCGTCCTGGGCGGAGGTGATCGCGCCCTCCTGCCAGGCGGGGATGTAGGAGGCGTGCTCGCCGGCCAGCAGGATGCGGCCGTCGATCTGGCAGAGGTTGTCGTAGTGCTCGGCCCGCAGCTCGTCGGTCCAGCTGCCCGAGCAGCCCAGCACCCACGGCACCCGGTGCCAAGCCACGGCGACGCCGTTCTCGAACTCGGCCTTGTACTGCGGATGGATCTTGGAGCCGTATTCGACGGTGCGCGCGACCCTCTCCTGTGGCGACAAGGCGGCGTAGCGATAGGCGTTGGGGCCGAAGGTGTAGGCGCCCAGCAGCACGCCCTTGCCGGTGCTGAAGTAGTCGGTGCTCGGATAGCTGATCTGGGCGTTCGGCTGGTCGGTGTAGCTGATGCCGCCGTAGATGTGCTCGTCCTCTTCCCAGAACCGGCGCTTGAACTGCAGGCCGACCTTGATCGAGGCGCCGTAGCTGAGGGCGTTGATCGCCGCCTGCATCTTGTCGCCCACGTTCATCGGGATCTGCGACAGCACCGAGGCCGGGATGGTGTTGAGGCACCAGTCGGCCCGCGCCGTGCGCGCCGGCCCGCCGCCCTTGGTCGGGACGTAGGTCACCGTCACGCCCGAGGCGTCCTGCTTGATGTCGGTGACCTTGCAGCCGTACTGGATGATCGGCCCGAGGGCCTCGCCGAACGCCTTGCCGATCATCCCCATGCCGCCGACCGGCTGGAACAGGGTGTTCTGGAACTCGTAGCCGTGGCCGGTCGAGAGGTAGCGCCACAGCTGCGACTGCAGCACGTCGCTCATCGCCAGCGGTTCCGACGCGATCGGCCGGGCCGACAGGCCGCCGCCGGGATCCTTGTCGTAGCCGCGGCGGTCGCTGGTCTCGAAGTTCTTCTTGTACTCGTAGTTCTTGTCGAGGGCGCCCCAGGTGCGCATCGCCTCCATGAGAACCTCGCGGTCCTCCTTGGTCACCATCTGGTCGAGGGCCGACTGGCGGGTCGACTTGGCCAACAGCTCGGCCGCGTAGCCGTTGAAGTCCGCCTGGATGTGGCGGAAGCGCTGCGGCTTGCCGCCGAACGCCTTCGTGGAGTGGAGATAGGTGTTGTAGCCGGTCTGGACGAACGGCTGCAGGGCGACGCCCAGAGTCTTGCAGTAGTGCAGGATGCCGTGGTGGTGATACGGGATCCGCCAGGGGCCGGGGTTGATGTAGAGCCCGCTGTCAAACTCGCAGTTCTGGGTGGCGCCGCCGAGCTCGGTGTAGACGTCGCCGCCCCGGATCGACCAGTTCCGCCCGCCGGCGCGGTCCTGATATTCGAGAATCTGCACCTTGTAGCCGGCCTTGCGCAGCTCGTAGGCGGCGCTCATGCCCGCCAGGCCCGCGCCAAGGATCAGCACCGAGGCGCCTTTCACGTCGCCGCTAAGATTGGCCGGGCCGTCGAAGGTCGATTCCTGCGCATAGGCGAGGCTCGACATCGCCTCGTACATGATCGCCCCGCCGGCCACGCCGCCGATGAGCGTGAAGAGAGAGCGGCGCGACATCCCCTGGGTAACGGACTCGATCACAAATCACCTCGCATCTGACCAATGCCGCTATGCACGGCCCCCCGGCGGCCGTTTGCATGCAAAGTGGCGCCCCGCCGCCGGTTCGCGGTTCAGAGGCTCGGATGCACAAGTTTTGGCGTCCGCGTGCCGCGAAGCTTGCCGTTCGGCGCAAACTTTCGATGGCGCCGAGACGAGGCCTTGCAGGCCCGGAAAGGAAGCGTTCGCGGGCCCCGCCGTGGTGTTCAGCAGGGTTAACCAGGTCTAAACCGAGTTGAAAATCTCAGCATTCCGACCAGGCAAGTTGATCTGAGATTACGCAGAAGACCGCTTCCTGAAGCGCGGGGCCCTGGACGCCGCCGGTCTTCACCCCTCCTTAAAAGTCTGGGCGAAATCCCCGATCGCGACAGTGAGGGGGATAGTATGTCCGTGGTCCAACCCATGCCCGGCGCGCTCGAAGCCGCCGAGGCCAACGCCCGTAAGGCCGAAGAGCGCCTGCGCATGGCGCTCGACACTCTGCCGGAGGGTATTGTCTTCCTCGACGCCGAGGGACGCTACATCCTCTGGAACAAGACCTACGCCGATATCTACTCGGGCAGCTCCGACCTGTTCAAAGTCGGGCTGAAGCTCGAGGACACGCTGCGTATCGGGGTCGCCCGCGGAAACTATCCCGAGGCGATCGGGCGCGAGGAAGCGTGGCTGACCCAGCGCCTGTCGTTGCTGGCCAATCCGGGCGTGCGCCACGAACAGCAGTTGGCCGACGGCCGCTGGATCATGATCGAGGAGCGCCGCACGCCGGACGGAGGCTCCATCGGCCTGCGGGTCGACATCACCGAGCTGAAGACCGCCCTGCAGCGCGCCGACGCGGCCGTCGCCGAGCTGAACCAGACCCAGGCCTTCCTCGACACCGTGATCGAGGGCATGCCGGCGATTCTCCTGGTCACCGACGCCGCCACCGGCCGCATGCTGATGCTGAACCGGGCGGGGGAGACCGCCTTCGGTCACGCGCGGGCCGAGGTGCTGGGCCGGGGCTACGACAGGCTGTTCGGGGCCGCCGAGGCCGCGTCGCTGCATGAGCAGGATCGCCGCCTGGTCGCGACCGGCGAATGTGCGGGCGTTCAAGAGGTCCATTTCGAGGGCGGCGACGGCGCCATGCGCCTGCTCTCCGTGCGCAAGATGCTGATCCGAGACGCCGCCGGCGCGCCGCAGTACGTGGTCAGCGCCTGCGACGACATCACCGAGCAACGGGCCAACGAGCAGCGCATCATCCATCTGGCTGGGCACGATTCCCTGACCGGCCTGCCCAACCGCGTGCTGTTCAACGACCGCCTGACCCGCGTTGTGCAACGCAAGGGCAGCGCTTCGAAGGTGGCGGTGCTGTGCGTCGACCTCGACCGCTTCAAGACCGTGAACGACACCCTCGGCCATTCGGTCGGCGACGGGCTGCTGCGCGTCGTGGCCGATCGGCTGAACGAGTGCGTGCGCCAGGGCGACACCGTCGCCCGCCTCGGCGGCGACGAGTTCGCGGTGATCCAGAATAACGTCGAGGAGCCCGCCGACGCCGCCATTCTCGCCCAACGGATCATCGAGACCCTGGGCAAGGTGTTCGAGACCGACGGCCACCAGCTGGTCATCGGCGCCAGCGTCGGCATCGCCCTGGCGCCGGCCGACGGGGAGACGGCGGACGCCCTGCTGAAGAACGCCGACATGGCGATGTACCGCGCCAAGTCGGAAGGCCGCGGCGCCTTCCGCTTCTTCGAGCCGGAGATGGACGCACGTCTGCAGGAGCGCCGCCGCCTGGAGCTGGACCTGCGCCGAGCCCTGGCGGCGGGCGAGTTCGAGCTGAACTACCAGCCGTTGCTTAACGTCGCCGACGATCGCATCAGCGGCTGCGAGGCGCTGGTCCGCTGGCGCCACCCGACCCGCGGCGTGGTGATGCCGGGCGAGTTCATCGCCCTGGCGGAAGACATCGGCCTGATCACGCCGCTCGGCGAATGGATCATCCGCCAGGCTTGCTCCGACGCCGCCCGCCTGCCGCCCGGCATGAAGATGGCCGTGAACCTCTCGCCCGCGCAGTTCCAGAGCCCCAACCTCGTGCCGACGGTGATGCGGGCCCTGGCGGATTCCGATATCGAACCGCAGCGCCTGGAGTTGGAGATCACCGAGTCCGTGCTGCTCGACAACAGCGCCGCCAACCTGCGCGTGCTGCACGAACTGCGGGCCATCGGCGTGCGCATCTGCATGGACGACTTCGGCACCGGCTATTCGTCGCTGAGCTACCTGCGCAGTTTCCCGTTCGACAAAATCAAGATCGACCGCTCCTTCGTCGCCGACCTGTCGCGGGACAAGGACGCCGGGGCCATCGTCAAGGCCGTGGCGGGCCTGGGCCATAGCCTGGGAATGATGACCACGGCGGAGGGCGTCGAGACGCCGGAGCAACTCGCCGCCCTGCGACTTGAGGGCTGCACCGAGGCGCAGGGTTATCTGATCAGCCGGCCGGTCGACTGCGAGACCCTGCTGCGGATCGTCGAGCGCGACATCGCCGACCATGGGCTGCGCAAGGCGAGCTAGCGTCGCGTTCACCAGTCGCGAACTGATTTCCCATTATGGCTGGGGTCGGGGGCGGCGGAGTGGTGGCCGCCCAGCGTGCGGCGGGGGCGTTGCAGATTTTGGGCTGGGGGATTCTCAGGGCGCGGCCGACCGCCGCACCGGCCATCGGCGCCTCGGCGGCCGTCGCCATGCGCCACCGGCTGACGATCCTGCGTCTCGTGCTGATGGGGATCATCGCCGTGCTGCTCGGCGCCGTGGGCGGCTGGGTCTGGGCGGCCCCCTGGTGGATCGCCTACGCCGTCGTGCAGGGCCTGCTGATCTGGCTTGACCGCGACGGCTCGCGCAAGGGCTACGGCGCGATCTACTTCGCCTCCTTCATATCCTTCACCCTGGCGGGCGCGCCGACCTGGCATATGTGGACCACGCTCGGGCCGCTGGGCGTGGCGTCGACAACCATGTTCCTCTGCGGGATGCTGGCCCAGCTGGTGGTCTCCTCGCTGGGGGCGCGCCGGCTGTTCCTGGCCTCGGCGGCGCCGCTGTTCGCCTATCTGATCCTGGTGCCGGTTCTGGCCCTGGCGACCAGCGACCCGGTCGGCGCCGGCGCGATCTTCATCTGCGCCCTGGTGCTGATCGTCTACATCGTGGCCCTCTGGCGCGGTCAGCATGGCGTGCTGACGACCCTGGCGGCCAGTCAGGCGGCGGCGGAGGAGGCCAGCCGGGCCAAGAGCGAATTCCTGGCCACCATCAGCCACGAAATCCGCACGCCGATGAACGCCGTGCTCGGCGCTTCGGACCTGCTGTCGCGCAGCGCCCTGTCCGCGGGCGACCGCGAACACGTCGACACCATCCGCGACGCCGGCCTGGTGCTGACCCAGTTGCTCAACGATGTGCTCGACCTGTCGAAGATCGAGGCCGGCAAGCTGCAGGTCGAGGCGACGGCGGTGGACCTCGGGCCGTTCATGCGTCGCTGCGCCTCGGTCTGGCGTCCGCGAGCGGCCGACGCCGGCCTGCGCCTGGAGATCAGGAGCGAAGGCGTCGACGCCTGGCGGGCGGAGTTCGATCCGCTGCGCACCGGCCAGATTCTGTTCAACCTGCTCAGCAACGCCATCAAGTTCACGCCGGAGGGGGTCGTCACCCTGGAGGCCGAGGTGGTCGATCATGGCGGCGGCCGAGGGGAGCTGCGCCTGACGGTGGCCGATACCGGCATCGGCATCTCGCCCGAGGCGCTGGCCCGTCTGTTCCGGCCGTTCGAACAGGCCGACGGCTCAATCACGCGCCGGTTCGGCGGCACCGGCCTGGGGCTGGCCATCGGCCAGAAGCTGGCCGTCATGATGGGCGGTCGCATCGAGGCGCAATCCACGGAAGGCGTCGGCTCGCGCTTCAGCCTGACCTTGCCTTGCGCCTTGGCGCCGGCCGCGCCGGCCGCGCCCGCCGTCGCGCCCGCCGAGATTTCCGACGAGGGGCCGCTGGTGAGCCTGCGCATCCTGCTGGCCGAGGACAATCCCGCCAACCAGCGCATCGTCGAGCACTTCCTGCGCCCGATCGGGGCGACGCTGGTCATCGTCGGCGACGGCCAGGCGGCGATCGACGCCCTGGCCGAGGCCGAGTTCGACGTGGTGCTGATGGACGTGCAGATGCCGGTGCTCGACGGGCTGGAGGCCACCCGCCGCATTCGCGCCGAGCCGGGCCCCAATCGCGATGTGCCGATCCTGGCCCTGACAGCCAATGTGCTCGACGCTCAGAAGCAGGCGTGCATTGCGGCCGGCATGTCCGGTCATGTCGCCAAGCCGATCGACGCGCGGGCCTTGCTCGGCGCGGTGCTCAATCTGGGTCTTGCTCGGCGGGCGCGGTCGACCTCCGTCGCTTGAGCCTTCAGCGCCGGGCGACCGTCCGGTTCAGCAGATCCGACCAACGCCAGTTGCTTTCGCCAAGCGCCAGACGGCCGGGGCCGCCGGCTTCGTTGAGCTGCAGCACCACCAAGCCGCGCATGGTCTGGGCGCGGCAGGCGGCGGGGGCGAAGGCGATTTCGAGGGCGATGGCTTGGCGAACGCCGGCGAGGCCCTTGCCTTCTTGGCCGCCCTTCTGAATCCAGTCGCCGTCCCAAAGAAGGATGGCCCGCGCGCTCGCGCCGGCTTCGCGGTGGGCCGCGATCACCGCGGCGCGGACTTCGGGGTCGCGGCGCAGCGCGGCCTGCAGCCGCTGGCCCATGTCGCAGATGGTGTCGCCGGATCCCGCCCCGGCCCCGGCGCCCTCGCCGCCGCTGCCGATTCCGTTGGCGGCTATGGTGGCGCCCGCGAGCTGGGCGTCGGTCAGCCCGGGCATGGGCTGCGGCTTGGGCGCCACCTCGGCGACGATCGGCTGGACCTCGGTCGGGCGCGGCGGCTTCTGCGCGCGCTTCGGCGGCGGTTGCGGCGGGGTCGGGGGCACGGGGGGCGCCGCCGCCGGTTCAGGGTCCGGCGCCTTCGCGGCGGGAGCGTCGGTGGCCGGCGGAGGCGTCAGATCGACCACCACCGCCATCGGCTCCTCGGGGGGAATCACCACGTCCAGGGGCGGCGCCCGAAAGGCGAAAAGCGCTCCGAGCACGGCCACGTGGGCGCCGATGCTGACCGCGCCCGCGAAAAAACGTGAACGGAGACCGGGCCGGCCAGCGCCGGTTTTCTGATCGCCGATATCGCTCAAGTTCTGCGTCATGCCGATCCGGGTCTGCGACGATTTGTCTTCTATCCGTTTGAGTCGAAGGGGAAATTTTCGACAGCGCTGAAATAGACCATCGGTAAGCGTCAGCATCATGGCGCCGCCAAAAGCCCAGCAAAATGGGCGTTTCGTATTGTCGAGCTGTCTTTTTCTCGCCCAAACTGGGCCATTCGGAAGCCAATCTTGTCCAT
The DNA here is from genome assembly GCF_056683955.1 of Caulobacter sp. HJHS_5. Classification (NCBI taxonomy): domain Bacteria; kingdom Pseudomonadati; phylum Pseudomonadota; class Alphaproteobacteria; order Caulobacterales; family Caulobacteraceae; genus Caulobacter; species Caulobacter sp. HJHS_5. The sequence continues at coordinate 275,600 of NZ_JBWZNC010000005.1, read as the reverse complement.
GCACGTTTGAGTTCGGCGTGGGGTGTGGCGCCGCCTGAACTTTGGAAAGGATCCGAAATTGACTAAGTCGACATTTAGGGTGGCCGCTGTGAGCGGCGTGGTGCTCCTCGCTGGTCTGGCCGCTAGCGGGTGTGCGACCAAAAACTTTGTTCGCGATCAAGTCGCCGTGGTGGATGGTCGCGTGGCCAATGTGGACCAACGCGTCAGCAGCGTGGACACGCGCGTGGGTGACGTTGACGCCCACGTGACCCGCGTCGAAGGCACGGCCGGTGAAGCGCTCGAACGCGCCAAGGCCGCGGGCAAGCTGGCCGAAGGCAAGTTCCTGTATGAAGTCGTGCTCTCGGACGACTCGGTGAAGTTCCCGCTCAACGCGTCGCAGCTGTCGCCGGAAGCTGAGCAACGCCTCAGCGAGCTCGCCCAACGTCTGAAAGGCGAGAACAAGAACGTGTACCTCGAGATCCAAGGCCACACTGACGCCACCGGCGCCCCGGCCTACAACGAGCGTCTCGGGGAAGAGCGGGCCGAGGCGGTCCGTCGTTACCTCAACAAGCAGCAGATCGCCCTGAACCGTATGGCCACCGTGTCCTACGGCGAGGATGAACCTGTCGCCGACAACAAGACCCGTGAGGGTCGTGCGCAGAACCGGCGCGTCGCCATCGTGGTGCTGAGCTAGTCTGAACTGGCGGCGGCTCGTCCCGGAGCCGCCGCCCCGCCTTTCCCCCGAACGCCTTTCCGAGCCCCATCTTTTGGGGCGGCGTCATCGGACTGCAGACTTTCTGCGACAGAAGCGCTTTGAACGCGCCGTCTGGAATGTCAGAGAGATGCGGCGCGGGTAACCGCTTCCGGGGGTGGCATGAGCTTCTTCAATCGTATTCGCGCCGGCGCATTCGTCTTTAGCGCGGCGCTGGGCGCCGCTTTCGCCGGCGGGGCCGCAGCCGCTCCGGCCCCCACCGCGCCCAAGCTCGTCGTCGCCATCTCGGTCGACCAGTTCAGCGCCAATCTCTACGAGGACTGGCGTCCGCGCTGGACCGGCGGCTTCAAGCGACTGTCGGACGGCGTCGTTTATCCCGCCGGCTATCAGAGCCATGCGGCGACCGAGACCTGCCCCGGCCATTCGACCCTGCTGACCGGCAAGCATCCGAACAAGACCGGCATCGTCGCCAACGACCTGCGCGATCCGGCCACGGGCAAGATCGTCTACTGCCTGTTCGACCCGACGGTGACGCGCGCCGACGGCGACGCCAAGGCCGATCCGGTCGGACCCAAGCAACTGCTCGCCGAGACCTTGGGCGACTGGCTGAAGGCGACCTCGCCGCAGAGCCGGGTCGTCGCCGTCTCGGGCAAGGATCGCGGCGCGATCAACATGGCCGGCCACAAGGCCGACGGGACCTTCTGGTACAAGGCCGGCTTCGGCTTCACCACCTACGTGGCTCCCGGCGCCGACGCCAAGGCGGCGCTGGCGCCCATCGCCTCGGTCAACGCCGCCCTCGCGCCGATGTGGACGCAGCGCCCGAAATGGACCGTGTCGCCGGCCTGCAAGGCGGCGGAGTTCCAGACCACGATCGACGGCAAGCCCTATCGGGCGACGATCCCGCCGGCCGGCTACGGCCAGTCCGACGAGCCGACGAAAATCGCTGAGCAGATCCAATATTCGCCCAACTTCGACCGGATCGTTCTGCAGGCCGCCGAAGGCCTGATCGATCACTTCAAGCTCGGCCGCGGTCCGGCGACCGACATCCTGGCCGTCAGCTTCTCGGGCACCGACTATATCGGCCACCGCTACGGCTCGCGCGGGCCGGAGATGTGCAGCCAGATGAGCAGCCTCGACGGCCTGATCGGCCAGCTGTTCGCCGATCTCGACAAGCTGGGCGTGCCCTATGTGGTCGTGCTCTCGGCCGACCACGGCGGCTCCGACATGGCCGAGCGCCTGGCGGAAGCCGGCTATGACGCCAAACGCTTCGACCAGCGCGCCGCCTTCGCCGCCCTGAACACCGGCCTGCAGGCCGAGTTCGGCCTCGCCAGCCCGCCGGCGACCGGCAGCCTGGAGGAAGTCTATCTGTCGTCGATCGCCGATCCGGTGCTGCGCCGCCGGGTGGCCCAGTCGGCCAAGCGCCGCCTGCTGGCCATGCCGGAGATCGCCGCCGCCTTCACCGTCGAGGAACTGCTGGCCACCCCGATCCCGCCCACCGACGGGGTGAAGGGCGGCAAGCCGGCCGATGAACTGACCATCCAGGAACGCTTCGCCGAAAGCACCTTCCTCGGCCGTTCCCCTGAGGTTTCGGCCGCCCTGCAGCCGTTCATGCAGGCGCGCTACGGCGGGCCGGGCAGCAACACGGCGGGCCACGGCTCGGTGTGGAACTACGACCGCCGGGTGCCGATCCTGTTCTGGTGGAAGGGTGCGCCGAGCCAGACGCGCTTCCTGCCCATCGAGACCGTGGACATCGCGCCCACGCTGGCGGCCCTGATCGACGTGAAGCCGCCCAGCGACATCGACGGCCGGTGCCTGCCCCTGTCCGACACAGCCCCCGGAGCCTGCAAGTAGTGATCCTGAGCCGCAGCCTCGTCGCCCTTGCCCTTACGCTGATCGCCGCACCGGCGTTCGCACAGACCAGGACCCAGGCGGCGCCGGACGCCAAGCGGGTCGCGGAGCAAAGGGCGATGATGGCCAGCCGGCAGTTCGGCGTCGCCGCCGCGACGCTGGACAAGGATTGGGACCGGATCGTCGGCGACATCGTCGCCCTGACCGAGATCGAGGCGCCGCCCTTCAAGGAAGACGCGCGTGGCAAGGCCTTCGCCGAGATGCTGAAGGCGGCCGGGCTGGCGGAGGTGACCACCGACAAGGTCGGCAACATCTATGGCGTCCGCAAGGGGACCGGCGGCGGGCCGCTGCTGGTGGTCGCCGCCCACCTCGACACGGTCTTCCCGGCCGGGACGGACGTGAGGGTCAAACGCGACGGGAACCGGCTCTCGGCCCCCGGCATCGGCGACGACACCGCCTCGCTGTCGGTGATCCTGGCCTATCTGCGGGCGCTGGACGCGGCGAAGATCACGACCAAGGGCGACATCGTCTTCATGGGCAATGTCGGTGAGGAGGGGCCCGGCGACCTGCGTGGCATGCGCCACCTGTTCGGCGAAGGCCCGTTGGCGAAGGACATCCGCTACTTCATCTCGCTGGAGCCGGGCGTCGAGCGGATCACCACCGGCGGCGTCGGCTCGCGCCGTTATCGGCTGACGTTCAAGGGGCCGGGCGGCCACAGCTACGGCGCCTTCGGCATGGTCAATCCGGCCTTCGCCCTGGGCGGCTTCCTCACCGAGTTCGGCAAGACCACGACGCCGAAGACGCCCAAGACCACCTATAGCGTCGGGGTGCTGGAGGGCGGCACCTCGGTCAATTCGATCCCCTTCTCGGCCGCCGCCGAGATCGACATGCGCTCCGAGGGCAAGGCCGAGCTCAAGGCGGTCGAGGATCGCTACCTGTCGCTGCCGCAGCCGGCGGCCGACGCCGAGAACGCCGCGCGCTCGACGGCCACGGGCAAGATCACCGTCGACAACAGGCTGATCGGCGACCGCCCGGTCGGCGAGACTCCGCTGAACTCCGAGATCGTGCGGATGGCCGCCGCCTCGATGGCCGCCGACGGGGTGACGGCGAGCTACGGCTTCGGCTCGACCGATTCCAATTGGCCGATGAGCCTGGGCGTCCAGGCCATCACCTTGGGCTCCGGCTTCATCAGCGAGCGTTCGCACTCGCTGGACGAGTCCATCGTGCTCGACAAGGCGCGGGCCCTGAAGTTCATGCGCATCAACCTGGCGGCCATTCTCGGCCTGGCGGGCGCGGACCTGAACTAGAAGCGGCGCGCGGGCGACGACGGGGTCAGGCGCAGGGCGATGCGGTCGGGCGTGCCGGTCCCGCCCGGGCAGGCCGCCGGCTGGAACTTCAGGTCGTAGCAGACCCGCACCTCGGTGAGCCGGCCGCCCTTGTCGACCGCCACGAACAGCTTGTCTGGCGTCATCCACGGATTGGCGCGGTGGAAGGCCTGGCGGACGGCGCCGGCGGTGAGGCGTTTTCGCGGAATGGCTTCGATGCGCGGCATCACGATGCGATCGTAGAGCTTGGCCGACTGACCGAAATAGACGGCCGGATCGGTCCAGCCGCAGGCGCCGTGCGCCTGCCATTCGTGCTGCAGCAGTTCCGTCGAGGGCGTGCGGCAGATCATGTCCTTCACGACGGCGACGGGGAGGCGGCCGACCGGGTTGCAGTAGCGCGGATAGGGCGGGGCCGAGCCGTTCGGCCACAGGCCGTGGAGGATGAAACCGCGAGCCGGACCGTCGCACTGGAGGTGCTGGGCGGTGGCGCCGGGCCGACCGTTGGTGCGGCACCACTCGGGCGACCAGGTGAGGGCCAGCAGGTGGTAGGCGGTGACGACCCCGCGCTGCACCTCGCTCGGCGGCACGCGTTCGACCGGCGCCGGGACCAGGCCGGTCGGGACCTGGCAGGCGGGCGCGGCGAGGGCGGCGGCCGGGGGGGCCAGCAGGGCGGCCGCGAGGGCGAAGGGGCGGAAAGGCAAGGCGAAACTCCACATCGATCCGCTCCCGTTATCTCAGCCGCGTGACGGCCCGTCCGTCTCAGAACGCCTTTGTCAGGCTGATGCGGCCGCGAGCGCTGGGGCCGGGGAAGCCGATGGCGGCCTCATAGTCGGCGTCGAAGGCGTTATCGACCACCAGCCGCACCGCGGTCCGCGGGGCGAAGGTCCAGGCCGCGTCGAGGGCGAAGACGGTGTAGGCGTCGAGGCTGAGCTGGCCGGTCGGCGAGGCGTAGTCATCACGCTCGCCCACGTGGGTGGCGCGGCCGACGATCGTCACCGTCGCGGCAGGGGTCCAGGTGAGGGCCGAGCTGAAGCGCAGTTTCGGGCGATTGAGCAGGGTGTCGCCGGTCTCGTCGTCGGTGGTCTCGGCGTACTGCAGCTGCCAGCTGCTCTCGAGCGTGTCGGTCCAGCGCCAGCCGGCCGAGGCGGAGACGCCCTCGGAGATCACCACATTGCGGTTGGCCAGCTGCGGGACCGGGCCGGGGATGAAATCGATCAGGTCCTTGTAGCGGGCATGGAAGGCGGTGAGGGCGAAGCGGCCGCGCTCGCCCTTCCAGTCGGCGCCGAGCTCGGCCGCGCGGCTGGTTTCCGGATCGAGGTCCGGATTGCCGACGAACGGATTGCCGAGGGCGTAGAAGCTGGGCGCCTTGAAGCCCGTGCCGGCCGAGGCGTGCATGCCGAAGCCGTCGCCGAGGTCGTAGCGGGCGCCGCCGCGGACCGTCCAATGCGTGCCGATCCCCTCGACATCGTCGACGCGGGCGCCGGCGTTGACGGTCAGGCGGTCGAAGGCGCGGCTGAGTTCCCCGAAGCCCGAGACCGTGGTGCGGTCGCCGGCGAAGCCGCTCGGCGCCTGGAAGAAGCCGAAGTCGTAGAAGCCGCTGCTGCGCGCGCGCTCATCCTGGCCTTCCAGGCCAAGCACCGCGTCCCAGCCGGCCAGATCGAAGCGGCTGGCGGCCTGCACGATCCAGCGACGATAGCGGGTCAGGTCCTCGCCGGCCGGCACGCCCGCCGGGTCGACGGCGGACGTCGCGACGCCGGGCGTCACGGTCTCGTCGCGACGGTCGAGCAACGAGGCGGAAAGATCGAGGCGATAGCCGTCGCGCACGATCACCGGCTGGCTGACCGCCAGCAGGCCCTCGCGGGCCTCGCGGCTCTCGGTCGCCCGCAGCGTGGCGAGGCGAGGCCCGCCGCTGTTGTCGGGGAAGGTGTCGGCGTCGGTGGCCATAAGGCGGAAGACCACGCGGCCGGCGTCCTCCTTGCCTATGGGGGCGAGCTTGCCGGTGAGGGTCTGGGCCTTGAACGAGGATGAGGCCACCGCGTCGCCGTCGTCCACCGTCTCGAAGGTCAGCGAGCCGCCATAGCCGCCGGTGATCGGGCCGCGCACCTGGGCCGAGCCGACGTAGTCGTTGCGCGTGCCGAGGCCGAGGCTGACCCGGCCGCCCGGATCCTGCGTCCCGCCGGCGACCTTGAGGTTCACCGCCCCGGCCAGGGCGCCCGAGCCGTAGAGGCCCGACAGCGGGCCGGACACGACCTCCACGCGGTCGACGCCGGCCGCGCTGATCTCGGAGATGTTCACGGAGCCGCCGCGGGTGTTGGTCGGATTGTTCAGCGGCACGCCGTCGAGAAGGATGGCCGTGAAGTTCGGGTCGGCGCCGCGCAGGAACAGCGAGCCGAAGCCGCTGCGGCCGCCCAGCGACTGGATATAGACCTCGCCCACGTCGCTGAGGGCGTCGGCCAGCCCGTCCGCGCCCGTTAGGCGATGCTCGCCGATGGTCGTCACCGAATAGGGCGTTTCGGCGGTCGGCGCGCGCGACGCGGTGACGATCACCTCCGAGACGGCCGGGGCGGCCTGGGCGAGGGCCAGCGACGGCGCGGCGACGGCCGCCGCCGAAAGCAACAAGACGGTGCGGATCATGGGGACGCTCTCAGACAGACTTCGCGCGACGGCGGAGGGCCAGCCGCCAGACCGCCCAACCAATGGCCGGAACGGTGGCCAGGCCAATGAAAAGGATCAAAAACGAGCTCGAAGACGCCGCCGCGGCCCCGACCCCCGCGTAGGCGAGGGCGACGCCGAGGTTGGCCACGGCGGTGGACAGCAGGAACAGCCAGAACGGCATCCTGGCCGCGCCGGCGGCCAGGGTCCCGGCCTCGGCCAGCACCGGCACGCCCCGGGTGACGATCAGGGCGGCGGGGCCGATGTTATCGAACAGGCGGCGGGCGCGATCGAGCTCGCCTGCCCCGACCACGCGCAGGGCGACGCCCCGGCCGGCGCTGGCGCCGAGCGCATAGCCGACGATGCAGCCAAGGGTCATCCCGACCCAGATCGCCGCGGCCGCCAGCTTCCAGCCCAGCGCGGCCCCGGCGGCGGCGCTGACGATGCTCGACGGCACGGGCAGGAGCACGTCGCCGGCCAGCAGCCCGACCACCAGCCCGCCGCCCAGCCAGGGATTGCTGCGCACATAATCGAAGGCCGCCGCCGTCCAGGCCATCAGGCGGTCTTCCAGCAGCACGAAGGGCAGGATGATCGCCAGCAGCACGACGAGCGTGAGGCCTAGCCAGCGCCAGGCGGCGCGTTTGGGCGAAGTGGGCGTCTCCCCGGAGGCGGCGGTTCTGCTCATGCGGTTCTTATAAGGGAAGGCGCCGGGCCGATTGCGACATGAATGCTACAGAGCGGACGCAATTTGGTCGGCTAAAATCGTATACAGAATTCAGTGGAAGCTTCCGCGTGTGGGTGTATACCGCCGCGCAGATAAAAGTGGGGAAACACCGAATGCGTCGTCGTTCCGCTGTGGTGGCTGGCCTGTGTACGGCCGCCGTCGTCGTGCCGCTGGCCGTCATGGCCCAGACGGGGGTGCTGAAGCCCCTCACCACGATGCTGAATCGTCCGTGGCCCGCCCCGGTGGTGGCTGAGGATGAAACCAAGGCGCCGCCGCCGCTTTCGCCCGCCGACGCGCTGAAGACCTTCCACCTGGCGCCGGGCTACCGCCTCGAGCTGGTGGCCTCCGAACCGCTGGTGAAGGACCCGATCATCGCCGAGTTTGACGGCGACGGCCGCCTCTGGGTGGTCGAGATGCCGGGCTTCTCGATCGACGACAAGTTCACCGACTCCCTGGAGCCCATCAACCAAGTGGTCGTCCTGGAAGACACCAACAAGGACGGCGTCTTCGACAAGCGCACCGTGTTCATGGACAAGATCGTCCTGCCGCGCGCGCTGAAGATTCTGGACAAGAACTGCGCCCTGGTCGGCGAGCCGCCGAACCTCTGGAAGGCGTGCGACACCAACGGCGACCTGCAGGCCGACACCCGCGAGCTGGTGGACGGCGGCTTCGGCGTCAAGGGCAACGTCGAACACACCGCCAATGGTCTCTACTGGGGCATGGACAACACCCTGGTGGTGTCGGAGTTCACCTACAACATCCAGTTCAAGGACGGTAAGTTCTCGACGACGCCGAACCTGAGCCGCGGCCAGTGGGGCGTGACCCAGGACAACGGCGGCCGCATCTACCGCAACGTCAACACCGACCCGCTGTTCGTCGACTACGTCGCGCCCAAGTACTACCTGCGCAACCCCAACCAGGTGCGGACCAAGGGTCTCTACGAGAACCTGGTGAAGCAGGAAGACACCCTGATCTGGCCGGTGCACCCGACGCGCGGCATCAACCGCGGCTACCGCACCGAGATTTTCCGTGAAGACGGCTCGTCGACCTACTACGGCGGCGTCTCCTCGCCCTTCATCTACCGCGCCGACAAGCTGCCGAAGGACATTCAGAACCAGCCGCTGGTGGTCGATGGCCCGACCAATATCGTTCACCTGCTGAACCTGAAGAACGACAACGGCGATTTCAGCGCGACCGACTTCTACAAGAAGGGCGAACTGATCGCCTCGACCGACGTCCGCTTCCGGCCAACCCAGGTCATCGGCGGCCCCGACGGCGCCATGTACGTCGTCGACATGTACCGCGGCATCTCGCAGGACGGCCCGATCCAGACCGACTATCTGCGCGACTACAACGCCCAGCGCGAGTTGGCCAAAGGCCTGCACTACGGCCGCATCTGGCGTGTGGTCTACGACGGCATGACCTTCGACAAGCAGCCGCAGATGAGCAAGGAAACCCCGGCTCAACTGGTCGAACACCTGAACCACGCCAACGCCTGGTGGCGCGACACCGCACAGCAGCTGCTGGTTCAGCGCGGCGACAAGTCGGTGGCCCCCGCCCTGATCCGCCTGGCGACCAGCGCGCCGCAGGCCTACACCCGCGTTCAGGCCCTGTGGACCCTCGACGGGCTTCAAAGCTCGGACAAGGCCACGGTGCTGAAGGCCCTCGACGACGCCTCGCCGGATGTCCGCGCCGCCGCCATCCGCCTCTCGGAGCATTGGCTGACCGACCCGGCGGTGAGCGCCGCCGTGCGGAAGAAGGCCAGCGACACCAACAAGATCGTGCTCCGCCAGCTGGTCGCCACCCTGGGCGAACTGCCGAAGGAGCAGCGCGTCGCCCCGATCGTCGCCCTGATGAAGCAGTATCCGAACGATCCCATCCTGATCGACATCGCGGTCAGCGGCCTGGGCGGGCAGGAGACGGGCGTGCTGAACGAGCTTGCTCAGGCGCCGGCGAACATCGACGCCGTCACCGTCCTGGCCAGCGCGCTCGGCAAGAGCCGCGATCAGGCCGCCACGGAGGCGGTGCTGAAGCTGGCCTCGGACAACAGCAAGCCGGAAGCCGTTCGCGTCGCCCTGCTGAAGGGCATCGGCACGGGCTTCCAGGGCGGCGCCCGCCAGGGTGACGGCGCCGTGGCCGGCAACCGCGCCGGCGGCGGCGTGGCGGGGGTGACTCGCCAGAACGTGGCCACGGCCGGCCGCGAACTGGCCGCCGAACCGACCGAGCTGACCAACCTCGGCAAGCAACCGGGCGCCCTGGGTGAAGCCGCCAACGCGGTGCTGGCCCAGGTCACCTGGCCCGGCAAGCCGCCGCCCCCGGCCGCGCCGCCGCGCTCGCCGGAAGAAGAGAAGCTGTTCGTCGCCGGCAAGGAAGTCTTCGCCAACAATTGCGAAGCCTGCCACGGCCCCGCGGGCGAGGGCATGGAGCATGTCGGCGCCAAGCTGGCGGGTTCGAAGTACGCCAACCCCGGTGTGGCCAACGACGCCATCATCCGCATCCTGCTGAACGGCAAGGACGGTCCCATCGGCGCCATGCCGCCGCTCGGCGCCGCCATGCCCGACGAAGAGGTGGCCCAGGTGCTGACCTTCATCCGTCAGTCTTGGGGCAACAAGGGCGCTCCGATCGTGGCCGCCGCCGTGAAGGAGACCCGTCAGGCCTACAGCCACCGCGAAGAGCCGTGGACTGACGAAGACCTGGCGCGCCGCGCCCGTTGATCGACGCTTCCGGTTTGGTCCGGTTGGGCTAAGTTCGCCCAGCCGGGCCGCTCCGGCGGTAGACTCGGAACGCCATGTCCCCGCCAGAAGGCGAACGTTTGAAGGTCGTCGTGCGCGACCTCTCCAAGGCTTACGGCCCGGTGAAGGCCGCCTCGCAGGTGAGTTTCTCCATCGCGGGCGGTGAGATTTTCGGCCTGCTCGGGCCGAACGGCGCGGGCAAGACCACCACCGTCGAATCGCTGATCGGCCTGACCTCGCCCGATAGCGGCCAGATCGAGGTCTGCGGCATTGACGCCCGGCGCGATCAGACCGCCGCCAAGCGCCAGATCGGCGCGGCGCTGCAGGCCACCGGTCTGCAGGACAAGATCACGCCGCGCGAAGCCGTCGAGCTGTTCGCCGACCTCTACGGCCGCAAGGCCGATGTGCGCGGCCTGCTCGCTCGCTTCGGCCTCGAAGCCAAGGCCAACGCGTCTTACGGCAGCTTGTCGGGCGGTCAGAAGCAGCGCGTCGCCCTGGCCCTGGCCTTCGTCAACGACCCGCAGGTGATCGTGCTCGACGAGCCGACCTCGGGCCTCGATCCCCAGATCCGCCGCGAGCTGCATGACGAAATCCGGCGGATGCGCGAGGAGGGCCGCGCGGTCCTGCTGACCACTCACGACATGGAGGAGGCCGAGGCCCTCTGCGACCGCATCGCGGTGATGGCCGGCGGCCGCATCGTCGCCGAGGGCACGCCCCGCGACCTGATCGCCCGCTCGCGCGCGGCGACCCGCATCGTCGCCCAGACCGACAAGCCGGCCGGGGAGGCCCCGAGCCTCAAGCACGGCGCGGACGTGACCGTCAGCGACGAAGAGGTCGCCCTGACCGCCAGCGACGTCAACGCCGCCCTGGCCGAACTGGTCGCCGAACTGAACCGCCGCAAGGTGAAGATCGTCAGCCTGACCGCCGGGCAGGCGACGTTGGAGGACGTCATCCTGCAACTCACCGCGGGAGCCGCCCGATGAACGCCGTGCTGCGCCACGCCTGGGTGAGCGTGAAGCTGAACTTCCGCAATCCGATGGCCATGATCTACGGCTATCTGTTCCCGCTGATCTTCCTGCTGGCCTTCTGGGCCATCTATCGCCACGACCGCGTGCCGCTGGTGGCGCACATGGGCGAACTGCTCACGGTCACGGCGCTCGGCGGCGCGTGCTTCGGCCTGCCGACGACCATGGTCAGCGAGCGCGAGAAGGGCGTCTGGCGGCGCTTCCGCCTGACGCCGACGCCCACCTGGGCCTTCCTGGCCAGCACCCTGATCGTCCGCTACCTGCTGCTGCTTAGCGCCGCCTTGATCCAAGTGGGCCTGGCCCTGGCCATCGGCATGAGCATGCCGGTGCATCCGCTCGGCCTGCTGGTCGCCTTCACCTGCGCCGCCATCGCCTTCATGGGCCTGGGCCTGGTTATCGCCATGCTGGCCGACAACGTGCCGGCGGTGCAGGCGCTGGGGCAGTGCCTCTTCTTGCCGATGCTGATCATCGGCGGCGTGGCGGTGCGCCTGTCGTCGCTGCCGGAATGGGCGCAGCACGTCTCGGCCTTCCTGCCCGGGCGCTACGCGGTGCAGGCGCTGCAGGCCAGCGTCAGCGGCGGCGGCCTGGCCGGCGTCACCTTCGAACTGGCCGCCCTGCTGCTGATCGGCTTCGGCGGCGCCTTCGCCTCGGCGCGCATGTTCCGCTGGGAAAGCGGCCGTCCAGCCGAGCGCGGCGGCAAGCTTTGGGTGTTCGCCGCCTTGGCGGTGTGGATCGTCGTCGGCGTCGTCGCCGAAATGAATGGCCGGATCGCCGCCGCCAAGGTCGCCGAGGAAGGCGCCGCCGCGGCCGCCATCGCCGGGCCGGAAGCCTATGTTCCGCAACCTCCCGCCGCCGCCTCGCCCGAGCCGTCGAAAGCGGCGCCCGAACCCGCCCCGCCGCCGACTGCCGAACCAAAGCCGGCAGCGCCGCCCGTCGTCCCCGCCGCGCCAACCGCGAGCGCGCCGCCGGCCCCGACGCCCACGCTCGCCGCTGCTCCGCCGCCGCCGAGACGGGATTCGCCGCCGACCCGTTGGCAGGACGTGACCGACACCGACATCGCCAACGTCATCTTCGACGCCCTGCCGGCCGATTCGGGCGTCATCGCGCCCTGGGCCGCCGCCGACCAGTTCGCCGAGCCCGCCGCCCAGCCCCAACTGGCCGAGGTGCGCTCGGGCCTCGCCACCTGGGCGCCGGCGAAAGACCCCGATCCGGTTCAGAGGGCCCGCAACATCCTCTACATCGCCGCCGTGCCCGACCTTCTGCAGATGGCCGACATCGAGCCCTATCTGCCGCGCGTCGTGCAGGGGCGCCTCCTGCAGGCGATCCCGCCGGCCGACCTGCCGAAGATCCTCTACTGGATCGGCTCCCACCCGAACGACGGCTCGGACGCGGCCATGGACGAGCTTTCAGCCCTGGGCCTGCCGAAGCTGAACGGGCCGACCCGCCGCGAGGCGCGCGTCCGGGCGATGGTCTACGCCTTCAAGATGCTCGCCCGCGCGACCAACCGCGAGACGCCCCAATAGGGACGGGGGTAGCGCTACGAGAGGTGGACCTCGGCGGTCTTGCCTTCGTAGTCTTTCTTGGGGTCGCGGCCGAGCAGCAGGCGCACGCCGGCGAACAGGCTGTTTTCGTTCAGCCAGATGTGGGCGTCCTCCGGCTCCAGGCGGAGCAACAGCAGGTTCGGGTCGTCCTTGCCGCCCTCGAACCAGGCCGCGACGAAGGGGTTCCACAGCCGCTCGATGGTCGAGCGGTCGTTGAACGGGCGCACTTCGCCGTCGAAGGTCGCGAACAGGTCGTGGCCCTTGGAGGCGAAGTTGGCGGTGAACCTGCGGCCTTCGCCGATGTCCTGCGCCAGGTCGGTTTCCTTCGATGTGAAGATGTAGATGGCCGCCGGATGGGTTTCGTCCTCCCAGTCGTCGAGCTGGGCGGTCATCGGCTGGGCGCGTCCTTCTTCGACATCCGGCAGGCCGAGCATCAGCGTGCGGTCGTCCTTCAGCGCCTTCCAGAACTTGGTCTCGATCTCGCGGGCGTCGGCCATGGTCGTCTCCCTTGTGTGGCGGGAGGCTAACGATGGGCGCTGGCGAGCGTTCCGGTCAGTTTTGCGTCAAAGCATTGGCGGCCTCGACCAGACGCCTGGCCTTGTCGGCGGTCTCGGCGGCGGTCTGGCCCGGACGATAGATTTCCGAGCCGATGCCGAAGGCGCGCGCCCCGGCCTCCCACCATGCCGCGAGATCGGCCGCCCCGACGCCGCCGACCGCCCACGGCGTCGCCTCGCCGGGCAACACCGCCTTCAGCTGGCGCAGATGGCCCGGGCCGTAGGTGACGGCGGGAAACAGCTTTAGATGCCGCGCCCCGGCGGCTAGGGCGCAGAAGGCCTCGCTGGCGGTGGCGAAACCGGGGGCGGGATCGAGCTTCAGGGCGACGGCGCGGGCGATGACGGCCGGGTCGGTGTTGGGCGAGACGATCAGCGTTCCGCCGGCTTGGGCGACTTGGTTCACCTGGGCGACGGTCAGCACCGTGCCCGCGCCGACGACCATGCGGCCCGCGAAGGTCTGGGCGAGCAGGGCGATGCTGTCCAGCGGCTCGGGCGAGTTGAGCGGCACCTCGACGGCGCGGACGCCGGCCGTCTCCAGGGCCTCGGCCGTGGCGACGACCTCTTCGGGACGGACGCCGCGCAGGATGGCGACTACGGGGCAGGCGGCGAGGGCGTCGGCGAGCGTCATGCGGAGTCTCCCATGGCCCCCTGGATGGCGATCAGGCCGGCGAGCGAGGCGTCCGCGCCGTCGTGGACCCTAGCGGCGATCCCGCGCCGTTCCACCGCCCGCGCATACCAGCGACAGAGCGTCGGAGCGCCGATCAGGTCGACCGCCGTCGTGGGCGCCTCGGTCAGCGCGGCCGCGACCTCGGCCCCGATGAGAACGCCGGAGACGAAGGACGGGTTCTGCCCGGCGTCCGCCTCGCCGACCGCCACCCGCGCCCGGGTGGAGAACAGCCGCGCGGCCAAGCCGCCCCCATCGCCCGCCGCGTCCAGCCCCGCGTCGAAGGCGGCCACATCGTCGGTGGGGCCGTCGGAGCGCAGGATCGAATGGCGCATCACCAGGCCGTAGAGCTCGCCGGTCATGTAGGTGGTGAAGCCGCTGACCCGGCCGTGCTCCAGCGCCGCCCACTTGCTGTGGGTGCCGGGCAGGCAGAGCCGGCGTGTGCCTACCGCGCGGGCGCCGTCCGCCGCCAGCCAGCCGAGAATCTGGGTTTCCTCGCCGCGCATCACGTCCGGGCCGCCGTCGGGGCGTCGGCAGCTCAGGCCGGGCACGATCCGCACGGGCGGGCCTTCGCGCGACACCGTGGCGAGGCCCCCGGCGAGGTCGGATACCGAGGCGGGACAGGGATGATAGCCGGCGCCGCCCCAGCCGAGGTCGGCCCCCACCATGCCGCAGAGCAGGGCCGGCAGGTCTTCGGCGTCCATCGCGGGCCGCGCATGGGCCGCGAACCACCGCGGCGCCTCACGGCCGATGGCGGCGATGCCCATCGGAAAGTCGCGGGCCAGGGTGACCCCGGCGGCCGGATCGAACCGCCAGGCGCGCAGGTTGGTCGTGCCCCAGTCGCAGAGCAGCACCGGTCCCATGCGACCAAGCCCCGGCGATCAGCCGCCGGCGGGCGCCCGCTTGCGCAGGGCCGCCTGCACGACGAAGACCATCGCCGCCGAATAGACCAGGCAGGCGGCCAGGAAGAACATCGGCGCGAGGTTGCTGCCGGTCATGTCCTTGATCAGCGGCACCACGGTCTGGGCGATAAGGCCGCCGAGGTTGCCGAAGGAGTTGACCACCGCGATGCCGGCGGCGGCAGTCGCTCCGCGCAGGAACGACGGCGGCAGGGTCCAGAACACCGGCTGGCCCATGAAGATGCAGGCGGCGGCCACCGACAGGAAGGCGAACTGCGGCACGGGCCCGGGGGCGACGACGCTGGCCACCAGGCAGACGGCGCCGACCAGGCAAGGGATGACGATGTGCCAGGTCTTCTCACCGGTCTTGGCCGAGTGGCGCGGGTTCCACCACAGGGCGACGGCCACCAGAAGCCAGGGGATCACATTGATGAAGCCGTTGGTGGTGTTGGAGACGCCGAAGCTTTTGACGATGGTCGGCAGCCAGTAGCTGAGGCCGTAGGCCGCCAGCGGCAGGCCGATGTACATGGCGCAGATCAGGAGCACGCGCGGGTCGGCCAACACCTTGAGGGGGTTGGAGTGATCGACAGTGCCGGCGGCGACGTTTTCGGCTTCCAGGGTGCGGGCCAGCCAGGTCTTGCGCTCGTCCGACAGCCACGGGGCGGTCTCGGGTGATTTGGGGATCAGCAGGAAGGAGATCGGGGCGAGGACGATGGCCGGCACGCCGGTGGCCAGGAAAACCCACTGCCAGCCCGCCAGGCCCAGGGCGCCGTCGAGGTCGAGCAGGGCGCCGCCGATGGCCGAGCCCACGGCGTTGGCCAGGGCGCTGGCGATCATGAACCAACCGACCATGCGACCGCGATCGCGCGCCGGGAACCAAAGGGTCAGCACATAGAGCACGCCGGGGAAGAAGCCGGCCTCGGCCACGCCGAGCAGGAAGCGCAGCACGTAGAACATCGTCGCGTTCTGGGTGAAGCCGAGCAGGATGGTCACCAGGCCCCAGGTGGCCATGATCCGAGCGAGCCAGACCTTGGGGCCAACCTTGGCGAGGACGATGTTGCTGGGCGCCTCGAACAGGAAATAGCCCAGGAAGAACAGCGACGCGCCGAGGCCATAGGCCGCTTCCGACAGGCTGAGCGCCGACGCCATCTGCAGCTTGGCGTAGGAGACGTTCTGCCGGTCGATATAGGCGATCAGGTACATCAGGCCGAACAGCGGCATCAGCCGCAGGGTGATCTGGCGCACGGTGTCGCGGTGAAGAGCTTCCTCGGCTTGGGGTCGCATCGTTATCCCGATGTTCTGCTGACTGAAGCTGGACGATGGCGGCGCCCGGCGCAAAAGGCCAGAGCCGAATGATATCGTCTTCACGGTAAGGGATTGAACACCGCGACCCGTTAGAGTGCGAGCCGTTGTCGGGGGATCGAGGCGCGGGGCCGTTTCGCTCGGTCCCCGCGCGAGGGACTGAATGTTTGACCTTTTCGAAGCGGCCTTCACCAATGCGGGCGTGGGCATGGCCCTCGTCTCGCCGGAGGGCCGATTCATCCGGGTGAACACGGCGTTCCAGGCTCTGCTGGGTCTGACCGAGGCCGAAATGCTGGCCACCGACTTCCAGACCATCACCCACGCCGACGACCTCGACATCGACCTTGAGCTGCTCGGTCGCCTGGCCCAGGGCGATATCCCGAACTACACCCTCGACAAGCGCTATCTGCACCGCGACGGCTCGATCGTCTGGGCGCAGCTGACGGTCTCGGTGACCCGCGACGCCGACGGCGCGCCGGCCTGCTACATCGCCCAGGTTCTGGACCTGACCGAGCGGATCGCCGCCGAGCAGGCTCTCACGCGCAGCGAGGCCCGCTATCGGCTGATCGCCGAGAACAGCAGCGACATGATCGTGGCCAGCGACGCCGAGGGCGTGCTAAGCTTCGTCACGCCCGCCTGCCGCCGCCTGCTCGGCTACGAGCCGGAGGAGATGGTCGGCACGGTGGGCATGAGCTATGTCCATCCCGACGATGTCAAAGGCCTGCAGACCGGCTTCGACGCCCTGAAGTGCGGCGTCACCAGCGTGCGCATCCGCTGGCGCGGGCGTCACAAGTCGGGCGACCGCTGGGTCTGGCTGGAATCGAGCCCGGCCTTGCTGCCGCGGGGCGACATGCTCGGCGCCGCCGTGATCGACGTGGTCCGCGACGTCACCGAGGAGATGCTGCGTGACGCGGCCCTGGCCGAAGCGCGGCGCGACGCCGACGCCGCCGCCGCCGCCAAGGCCGACTTCCTGGCCAACATGAGCCACGAGATCCGCACGCCGCTGACCGCCGTGATCGGCTTCGCCGACCTTCTCGGCTCGGGCGAGTTGGGGGATACGGCGCGCGGCTATGTGCGCCGGATCGAGACCGCCGGGCGGGGCCTGCTGCGGCTGGTGAACGACATTCTCGACTATTCGCGTCTGGAGGCGGGGCAACTGCAGATCGCCCCGCTGCCGACTTCGCCCTGCGCCATCCTGGAGGAGGTCACGGCCATTCTCGAGCCGGCGGCCGAGGCCAAGGGGCTGACGCTGCGGAGCGCCTGTCCCATCGACGCTCCAAGGGCGGCGCTGCTCGACGCCGACCGCCTGCGCCAGGTGATGCTCAACCTCGGCGCCAACGCCATCAAGTTCACCGAGGCCGGAGAGGTCGCCCTGGCCCTGACCTGGGACGCGGTCGACGAAAGCCTGACCGTCACGGTCAGCGACACGGGGCCGGGCATGAGCGCGGAAGAGCGCGGCCGCCTGTTCAAGCGCTTCTCCCAGGTCGGCACGCGCGAGAGCCGCAGCCAGGGGGCCGGCCTCGGCCTCGCCATCTGTCGCACCCTGGTCGAGGCCATGGGCGGACGCATCGAGGTTCGGTCGCAGCCGGGCGAGGGCTCGTGCTTCACCTTCCGCATCCCGGCGCCCGCCGCGCAGGCCAGGGAGCCGAGCCCTCCACCGCCGGCGACCCACCTCGGCGGCCTGCGGATCATGGTCGTGGACGACAACGAGTCCAATCGCCGGCTGGCGCGGGCCATCCTGGAATCGCACGGCGCGGAGATCGTGGAAGCCGACGACGGCCTCGCCGCCATCGAACTGGCCCGCGCCGCCCCCTGCGACGTGATCGTGATGGATGTGCGCATGCCGCGTCTCGACGGCCCGAGCGCCCTCTATCGCATCCGCGGCGAGCCCGGCCCCAATCGGCGCACGCCGATCCTCGCCTTCACGGCGGGGGCTGAGGACGCGGGCCTCGAGGCCTTCGACGACATCGTGCCCAAGCCCATCCTGGCCGAGACCCTGCTGCGACAGGTGCTGCGCGCCGCCGAGGCGGCGGCCGACGGCTACATCCCAAAGGCGGCCTTGAGCGTGCCGGCGGCATAGGCGGCTATCGCATCCCGCCAAGGGGCGTTAGGTTGCTCCAAAACGCGCCAAGACGGGCATAGGGATGCGGAACGAAGACATTTCCGGGATGGATTTCGCCTTGGGCGAAACCGCCGACGCCATCCGCGAGGTGACGGCCCGGTTCGCCGCCGACCGCATCGCGCCGCTGGCCGCCGAAGTGGACGCCACCAACAGCTTTCCGCGCCAGCTCTGGCCGCAAATGGGCGAGTTGGGCCTGCACGGCATCACCGTCGAGGAGGAGTTCGGCGGCCTCGGCCTCGGCTATCTCGAACATGTCGTGGCGATGGAGGAGGTCAGCCGCGCCTCGGCCTCGGTGGGTCTGAGCTACGGCGCGCACTCGAACCTCTGCGTGAACCAGATCCGCCGCTGGGGCGCGGCGGAGCAGAAGCATCGCTACCTGCCGAAGCTGATCGGCGGCGAGCATGTCGGCGCCCTGGCGATGAGCGAGGCGGGCTCCGGCTCCGACGTCATGTCGATGAGCCTGCGCGCCGACAAGCGCGGCGACGGCTACATCCTCAATGGGACGAAGTTCTGGATCACCAACGCGCCCCACGCCGACGTGCTGGTGGTCTACGCCAAGACCGATCCGGCGGCCGGGACCAAGGGCGTCACCGCCTTCCTGGTCGAGAAGGGGTTCAAGGGCTTCAGCGTCTCCAAGAAGCTCGACAAGATGGGCATGCGCGGGTCGGACACCGCCGAACTGGTGTTCGAGGACTGCGAAGTGCCAGTGGAGAATGTCATGGGCCCGGTCGGCGGCGGGGCCGGGGTCCTGATGAGCGGCCTCGATTATGAGCGGGCGGTGCTGGCCGCCGGACCGCTCGGCATCATGCAGGCCTGCCTCGACGTGGTCGTGCCCTATGTCCGCGAGCGCAAGCAGTTCGGAAAGCCGATCGGCGGCTTCCAGCTGATGCAGGCCAAGGTGGCCGACATGTATGTGGCCCTGAACAGCGCTCGCGCCTACGTCTACGCCGTCGCCCGCGCCTGCGACGCCGGCAGGACCACGCGCTTCGACGCGGCGGGGGCGATCCTGCTGGCCAGCGAGAACGCGGTGAAGGTTAGTCTCGAGGCCGTGCAGGCCCTCGGCGGCGCGGGCTACACCAAGGAATGGCCGGTCGAACGGCTGGCGCGCGACGCCAAGCTCTACGACATCGGGGCGGGGACGAATGAGATCCGCCGGTTCCTGATCGGCCGGGAGCTGATCGGGGCATGACAGGTCTCACCTCGAAGCTCGACACCGGCTCCGACGCCTTCAAGGCCAACGAGGCTCACAACCGCGCCCTCGTCGAGGAACTGCGCGCCCGCGTCGCCCAGGCGGCGCTCGGCGGATCCGAAGCCTCTCGGCAGAGGCATGTAGCGCGCGGCAAGCTGCTGCCTCGCGAGCGGGTGGAGCGGCTGCTCGATCCGGGCTCGCCGTTCCTGGAAATCGGCCAGTTAGCCGCTCACGGCCTCTACGATGGCGAGGCGCCGGGGGCGGGGGTGATCGGCGGCGTCGGGCGAGTCTCGGGCCGCGAGGTGATGGTCGTCGCCAACGACCCGACGGTGAAGGGCGGGGCCTACTTTCCGCTGACCGTGAAGAAGCACCTGCGCGCGCAGGAGATCGCCGAGCAGAACCGGCTGCCTTGCGTCTACCTCGTCGACAGCGGCGGGGCGAACCTGCCGCACCAGGCCGAGGTGTTTCCCGATCGCGAGCACTTCGGCCGCATCTTCTTCAACCAGGCCAATATGAGCGCCCAGGGCATCGCCCAGATCGCCTGCGTCATGGGCCTGTCGACGGCCGGCGGCGCCTATGTGCCGGCGATGAGCGACGAGACCGTGATTGTGCGCGGGGCGGGGGAGGAGAGCCAGGGCGCGATCTTCCTGGCCGGGCCGCCGCTGGTGAAGGCCGCCACCGGCGAGGTGATCTCGGCGACGGAGCTCGGCGGGGCCGACACCCATGGGCGCAAGTCGGGCGTGGTCGACCATGTGGCCGCCGACGACGCCCACGCCATCGAGATCGTGCGGGACATCGTCGCCCACCTGAACACCACCAAGAGCTTGGATATCGACGTCACGAAGTCGGTCCCGCCGAAATACGACCCGGCGGAGCTCTATGGCCTGATCCCGCCGGATGTGCGCGCGCCCTACGACGTGCGCGAAGTGATCGCCCGTATCGTGGACGGCTCGGACTTTCATGAGTTCAAGGCGCTGTATGGGACCACCCTGGTTTGCGGCTTCGCCCGCATCCACGGCTATCCGGTGGCCATCCTGGCCAACAACGGCGTGCTGTTTTCCGAAAGCGCGCTGAAGGGGGCGCACTTCATCGAGCTGGCCTGCCAGCGGCGCATTCCGCTCGTGTTTCTGCAGAACATCTCGGGCTTCATGGTCGGCGGCAGGTACGAGGCCGGCGGCATCGCCAAGGACGGGGCCAAGCTGGTCGCCGCCGTCGCCACCGCCAGCGTGCCGAAGTTCACCGTGCTGATCGGCGGCAGCTTCGGGGCCGGCAACTACGGCATGTGCGGCCGCGCCTACGGCCCGCGCTTCCTGTTCACTTGGCCCAACAGCCGCATCAGCGTGATGGGCGGCGAGCAGGCCGCCAGCGTGCTGGCCACCGTCCACCGCGACGCCGACAAGTGGACGCCGGAGGAGGCCGAGGCTTTCAAGGCGCCGGTCCGCGAGAAGTATGAGCGCGAAGGCGAGCCCTACTACGCCACCGCCCGCCTGTGGGACGACGGGATCATCGACCCGGCCCAGACCCGCGACGTGCTTGGCCTGGCGATCAGCGCCAGTCTGAACGCACCGATCCCCGAAACGCCGCGCTTCGGCCTGTTCCGGATGTAATTTCGATGATCCGCAGCGTCCTCATCGCCAATCGCGGGGAGATCGCTCGCCGCATCGTTCGCACCGCGCGGCGGATGGGGGTGCGCAAGGTCGCCGTCTACACCCCGGCCGACTCCGCCGCGCCGCACCTGCGCGAGGCCGACGACGCGGCCGCCATCGGCAGCTACCTGGACGGCGCGGCGGTGATCGCGGCGGCGAAGGGCGCAGGCGTGGAGGCGATCCACCCCGGCTATGGCTTCCTGTCGGAGAACGCCGGCTTCGCCCAGGCGGTGATCGACGCGGGCCTGATCTGGATCGGGCCGCCGCCACTGGCGATCTCGGCCATGGGGCTGAAGGACGCCGCCAAGGCGCGGATGGCGGCGGCGGGCGTGCCGGTGACGCCGGGCTACCTCGGAGAGGATCAGTCGGCTGAGCGCCTTAGGGCCGAGGCGGACGCCATCGGCTATCCGGTGCTGATCAAGGCGGTGGCCGGCGGCGGCGGGAAGGGCATGCGCAAGGTGGAGGCCCCCGCCGACTTCGACGCGGCGCTGGCCTCGTGTCGTCGTGAGGCCGCCGCCAGCTTCGGCGACGACCGCGTGCTGCTGGAGACCTACGTCACGCGCCCGCGCCACATTGAGGTGCAGGTGTTCGCGGACGCGCACGGAAACGCCGTCCACCTGTTCGAGCGCGACTGCTCCCTGCAGCGCCGCCATCAGAAGGTGATCGAGGAGGCGCCCGCGCCGGGCATGGACGCCGAGACCCGCGCCGCCATCGGCGAGGCGGCGGTGAAGGCCGCCAGGGCGGTGGGCTACGTCGGGGCCGGCACCATCGAGTTCATCGCCGACGCCTCGCAGGGTCTTTCGGCCGACCGCATCTGGTTCATGGAGATGAACACCCGCCTGCAGGTGGAGCATCCGGTCACCGAGGCGATCACCGGTCTGGATCTGGTCGAGTGGCAACTGCGTGTCGCCTCGGGCGAACCCCTGCAGTTTACGCAGGACCAGCTATCGATCCAGGGCTGGGCGATGGAGGCCCGGCTCTATGCGGAGAGCCCGGCCAGCGGCTTCCTGCCCTCGACGGGACCCCTAACTCGCTTCCGCCTGCCGGCCGACATCCGCGTCGACTCGGCGGTGGAGGAGGGTGGCGAGGTGACGCCGCTATACGACCCGATGATCGCCAAGCTGATCGTCCAGGCACCGACGCGCGAGGCGGCCGCCCGCAAGCTCGCCGAGGCCTGCCGCGCCGTCGAGGTCTGGCCGGTGAAGACCAACGCCGCCTTCCTGGTCCGCTGCCTCGACCACCCCGATTTCGTCGCCGGCCATATCGACACCGGCTTCATCGGCGCGCGCCTCGGTGAACTCCTGCCGCCCGCCGAACCGCCGGAAATTGCGTGGGCTCGCGCGGCTGGAGCGGCCATCGGCGACACGCCCCTGGCGGGCTTCCGCCTGAACGCATCGCCGCAACTGCGGGCCGAACTCCAGCATGGTGAAAGCCGCAGAGTCGTGAACCTCTTCCCCCCTCAACAGGAGGAAGGGAGAGGCGGGGAAATCCTCCAACTCGGCGAAACCACGGTCGTTTTCGTCGACGGCGAGGCCTACGCCTTCACCCCGCCGCGCTCGGCGGGCGTGGAGGCGGCGGCGGGCAACGGGCTGGTCGTCTCGCCGATGCCCGGCCGCATCGTCAGCGTGGCGGTGGCCGAGGGCGAGCATGTCATCGCCGGCCAGGCGCTGGCCACCGTCGAGGCCATGAAGATGGAGCACACCCTCACCGCGCCGTTCGACGGCGTGGTAAGCGAGCTCTCGGCCCGCGCGGGCGCCCAGGTTTCCGAGGGCGCCGTGCTGGCGCGCCTGGAGAAGAGTGAGTGACGCGCATCTTCGTCGACGCTGACGCCTGCCCGGTGAAGGAGGAGGTCTACAAGGTCGCCCGCCGCTACGCCCTCAAGGTGTTCGTCGTCGCCAACGCCTTCCTGATGGTCCCCAAGGAGCCGCTGATCGAGCGGGTGATCGTCGACGCGGGCCCGGATGTCGCCGACGACTGGATCGCCGAGCAGGCCGAGCCGTGGGACATCGTGGTGACCAACGACATTCCGCTGGCGGGCCGCTGCCTGGAGAAGCAGGCGCTGGTGATCAGCGGAAAGGGCAATCCGTTCACGCCGGACAGCATCGGCATGGCCCTGGCGTCCCGCAGCATCGGCGAGCATCTCCGCTCGATGGGCGAGGTGACCCGCGGCCCCGCGCCCTTCGGCCCGGCCGACCGCTCTCGCTTCCTGCAGGCGCTGGACCAGGCGGTGAACCGCTCCAAGCGCCGACGCTGAAGATTACCATTGTAATATAAAACTACGAGCGTAATACTTCGGTCAAAACCGGAGGTGCTCGCATGACCGACCTGATCTCGTTGAAAACAAAGCTCGCCATCGGGGCAGGCGTCGTTGCGGTCGTGGCGGCGGCGTTCGTCGCCATGGGACATGACCTGAGCCGGAAGGGCGGGCGCGTCGCGACGCTGATCGAGCAGGTTCCCTTGGCGATGTGGAGCGCCACGGCGCTCGATGTCGATGGAAAGGAACTGGCCGAGACCCATGTCTGCGCGGACCCGCTGGTCCGGCAAGGCTTCGAGTTGCCGCTGCCGAAGGTCAACGGCTCCGCCTGCCTGATGGTCGAACAGCCGGTGGTGCGCGAAGGCCGTTTCGATGGACGTTGCAAGGTCGGCGCCCTCACCATGGTGGTGAACAGCTCGCGGACCGGCGATCCCGCCAGCGACTTCACCGTGCGCCTGCGGGCCCAGCCCCTGGCGATGCAAGACCCAGGGGTGCTGTATATCGTCCGCTATCGGAAACTCGGGCCGTGCCCCGACGGCTGGCATGCCGGCCAATCGGTCAATCCGGCCACCGGCAAGGCATATGACGCGCTCGACACGCGTATGTAGGCGACGTTTTTTGACGGAACCCGAATGTGGCGAGCACGTCCGGGGCGGTTATCGGCCCGCAAGCCGAGCCATGCCGGAACGTTGCACGGCGCTGATTTTCCTAGAGTTTGAGTAGGTCGGGCCGACCCTCAGATCTCCGCACACGGGCGTGGCCCGCAGGCCACACCTCCCCGCCGGACGTCGTTCGGCGATCGAACCTCTCGCCTCGGAGCCTCGTTTTTCACCGGCTGGGAGTGCTTGAGAAGGTTTGGTTCGATGAAGATTTCCATGTTCGCCGCTGGCGCGGCCGTCGCCGCCGCTGCTGCCTTGACCGCCATGCCCGCCGCCGCCCAGGACGCGCCCGCTTTCTATGGCAACCTCGGATACACCGGGATCGATGGTGACGGCGGCACGCTCGGCGCCGTCGGCGGTCGCCTGGGCTATAAGTTCCACCCGAACTTCGGCGTCGAAGGCGAACTCGGCTTCGGCGTGAAGGATGACAACACCAACGTCGCCGGCGTCGAGGTGAAGAACGAGCTGAAGCACAGCGCCGCCGTCTACGGCGTCGGCTTCGTGCCGCTGACGGAGAACTTCGAACTGCTGGCGCGCGTCGGCTACGGGTCCAGCAAGACCAAGGCCTCCGGCGCGGGCGTCAGCGCCGAAGACAGCAACGAGTCGTGGAACTACGGCGTCGGCGCCCAGTACTCGTTCGACGGCTACAATGGGATCCGCGGCGACTACACCCGCCACGATTTCCGCGACGGCGGCGGCGACGCCAACGCCTGGTCGGTCTCCTACGTCCGCAAGTTCTAGACGGTGCATTAGACTTGGCGGCGCCCTTCGGGTTTTCCCGAGGGGCGTCTGCCGTTGCCCCAAGAGTGCAAAGCGACATCGCGCCTGGCGGAATCGCGGCATACGCCTCGCAGTACTCTGCGCCGGGGGGTAGCGTTGGCGATCTGGAACACCTTGGACGTCGGCTTCACGCTCGGCGACGCCTCGGGGCGTACGATCTCCGCGTGCCCCCGCTACGCCGCCATCCTTGGCCGTCCGATCGAGGACGCGGTGGGCGTCACCATGGAGTGCGTCACCCACCCCGACGACATCAAGGTCAATCGCTGGCTGCTGGATCAGCTGTCGGGCTTCGGTGACGGCTTCGTGGTTCGAAAGCGCTACATCCGCGCGGACGGTACGATCCAGTGGGTCGAAAACCGCGTGATCCGGCTCGGCAACGGCGGGAAAGACCTGCTTCCCACCACCCTCGTGGCGTCATGCCCCATCCCCGATCCTCGTCCCATCGATCTGACGTTCCGCCCGGCCGACAGCTGCGCCGAGTATGTCACCGACATGGCTGAGCAGCTGGCGCACATCGCCAACGGCGCGCGCATGGATGAGGTCGCCAACCTGCTGACCTTCGCCGCGTCGGCGGCGGCGCGGCGAGTGGCCGACGATCACGCCGACTAGAGCGCACCAGGGTTAAGTGCGCGCGGTTAACCCGCCCGGCGCGCTCTAAACATTAGAAAGTAGCGTGCTCGCTCTCCGGCGCGGTTAGGGTCATAAGGTCGGAAAAGCCGCGCGGATTCTCATGCGACGCGGCGAGGGAGAGCTCCTGATGTTCCGTCGCGTTGTTTCCGCCGCCGCGCTCGCCGCGGCTCTGCTCGTCGCCGCGCCGGCGTCGATGGCGCAGGCGCCGACGGCCCAAGGCGCGGGCAAGCCTCCGAGCTTCAGCTACGACGTCAACTGGATGAAGGTCCCGCCGCAGTATGTGGTCGGCGACATCAGCGCCGTGGCCGTCGACAGCCACGACAACGTCTGGGTCCTGCATCGCCCACGCACCCTGCCGCCCGAGCAGCGCGCCAAGGCCGCGCCGCCGGTGATGGAGTTCGACCGCACCGGCAAGTTCATCCGCGCCTGGGGCGGTCCGGGCCAGCCCTTCGAGTGGCCGACCAACGAACACAGCCTCTTCGTCGACGCCCAGGATCGGGTCTGGATCGCCGGCAGCGACCGAACCGCCGGCAAGGGCGACGACATGGTCCTGGCCTTCACCGCCGCCGGCAAGTTCATCCGCCAGATCGGCCGGCGCGGCGCCAACGGCGGCGATCAGGACGTGGCCAACGTCTATGCTCCGGCCGACCTCTACGTCGACGCTCCGCGCCACGAACTCTATGTCGCCGACGGCTATGGCAACCGCCGCCTGATCGTGTTCGACACCGAGACCGGCGCCTTCAAGCGCATGTGGGGCGCCTTCGGCGGCACGCCGCCGTTCACCCCCAAGGAGGCGCCGCCGCCGACCACGCGGCAGCCGGGCGATCCGGACCAGCAGGGCGAGGGCAGCGTCGAGTTCAGTTCGGTCCACGGCGTCGAACTGTCGAAGGACGGGCTGGTCTATGTCTCCGACCGCGACAGCCAGCGGGTGCAGGTGTTCGACCGCGAGGGCGTCTACCAGGGCCAGGTGTTCATCGACCGGCAGGCCCAGAGCCGCCAGACCGCCTCGGGTCTGGCCCTATCGGCCGATCCGGGCCAGCGGTGGCTCTATGTCGCCGACTGGGGCAACCACGACATCGTCGTCGTCGACCGCAAGGCCCTCACCGTCGCTGGGTCGTTCGGTACGCGCGGAACCCAGCCGGGCCAGTTCATCGGCCCGCACCTGATGGCGACCGACTCGAAGGGCGTGCTTTATGTCGCCGAGGTGCAGGGGCGCCGACTGCAGCGGCTGACGCCGAAGCCGTAGGGGAGCCTACAATCTTTCGTCATGCTGAGTAGGGCCGTAAGGCGCGTGTCGAAGCACGCGAGGCGACGCCGCGATGCGTCCTTCGACACGGCCGCTGGCGCGGCCTACTCAGGATGACGAAGTCAGTTAGGTCTTAGGCCCAAGCCTCACGCCGTGTCGCGACCGACCTTGGCCACGCGCAGCGAGTTGGTGCCGCCGGCGCGGCCGAAGGGCACGCCGGCCACCACCACGATCTCGTCTCCGCGGTCGGCGAAACCTTCGCGGCGCGCCGCCTGGGTGGCGCGGGCCACGGTCTCGGTCATGGTCGCGGTCTCGCCGATGGCGATGGGCTCGACGCCCCACACCAGGGCCAGACGCCGGGCGGCTTCGACGCCGATGGTCATGCCCATGATCGGGGTGTCCGGCCGCTCGCGGGCGATCCGCACGGCGGTGGTGCCGGTGCTGGTGAAGGCGCAGATGGCCTTGGCCTCGATGGTGTCGGCTACTTGGCGGGCGGCGGCGGCGATGGCGTCGGGCGAGTTCTTTTCGGCGCCGGGGCGCAGGCTGACCTTGGTGGCGCGGTAGCCTTCGTCCTGCTCGATGCGGCCGATGATCCGGCTCATGATCGCCACGGCCTCGACCGGGTACTGACCGGCCGCCGTCTCGGCCGACAGCATCACCGCGTCTGCCCCGTCGAACACGGCGGTGGCGACGTCGGACGCCTCGGCGCGGGTCGGCGTGGGGGCGGTTATCATGCTCTCGAGCATCTGGGTGGCGACGATCACCGGGCGGCCGAAACGGTGGGCGGTGCGGACGATCCGCTTCTGGGCCAGCGGCACTTCCTCGGTCGGCAGTTCGACGCCGAGGTCGCCGCGGGCGACCATCACGGCGTCCGAAAGGCGGATGATCTCCTCCAGATGCTGCAGGGCCTGGGGCTTCTCGATCTTGACCATGATCTGGGCCCGGCCGCCGGCCAGTTCCTTGGCCTCGATCACGTCTTCCGGACGCTGCACGAACGACAGCGCCACGTACTCGACGCCCTGGTCGAGGGCGAAGGCCATGTCGGCGCGGTCCTTCGCCGTCAGGGCGGGGATCGGCAGGGCTACGGTCGGCACGTTGACGCCCTTACGGTCGGAAATCCGCCCGCCGATGATGACCTTGCACTCCAGGGTGTTCTCGCGCTTGCGGATCACCTCGAGGCGCAGCTTGCCGTCGTCGACCAGCAGCTGGGTGCCCGGCCCGGCGGCCTCCATGATCTCCGGGTGCGGCAGCTGCACCCGGCGGTTGTCGCCCGGCGTCGGCGAGAGGTCGAACTGGAAGGTCTGGCCCGGGGTCAGGTGGGCCTGGCCGCCGCTGAAGCGGCCGACCCGCAGCTTCGGGCCCTGCACGTCGGCGAGGATGGCGATCGGGCGGCCGGTGGCGGCCTCCTCGGCGCGGATGCGCGCCACGCGCTGGGCGTGATCGGCATGGTCGCCGTGGCTGAAGTTCAGGCGGAAGACGTCGACGCCGGCGCGCAGAAGCGTGCCGATCATCTCCTGGCTGTCGCTGGCCGGACCCAGCGTGGCGACGATCTTGGCCCGGCGGCTACGATGCAGGCGGCTGTCGGTGGGGCGTGAAGCCACGGGCTGACGTCCTTCTTGTTTGGTTCGACTTTGATCGGCCGGGACGGAAAAGGCTAGGCGAAGACCGAGGCGCCGTGATCGGCGGCGCCGGCGGCGGCGCGGAAGCTGGCGAACAGCTCGCGGCCGAAGCCGGGTTGCGACGGCGGGGCCACAGCCGGCGTGCGGGCCTTCAGCACCGCCTCGTCGACCAGAATCTCCAGCAGGCCGGCGTGGGCGTCCAGGCGGATCATGTCGCCGTCCTGCACATAGGCCAGCGGCCCGCCGTGAGCGGCCTCGGGGGTGACGTGGATGGCGGCCGGTGTCTTGCCCGAGGCGCCGCTCATGCGGCCGTCGGTGACGAGGGCGACCTTGTAGCCGCGGTCGAGCAGCAGGCCGAGGCTCGGCGACAGGTTGTGCAACTCGGGCATCCCGTTGGCGGCGGGCCCCTGGAAGCGCATCACCGCGATCATGTCGCGGTCGAGGTCGCCACGCTTGAAGGCGGCCAGGAAGTCTTCCTGGGTCTGGAACACCACCGCCGGGGCGGTGACCGACTGATGCTCCGGCGCGACGGCCGAGACCTTGATGACGCCGCGGCCGAGGCCGCCCTTCAGCAGGCGCAGGCCGCCTTCCGGGCTGAACGGCGCGGAGGCCGGGCGCAGGATCGAGGTATCCAGCGACTCGGCGGCGCCCTCGCGCCATTCCAGCGAGCCGTCGTCCTTGAGGAAGGGCTCGCGGGCATAGGCTTCCAGGCCCTCGCCGGCGACGGTGGTCACGTCGGCGTGGACGAGGCCGGCGTTCAGCAGCTCGCGGATCACGAAGGCCATGCCGCCGGCGGCGTGGAACTGGTTCACATCGGCCGAGCCGTTCGGATAGACGCGGGCCAGCAGCGGGGTGGCCTGCGACAGCTCGTCGAGGTCCTCCAGCGCCAGCTCGATGCCGGCGGCGCGGGCCATGGCCACCAGGTGCAGGGCGTGGTTGGTCGAGCCGCCGGTGGCCATCAGGCCGACGACGCCGTTGACCACGGCCTTCTCGTCGACCACCCGGCCGACCGGGATGTAGTCGTTGCCCTTCAGGCCCATGGCGGCCACCCGCTTGGCGGCGTGCTTGACCAGGGCGTCGCGCAGGTCGCTGCCCGGATGCACGAAGGCGCTGCCGGGCACGTGCAGGCCCATCATCTCCATCAGCATCTGGTTGGAGTTGGCGGTGCCGTAGAAGGTGCAGGTGCCGGGGCCGTGATAGGCGGCCTGCTCGGCGGCCAAGAGGGCGTCGCGGCCCACCTTGCCCTCGGCGTAGTCGGCGCGGACCTTGGCCTTTTCCTTGTTCGGCAGGCCCGAGGTCATCGGCCCGGCGGGCACGAAGATGGTCGGCAGGTGGCTGAAGGTGAGGGCGCCGATCACCAGGCCCGGCACGATCTTGTCGCAGACGCCCAGCATCAGGGCGCCGTCGAAGGCGTCGTGGCTGAGGCCCACGGCGGTGGCCATGGCGATGACGTCACGGCTGAAGAGGCTGAGCTCCATGCCCGGCCGACCCTGGGTCACGCCATCGCACATGGCGGGCACGCCGCCGGCGAACTGGGCGGTGGCGCCGGCCTCGAAGGCCGCCTGCTTGATGAGGGCGGGATAGCGCTCCAGCGGTTGGTGCGCCGAGAGCATGTCGTTGTAGGACGAGATGATGCCGATGTTGACCGCGTTGGGGTCCAGCACCCGCAGCTTCACCTCGGCCGGCTCGGCGGCGAAGGCGTGGGCCCAGTTGGCGCAGGATAGCTTGCCCCGACCCGGATGATTGTTGGCGGTGGCGTCGAGTTGTTCGAGATAGGCCGCGCGTCGTTCGGCGCTGCGCGCGGCGATGCGGGCGGTGACCGCGGCGATGACGGGGTGCAGGGATGTGGCGGTCATAAGCGGATCTCGTGATCTCTAGGCGGCCCAGAGGATGCGGGTCGGCGTCCGGCTCTGATTGAGCAGGGCGTATATGGGGAGCGACGGGTCGGTGCGCCCGCGCTCGAGCACGGCGCGTTTGGCCTCGCCGGTGATCAACAGGACGATCAGCTTCGACTTCAGGATCGCCGAAAAGGTGAGGGTGATGCGCGGCTGCGGTGGAGCGGGCGAGCCGGCCGGCGCGCCGATCACCGTGGCGTCGGCGTCCTCGGCCAGGCCGATGGTCAGGGCCGGATTGCCCGGGAACAGCGAAGCGAAGTGGCCGTCCTCGCCCATGCCCAGCAGCACGGCGTCAAACGGCATCAGGGCCTCGACATCGGCCTCGACCGCCTCGGCGGCGGCGTCCGGCGTTTCGACATCGCTCCACAGTGGGGTGAAGGCGGCCTTGCGCGCGTCGCCGGTCAGCAGGGTTTCGCTGAACAGACGCTGGTTGCTCTCGGGCGAGGCCGGGTCGACGAAGCGATCGTCGACCAGGGTGACGCCGATCTTCGCCCAGGGCAGCGAGCGGGAAGACAGTTCGCGATAGATCGGGGCCGGCGTGGAGCCGCCCGCGCCGGCGAAGCTCGCCCAGCCGCGGGTCATCACCCCTTCCACCAGCGCGCCCTCGATCAGGTCCGCCGTGGCCGAGGCCAGGATTTCATGGTCGTCGAAGGCTTCCAGCCCGCTCATCAGGCGCCCCACTTGCGACCGCCGGGGGCGATCAGGGCGTCGGACTGGGCGCGTGGTCCCCAGGCGCCGGCGGGATAGGCGTGCGGCGTCATCTTCGCCTGCTTCCAGGCGTTGGCCACGCCGTCCACATAGGCCCACGCCTTCTCCACCTCGTCGCGGCGGACGAAAAGGGTGCGGTCGCCGCGGAACACGTCGTGCAGCAGATGCTCATAGGCGATGCGGCGACGGCCGCCGGCCCCGGCGTAGCTGGCCGCCAGGCTCAGCGACAGCGGCGAGGACTGCAGGCGCATGCCGGCGTCGGTGAGGCCCGGCCGCTTGTTCATCAACGACAGGCGGATGTCCTCGTCGGGCTGCAGATCGATGACCAGGCGGTTGGCCACCAGGTCGTCCTCGGCGCCGCCGCCGAAGATCGAATAGGGCACCGGCTTGAACTGGATGATGATCTGAGTGCGTCGCTCCGGCAGTCGCTTGCCGGTGCGCAGGAAGAAGGGCACCCCGGCCCAGCGCCAGTTGTCGATCTCGACCTTCAGGGCGACGAACGTCTCGGTGTCGGTCTTGTCGCCGCGCTCCTCGACGTAGCCGCGCACCTTCTCGCCCCCGACCACGCCCTCGACGTACTGGCCGCGCACGCTGTTCATCGCCGCGGTCTCGGCGGTCATCGGGCGCAGCGAGCGAAGCACCTTGACCTTTTCGTTGCGCATGGCGTCGGGGTCGAAGCCGCTGGGCGGCTCCATGGCGACCAGGCACAGCAGCTGCATCATGTGGTTCTGCAGCATGTCGCGCAGGGCGCCGTACTCATCGTAGTAAGGCCAGCGGTCGCCCACGCCCTCGGTCTCGGCCACGGTGATCTGCACGTGGTCGACCGTCTGGTTGTTCCACAGCGGCTCGAAGATCGTGTTGGCGAAGCGCAGCGCCGTGAGGTTCTGCACCGTCTCCTTGCCGAGGTAGTGGTCGATGCGGAACGTCTGCTCCTCGCTGACCGTGTCGGCGACGACCTGGTTGATCGCCTTCGACGAGGCGAGGTCGCGGCCGACGGGCTTTTCCAGCACCAGGCGGGTATTGGGGCCGGCCAGGCCCGCCGCCTTCAGCGAGGCGCAGATCGGGGCGAACAGGCTGGGCGAGACGGCGAAGAAGATCGCCAGCATCGATGGCTGACCGACCACTTCGGCCAGGGCCTTGCCGCCGGCCTCGGTGGTCATGTCGGCGGCTAGATAGTCCAGGCGCGCGACGAAGCGCTCCCACACGGCCTCGTCGATCTTGGCGCGCTTGCCGAGCGCGTCATGCACGATCTTGCGATAGCCCTGGGCGCCGCCGAGGTCGCCGCGGCCCACGCCGACGATGCCGAGGTTGTCGGGCAGCAGGCGGTCGGCTTCGAGCCAGTAGAGCGACGGCAGCAGCATGCGCAGCGACAGGTCCCCGCCGCCGCCCAGCAGCACCAGGAACTCACGGCCCACGGCCGCGTCCGACGTCACTTTTTCGTTCCGAGCCAAGGAATCCCTCCGCCTCTTTCGGGCTATCGAGCTAAGCGCACATTCTCCCCCGAGGGGGCATCACAAAGCGGCTACCCGCCGCAAGATCTTCAGCCCAGCGCGGTCCGCGCCTCGCGGGCCAGGCTCTCGATGCCGGCCCAGTCGCTGGCTGAGACCGCCGCCGCCGGCGTGGTCCAGGAGCCGCCCACGCACATGACGTTCGGCAGGGCCAGGAAATCCGGCGCGGTCTTCAGGTCGATGCCGCCGGTCGGGCAGAAGCGGACGTTGGCGAACGGACCACCGATCGCCTTCAGCCAGGAGACGCCGCCGACCACCGTGGCGGGGAAAAGCTTGAAGGCCGAATAGCCGGCGTCGAGGCCGGCCATCAGTTCGGACGGGGTGGCCACCGCGGGGATGTAGGGAATGCCGGCGTCGCGACCGGCCGCCAGCAGGGCCGGGGTCGAGCCCGGCGAAATGGCGAAGGTGGCGCCGGCCTTCTCGACGGCGGCGAGGTCGGCGGGGGTCACCACCGTGCCGGCGCCGATGATCGCGCCCTCGACCTCGGCGGCGATGGCGCGGATGGCCTCGAGGCCGGCGGGGGTCCGCAGGGTCACCTCAATGGCCGGCAGGCCGCCGGCGACCAGGGCGCGGGCCAGGGGCACCGCGTCGGCGAGTTTGTGGATGGTCACCACCGACATCACCGGGCGAGAGGCTGAAAGGATCGAGGAAGCGTCGCTCATCGCCGTGGGCTCCTGGGTTGCGACGGGCAGGTCCCGCCAGGATTGCGCGCCGCCGCGAAGCGACCGCGGGGCTCGTTTAGTCGCAAATTTCGAGCTTCGCCACGGCGTGG
The DNA here is from genome assembly GCF_056683955.1 of Caulobacter sp. HJHS_5. Lineage (NCBI taxonomy): Bacteria > Pseudomonadati > Pseudomonadota > Alphaproteobacteria > Caulobacterales > Caulobacteraceae > Caulobacter > Caulobacter sp. HJHS_5. The sequence continues at coordinate 242,615 of NZ_JBWZNC010000005.1, read as the reverse complement.
CGCCTCTCATTGCGTGAAAGTTTTGACCGGCGGTCTTGGGATAACGTTTTCAGCCTGTCACAGCCGCGATCGGCCACTAAATTGAGGCCATGGCGACGGGCGGATCAAGGGCGGCCGGAGTATCTTTCCGGCAGGCGCTGGCCTGGGCGGGCCTGGTCATGCTGGCCGGCCTCTGCGGCATGGCCCTGGCGCTCGGCGGCGCCCTGCGCGGAGCCGACCGTCTGCTCGACCGGGTCAGCCAGTCGCAGGCGCAACTGGCCCAGGCCGCCCGGATCGAGGCCGCGATCGACGCCTTCGTCGTGCAGCGGACGCCCGAGAGCGCGGCGCGGGTGCGCGAGCGGCTGGGGGCGTATAGCCGCTCGATCTCCGACGAAGCCCGGGTGCTCGACGGGCGGCCGGCGACGGCCCGGCATCAGGCTCACGAAGCGGAGCGCGGCGACCGGATCGCGGCGCTGTTCGAACGCGTCGCCTCCGAAGGCGCCGCCGCCCCGGTGGCGGATCTCACCGAGATTCGGCGTCTGGCCGCCTTGGTGCAGGTCGATGAACAGGCCGAGGCGCGGGATGCGCTCGCCGACATGCGCCGGCTGCGGATCACCGCCTTCGCCTTCGCCGCCGGTCTGGCCCTGGCGCTGGCGGCGCTCGCCGGGATCGGCTTCGCGGTGATTTCCGGCGGCGTGCTGCGCCCTCTGCGGCGTCTCGAGGCGGCCGCCGATGCGGTCGGGCGCGACGGGGCGGTCGAGGCGCCCCACTTGGGGTTCAGCGAGTTCCGGCGGCTGTCCGAAGCCTTCAATCGCATGGCGGCCGAGATCGGCGGCCAGCGCCGTGCGCTCTCGGAAACCAATCTCGACCTCGAACGCCAGGTCGCCGAACGCACCCAACGCCTCGCCGATGTCGACAGCGCCCGCCGCCTGTTCCTCTCCCGTGTCAGCCACGAGTTGCGAACTCCCGCGACGGTGGTGCGCGGCGAGGCGGAGGTGGCCCTGCGCGATCCCAAGGCCGACGCGGCCCGATTGCGCGACGCTCTGGAGCACGTGGTCGCCAACGGAGCCTTCCTGCAGCGTCGCCTCGACGACCTGCTGGCCCTGGCCCGCTCGGAGGATGGGCGACTGAGCATCCGGCGCGAGCCGGTGGACCTGGCCGTCATCGGCCGCGAGGTCGCCGCCCTGGCCGAGAGCTATGTCCGATCCAGCGAGGTGACGCTGGAGGTCGCCCTGGCGGAGGGCGACGGTTTGCAAGCGATGGGCGACGCCAGCTGGCTGCAGCAGGCCCTGCTCGCCCTGCTCGACAACGCCGCCAAGTTCGGAGCCGGCGGACGCGTGCGTCTGGCCTTGGCGCGGGATGGGGACGCGGCGGTGTTCACCGTGGCCGACCAGGGGCCCGGCGTCGCCGCCATCGACTTGCCCCACCTGTTTGACAGCTATTATCAAACGGACCGAGGCCGCGAGCGCGGAGGCGCGGGCCTTGGCCTTTCCGTCGCCCGCTGGGTGGCCGAGCAGCACGGCGGCGCCGTCGCCGCGCGCAGTCCGGATGGGGAGGGCCTGACCATCGAAATCCGCCTGCCGATCGCCGGAGCCGCCCAATGACCATCCTGCTCGTCGAGGACGACCCCGGCATCGGCCGTTTCGTCAGCCGGGGGCTCAACGCCGAGGGCTTCGAGGTGGAGTGGCTGCGCAGCGGCAGGCCCGCGAGCGAGCGCCTGCAGTCGGAGGTTTTCGAGGCCGCGGTGCTCGACCTCGGCCTGCCGGACATCGACGGCGTCGATCTCTGCCGCGGCCTGCGCCACGACGGGGTCGAGACGCCGATCCTGATGCTGACCGCGCGGGATGGGCTCGACGACAAGCTGGCCGGCTTCCAGGCCGGCGCCGACGACTACCTCTCCAAGCCCTTCGCCTTCGAGGAATTGCTGGCGCGGCTGAATGTGATGATCCGCCGGTCGGCGGGGCAGGGCGGCGTGATCGAAGTCGGCCGCATGCGGCTCGACGCCCGCGCCCGCACGGCCACCGTCGGCGAGACCGTGATGTCGCTGCCCGGCCGCGAGTACGCTCTCATGGCCTGCCTCGCCCGTACGCCGGGCCAGACGGTGACGCGCACCGAACTCCTCGACCGGGCCTGGGGCGACGCGCCTGTCGCCGACAACACCCTCGACGTCTACATCGGCTACCTGCGCAAGCGCCTGGCCGCCGCCAAGGGCGCGCCGAGCATCGAGACGGCGCGCGGCGTCGGCTTCCGCCTCGTCGTTTAGGAACGCCGGCGGTGGTTTATTTCCTGCTCAAGTGCGCAATCTCGGGCCTGCTCATCGGGGCGGCCTCGACCCTGGCCCGCCGCTATCCCGGCTTCGGGGCGTTGATCGCCTCCCTGCCGCTCGTCTCGGTGCTCGGCATGATCTGGCTGTGGCGCGAAAAGCCGGACCCCGACACCATGGCCGCCCACGCCCAGGCGACCTTCTGGTACGTCCTGCCGTCGCTGCCGATGTTTCTGCTTATTCCGTGGCTGATGCGCCGGAACGCGCCGTTCTGGCCGTCGCTGGCGGCCGGGTGCCTGCTGACGATCGTGCTCTATCTCGGGATGACCTGGGTCGCCCCGAAGATCGGCCTTCGCCTCTGAAGGCCGGCGACGCTAGTCGTCGCCGGCCCTCGAGCCGTCCTCAGGCCGATGGCTTGGCGAACAGCTTCAGGTACTTCATGCCCCAGATGATTTTGGGGTCCGGCACCGAGGCGGTCGTCGTGATCTTCACGAACTTTGCCGGCGTCGGGGCGAATATCAGGCTCGTGTACATGCTCTCGCCCTTGCCTTCCTTCACCGTCTTCCAGGTCCGGCCGTCGAGCGAGACCTCCAATTTCCAGCCTCTTGGGAAGTACACCTGCCGAGGCGCGCGCATGTCCGGTCGCCCGGTATTGGCAGTCCCTGGCAAGGTGTAGAACGAGCTCGTCAGAGCTTGATAGTCGATGCCGGCTAGGCTGACCGTCCGCGGCAGTTCGACCTGCCAGAACTGGCCGGGAGTTTGGGGTTTGCCGGTGGTCCAGCCTTCGAGCGTGAACGCGCCTTCCGCCCGACCGGAGCCCCCGCCGATTTGGACTGGCGCGATGTCGCTAGCGGTGACCTTCCAGCTGGCGTCGGGCGTCAGGGTCTGCGGTGTCGCCCGGGTCAGTTCGGCGTCGGTGTAAGGCGTCGAGCGGTTAGCGTCGGCGGCGCGGATGAAGGCCACCATGTCCGGGGTCACCATCGGGCCGCCGTTGGTCAGCCCATTGCGCAGGAACGATGCCACCGAAGCGATCCAATCGTCGGACTCCGCCTTCTGGGCGACCATCATACCTGCGGCGTAGCTCGTGCCGTGGATCGGATCGGTGAGGCCGGACACCAAGACGCGCAGCAGATGCTCAGGACTCGTCTGAGAGCCTATGCGCGGGTTGCCGGCGAGGGCCGGGGCCATCAGGCCGCCATTGCCGTCCGGCGCGCCCATGGCGTCATGGCCGTGACACTCGGTGCAGCTCTCGGCGAAGATCTTGGCGCCGCGCTCCAGTGTGGCGACCTCGGCCGCAGTGCGGACCGGAGGGTTCATGTTGTCAGCAAAACCTGCGTTTGCATCGTTGAGCGGGGGAGCGAGAATGCGATTGGCGACGGTCTGCACGCCCTTGGCCTTGTTGGCCGCCTGCATCGCGGTGGCGATGTCCTTGGCGTCAGGGAACTTCAGATAGTTGGCGGTCAGCAGCGCCTGGATCTGGACGTTGACGTCGGAGTCCTTGGTCGCCGCCTTGATGTCGTCGGCGAACGATTGATCGCCGCCCTTGTAGAGGATTTCGCTGAGACGCAGGCCCTGCTGGCGCAGCTGCGGGTCGCTGTCCTTGATGAAGGCGCGGACGAGGCCGGCGTCGAGGCTGTTCAGGCCCTCCAGCGTCCAGGCGGCATGGATGCGCGCCAGCTTGTTGGGGTTGGAGGCCGCCAAGGCCTTCAGGGCCGGGACGACCGACTTGTCCTGACGCAGCACCAGCTGCTGCTGGGCGGTGTCGCGCCACCAGCCGTTCGGATGGCTGAGGAAGCCGACCAGCTTGGCCGACGGGTCCTGGAACATTGTCGGCTTGGTCTTGTCGCGCTCCATGCCGTTGTAGGTCAGCCGCCAGATGCGGCCGTATCCGATGGCGGTGTCGAGCTTGTATTGCTCGATCTTGGCGCGCAGGTAGGTGCCGGGCTGGGCCCATTCCCCTTCCTGAATAATGCCGTGGTACATGTCGACGATGTACATGGTGCCGTCCGGGGCGGTCTTGTTGTCGACCGGGCGGAACAGCGGGTCCATCGAGCGGATGAACTCGGTCTTCTGAGCCTGGTAGACATTCTGGACCTGGGTCAGGCCCTCGATGTTCACCGGCTTGGCGCGACGCAGCACCCGGGCCACGACCTCGCCGTAGAAGTAGTCACCCTTCAATTCCGCCGGCAGGCGGTCGCCGCGATAGATGTTGGCGCCGGACCCGGCGGTCGTCGCATTGAGCGAGCCTTCGCCGGGGCGCACGGCGTTCAGACCGCCCTGCATGTCGCCGATGCCGATCGGCGCGCCCCACGGCACGCGGAAGCCGTCCTGAAGTTGGTCAGGGTTGGGGATGTTCCCGTAGAGGATGGGGAACTGGAAGTAGCTGGGCAGACCCGAGGCGCCGCCCTGGAACCAGACCTTGCCGTAGTCGTCCTGGGTCACGCCCCAGGCCGCCCCGTTCGGGCCGACGCTTTCCTTCTGCACGCCGTTCGGCGTCCAGCGGACGCGAACCGAGTTGAAGGTCGAGTACATCCAGTTGTCGAGCGCCCAGGTCAGGTGCGACTCCTGGTGTTCGACGTTGCCCGAGCGTCCGAGGCCGGTGACGAACAGCTCCCTCTTGTCGGCCTTACCGTCGCCGTTGGTGTCGGTGTAGAGCCAGGTGTCGTCGGAGTTGGACTCCTTGGTGATCAGCTGACCGTCGCCGAGCGGGGTGACGAAGCGGGGGAAGACGAGGCCGTCGATGAATGTCGTGCCGGTCTCGTAGACGCCGTCGCCATCCTTGTCCTCCCAGCGCGAGATGCGGCTGCGCGGAGTCAGCTCATCCTTGGCGTCGGCGTCGAGCATGTAGGTGCGCAGCTCGAGCACATACATCCGGCCGTTGGCGTCGAAGGCGATCTGGCCGGGCTGTTCGATCTGCGGGTCGGCGAGGACCAAGCTCATCGCGTAGCCCGGCTGCAATTGGAACAGTTTCTGCTGCTCGGCCGGACGCAGGTGCGGCACCGGCGGCTTGGGCGACAGGTCGACGCCTTCCAGCGGGTTGCGTCGAACGCCACCGGGAGGCGCGCCGGGGTCGCCCGTCGCCGGAGCGTTCGGGGCCGCCGTCGTCGGCCGGTTGGCCGGCGGCGTCTGGGCGTCGGCCGAATAGATCACGACGCCGAGCAGCGCGGTGGCGACGACCCCGGTCGCCAAGGCCGAGCGGTTGAAAAGCGAAGACAGTTTCATGGACGTCAAGTTCCCCCGATGCGCCTCTGATGGGCGGTCTGCCGATCCTTGCCCGCCGGCGCGGATCGGTAGTTCTGAGCCATAACGATATGACGCGTCTTGAGCGCTGTCGACCACGGCGCAACGCTGAAGTGCGCCTTAGAAACTATATCTTACAGTCACCCACCCGCTGCGCGGCGCGCCCGGGGCGTAGAAGGTAGCCGAGCGCACCGGCCGCTCCCCGTCGACGATCGGGCCGCTGAACGGCCGGGCGATGAAGGCGCCGGCGTCGGTGAAGCCGGTCGCGCCCAGTTGGGCGGCGGTCTCATAGTCCTTGTCGAACAGGTTGTTGACCTGCAGGGCGATCTTCACCCGCTCGGTCGGGCGATACTCGGCGCCGAGGTTGAACACCGCGTAGCCCTTGGTCTTGCCCAGGCCGAGGTAATAGACCCCGTCGGCCGCGTGCTGGCCGTTTTCATTGCCGCGGGCGGTGACCCCGCTGATCGCGATCATGTCGCCGGTCAGGCGGAACTGCCGGGTGACGGCCCAGCCGGCGTTGGCCTTGAACACATGCCGCGGAATCAGCGGGATGCGGTCGCCCGGCGCGATCTCGATGTCACCCTCGAAGCCGGGGCCGGTGTCGTTGCTGCTGTTGCCGGCGCCGCCGACCCCCTCGGCCGTCTCATAGGTGGCGTCGAGGTAGGTGTAGTGGAACCCCAGATCGACGGGGCCGAGGGCGCCGTCGGCCGACAGTTCCGCGCCCTGGCGACGGGTGCGGCCGAAGTTCTTGAAATAGCCGAAGCTGGCCAGGTCGTCCGCGACGAACAGGATGTCGTCGTGATTGTCGGCGCGGAACAGGCCCGCGCTCCAGCGCCAGCCGACCACATCGCCGCGCAGCCCGGCCTCGACCGTCTTGGTCACCACCTGATTGAGCGGCGGATCGCCCGCCATGGCGTTGGGCAGGCGGCAAGGGTTGTCGGGGTCCGCGCAGCCCAGTTCGATCACCGACGGGGCGCGGCTGCCCTCGGTGTAGCCGGCGTAGGCGGTGACGGTGTCGCTGGCCTTCCACACCAGGCTGACAGCCGGGTTCAGGCGCGAGAAGGTGTGGTCGCCATCGAGCGAGCCGGGGCCGCCGCCGGGGTTCAGGGCGTCGCGGGTCTCGACCTTGGTGCGGTCGTAGCGGGCGGAGGCCGTCAGGTTCAGCGCCGAGGTCAGCGGCAGGTGTTCGCTGATGTAGAGGCTGGCGGTGCTGGTCGTGCCCGAAAGGGTGACGCGGGCGTCGTCGGCGTCCTCCGAATCCTGCGTGCCGTCGGCGAAGGCGCCGGGGCCGGAAATGCCGACCACGCCGCGATCCGACGTCAGATAGCCGTACTGGCTGGACTGGTGGAACTTCACGTCGCTGACGACATAGCCGCCGCCGAGCACGAGGCGGCTCTCGCCCGCGCCCATCGGCGTCGACCAGGCGGCCTGGCCGGAGAGCCCGCCCTCGCGCTGCTGGGTGGAGCTGCGATTGAGCAGGCCGTTGCACTTTTCGCCCGGCTCGCTGTTCAGCAGGCCGTTGGCGATGCAGCGCCAGAAGGGAAACGGCGTGTTGTCCGCCGTCTCGCCGGCGATCGGGAATCCGGCGTAGCCGGCGGCGGCGAGGGCCGCGCGCTCGCCCGCGCTCGGCTGGTAAATGGTCTCGGAAAGGGACTCGTCGTTGAGGTCGCCGTTGAGCGTCTTGGTTTTCAGCGTGCGCCAGAAAGCGTCGCCGGAGAGGGTCAGGCTGTCGGAGACGATATGGCTGCCGGTCAGGTTCAACAGGGCGGACTGGTTCTTGGTGTTGTCCGGCTTGGTGTAGACCGAGGCGCGGTCGCGCTGCAGGAAACGCTGCTCCTGCAGGCCGTTGCCGGTCAGGTCGGTGGCGGCCAGCGCCAGGGAGGCGGCGATGTCGGTCGCCCCATCCGACCAGCCGAGCTTGCCGAACGCCTGGCCCGCCTCGGTCGGCGAGAAGTCGCGCCAGCCGTCTTCCTTGAGGCGATTGACGACACCGTACCAGTGCAGGCCGTTGTCGGCCGAACCGCCGCCTTCGACGGTGGTCTGCCAGCGGCCGAACGAGCCGTAGCCGGCTTCGACGGCGAGGCCAGGGGCGGTGCGGCCGTCCTTGCTGCGGAGGGTCAGGGCGCCGCCGAGGGTGTTGCGGCCGAACAGCGGGTTCGAGCCCGGCGCCAGCTCGATCGAGGCGATGGCGGCGCGCGGGATCAGGTCCCAGCTGACCACGTCGCCGAACGGCTGGTTGATGCGGACGCCGTCGAAATAGACCGACAGGCCCTGGGCCGTTCCAAGCAGGGGCGAGGCGGTGAAGCCGCGATAGTTCACATCCGGCTGCAAGGGGTTGTTCTGGATGTCGTTGATGTAGACGCCGCCGACCGCGCGGCGGAGGTACTCGGTCAGGTCGAGCGCGTTGATGGCGTCGATCTGCGCGCCCGTCGCGAACTGCGCGGGCCCAGCCGCGTCGGCGCGCTCGATTTCTCCGCCGGGAAGAGGGGTGACGCTGATCGGCGCGACCAGGGTGGAGTCGTCGTCCGCGGCGGCGTGGGCGACCGCCGTCAGTGAGACCGAGGCCAGCAGGGCGAGCGCGACGGACCGCATAAGCAACTCTCTTCCGGGCCGATCTTCATTGGATCGGGCGGCGGCCTTTCTAGGGTGCGGAAGAGGCCGCGTACTGAGAGGCGTCTCAGAAGCGTCACGGGGTTGCGGAGTGTGGCCCGTTTGGCGCATGAAGCGGCCGCGCGGCCGGCGACGGTCGCGCCAGTAAACGTGTCCGGTAGCCCCGCTTTCCTGGGGCGTCGGGAATGCGGTGAGGGGCCTGCCCCGAATCCGCGGCTGTCCCTGCAACTGTGAGCGGAGAGCCGACGATCGAGCGTCTTTCGGAGACGCAGCCACTGGGCCTCATCAGCGAGGCCTGGGAAGGCGATCGGAGGCGACGACCCGCGAGCCAGGAGACCGGCCGGGCACGGTTCGCTCAAGCGCGAAGCCAGAGGAGCTTCGGGCGCGGGTTCCCCGTCAGAGCGACGACGGCGGCGCAAGCCGTCGAACCGTTCGACGGGACCTGTGCGTCGCCCCGTCGGCGCGGCCTCGCGGCCGCGCGATCTGACGCCTGAGCATCAGAGGGGATTTAAGAATGACCGACTATCGCCTGTCCTACGCCGCGCTTTCCGCGGCGCTCGCCGGCTTCGCCCTGGCCCCGCAGGCCCACGCCCAGTCCACGCCCGTCGGCGGTCTGGTCGTCACCGCCAGCCGCGCCGGCCCGGTGGCCGCCGACCGCATCGGCGGCTCGGTGACGATCATCGACGCCGCCGCCCTGCAGGACCGCCAGGTGCGCGTCGTCGCCGACGTGCTGCGCGACGTTCCCGGCGTCTCCGTCAGCCGTTCCGGTCAGGTGGGCGGCCAGACCCAGGTGCGCCTGCGCGGGACCGAGGCCAACCAGGCCCTGGTGCTGATCGACGGCATCGAGGCCTCCGATCCGGCCCAGGGCGAGTTCGATTTCGCCACCCTGATCGCCGACGACGTGGCGCGGGTGGAGGTGCTGCGGGGCCAGCAGAGCGCGCTCTACGGTTCGGACGCCATCGGCGGGGTGATCAGCTATTCGACCGCGACCGGCCGCGAGGCGCCCGGCCTGCGCGGCAGTTTGGAGGCGGGCAGCAACAACGCCGGTCGCGCGGCGGTGCGCTACGGCGGCGTCGCCGGCGCCTTCGACTACGCCCTGAGCGCCGCCTACCAGACGACGGACGGCGAGCCGGGCGTGCCCAACGGCCGCCGCGACCTGGGCTTTGAAAGTAAGACCTACGCCGGCAAGTTCACCTTCGACCCAGGCGGCGCGTTCCGCGTGAAGGCCGCGCTGCGCTACGCCAGCTCCGACGCCGACACCAACGACTTCGACTACGCCTTCCCGCCCGGCCCGACCTACGGCCTGCCGATCGACGGAACCAACTTCTACGGCAGCATCGCGCGCCTGGGCCTGGTGCGCGGCGAGTACGACGCGCTCGACGGCGCCTGGACCCATGCCCTGACCGCCCAGGTCAACGACACCGAGCGGCGCAATTTCTTCGCCCCCGGCGCGCGCACGATGGCGACCGACGCCAAACGGACCAAATACTCCTACGAGACCACCTATCGCCTGACCTCGGGCGATGTGGAGCACGTGCTGACCGGCGCCGTCGACAGCGAGCGCGAAGCGTTCCAGACCCTGCCGGAGTTCGGCTTCACCTCGGCCAACGAGAAGCGCCACATCGACAACCTCGGCCTCGTCGCCGAGTACGACGCCTACGCCGGCCCGGCCGCCTTCGGCTTGGCCATCCGTCATGACGACAACGACCGGTTCAAGGGCGCGACCACCTTCCGCCTGCAGGGCTCTTACGGCTTCGACAGCGGCCTGCGCCTGCGCGCGGCGGCGGGAAGCGGCATCAAGAACCCGACGCCCATCGAGCTGTTCGGCTACGATCCGTCCAGCTTCATCGGCAACCCGGACCTGAAGCCCGAGCGTTCGCTGGGCTGGGAAGTCGGCGCCGAGCAGAGCTTCCTCGACGGCGGCGTGAAAGCGGGCCTGGCGCTGTTCGACGCGCGTCTCAAGGACGAGATCTACACGACCTTCGACGCCAATTTCGTCGCCGGAGTCGCCAACCGGGCGACCAAGTCCACCCAACGCGGGGCCGAGGCCACGCTGGCCGCTCGCCTCTCGCCGGCCTGGCGGCTGGACGCGGCCTATACCTACCTCGACGCCAAGGAGAACAGCGTCCGGGAAATTCGCCGGCCGAAGACCACCGCCAGCGCCAACCTGACCTGGCGCGAACCCGACGGCCGTTTCGGCGCCACCCTGACCGTGCGCTATAACGGCGAGGCCACCGACACCTTCTTCGGCCTGGCCACGGAGACCAAGACCCTGCCGGCCTACACCCTGGTCAATCTGAACGCCGACTGGTCGCTCGGGCGCGGGGTGAGCCTGTACGGTCGCATCGAGAACCTGGCCGACGAGGCGGCGGTGGACGTCTACGGCTACGCCTCGCCCGGTCGCACGGCCACCATCGGCCTGCGCGCGGGCTTCTAGGGCCATGCGAGGGCGCCTCGCCGCCGTGGCTCTCGGCTTCGCGCTCTGCGCGGCTTGCGGCCCGGTGCGCGAGGCGTCCAACACCGTGACCACCGCCGACTACACGCTCGGCGAACGCACGGCGGGGGCCTCGCGGCCGCCGCCGGCGCGTCCGATGCGGGTGATGTCGACCAACCAGTGCGTCGACCTTTTGGTCCTGCAGATGCTCCCGAAGGACCGCATCGCCTCGGTCAGCTACCTCGCGCGCGACGTCGCCGACGATATCCGGCCCGGCCTCGCCGACGGGGTGGCGACCAACCGCGCCCAGGCGGAGGATATCGTCGCCTACCGCCCCGACTTGCTGCTGGTCAGCGTCTACACCAGTCCGATCCTGCGGCGGACGGCGGCGCGCGCGGGGGTGCCGATGGTGGAGGTCGACGACGCCATCACCTTCGACGACATCCGCCGGACCACCCGCCAGGTCGGCGCGGCGGTCGGTGAGCCGGCTCGCGCCGAGGCGTTGGTGAGCGAGATGGACGCCACCTTGGCGGGCCTGCGCCGCGCGTCGCCGGGGCGGAAGGTCGCCGTCGTCGCCTGGAACGGCGGCCTCAGCGTGCCGGGCCGCAGCAGCCTGGCCAACACCATCATCGAGGAGGCCGGCGGGACCAACATCGCCGCGCGCGACGGCTTCACTCAATCGACCTTCGGCCTCGAGGAACTGGCCACCCTGCGCCCCGACGCCCTGCTCTACGGCGAGGGGCAGGCCACGCGCCCGTCGCTGCGCAACGACCAGGCGACCCACCGGCTGGTGCGCAGGCTCTATGACCATCGCCGCATCCGCTACCCCGAGGTGATGTTCGGGTGCGGCCTGCCGCAGGCGGCCGGCATGGCCGCCGAGCTGCGCGCGGCGTTCGCACGGCTGCCGGACTCTTCTCCTCCCCCGCCTGCGGGGGAGGGGGACCGCGCAGCGGTGGTGGGGGCGCGGCGCTCGCCAAGCGCCCCTTCCGTCACGGCGCTTCGCGCCGCGCCACCTTCCCCGCAAGCGGGGAAGGAGAAGGGCGGAAGATCGTGAAGCGGCTCGTCCCCCTCCTGACCGTATTGCTGGCCCTCGCGGCGGGCGTCGGTCTGTCGCTGTTCGTCGGCCGCTCGCCGCTGCCGGCATCGGCGTTGTTCGGCGACGGCGATGTCGCCCGTCTAATCGTCTGGGAGTTGCGGCTGCCGCGCGCCCTGCTGGCGCTGCTGGTCGGCGGCGCGCTCGGTCTCGCCGGCGCCGCCATGCAGGGCCTGCTGCGCAATCCCCTGGCCTCGCCCGATGTGGTCGGCGTTACCTCGGGCGCCGCGCTCGGCGCGGCCGTGGCGATCTACTTCGGCCTGACCACGATCTTCCCGCTGGCGACGCCGCTGCTCGGGCTCGTCGGCGCCCTGGCGACCGGCGCGGTCACTTTCGCCCTGGGCTCGGGCGGCACGCTCAGCCTGATCCTGGCCGGGGCGGCGGTCTCCAGCCTGGCCGCCGCCCTGCTGGCGCTGGCGCTGAACTTCGCGCCCAGCCCCTACGCCGCTTATGAGCTGACCACCTGGCTGCTCGGCTCGCTGACCGACCGGGGCTGGGATCATCTGACCCTCGCGGCGCCCTTCGTCGCCGTCGGCGCTGTCCTGCTGCTCGTGGCCGGCCGCTCCCTGGACGCCCTGACGCTCGGCGAGAGCCAGGCCATGAGCCTCGGCGTCGATCTCGACCGGACGCGCCTTCTCATCCTGCTCGGCGTCGGCCTCGCGGTTGGGGCCGCGACCTCGGTGACCGGCGGCATCGGCTTCATCGGCCTGGTCGCGCCGCACCTGGTGCGCCCGTTCGTCGGGCACCAACCGAGCCGCACCCTGCTGCCGTCCGCCCTGCTCGGAGCGCTGCTGCTGCTCGTCGCCGACCTTGTGGTGCGGATGATCCCGACGGGCTCCGAGGTGCGGGTGGGGGTGCTGACCAGCCTGATCGGCGCGCCGTTCTTCCTGTGGCTGGTGCTGCGTCTGCGCCGGGTGGCGACATGAGCGGTCTGGCGACGGAAGGGCTGACGGTCCGGCGTGGCGGACGCGCCATTCTCGATGGGGTGACCCTGACCCTGCCGGCGTCTGGATTGGTGGCGGTGATCGGTCCGAACGGCGCGGGCAAGTCGACCCTGCTGGCCGCGTTGGCCGGACTGACGGGGCCGGACGCGGGACGGATCACGCTCGGCGGCGCGCCGCTCGCCGGCCTCGGCCTTCGCGCCCTGGCGCGCCGCCGCGCCTACCTGCCGCAGTCACCCCGATGCGACTGGCCGATCGCCGTCGAGCGTCTGGTCGCCCTGGGCTTGATCCCCTCGACGCCGCTGTTCGGCGGCCTGCCCGCGCCGCTGGCCCACCGCGTCGATCGGGCGCTGACCGACTTCGATCTCCTCGCCCTGCGCGACCAGGCGGCCGATACGCTCTCCGGCGGCGAGCTGGCCCGCGCCATGCTCGCCCGCGCCCTGGTCGGCGATCCCGAGATCGTCATCGCCGACGAGCCTCTGACCGGCCTTGATCCCCGCCACGCCCTCGACGGCCTGGCTCGTCTGCGCCGCCTCGCCGACGCCGGCAAGCTGGTCGTCGCCTCGATCCATGACCTGACCCTGGCCGCGCGCTACGCCACCGACGTGGTCGCCCTCAAGGCCGGGCGGCTGATTGCATCGGGCGCCGTCGCCGAGGTGATGGACGCCGCGCTGTTGGCCGAACTCTTCGATATCGAAGCCGAGGTCGCCGGCGAGGGCGCCGAGACGCGCGTCGTTTTCCGGTGACATTCGCCTCTTGGCCTGAGGCATAGTGGATAGCATTCGATCCACGAGGCCCTCGCCGATGCTCTACGCCATCCTCTGCTACAACGATGAGAAGGCCGTCGGCGACTGGTCGCAGGCTCAGGACGATCAGGTCATGCAGCAGCTCGGCGCGGTCGAGGCGAAGCTGACGGCGGAGGGCCGGCTCGGGCCGGTGGCGCGGCTGATGCCGACGACGACGGCGACCACCCTGCGCAAGACGGCGGGCGAGCCGATGGTGTTCGACGGGCCGTTCGCCGAGACGCGGGAGCAGTTCCTCGGCTTCTACGTGGTCGATTGCGCGGACCTCGACGCGGCCCTGGCGACCGCCCGCGATCTGGCCAAGGCCAACCCCGGCACAGGGGCTTATGAAATCCGCCCGCTGGCGATCCTGCGGGGCGATTGGCAGGGGGCCTCGGCCGCGGCCTGAGCCGTCTCGCGAAAAAAGTTTCGGAGGGCTGTCGAGACCGCGGGGGCTCGTTCGTCCTTGGGGCAGAGTTCATCGAAACCCTTGCTCAGAGAGACGATCATGACCGCCGAACACGAACTGGTTCTCGAACGCACCTTCGACGCCCCGCCGGAAAAGCTCTTCAAGGCCTGGACCACGCCCGAATTGCTCAAGCAGTGGTTCGTGCCGCGCCCCTGGACGATCACCGAGATCAAGCAGGACCTGCGTCCCGGCGGCCAATCGCTGGTGGTGATGCGCAGCCCGGAAGGCCAGGAGTTTCCCAACCCCGGCGTGTTCCTGGAGGTCGTTCCGAACCGCAAGCTGGTGTTCACCGACGCCTTCGCGCCGGGCTGGGTTCCGACCGGCCAGCCGTTCATGGTCGCCGAGGTGACCTTCGAGCCGCTGCCGGGCGGCAAGACCAGCTACGTCGCCCGCGCCATGCACTGGACCGCCGAGGCCAAGGCCCAGCACGAGGCCATGGGCTTCCACACCGGCTGGGGCGCCTGCGCCGACCAGTTGGCCGAACTGCTGCCCAGCGTCTGATCTCGGGGGAGGGGAGGAACCACCCATGCAGACCAAGGCCAAAACCATCGCCGGCTGGACGCTGACCGGCCTGTTCACCGCCTTCATGATCTTCGATGTCGGCATCAAGCTGGTGCGGCTGACCATCGTCGGCGAAACGCTTGCCGGCCTGGGCTATCCGCCGGAGCAGGGCTTCCTGATCGGGGTGATCGAGGCGATCTGCCTCGTGCTCTATCTGATCCCGCGCACCTCGGTGCTGGGGGCCGTGCTGTTCATGAGCGTCATGGGCGGCGCCATCGCCAGCCACATGCGGCTGGAGCACGAGCTGTTCGGCTACACCCTGTTCGGGGTCTATCTGGCCCTCTTCATGTGGGGCGGGTTGTGGCTCCGCGATCCCTCCCTTCGCACGATCTTCCCGATCCGCCGCTAAGACGGCCGAACCTTCAGGAGACTTCCCATGCGCATGATCTTCGTGAACCTGCCGACGACGGACCTTCAACGGTCCATGGCCTTCTGGAAGGCCCTTGGCTTCGACCACAATCCCGACTTCTCGGACGACACCGCCGCCTGCATCGTCATCTCGGAAAGCATTTATGTGATGGTGCTGACCGAGCCGAAGTTCCAGGGCTTCATCAACGGCGAAATCGCCCCCCGCGACGTCACCGAGGTGCTCACCTGCCTATCCTGCGACAGCAAGGAGGAGGTGCTCGATTTCAAGGCCAAGGCGCTGGCCAACGGCGGCTCCGCCTGGAAGGACGACATGGACTACGGCGCCATGTACGGCGCGAGCTTCCGCGATCCCGACGGCCACGCCTGGGAGCTGATGTGGATGGACATGTCCGCCCAAGGCGGCGGCTGATCCGGCTTACAGCGCGATCGAGGCGTACTTCACCGCGAGGTACTCCTCGATCCCCTCGGCCCCGCCCTCGCGGCCGAGGCCCGAAGCCTTGACGCCGCCGAACGGCGCCGCGGGGTTCGAGACCATCCCGCGATTGAGGCCGATCATCCCGACCTCCAGCCGGTCGATCACCCGCAGGGCGCGCGACAGGTCGCGGGTGAAGACATAGGCCGTCAGGCCATAGTCCGAGGCGTTGGCGCGCTCGACCGCCTCGTCCTCGCTGTCGAAGGCCTGCAGCACGGCCACCGGTCCGAAGATCTCGGTGCGCAGGATCTCGGCGTCGGCCGGCGCGTCGATCAGCACCGTCGGTGGATAGAAATAGCCGGGGCCGTCGGCGACCGAGCCGCCGGTCAGGGCCTTGGCGCCGCCGGCCAGGGCCGCTTTCACCAGGCTGTCGACCTTCTCCCGCGCCTTGCCGTCGATCAGCGGGCCGATCTCGCCGCCCCTGAGACCCGGTCCGACCTTCTGGGCGGCCATGCGCTCGGTCAGGCGCGCAGTGAAACGGTCGATCAGACTGCGGTGGACGAGGATGCGGTTGGCCGCCGTGCAGGCCTCGCCGATGTTGCGCATCTTCGACAGCATGGTCCCGTCGAGGGCGACGTCCAGGTCGGCGTCGTCGAACACGATCAGGGCGTTGTCGCCGCCGAGTTCCATCGAGGTGCGCAGCAGGCGGCGGCCGGCGTGCTCGGCCAGGCCCCGGCCGACCGGCGTCGAACCGGTGAAGCTGATCTTGCGGGCGGCCGGATGGTCGATCATCGCCGCCACCGTCTCCCTGGCCTTGGTGGTGGTGACGACGTTCAGCACGCCGGGCGGCAGGCCGGCCTCCTCGAACAGCTTGGCGATGGCCAGCATCGACAATGGCGTCTGATGGGCGGGCTTGACCACCGCCGTGCAACCGGCGGCAAGAGCCGGCCCGATCTTGCGGGCGCCCATGGCGAGGGGGAAGTTCCAGGGCGTCACCAGCACGCAGGGGCCGACCGGCTGGCGCAGCACCAGCATGCGGGAGGCGCCGTCGGGGGCGGCGTTGTAGGCGCCGGGGATGCGCACGGCTTCTTCGGAAAACCAGCGGAAGTAATCGGCGGCGTAAAGCACCTCGCCCTTCGACTCGGCGACCGATTTGCCCATCTCCAGGGTCATCAGGGCCGCGAGGCGATCCTGCTCCTCGACCATCCGCCGCCAGACCTCGCGCAGGATTTCGCCGCGTTGGCGGGGCGGCGTCCTGGCCCAGTCGGCCTGGGCGGCGGCGGCCGCGTCCATGGCGCGGAGCGACTCCGCCACGCCGGCGTCCGGCACGCGGGCGATCACCGCCCCGGTGGCCGGGTCCTCGACCTCCAGCAGGCTCCCGTCGTCGGCCTGGGGCCAGTCGGCGCCGACGCGCAGGGCGAGCGGGACGCCTTCGATGATGGCGGCGGGATCGGTGAGGGCCATGGCGGTCTCCTAGAGCCTTTTAGGGCCAGATGGAATCATCTGGCCCGTTGAAAAAGGCTCTATTTTCCAATGTTTAGAGCGCGCCCGGGCGGGCTAACCGCGTACACTTAACCCTGGCGCGCTCTAGGGACAGGCGACAGATAGGAAGACGGCGAGGCTTCGCCTACGGGCCGACGGCCTTCAACAGCAGCTCAAGGCCGACCTCCAGGCAGGCGAGGCGCACGCCGCCGCGACCGATGTCGCCGAAATGCTTTTCGACCACCTCCGTCGGGCGACCGTGGCTGGCGACGGCGAAGTAGACGAGACCCGGCTCGTCGCCCGGAGCGCCCGGTCCCGCGAAGCCGGTGACGGCCAGGGCGATATGCGCCCGCGAGGCGGCGAGGGCGCCGGTCGCCATGGCGCGGGCCGTTGGGGCCGAGACCGCGCCCGGATCGCGCAGCAGGGCGAGCGGCACGCCGAGCATCTGGTGCTTGGCCTCGTCGGTGTAGGTGACGAAGCCGCGCTCGAAAGCGTGGGCGCAGCCTTCGATATCGGTCAGCAGGCTGGCGAGCAGCCCGCCGGTGCAGCTCTCGGCGGTGGCGAGCTTAAGCTCGTGATCGCAGGCGGCCTTCGCCACGCGGTAGGCGAGGTCGTCGACCTTCGGCGGCAGGCTGGGGGAGAGCGTCTCGGCCATCGAGGTTGCAACGCCGTGCGGCCCGTCAAGCTCCGCTCAGTGGAACGAAACGACCTCGCCGCCGCCTTGGCCGGCATGATGGGCTTGGAACAGCCGTCCCCGCTCGGCGAACAGCACGGCGACCAGCGCCAGCAGGCCGCAGACCAGGTAGCCCAGGGTGACCGGCCCCACCGTGCCGTCGAACTGCTGGCCGATCACGAAGCCGATCACGGTGCCGCCCAGCATGCTGATGAAGCCCTGGGCCGAGGAGGCCGCGCCGGCCACGTGGCCGAGGTTTTCCATCGCCATGGCCGCGAAGTTGCCCGCCATCAGGCCGAAGGCGAACATCATCGCCGCCTGCAGCACGGTGAAGGTCAGCAGGGTCTCGTGGCCGCTGAAGGCCACGGCGGTGTGGATCGCCCCGATGACGATGAAGGCGATCAGGGCGCCGTGCGAGAGGGCGCGCGTGCCCAGCCGGTCGACCAGGCGGGCGTTGACCAGGGAGGCGATGGCGATGAAGCCCGCGATCAGGGCGAAGATCATCGTGAATTTGTCGGCCGCGTGCAGCGCGGTTTCGAACACCTGCTGCGAGGCGTTGATGAAGCCGAACAGCGCCCCGAAGGTCAGGGTCGAGGCCAGGGTGTAGCCTGTGCCGGTGCGGTCGCGCAGGGTCACGCCGAAGGCGTGCAGGATCGGCCCGACGCGGATCGGGATGCGGTATTCGGGATGCAGGGTCTCGGGAAGCTTCAGCGCCATCCATGCGCCGATGATCAGGGCTCCCATGGCGAAGACGCCGAACACCCAGGGCCAGGGGGCGATCGAGACGATGGCCTGGCCGATGGTCGGCGCCAGGATCGGAATGGCCATGAACACCAGGGAGGTCAGCGACATCACCCGCGCCATCGGCCGGCCTTCATAGCAGTCGCGGATGATCGAGATCGGCACCACCCTCGTCGCCGAAGCGCCGATGCCCTGGATCACCCGGAAGGTCAGCATCGCCTCGAAGCTGGGCGAGAAGGCCGCCGCGACGCTGGCCAGGGTGAAGATGGCGAGGCCCCCCAGCAGCACGGGCTTGCGGCCGTAGCGATCGGCCAGCGAACCATAGACGATCTGGGCCACGCCGAAGCCGAGCAGATAGGCGGTGACGATCCACTGCTGGCTGTTCTGACCGCCGGCGCCGAGGCTGTGGGCGATGGTCGGCAGCACCGGCAGCATGGCGTCGATGCCGAGGGCGCCGAGCGCCATCAGCATGGCCATCATGCAGACGAAGGCGGGAAAACCCATCCCGGGATGGGGGGAAGTCGCGGCGGGTTGGGACATGGTGCGGGCCTAACTAGTGATGAAACTTGACGGCGGCCACCCCGCGCCGGGCCAAAAGCGAGGCTGGTGCGTTAGGGCCACATGGCGCGGCTGAAGACTTTCGCCTGGTCGGACGGGTTGACCGAGTACGCGGTGGCGGCCACCTCGCGCCCCAAGGCCCTGGCCGCCTGGGACAGCGACATCGACCTGTTCAAGACCGGCCTGGCCCACGAGACGGACGAGGCCGCCCTAGTCGAGGCCGCGACGGCGAGCCCGGGCGAGGTGGTGACGCGACCGGTCAGCGGCGGGCCGGCCAAGGCGCTGAAGGCGGCCAAGGCGACGCCCAGGCGCAAGGCTCCGAGCGCGGCGGAAAAGAAGGTGGAGGCGGCCAGAAAGGCGCTTGCCGACCTGCAAGTCAAGCAGGAGGCGGAGGCCGCGGCCCTGGAGGACAGGCGGGCGGCGCTCGAGCGAGAGTTCGAGGCGCTCGCCGTTCGCCACGAAAAGGCGAGGGCGGCGGCGAAGGCGAAACTGGACGCCGCGCGGGCAGCTCTCGACTAACGCCGAGGAGGCCTAGTCCATGTCAGTCCCGCCGGGCCGCGTGATCTTCGGCGGATCGCTGGCGGGGAAGCTCTCTTCCAGAGCCTCATCGAGTTCGGCCTCGATATGAGCGCGACGCTCGTCGGGCGCCAGGCTGGTGGCGATCGGCACGCCGTTCTTCAGGGTTAGGGTCACCGGCGTGCGCTCGGCGATGTCGGCGAGGCGGGCGCGCTGGGCTTCATCGAGATCGCCCTCAAGGTGCAGGGTGCGCTCGATCAGCGGCCCCTCGCCGCCTTGATAGTGCAGGCTCACGCGGGCGCCGGTCAGCGGCCAGCCCTTGCGGTCGGCATACATCTTCAGGGTGATGACGGTGCAGGAGCCGAGGGCGGCCAGCAGATAGTCGTACGGCGCGGGGCCTTTGTCCTGACCGCCGAGCTTCGCGCCCTCGTCGCCGACCAGATGGTGGCGGCCGGCGGCGATGTCGACCGCATAGGTGGGGCCCGCCAGGGTGACCGTCGCTCTCGCCATCGCTCGCCTCCGTCGCTGAACGGAGGCGAGTTTAGCAGCAGTTTGTTTTGGAGCGCGACGGGCGCCTTAACCGGCATCCACTTAAGGCTGTCGCGCTCTGGGGCGATCAGTGTCCTCCGCCGCCGCCGCCGCGGCGTTGCGGCTTGGGCGCCAGCCAGATGCCGGCCGCCGAGACGGCCATGCAGATGGCGATGATGAAGAAGATGTGGTTCGTCGCCACCATCACCGCCTGGCTCTCCACCAGCCTGTCGAGCATCGGTGTGAGGATGTTGGGCGGGATGCCGGAGCCGGAAAGCGCCTCGGGGTGCAGATCGCCGACCAGATTGGACCGGGCGCTGATCGCCGAGTCGCTCCAGGTGGTGGTCATCAGCGAGGCGGCCACGGCGCCGGCGACTGTCCGAACGAAGGTGATCATCGCCGCGCCGTTGGCGATGTCCTTCATCGGAATGGTGCCCAGCGCCACGGTCATCAGCGGCAGGAAGAACAGCGGCATGAACAGGCCCTGCACCAGCTGCGGCAGGCTGACCTGCCAGAAGGTCATGTCCTGGGTGAAGGTCGTTCGCCACAGCATGATCACCGTCAGGCCGGTCAGGCCGAAGCAGACCAGGGCCCGGGCGTCGAACTTGCCCACCAGCCGCCCGACGATGGGGGCCATGATCACCGCCAGCACGCCGTTGAAGGCGGTGGCGTAGCCCGCCCAGGTGGCGGTGTAGGCGAGGTTGGTCTGCAGCCACAGCGGGATGATCACCGCCGAGCCGAAATAGACCCCGAACACCAGCGCCATGGTCACCGTCGAGACCGACAGCGAGATGTTCTTGAACACCCGGATGTCGACGATCGGGTGCTCTTCGGTCCACTCCCAGATGCAGAAGGCGAAGAAGCCGACGATGGCGGCCACCAGCAGGGCGCAGACCTTCCACGAGCCGAACCAGTCCTCGGTCTTGCCGATGTCCAGCATGGTCTGCAGGGCGCCGACCCAGAAAACCAGCAGCAGCAGGCCGACGACGTCGACCTTTCGGGGGCCGGAGGGCGTCTCGTGCGGGGCCAGCAGGCGCCAGCCGAAGAATACCGACGCGATGGCGACCGGCACGTTGATGTAGAACACCCAAGGCCAGCCGTGGTTGTCCGAAATCCAGCCGCCCAGCAGGGGGCCGACGATCGGCGCGACGATGACGGTCATGGCCCACAGGGCGGTGGCCATGGCGTGCTGGGCCGGGGGCACGATGCGCAGCAGCAGGGCCTGCGACAGCGGCATCATCGGTCCCGCCGAGAGACCCTGCAGGATGCGGAAGAAGATCAGGGCGTTCAGCGAGGGCGCCAGGCCGCAGAGGGCCGAGCTGACACCGAACAGGGCCATGGAGACAAAGAACACCTTCACCGATCCGAACCGCGCGGCGAGCCAGCCGGTCAGCGGAATGGTGATCGCCTCGGCCACCGCGAAGAAGGTGATGACCGAGGTGCCTTCGTTGGGCGAGGCGGCGAGGGCGCCGGCGATGTGGGGCAGGGCGACGTTGGCGATGGCGGTGTCGAGCACCGCCATGAAGTTCGCCATCGCCAGGATGAACCCGGCGAGGATCAGCATCCCGCCCTTCAACTGGGGTGCGGTGTCGATCCCCGCATGGGTTCCGGCCTTGGCCGCGGTTTCCAGCGGGTCAGGCTCAGCGGTGACAGCTGCGCCAGCCATGGTCAGCCGACCTTGATCTTGGCCGACATCGACAGGCCGACGCGCAGCGGGTGCTCCGCCAGCTCCTTCGGGTCGATGGCGATCCGCACGGGGACGCGCTGCACCACCTTGATCCAGTTGCCGGTGGCGTTCTGGGCCGGAATGGCGGCGAAGGCCGCGCCGGTGCCGCCGCCGATGCCGATGACGGTGCCGTGGTACTCGACGTCCTTGCCGTAGAGGTCGGCCTCGAGCGTCGCCTGCTGGCCGACGCGCACCTTGCGCAGCTGGCCTTCCTTGAAGTTGGCGTCGACGTAGGCTTCCTGAATCGGAGCGACCGTCATCATGATCGTGCCGGCCTGCACGCGCTGGCCGACCTGCGCGTGGTTGTTGGCGATCACGCCGTTGATCGGGGCGCGGATGACGGTGCGCTCGAGGTTCACCTTGGCGATGTCGTAAGCGGCCTTGGCGGCGGCCACTTCCGGGTTGGCGTCGACCGTGCCGCCGCCGCTGAGCGTCTGCTGCTGTTCGAAGCCGGCCTGGGCCGCCTTGCGGTTGGCTTCGGCCTGGGCGAGCGCCGCCTGCTTGGTGCGCACGGCGTTCTGGGCGTCGGCGAGTTCCTGGCCGGAGACGGCGCCGGAGGCCACGAGGCCCTGGCGACGCGACAGGTCCGAGCGGGCCTGCTCCAGTTCGGCCTGGGCGCGGGCCACGTCGGCCGCGCGGGCGTCGATCTGGGCGGCGGCCGAGGTGTCGCCGGCGAAATAGCCGCGCACGCGGCTCTGGGCGCGCCGGTATTCGGCGGTCGCCTGGGCCAGGGCGAGACGGGCGTCCTCGGGATCGATGGTCATCAGTACGTCGCCGGCCTTGATGATCTGGGTCTCGTGGATCGGCACGGTCAGGATCGAGCCGCTGACCTGCGGCGTGATCTGGGCCACCGAAGCGCCGGCGTAGGCGTTATCGGTCGCGACATAGTGCGAGCCCACGAACACCTGGTAGCCGCCGTAGCCGACGGCGGCGACGGCGACGACGCCGCCGAGGATGGCGAACATGCGACCGCGCTGACGCTTACGGGCGGCGGCCTGCGGATCGGTCTTGGGAGCGGGTGTATCGGTCATCGGTCGGTCTCTGCGGACGGAATTGGGATCAGGCGGCGGCGCGATATCCGCCGCCGAGGGCGCGGATGAGGGCGACGTCGAGGTTGAAGGCGGCGGCTTCCAGATCGGCCACGCGGCGCCGGGCGCTCAGCACCTGGCCTTCGGCGGTCAGCACGTCGAGGTTGCGCACCAGACCGGCGCCGTAGCGTTGCTGGGCGACGCCGTAGGCGTCCTCGCTGGCGCGAAGCGCCTCGCGGGCCTCCCTCAATTGGGCGGCGGAAGCCTTTTGGTTCGAAACCGCGTCGGCCACTTCCTTGAAGGCGTTGAGCACGGTGCGGTCGTACGAGGCGGCCGCTTCGGCGTAGGCGCCGCGCGAGCCGCGGTAGGCGGCCTTAAGCGCCCCGGCGTCGAACAGGGGCAGGGTCAGCGCCGGGCCATAGTTTCCATTCTGGGAGTCCATGGTGAACAGCTGATCGATGGGGAGCGATCGGAAGCCGACCGCGGCCACCAGATCGATGTTCGGGTAGAAGTTGGCCTTGGCCACCTTCTCGCGCTGCGCGGCGGCTTCGACGCGGGCGCGGGCCGCCGTGACGTCCGGGCGGCGACCGACGAGGTCGGCCGCCAGATTGGCGGGGAGGCCCGAAGCGTGCAGGGTTTCGGCCGGCGGCGGCGTCAGGTCGAGACCCCGGTCCGGCCCCTTGCCGATCATGGCGGCCAGTTGGTGGCGCACGACCAGGATCTGGCCGTCGATGCCGGCGATGTCGGCGCGGGCGCTGGCGGCGTCCGACGCCGCTTGGCTGGCGGGGCCTCGGGTCTCGAGACCCGCTTGCTGGCGGTCGGAGAAGAATTTGGCGGTCTGCTCGCGCACCCGCACCGCGTCCTCGGCGGCGGCGCGCGAGGCGTAGAGCCGCTTCAGCTCGGCGTATGCGCCGGCCACCCCGGTGGAGATGGCCAGGCGGGCGGCGGCCTGATCTGCGCGGGCCGCTTCGGCGCTGGAGGTGGCCGCGGCTATGGCGGCGCGGTTCTTGCCGAAGAAGTCCAGCTGGTAGCGGAGCGACGCCGAAAGGTTGGCCTCGTCGTTCCAGCCGTGCAGCAGCAGCGGCTTGAACTCGGGCGGGAAGCCGCCGTTCAGGCCGGTGCGGACTTGCTGGATGCCGGCGCTGCCGTCGATGGAGGGCAGGCGAACGGCGCCGGCTTGATCGGCGGCGGCTTCCGCCTGGGCGACGCGGGCGGCGGCGGCGGCGAGGTCTGGCGAGCCGGCCAGGGCCTCATCGACCAGACCGTTCAGTTGCGGATCGCCATAGCTCTCCCACCAACGGTCGGTCAGGTCGGGGGCGGTGGGCCCGGCGAAAGCCTTGGTCGCCGCCAGGTCGCCGGCGGTCAGCAGGCTCGGCTTGGGACCCAGGTCCGGGGCGCAGGCGGTCAGGGCGGCCAAGCCGGCCGTCATCAATAAGGTGCGAAATAGGATTTTGTTCTGCGACGCCATGATGGTTCGCGGGCCTCGACAACGGGGGTTGAAAACCGTACGGTACGGTCAAATATTACGCTGTATGTCGCAGTGCAATATCCACGAGACGATTTTTTCATGAGCCCGCCCGCCGCACCGGCCAGCCGCCCAACCGACACGCAGACAGATACGCCCCGCCAGGCGGAGCGACGCGCGAACATACTGCAGATTGCTCGTAAAAGCTTTCTTGAGGATGGCTACGCCGCCACCTCGATGTCGTCGATCGCGGCGAAGCTCGGCGGCTCGAAGGGCACGCTCTATAACTACTACGCCTCCAAGGAGGAGCTGTTCGCCGCGGTGATGACGGCTCACTGCGCGGTGGCGCGGGAGCGTTTCGAGTCGCTGGACGTGAAGAGCGGCCCGCTCGGGGAGCGCCTGCGCCGGTTCGGCGAGGCCTATCTCGACGTGGTGCTGGACGAGGAATTCCTCGCGGTCCATCGCCTGGTCACCGGCGAGTCGGGGCGTTTCCCCGAGATCGGCGCCACCTTCTACGAGGCGGCCGGAAAACGCGGCAAGAGTTGGCTGGCCGTGGTGTTCGCCGCGGAGATGGAGAAGGGCAGCATCCGCGCCGACGATCCTGACAAGGCCGCGCGGCTGTTCCTCGGTCTTTGCCGCTCGGATGTGCATACCCGCCGCGCCTGGAACGTTATTCCCAAGCCTTCGAAGGAAGAGATTGCGGTGCTCGCCCACGAGGCGGCCGAGGTCTTCATGGCGGCCTACCGAGCCGCCTAAAAGCCAAGCTTGTTATTGATTTATAAAGTAAATCCGGAATCGCCCCTTCGCGCCGGAAATGCGGAGTTGCGCTCCGAAATATCAGTGTTCGCTTGACTTTCTGAATACTGTCTATTGTATACCGACTCATCGGCGGCAGAGATCGTCGAGGGAGTTGAGACGCGTAAAACCACCTAACAGTCGGCG
Source organism: Caulobacter sp. HJHS_5 (assembly GCF_056683955.1). Classification (NCBI taxonomy): domain Bacteria; kingdom Pseudomonadati; phylum Pseudomonadota; class Alphaproteobacteria; order Caulobacterales; family Caulobacteraceae; genus Caulobacter; species Caulobacter sp. HJHS_5. Next base: position 217,803 of record NZ_JBWZNC010000005.1, on the reverse strand, counting down.
GCGATGGCCGCCCGCGACCCCGGCCCATCCTCTCACGAGGGGCTGGGCGGTCGTGATCGCATGCCTGCCGGCTCGTCAGCGGTTCCACGCGGCGGCGCTAGGCGAAGGGGAGAAGAAACGATGTCTATTCGAATGCTGCGACCCGCCTCCAAGGCGATGCTGGCCTCTGGAGTCGCCTTCGCGGTCCTCGCCGCCTCCGGGCAGGCGCTGGCCCAAACGGCCCCCGCGGGCGAGTCTCAGGCGGTCGAGGAAGTGGTCGTGACCGGCTCGTCCATCCGCGGCGTGGCGCCGGTCGGTTCGGCCCTGATCGGGGTGAGCCGCGACACCATCCAGGCGACGGCGCCGGCCAATACCAAGGATCTGATGGCCACCGTGCCCCAGCTCGGTAACTTCGGGGCCAACGCCGAACAGTCGACCTCGAACCGGTTCCGCACCGCCGGCTTTCAGCCGAACATCCACAACCTCGGCATCTACGCCACCCTGACCCTGGTCAACGGCCACCGGATCGCCCCGACGGGCGGCGAGGCGGTGTTTCCCGATCCCTCGATGATCCCGACGATCGCCGTCCAGCGCGTCGAACTGATCGCCGACGGCGCCTCCGCCATCTACGGCTCCGACGCCGTGGCCGGCGTGGTCAACTTCATCTACCGCAAGCCGATCGACACCCTGGAGATGCAGGCGACCTACGGTTTCAACGACACGCGCTATCAGAAGCGCAACGCGGCCGTGCTCTATGGCAAGACCTGGGACGGCGGCGGCCTGCTGGCCGCCTACGAGTACTCGGACAACAAGTCGCCATGGAACACCGAGATTCCGTTCCTGGCCCTCGGCGGGGACCAGACCTCGCGCGGCGGGCGCGACCTGCGGGGCAACAACTGCCTGACCCCGCGCTATCAAGCCGTGACCTTCACGCCCTCCGGCCAGCCGCGCGGCACGGGCCCCAACTACGGCGCCGGTCCGAACTACTCGACCGCGGCGGTCGACCAGCGCTGCGGCGTGCTGAACCAGACCAACGTCATTCCGGACGGCACGCGCAACGCCTTCCTGCTGACGGCCGAACACCAACTGACCGACAGCCTCAAGGTCTCAGCCGAGCTGAACCATTCCTACTACGAGACCACCTCGATCGGCGGACGCCAGACGCTCAACATCGTGGTGCCGCGCACGAACCCCTACTTCGCGGGCAACGTCCCGCCTGCGCTCGCCAACGCCGACCAGGTTCTGGTGGTGCGCAGCGGCCTCGGCCTGTTCCCCGCCGGCGTCAACGAGCAGTACGCCGAATTCACCGGCCTGACGCTGAACGGCGAATTGGACCTGGGACGCGACTGGAAGGCCAACGCCATGCTCCACGTTTCGCGCACGCGGGACTACAACGAGAGCCCCGAACTGGACCTCCTGAATTTGCAGGCCGCGGCGAACGGCGCGACCACGGCCACGGCGTTGAATCCGTTCACGCCGGCGGGGACTGGCACTCCGGCCTCCGTGCTGGCGTCGGTGAACAACGGCTTCGCGCAGATCAACAAGTCCAGCCAGCGTCTGCGGGAGGTGCAGATCAAGGCCGACGGTCCGGTCGTCGCTATTCCCGGCGGCGAGATCCGCGCGGCCGTCGGCATCGACTTCCGCAACGACCAGTCGATCCAGCACCAGACGGCCGGTTCGGAAGCCTCCGGGTCGAGCTATTTCCGCCGGGTCCGCGACGACAACATCCGCCGTTCGATCTTCGCCACCTTCGCCGAGTTCAACGTTCCGGTGGTCAGCGACCTCAACGCCAAGCCGGGCATCAACGCCCTGACGCTGTCGATCTCCGGCCGCTACGACTACTACGAAGCCTACGGCGGCAAGCTGAACCCGAAGTACGGCGTGGTCTATTCGCCGGTGGAAGGCATCAATTTCCACGCCAGTTACGGCACCAACTTCGCCGCGCCAAACGCCGGCCTGCTGGGTTCGATCTTCGGCGTGCCGCAGACCAATTCGAACTACGCCGGCTTCGGCCCGATCGCCGTCGGTCCGCTGAAGGGCACAACCCTCGGCGTGGTCAATGTCTACAACATCGGCGGCGGTAATCCGGATCTCGAGCCGGAGGAGGCGACGACCTATTCCTACGGTGTCGACTGGACCCCGACGGGCGTTCTTGAAGGCCTTCGCCTCGGCGCGACCTACTACTACGTCGACTATACGAACCTGATCTACAAGGCGACGCAGACCGACGTCATCGGCAACCCGGCGTTCGAACAGTATCGGGTCATCAACCCGACCGAGGCGCAGATTCAGGAGGCCATCCGCCTCTATCCGTCGCAGCAGCCGATCACCACGACCTACGACGTGCTGTTCAACAGCAACGCCATCAACATCGGGTCGCGCCACATCGGCGGCATCGACCTCGACGCCTCCTACCGGTTGATGACCGACAACTTCGGCACGTTCAACTTCGCCATCAACGCCAACCACCAGACGACTTGGGAGCAGCAGGTCTCGGCCGGCCAGCCGTTCGTCTCGAATCTTGGGACCGAGCAGGCGCCGGACTGGAAGACCCGCTACTCGCTGCTCTGGAACCGCGATGCGATCAGCGCCGCCGTGTTCGTCAACTACGTCAGCGACTTCCGGAATCTGAACTCGGTCGGCGGCGTCTTCCAGCAGGTCGACTCCTACACGACGGTCGACCTGACCGGCGCATATGAGTTCAAGAACCTTTTCAAGGGAGTCACTCTGCAGGCCCGCGCGAGTAACCTGTTCGACAAGGACCCGCCGTTCTACAACGCGGCCAACGGCTACTTCGCCGCCTTGGCGTCGCCTTTCGGGCGGACCATCGATCTGACCCTGCGCGCCAAGTTCTAGCGCATCGGGTTTCGTGTTGAACGCGGAAGGCCGCGGCGAAAGCCGCAGCCTTTTCACTAGGGCGACGCTCCGCCGATTCTCGCGATCTCCTCCCTGGAGCCGCCTACCTGTGTGATTTTTGCCGCGTTTGGCCGCGAACCGCTTGAATGAGCGCCGCGTCGGTGAATGGGTTTGCCTAGCCCTCGGGTGAGGGCGTCCTCGGGGGGCTCCGATCGGCGGACCGGGCCCGCCGGCGGGTTTTTGGCGAAACGACGTTTTCCTTGTGGGGTAAGGGATTGCGACGCTCCAAGTCCCTTCTGAGGCGATCAACCTTTGCCTTAGGCCCAGCAGTGACTCCCTTCAGGATGGCCCCTCACGACCCCGCGAACGCACCGCCCAGCGATGCAAAATTGCCATAACGAGGATATAAACGGTCGCTTTCGAGACACATTGGCGAGCGTCCGTCCGCGTCGGCGAACACTCTTCGGACCATGATCTCGGCGCCCTGCGGAATGGCGCCTGTCAGGGGTGATCCGGCAATCTTTTGTCACTCGAAAATCCATGTTCAGTCAGGGGTGAGCCGGCTCGGCGGCGGCAATCTGTCGCGCCCGTAATTGACTGATTTCACGTGGAAACAAACGTCGCGAGAGCGGTGAAGCAAGAGCGGATCGCGGCTGGCCCACGCGCCCGTCCAGGGGGTGTCGCGGAACCATCGTGAAACGTTATAAAATTCTTCGAAACCTCCAAAAGGATCGCCGGTCTGCGAACTTCGAGGGCTGGTGAGCTGGCTGCTCAGTTGGGATTGCGCCGGTTTGTAACCCGCTTGACACGTTGAGCGACCTCGATGTGTATACGGCCCGAAGCGGTGGGCACACGCCGCTGGGAGTTGAGACCCAAAGCCGACTACGAACGTAAGAAAATTAACCTCGGCGACAAAACGCCGAGAAACTCAACCGTGCGGTGTTTCGTGCGGGCGAAAAACGCGTGGGATCCACCTGCGCTCAATCAGGACGCGCCGCCGATGTTTGGCGGCGGGAAAAAGGGGAGTGACTTCAGAGTCATGTCTTATTCACAGAAGAAGTGCGCCTCGCTGAAGGCGTGGATGGCCTCCGGCGTCGCCATCGCGGCCCTCGCGGCCGGCAGCCAGGCCTTCGCTCAGGACGCCGCCGGCGCCCAGGTCGAAGAAGTGGTGGTCACCGGTACGTCGATCCGCGGCGTGGCTCCGGTGGGTTCGTCCCTGATCGGCGTGACCCGCGACCAGATCCAGGCGGTCGCTCCGACCAACACCAAGGATCTGCTGGCCACGGTGCCGGCGCTCGGCAACTTCGGCACCAACGCCGAGCAGTCGACCCCGAACCGCTTCCGCACCCAGGGCTACCTGGCCAACATCCACAACCTCGGCATCTACGCCACCCTGACCCTGATCAACGGTCACCGCGTGGCCGCCACGGGCACGGAAGGCTCCTATCCCGACCCGTCGTCGGTTCCGCCGATCGCCATCCAGCGCACGGAAATCATCGCCGACGGCGCCTCGGCCATCTACGGCTCGGACGCCACCGCCGGTGTGGTCAACTTCGTCTACCGCAAGCCGTTCGACGGCATCGAGACGCAAGCCACCTACAGCTTCGACGGCGAGACCCGCTACGAAAAGCGTGATTTCGGCATCATCGGCGGCAAGACCTGGGACGGCGGCGGCGTCATGCTCGCCTACGAATATTCGTCCAACAAGTCGCCGCTGAACACCGAGATCCCGTTCCTGGCCCTCGGCGGCGACCAGCGCTCGCGCGGCGGCCGCGATCTGCGCGCCAGCAACTGCCTGACCCCGTCCGTTCGCGCGGTTCAGGCCAACGGTGTGGCCATCGGCCCGTCCTATGGCGTCGGCCCGGGCTTCAGCACCGACCCGGCCTCTCAGCGCTGCGGCATCCTCACGCCCGGCACCATCATCAACGACGGTGAGCGCAACGCCTTCCTGGCGACGGCCGAGCATCAGCTGACCGACAACGTGAAGGTCTGGGGCGAACTGAACTACAGCCACTTCGTCGGCAGCTCGTTCGGCGCCCGCACCTCCTTCAGCGTTCTGGTGCCGAACACGAGCCCGTTCTTCAACGCCACGAACATCCCGGCGGCGCTGCTCGGCGAGAAGCAGGTCGCGGTGTCCCGCAGCGCCAACGGCCTGTTCGGCGACACCTTCCGGGGCGGCGGTTCGGCGACGGTGACCACCTTCGTCTCCGGCCTCGATATCGACATGGGCGCGGACTGGAAGGGCACCGCCTCGCTGGTCCTGTCCCGCACTCGCGACGTCGACGGTCGTCCGGGCGGTGAGCTCGATCTGCTCAACATGAAGGCCGCGGTGGCCGATCCCAACGCCGCGACCGCCTTCAACCCCTTCGGCCAGGCCGCGGACAACAACCCGGCCACCCTGGCGTTGATCGACAACGGCTCGTCGCAGCGCAACTGGGGCCAGCAAGGTCTGCAGGAACTGCAGTTCAAGGCCGACGGCCCGCTGATGGAACTGCCGGGCGGCACCCTGCGCGCCGCCGTGGGCACCTCGTTCCGGGCCACCCAGGCCAACGCCTTGCAACTCGGCGGTTCGCGCAACCCCAACGCCGGCTACGACGCCGTCGTGCGCGACGACCACCCGCGTCAGCAGGTGTCGGCCGCCTTCTTCGAGCTGAACGCGCCGCTGATCAGCGATCAGAACGAACTGCCGCTGGTCAAGGAACTGACGCTGTCGGTTTCGGGCCGCTACGACTACTACGACAAGTACGAGGGGACGTTTAACCCAAAGTACGGCATCGTGTACTCGCCCGGCTTCGACCTGCGGTTCCATGCCTCCTATGGCACCAACTTCAACGCTCCGAACGTCGGCCTGCTGACCGGCCTGTTCGGTCAGCCCCAATACAACCAGAGCCCGAACCAGGTGATCGGCTATGGCCAGTACAAGGGCACGACGCTGGTCAACATCAACCAGTACGTCCTCTCGGGCCAAGGCGGCGGCAACCTGACGCCGGAAGAAGCCAAGACCAAGTCGTTCGGCTTTGACTGGACGCCGAGCTACAGCTTCCTCGACGGTCTGCGCGTCGGCGTGAACTGGTACCACGTCGACTACTCGAACCTGTTCTTCAAGGTCACGGGCAGCGACCTGATCACCAACGAGACCTTCTCGGCCCTGGCGGAGTTCTACCCGACGCCGGAACGCATGGCGGAGATCATCAAGCAATATCCGGCGTCGAGCCCGATCACGGTCGGCAACTTCGAGTATGTGCCGCACACCGAGGCCGTGAACCTCGGCACGCGGGTCTACGAAGGTCTCGACTACGACATCAGCTACCGTCTCAACACGGACTCGATGGGCCTCTTCATGGCCGGTTTCAGCGCCAACCAGCAGCTGAAGTTCGACCAGCAGGTGTTCCCGGGTCAGCCCTTCCAGCCGCGTATCGACACTCAGGATGCGCCGCGTTGGAAGAGCCGCGTCAACTTCGGTTGGAACTACAACAACCTGACCATCAGCGCCTTCTACAACTACACCGGCTCCTATCGGAACACCGGTTCGGTGGTTGTGAAGAACCAACGCGTGGATGCGTTCAAGACCGTGGACCTGACGGCCGCTTACGAATTCTCGGACGTCGGTCTGGGCTTCGTGAAGGGCGTGACCCTGCAGGGACGTGTGGCCAACCTGTTCGACAAGGACCCGCCGTTCTTCGACAACAACAACGGCTACAACGGCGGTCTCGCCTCGCCCTTCCCGCGCAGCTACGACCTGACGCTCCGCGCGAAGTTCTAAGACTCGAAACCAGGGGCGGGCGCTTCACCGAAGCGCCCGCTTTTGGAAGGGCCGCCGTGGCGACACGGCGGCCTTTTTCGTGTCCGACCCTACTTTTTTCCCCGGCCAACGACGAAAAGTTTTCGACAGGCTGTCAATAAAGTGTCGTCTGACGCGCCCTCTAACCTTTGTTCGGCGAACTGCAATTACTTGCGGGTTTTCCGGCTTCTAAGCTCGTTTTTGACACCCTTGCATCCCTGCTCCGCGGCGGCCTTCCGCGAGTGTGTCTGAAAAGTCGCTGTCTCGTCAGGGTCTTGTTGCCCGCTTGACACGCTCTTGGGTCGTCAATCTATATCGCGCCCCAACGACGGGATGACACCGTCGAGAGGAACAAAGGGTTTCCAACTTTAATCTGAGCGAGCGCTCATCCGGCCCCCTCCCATTGGGGTCTGAGGCGGCGAACTCCTTGCTCCACAACGGATTCCATGGTCGCGGGCGCGTGTCCGCGGGCAAGCGGCGGAGTCGTCTCTATCAGCGACCCGAAAACAAAATTACGAGGGGATACAGTAATTCCTATGTCGAATACTTATCGGAAAAACGCGTCTCTGAAGGCGCTCATGGCCTCGGGCGTCGCGCTCGCCGCCGTGGCGGCCGCCGGCCAAGCCTTCGCGCAGGACGCCGCGCCGGCGGCCGAAGCGCCCCAGGCCGTCGTCGACGAAGTGGTCGTCACCGGCTCGTCGATCCGTGGCGTCGCCCCGGTCGGCTCGGCCCTGATCGGCGTGTCGCGCGAGCAGGTCAACGCCGTCGCCCCGACCAACGTCAAGGACATGCTGGCCACCGTGCCGGCGTTGGGCAACTTCGGCGCCAACGCCGAGCAATCGACGCCGAACCGTTTCCGGACGGCCGGCTTCATCCCGAACATCCACAACCTGGGCGTCTACGCGACCCTGACCCTGATGAACGGTCACCGCGTCGCCGCGACCGGCACCGAAGGCACCTTCCCGGACCCCTCGGCGGTTCCGACCATCGCGATCCAGCGCACCGAAATCATCGCCGACGGCGCCTCGGCCATCTACGGCGCCGACGCCGTGGCCGGCGTGGTCAACTTCATCTACCGCAAGCCGTTCGACGGCATCGAAACCAGCACCACCTACAGCTGGGACGGCGAGACCCGCTACGAGCGTAAGAACTTCGGCATCATCGGCGGCAAGACCTGGGACGGCGGCGGCGTGATGCTCGCCTACGAATACTCGGGCAGCAAGTCGCCCCTGCAGACCGACATCCCGTACCTCGCGCTCGGCGGCGACCAATCCTCGCGTGGCGGCCGCGATCTGCGCGGCACGACCTGCCTGAACCCGACGCTGCGCGGCATCAACACCAACGGCGTGCCGGTCGGCACCACCTACGCCTATCCGAACTTCTCGACGGCCCTCGCGGACCGTCAGTGCGGCGTGCTCTCGCCGACGACGCTCATCCCCGACCTTGAGCGCAACAGCTTCCTGCTGACCGCCGACCATCAGCTCACCGACAACGTCAAGGTGTGGGGCGAACTGAACTACGGCCACCAGGAAACGGAATCGCTCGGCGGCCGTCCGGCGCTCAGCGTCAACATGAAGCCGGGTGCGGCCTTCTACAACGACAGCACCGTTCCGGCGGAACTGCGTGGCCAGGACGTCTCCGTGATCCGCAGCGGCGTCGGCCTGTTCTCGACCCCGGTCACCAACGTCGCCAGCGGCACCGTGGCGACCGCCTCCTTCGGCCTGGACATCGATCTGGGCGCCGACTGGAAGGGCACGGCCTCGCTCGTCAGCTCCGCGACCCGCGACTACTGGGAATCCCGCGAGCTCGACTACGTGAACCTGATCGCGGCGGTGAACGATCCCAACCCCGCCACGGCCCTGAACCTGTTCACCAACGCCGCCGGCAACAACGCCGCGACGCTGGCCTCGATCGACAACGGCGCCAAGCAGCGCAACTGGGGCGCCCAGCGCCTGCAGGAGCTGCAGTTCAAGGCCGACGGCCCGCTGTTCGCCATTCCGGGCGGTGATGTCCGCGCCGCTGTCGGCGCCTCGTTCCGCACGGAGCAGATGAACCAGCTGCAGACCGGCGGCGTGAATGCTCCGGGCTCGGGCTTCTACCAGATCGTCCGTGACGACCATCTGGACCGCAGCGTCCAGGCGCTGTTCACGGAAGTGAACGTGCCGCTGATCAGCGACCTCAACGAGAAGCCCTGGGCCAAGGCCCTGACCCTCTCGATCTCGGGCCGCTACGATCACTTCGACAGCTACGGCGGCCAGTTCAACCCGAAGTACGGCATCGTCTATAAGCCGATCGAAGACCTGAGCTTCCACGCCAGCTACGGCACCAACTTCTCGGCGCCGAGCCTGGGGATCATGGGCTCGCTGTTCGGCCAGCCGCAGTACAACACCAACCCGAACGTCGCGATCGGCTATGGTCAGTACAAAGGCACCGTGCTGTCCAACATCAACCAGTACACGGTTTCGGGCGGCAACCCCGACCTGCAGCCGGAAGAGGCCACGACCAAGTCGTTCGGCTTCACCTACACGCCGAGCTTCCTCGAAGGTCTGCGCGTCGGCATCAACTGGTACCAGGTCGACTACACGAACCTGATCTTCAAGATCACCGGTTCGGACCTGATTCAGAACGAAGCCTTCTCGAAGTACGCCGAGTTCTTCCCGAACAAGGAGCGTATGGCCGAGATCATCGCCCAGATCGCGCCGTCCAGCCCGATCACGGTGGAGACGTTCCAGTACGTGCCGTACACGCAGGCCGTGAACCTCGGCACGCGGAACTTCGAAGGTCTCGACTACGACATCAGCTACCGGCTCAACACCGACTCGTTCGGCACCTTCAACTTCGGCATCAGCGCCAACCAGCAGCTGCGCCTCGACCAGCAGGTCTTGCCTGGCCAGCCGTCGCAGGATCGCCTCGACACGGTTGACGCCGTGAAGTGGAAGACCCGCTACAGCGTGGGTTGGAACCTGGATCCGGTCACCGTCAACATGTTCGTGAACTACACCAGCGGGTACAAGAACATCACGGTCACGCCGTTCCAGGACGTGGACTCCTACACCACCGTCGACCTGACGGCGGCCTACGAGTTCAAGAACCTGGCGAAGGGCGTGGTGCTGCAAGGCCGCGTGGCGAACCTGTTCGACAAGGATCCGCCGTTCTACGACTCGGCCAACGGTTACTACCCGAACCTGGCCTCGCCGTTCCCGCGCAGCTTCGACGTCACCGTGCGCGCGAAGTTCTAATCTTCCAAGCCGTTCGAGGCCTTCCTTCCAGGGCCCCGATCAAGACTGGGCCGCCGTGGCGACACGGCGGCCTTTTTCTTTGCGCATGGCGCAACGGAGCCTTAGAGCGCGGTCATGATCACCGACCTCTACTTCTATCTGGCGGCTGTGCCGGCGGTGATCATCGTGGGCCTGTCCAAGGGCGGCTTCGCGGGGCTGGGCGTGCTCGGCGTCCCGATCCTTGCCCTTGTCGTCTCCCCGGTGCAGGCCGCCTCGATCCTGATGCCCATTCTCCTGGTGCAGGATGCGGTCAGCGTCTGGAACTTCCGGCGGGCCCTGGATGTCGGCACTCTGAAGCTGATGCTGCCCGGCGCGGTCCTCGGCATCGCCGCCGGCTACTTCCTCGCCGCGCACGTCAGAATCGCCGCGGTCGAACTGGCGATCGGGATCGTGTCGCTCGTCTTCGGAGCCCAGCGGCTGTGGGCGGCGCGCGCCATCACCCTGGCGGTGAAGGAGGGGCCCCACCCCTGGTTCGGCTTCGTCTGCGCGGTGGTTTCGGGGTTCACCAGTCAGATCGCTCACGCCGGCGGCCCGCCGTTTCAGGTCTACGCCCTGTCGAAGCGATTCCCGCGCGATGTGTTCATCGGCACCAGCGTGCTGTTCTTCGCGGCGGTCAACTGGTTGAAAGTCCCGGCCTATTTCGCGCTCGGGCAGTTTTCCCGCCAGAACCTTCTGACGTCCCTGGCGCTCGTCCCCGTGGCGGTCGCGGCCACCCTGTTCGGGACCTGGGTGGTGCGCCGGGTGTCGACCGACCGGTTCTTCACCGTTGTCTACATCCTGCTCCTGCTGCTCGGCGGCAAGTTGGCCTGGGACGGGATGCACGGCCTGATGGCGTGAACCGCGCCGGGCGTTTGCGCCGCCGCGCCCCTGCTGTCAGTGTCGGCCCAATGCGCCGGAATCGCGCGCCTTTTCGGGGGAATGCATGCTGCGCCGGCTGAAGAGCCTCTATGTTCAGGTTCTGATCGGGGTGGCGCTGGGCGTTCTCGTCGGCGCCCTGTGGCCGGCGTTCGGGGCGTCGCTTAAGCCGCTGGGCGACGCCTTCATCAAGCTGGTGAAGCTGGTCATCGCGCCGGTGATCTTCTGCACCGTCGCCGGCGGCATCGCCCACATGAGCGACATCAAGACCTTCGGCCGGGTCGGCGGCAAGGCGCTGATTTATTTCGAAGTGGTCTCGACCCTGGCCCTCGCTCTCGGCCTGCTGGTCGGCCGCACCGTCCAGCCCGGTCGCGGCTTCAACATCGATCCGGCCACCCTCGATCCCTCCATCGCCGCCGGCTACGCCGAGAAGGCCAAGCACGGAGAGGGGATCGTCGCGTATCTGCTGCACCTGATCCCCGACACCTTCTTCGGCGCCTTCGCCGAGGGCGACCTGCTGCAGGTGCTGGTGGTGGCGATGCTGGTCGGCTTCGCCTGCACGCGGCTGGGCGAATTCGGCCAGAAGACGGCCGGCGTGCTCGACCAGATCGCCAAGGTCTTCTTCGGCGTGATCCACGTGGTGGTCCGCCTGGCGCCCCTGGGCGCCTTCGGGGCCATGGGCTTCACCATCGGCAAATATGGCGTCGACAGCCTGATCCAGCTCGGCGCCCTGGTCGCCACCTTCTACCTGACCGCCGTCCTCTTCGTGCTGGTGGTGCTGGGCGCCATCGCCGCCTGGGCCGGTTTCTCGATCCTCAAGTTCCTGGCCTATATCCGCGAGGAACTGCTGATCGTGCTCGGCACCTCATCTTCCGAGTCGGTCCTGCCGCAGATGATGGAGAAGCTCGTCCGCCTCGGCGCCAGCAAGCCGGTGACCGGCCTGGTGATCCCGACCGGCTACAGCTTCAACCTCGACGGCACCAACATCTACATGACCTTGGCGACCCTGTTCCTCGCCCAGGCCACCAACACCGAGCTCAGCCTGACGCAGGAGCTGAGCCTGCTCGGCGTCGCCATGCTGACCTCCAAGGGCGCCAGCGGCGTCACCGGCGCCGGCTTCATCACCCTGGCCGCCACCCTGGCGGTGGCGCCGCAGGTGCCCATCGCGGCCTTGGCGGTGCTGATCGGAGTCGACCGCTTCATGAGCGAATGCCGCGCCCTGACCAACCTCGTGGGCAACGGCGTCGCGACCCTGGTGGTGGCGCGCTGGGAGAACCAACTCGACCGTGAGAAGCTGCGCCTCGAACTCGACCGGGGGCCGCATTATGTCGAGACCGCGCGCGAGAACGAAAGCGTGCTCGGCCCCATGGACGCCGACGGTCAATAATTTACGCCGCGGTTACGCCCCAGCGACGGGTCGGCCATCGAATGGCCAAGGTTGCCGGCGACGGCACGGGGCGACCAACGATTGAGAGTGCCAATGACCCCGTTCAAAGTCGTTCCGGTCCTCGGCCTGCTGCTGGCGGGCTGCGCCGCCGCGCCCGAGCCGCCGCCGCCTGGACCTCCGCCCGTGCGGGTGTTCATCAGCCCGGCGGGTGAACCGTTCCGCCCCGAAGCGGCGGCCGCGCAGCCGATAGAGCGCTGGCGGGCGCAGGTGGACGCCGATCACGACGGCGTCGTCACCCGCGAGGAACTGGCCAAGGACTTCGACCGCTTCTTCACCCTGCTGGACGTCGAGAAAGACGACAGCCTCGTGGGGCCGGAACTGACCCGCTACGAGCGCGAGATCGCGCCTGAGATTCTGATCGGCGCCGGGATGCCGCCGGTGCAGGCGCCCCGCGGATCGAGCAGCAGTCGGCGGCGCGCCGTGGCCGCCACCGTTCGGGAAGGCGCCGCCATGTTCGGCCTGCTTAACGATCCGCAGCCGGTGATGTCGGCCGACGCCGATCTGAACCGCCGCGTCACCCGCGCCGAATTCGCCCGCAAGGCCGGACTGGTGTTCGGCCGGCTCGACCGGAACGGCGACGGCAGGCTGACCGCCGACGAACTGCAATTGCCCTCCGCGGGACGTTAACGGCTGCCGTAGCCGCCGATCACCGGCAGGATTTCACCGGTGATGTAGCTGGCGGTCTGGGGCGAGGCGAGAAAGACGTAGGCCGGGGCGATCTCCTCCGGCTGGGCGGGCCGCCCCATCGGCGTGTCGGCGCCGAACTTCGCCAACACGTCGGGCTCCTTGTCGGACGGGTTGAGCGGCGTCCACACCGGGCCGGGCGCCACCGCGTTCACCCGGATGCCGCGTTCGATCAGGGCGCCCGCCAGGGAGCGGGTGAAGGCGTGGATGCCGCCCTTGGTGGTCGAATAGTCGAGCAGATCCTTGTTGCCCATCAGGCCGGTCACCGAGCCGGACATGACGATGGCCGAGCCCGGCTTCATGTGCTGAACCGCCGCCTGGGCCATGTGGAAATAGCCGTAGAGGTTGGTCTTCATCGTCTGGTCGAAATGCTCTTCGGTCAGCTCGTCGAAGGGCGCGGCATGCACCTGGAAGGCGGCGTTGTTGACCAGCACATCGACGCCGCCGAACGCCTCGACCACCTGGGCCACCGCGTCGAAGCAGAACGTTCTGTCCCGCACGTCGCCGGCGATCACCAGGGCGCGCCGTCCCTCGGCCTCGATGGCGGTGCGGGTCACCTGGGCGTCCTTGGCTTCGTCCAGATGCAGGATGGCGACGTCCGCCCCCTCGCGCGCGAACAGCACGGCGACGGCCCGGCCGATGCCGCTGTCGCCACCGGTGATGATGGCGACCTTGCCCTCGAGCTTGCCCGAACCCCGGTAGTAGGGCGCGTCATACATCGGCTTCAGCGAAAGATCGGCCTCCGAGCCCGGCTTGGCCTGATGCTCGGCCGGCATCGGCGGTTCGGGATAGGGGCGGGCCCCCGCCTGCATCGCCGCCTTCTTCTTCGGCTTGGCCTTGCCCGCCTTCTTGTCCGCCTCGGCCACCTGCGCCTGCACCGCCCGCTGCTCGGCGGCGGTCGCCTTGGCCTTGCTCTTCTTCGACTTGTCCTTGGCCATGATGCGGTTCTCCTTCGGTCGAGCCTCAACGCATCGACGCCGCCCCGGTTCGCGGCCTAAGCTCAAGCCATGGGGCAGGGTGGGCATCCGGATCGGCGCACGATCCTCTGGAGCATGGCTGGGCTGACGCTGGCCGGCTGCGGCGACAACGGCCTCGGCCGCCTCGCCTCCGTTGGCCGCGGGCGCGTGATCGAGGTGCGTTCGGGCGATGTCCTGGTGCTGGACGACGGCGCCGTCGTCCGTCTGGCGGGCGTCGAAGCGCCCTATGGCGCCGCTCCCGGCGCCCAGGAGGCGCGGAGCACGCTCGATGGCCTCGTGCTCGGCAAGACGGTCGAGCTGTTGTCCGGCGGCGGTCTCACCGACCCTTCCGGCCGCAAGACGGCGCACCTTCGCCGCACCGAAGGCCGGCTCTGGCTTCAGGGCGCCATGCTCGACGCCGGCATGGCCCAGGTCCGCACCTTCGCCGACAACCGCGCGCTCGCCGCCGACCTGCTGGACCGCGAGGCCAGGGCCCGAATCGCCCGACGCGGCCTGTGGGCCGACGGCCGCCTCAAGGTCTGGCTGCCGCAGGAGGTCTCACCCGATCAGCGCGGCTTCGCCGTGGTCGAGGGCCGGGTGGGGCGGGTGCGCCGCGTCGGCCAGGGCTTCGACCTCGACCTGCTGGAGGCCGGCCGCGTCGTCAGCGGCGAGGTTCCGGCCACGGCCGTTGAAGCCTTCACCAGCGCGGGCAAGGCGCCGGCCGAGCTGGCGGGCAAGCTCATCCGCATCCGGGGCATGCTGCGTCCCGGCGGCCAGATCTGGCTGGACCACCCCGAGGCGGTCGAGGTCGTGGAGCGTCGCTAGAGCGCGGACATCGCGCTCACGATCACGCTTTTCGGAGGTCTCGGCAGAAAGATTACAAGCGGCTGCTTAGTGTCGGCCACGCAGCCAAGCGTCCCAGCAAACACGCTTAGATTCTCGCCGAGCCATCCGGCGCTGAACTGTGCGCCGCCATTCGGGCGCACGCCACGAACGAGATAGGGCGCCAATCCCTTCTTCATTTTGGGGGGAGAAGTAACGAAGTGAACGACTTCGCTTTCGGCAAGCCGGGTGAAGGATCGCTGCGACAGGCGCGCTCGCGCCTCGTCCACACTACGGTCGACCTTGAGAACGAGATGCTGAGGAACATCAGCCCACGGCAGCTTCGAAAGCCTCGCCTCAACGCTCTCGGGTGTTCTCCACTCGTCAAATCGCTCATTTTTGCAGGAGCGCTGCGCCGTGGCGGGGTGAGGCAGAAGCATGACGGTGCCTGCCGCGAGCAAGAGTGGCAGACAATGCCCGAGCTTGGTCATCCCTCGGTTGCCTTAGTGCCCCGCCGAAACCCCGACGAACACCCCCGCCGGAGCGCGGTCGAGGAACACCAGCACCGGGGTGTTGCGGAAAGGCGCGCAGCCTTCGCCTTCGGCGGCGACTTCCAGCATGTCGCCGTACCAGGTGACGCCCAACGTCGGCTCCGGCACTGGGTAGACCGAGCGCACCAGATAGGGTTTCGCGCCCGGCTTGATCGACTGGAGCCGGGCCTGGCTGATCCCGGTGAAGCGGGCGGCCTCGGCGAGGCTGACGGGTGCGGCGGACGCTGTCGCCAGCTTGGCGCTCGCCGCCGCCTCATCGGCGGTCACCGGATGGATGAGGTCGGCCTCGACCTGCACGGCCGGCTTCGTCCAATCCACCGCCGGCTGGCTGTCCGGCCGCCAGGAGGCGATGGCCGACGCCTTGCAGGCGTCCTCGTCCTGAGGCGCGGGCGTCTGGCCGGGCATCGCCTGCAGCGCCTTGAACATTTCCAGCGGAAACGGCGGCGGGGCGGCCGTGGTCTGGGCGAAGGCGCCCGTCGCGGCGCCGCTCAGGGCGGCGGCCAGGGCAAGGGCGGAAAGCATACGCGGAACGGACATCGGGCTCTCTCGAAAGGCGGCCGCACGGTCGCCCGCCCGGCGGCGTCCGTCAACGAAAACGCCCGGCCGTCGCGGGGACGGCCGGGCGTTTCAGTTTCGAACCGAGAAGAAGCCTAGGCGGCCTTCTGCAGCGACTTGGTCAGGATGCCGACGGCGGAGTCGCGGTCGATCTTCTCGATGGCGGCGACTTCGCGGGCCATGCGGTCCAGGGCCGATTCATAGAGCTGACGCTCCGAATAGGACTGTTCCGGCTGGTTCTCGGCGCGGTGCAGGTCGCGGACCACTTCGGCGATCGAGATCAGGTCGCCCGAGTTGATCTTGGCTTCGTATTCCTGGGCGCGGCGGCTCCACATGGTGCGCTTCACGCGGGCGCGGCCCTTCAGCGTGGTCAGGGCCTGCGACACGACATTGGTTTCGGCCAGGGCGCGCAGACCCGAAGCGACGGCCTTCTTGGTCGGCACGCGCAGGGTCATTTTCTCGTGGTCGAAGGTGATGACGTAAACTTCAAGGGCAAAGCCGGCCACTTCCTGGGTCTCGATCGCCTGCACCTTGCCGACGCCGTGGGCGGGATAGACGACGCTATCGCCGACCGAGAAAGCCAGACCGCTCTTGCTCATCGTATGTCCTTCCGTATCGCGCCGTCCGGGCGCGCTTTTGGAGCCGTTCGCTTACCCCCGATCGCCCGACCAAAATGCAAAGGCCGCCCTCCGCACAAATAGGCGCGCGGGGCCTTCGAGGTTCGGTTGGGATTGCGGGGGGCCGACGCCCAGGACGGGCAGGTCGGTCGCCGAACGACTCACTCCTTCGACAAGGACGAGGCGATGCAGGTATCCGAGAACCGCCACGTCTTTTGTGACGGTAACACAAAATTCAGGCGAAAGAAAGGTTTGCGTGGCCTGGACCGCGCGCGGCGACGCCGAATTCCGGGCCTCAGTTGCCCTTGCCGGGCTTTTCGCTGAAGTACTTCTCGAACTTGCCGGTTTCGCGTTCGAACTCTTCACGATCGGCCGGTGGTTCGCCCTTGACCGTGATGTTCGGCCACACCCGGGCGTACTCCGAATTGATCTTCAGCCACTTGCCGTCGGCCTCGTCCTCGGTGTCCGGCTTGATGGCGTCCACCGGGCACTCGGGTTCACAGACGCCGCAGTCGATGCATTCGTCCGGATTGATGGCGAGGAAGTTCTCGCCCTCGTAGAAGCAGTCCACGGGGCACACTTCGACGCAGTCCATGAACTTGCAGCGGATGCAGGCGTCGGTGACGATGTAGGTCATAACAAGGTGATTTCGCGGAACGAAGGCTTTGGCGCGGCGGGGTTTTCGGAGTCCAGCGGCGCCTTGTCAACGTCAGCTTTCCTCAATGGCCGAATAGAGAGACCGCGCCTCCTCCGCCGGACCGCGTCTTTCGCCCGCCGCCTCGACCCTCACGGCGATCAGCCTGCCCCCCACGGCGAACACCACGCCGTCGCCCGGCTTCAGGGTGCGGGCGGGTTTGTCCATCCGGGTTTCCGCCCCGCCGCGCACCAGGCGCACGCGGCCTTCCTCGATGAAGCGGGCGGCCATCGACCGGGTCTTGAAGAACCGCGCCCGCCACAACCAGACATCGGCGCGCACGGTCTCGGCGGCGCTTTCGGTCACGCGGCTCGATCCGCGGCGGTAAGGAAGGCCATCACTCGCATCACGCAGGGAAACGTCGGAGCCCGCATCATAGACCGGCGATCGGAGGCTCCGCGAGCAAATCCCGCCGCCTTGAACATGAGGGGAGGGCCGGTCAGCGGCATCGTCAAGATAAGGGGCCATAAGCGGTCCTCGCGAATCTCGTCTCGACTCGGAAAGGCAGATTGATGGACCGCCGCCCTCTCGGCCGTATCGGCCTCGCCACCGGCGCCGCCGCCCTGGCGCTGACCGCCGCCGCCTCGGCCCAGACGCCGCGCCGACCGACCGCGCCAGCCGCGGCGCCGGCGGCGACGGCCCAGAAAGTCACCGGCCCGCGCACCGTCTACTGGATGGACGCCACCACCGAGTCCGGCTTCTCGCTCGGCGGCGCGGCCGGAGCGGCCGGCGGCGGACGCCCGGGCCTCGGTAATGTGATGTCGATGATGCGCGGCATGGCGGCCGCCGCGGGGGGCAGCCACAAGCTGTTCCTGCGCTTCGCCTCCAATGACGGGCCGGGTGTTCCCGCGACCACGGCCACCCACATGACGCCGCCGGGCGTCGCCAGCGAGAACCCCCTGCGGCTCGGCTACACCGCGCCCACCCAGGGCCGGCCCACGCCGCGCGATCCCAGCGAGCCGCCGCCGGTCGAGCGGCCGAAGGGCAAGATCCTGCTCTACAGCGGTTGCGGACCGCATGTCGCCGCCGGCCAACCGACCGTGATCGACCTCAGCAAGATCACCGATCCGGCCACCATCGCCACGCTGAGCGCCGCGATGTCGCCGTCGCTCGGCCTGGAGTCGGCCATTCCGCCGCTGCCCAGCAACTACAAGTCCTATGCGGACGGCCCGCGCAGCGAGAAGGTGATCGAGTATCCGCTCGGCGGCTCGATCCTCGGCGACCATGTGATCAAGTCCAACGCGGCGCCGGACATCACCTTCAACCTCGGCCTTGGCAAGGACTTCCTGCCGCCCTTCAACGTCACCGCCTCGGCCGCGGCGGCCGATGGATCGATCCCCCTGACCTGGCAGCTGAACCTCAACGTCCGGGCCATCGGTCTGACGGCCATGGGCGCGCGGCAGGACGGCAGCATCGTGATGTGGGCCAACTCGGCGCGCGCCATCGGCTGGGTGACCACGGCGTCCGGCTTCCTCACCGCCAACGACATCACCAAGCTGACCGGCGACGGCACGCTGCTGCGCGGCTCGACCACCACCTGCACCATCCCGGCCGAGGTGTTCGGCCCCGGCGGCGCGGGCGGCATTTACAACATCTACGGCTACGCCCCGCCCACCGACATCGCCTTTCCACCGCGTCCGACCGATCCGAAGGTTCCGTGGGATATCCAATGGACCACCAAGGTGCGCTACCGCACCCAGCACACCGCCATGCTCGGCATGGACATGTCGGCCATGGGCGCGGCGATGGGCGGCCAGGCCGCGCCGGGGCAGCCCGCGCCGGCGGCGCGGCCCGCCGCGCCCGCGATGCCTGGCATGGGCGGCCTCCTCGGCCGCGCTATCGGCGGGGCGCTCAGTCGGTGATCAAGTCGCCGAACCCCCCTTTCGGCGCGGCAGTCGCGGCCGGCGACGAGGTTTTTTCGGTTCGGCGGCCGGCGGCGCGTTGAGCACCGACAGGGCCGCGAACGGCGAGTGGGTCGGCGCCGGCTTGGCCTCGGGCGCCTTGACGCGGCGTCGCCGCCAGGCCTCGCCCCCCTCCTTGGCGTTCAGCGGTACATAGTCGAGGGCGCGCAGCACCGCCTTGGCCTCGGCCTCGCTCCAGCCGAGGGCCTCGCGCTCGGCGTCCGGCAGGGTCGATCCCTTGCCGGGCTGGAAGGTCTCGCGCAGCACCGCGTCCAGCCGCTCCAACTGCTCGACCGGGGCCGCATGGCCGCCCACCGCGCGCAGGCCGCGGGCCGCCAGGCTGCGGGGCGATACGCCGGCGGGCAGGGGCGACAGCTTGCCGGCCGCCAGCGTCGTCGGCGGCGCCAGGGCCTGGGCCAGCGCCATGGCCTGGGGCGCCAGCACCCCGGGCAGAAACACCGAAAAGCCGCCGAAGCGCACGCCCAGGCTCTTCAGCGTCCGCCGCTCGGATTGGCTCAGCGCCTTGAGGTCGGGCTCCAGCGGCCGGCGATCCAGCACGCCGCCGGCCTCGACCAGACGGTGCACGATCCCGCGCGCCAGGCCTCGCACCTTGCCGTCGTCCAGGGCGGCCTGCAGCCGGCGCAGCGGCTTCAGCCGGCGACCGGTCTCGGCGGCCACGAAGGCCTCGAGCCGCCGCGTCGCCCGTTCCCGCGCCGCGGCCGCGCCCAGCTCGCCCAGCAGCCGCACCTTGCCGGCCCCGGTCACCACGCCGGCGATGTCGCCGCGCCACAGCAACCGGCCTTCCGGATCGAGGGCGAAGGCATCGTCGCGCTCGCTGGCCAGGCGCCCCAGGCGACGGGTGATCTCGGGGGCGACCGCCCGCGCGGCGGCGGCGCGCAGGGCCTTCTCCTCCAAGGCGCTGGCGGCCTTCGAGGGTTCGAAGCCGACACCGTTCAACTGGCCGACGACCACGCCCTCGACCGTGACCGCGCCGTCGTCGGCCACGCCGGCCAGGATGTCCTGCCGCTCGCCCAGCGAACGCATCAGGGCGCTGGTGCGCCGGTCCACGAACCGGGCCATCAGCTTCTCGTGCAGGGTGTCGCTGAGCCGGTCCTCCAGCTCGCGCATGCGGCCCTGCCAGCCGATGGCGTCAGCCAGCCAGTCGGGGCGATTGGCGACGTAGGAGAGGGTGCGCACCTGCGCCAGGCGTCCGGCCAGGGCGTCGATCTCGCCGTCCAGCCGGTCCAGCGCCTTCATCTGGCGGCTCATCCAGTCGTCGGGCAGGCGGCGACGGCCTTCGGTGAGCGGGAAGAACAGCTCGCGCAGCAGGCGCTGGTGCTCCTCGGCCGTGGTCTTGCGGAAGTCCGGCGTCTGGCAGACGTCCCACAGGCGGATGAGGGCCGAGCGGTCGCGGCAACGCTGCACGACGGTCTCGTCGCGGGCCAGAGCCCGCAGCGCCTGCTCGTCCACGCTCTCGTCGGCCAGCTTCAGCCCGGCGCGGCTGGGCGTGCGCGCTAGGGAGCGCATCAGGTCGTTGAGGGAATCGAAGTCGAGGGCGGCGTTGCGCCAGAAGGCGGCCTCGATCGGCTCGAAGCTGTGGGTCTCGACCGCCTGGACGAGATCCTCGTCCATCTCCTCGCACTCGCCCGTGACGCCGAAGGTGCCGTCGCGCTTGTAGCGCCCGGCGCGTCCGGCGATCTGGGCCACCTCGGGCGGATGCAGCCAGCGGGTGCGCTTGCCGTCGAACTTGCGCAGGCCCGCGAAGGCCACGTGGTCGACGTCCATGTTCAGGCCCATGCCGATGGCGTCGGTGGCCACCAGGAAGTCGACCTCGCCGGACTGGTAGAGGGCGACCTGGGCGTTGCGGGTGCGGGGGCTCAAGCTGCCCATCACCACCGCCGCCCCGCCGCGCTGGCGGCGGATCAGCTCGGCGATCGCGTAGACGCTGTCGGCCGAGAAGGCGACGATGGCCGAGCGCCGGGGCAGGCGGGTGATCTTCTTCGAGCCGGCGTAGGAGAGGGTGGAGAAGCGCTCGCGGAACACCAACTCCGCGTCGGGCGCGAGCTGCCGGATCAGCGGCGCCATGGTGGCCGCACCCAGGAACATGGTCTCGTACCTGCCGCGCGCGTGCAGCAGGCGGTGGGTGAAGACGTGGCCGCGCTCCGGGTCGGTGCACAGCTGGATCTCGTCGACCGCCAGGAATTCGACCTCGCGCGACAGCGGCATGGCCTCGACGGTGCAGACGAAATAGACCGCGCGCGGCGGGATGATCCGCTCCTCGCCGGTAATCAGGGCGACCATGCGGGCCCCGCGCAGCTTGACGATACGATCGTAGATCTCGCGCGCAAGCAGGCGCAGCGGCAGGCCGATCATGCCGGAGGCGTGGCCGAGCATCCGCTCCACGGCCAGGTGAGTCTTGCCGGTGTTGGTCGGCCCGAGCACCGCCGTCACCTTCGACGGGGCCAAACCGGTGCTGCGGTCGCTCATGATCCGAAGGTGGGGCGCGACTCGCCGCCGGGCAAGCGCCGCCGTGCCTCAAGGCGCGATTGTCACGCGATCTTCTCGGAGCTTGGCGGTCGGGAGTTCCGTGGCGGAACACGGGCGAAACGAATCGTGACCGAATCGGTGACCTCGTCCGATTCAGCCTTTGTTCTCTACAAGCTATTGTATCTGCGGCTCAATCGACCACAAGCGGAAAGCCCGACCGCTACTTCGTCGGGCTCGTGCAGGTCGGCGACAGACGGCGGGCGTTCATCGTCCCCGAAAGCGGGATGCCGTTGATGGTGCGCAGCTTGATGGCGAGGGTGAAGGCCTCGGGGCCGTAGGTCCCGTTGGCGGTCACCGGAGCTTCGCGGCCCTTCTTGTCGATCCAGACGCCCTGCAGCGCCACCTTGCCGTCGGCGACGGTCTTCACGTCGTACTCGCAGCGATAGCGGCTGGTGCAGATGCCGTCGGCGAAGGTGCGCACCTCGGCGGGGCCGAGGCATTTCTTCTCCCTGCCCGCGGGCAGGAAGCCGGCCAGGCGATAGCTGTACTCCCACTCGCCGGTCTGGATGGTGGCCGGGCGCGGGGCTTGGGCCGAGGCCGAACCGGCCAGGGGCGTGGCCAGGGCCAGGGGCAGGGCGGCTTGGGCGAGGCGGCGGATCATGCCGTGGGCTCCAAAGGTCGGCGACGGCCAAACGGCCTTGTCTTAGGAAGGCTTTCTATATGCCCCTGGATGAACCGCAGTTGAAGGCGTCCCCGGGCCTTCTTCGGCTTGACGGGAGAGGCCGCCTTGCCTATACGGCCTGCTCTTTCGCGCGAGGGCCTGGCTTTCGCGTGTGATCCCGTTTTGCGAACCTCGAAAGCGTCCGCCTATGTCTCGCCGCTGCGAACTCACCGGTGTCGGCCCGATGGTCGGCCACAATGTGAGCCACTCCAACATCAAGACGAAGCGCCGCTTCCTGCCGAACCTGGCGGTCGTCAACTTGGCGTCGGAAAGCCTGGGCCAGTCCTTCAAGCTGAAGGTCACCAACGCCGCCCTGCGCACGCTCGACTTCAAGGGCGGCCTCGACGCCTTCCTGCTGAAGGCCAGCGACGAGGATCTCTCGCCGCGCGCCCTGAAGATCAAGAAGCAGCTGAAGGTCAAGGCCAAGGAAGCGCAAGCCGCCGCCTAAGGCCGCCTGTCGATCCGGCGCTCCGGCGCCGGTCGAGGCTCTGAAATGCAGAAAGGCCCGCGATCGCTCGCGGGCCTTTCGCTTTTGGGGTCTTCGCCTAGCGGGGGCGGAGGTTCGACTCAGTCGGCCGAGGCGGTCTGGAAGACGAACTCGCCGCGCGTGGCGATGCGGCGCATCGTGGCGTCGGTGGTCGTGGCGACGCAGGTGGCGCGGTCGGCGCTGTCGGCGAACTTTTCAGCGCAGAGCTTGCCGGCGACGACCTTGACCTCGGCGCGGAGTTGGGCCGGGGTCTTGCCCGACAGCGAAATCTGCGTGCCGGCCAGGGCGGGAGCGGTGAACAGGGCGGCGGCCGTGAGGGCCAGGGTGACGGTGCGGATCATCTGACGTGCTTTCCGAAAAGAGGGTTGGGTTCAACCATCTCCCCGGAGCGATTCCTCTGGCGGCGCGCCGGTCTCGCCTGTTTGCGCCGCCGAAGCTGGACTTGACATCGATCAGATGGGCTCGCAAGCCAAATCGGCCCAATCAAACAATGTTCACATTTCCAATCTAAATGCTGCACAAATGCGCGGCGGCAGCTGCCTACTGAGCCAGCACGCCGCGGTTCACGTCTCGGATGTCGGGCACGCCGGTCAGGGCCAGGGCGGTCAGCATCTCGGCGCGGACAATGTCGAGCATCGAGGTCACGCCCTTCTCGCCCTGGGCCGCCAGGGCGAAGGCCCAGGCCCGGCCGAGCAGGCAGGCCTTGGCGCCGCAGGCCAGGGCCTTGACCACGTCGAGCCCGGAACGGATGCCGCCGTCCATCAGCACGGTGACGTCGTCGCCCACCGCGTCGGCGATCGGCGGCAGGGCCTTGATGCCGGAGAGCACGCCGTCGAGCTGCCGGCCGCCGTGGTTCGAGACCACCAGGCCGTCGACGCCGCAGCGGCGCGCCTCGCGGGCGTCCTCGGCGTCGAGCACGCCTTTCAGCACCAGCGGGCCAGGCCAGCGCTCGCGGATCCAGCTGATATGATCCCAGGTCAGGGTGGTGTCGAAATTGTTGGTCACCCAGGGCCAGAACTCGGCCGCTCCGCGCGCGTCCGGCACGGCCGAGGCGATGTTGCCAAAGGTGTGCGGCTTGCCGTGCAGTTGCACGTCCCACAGCCAGGCGGGGTGCGACAGGCCGTCGAGCACCCGGCGCGGGCTGAGCGCCGAGGCGTTCGAGCCGCCGAACAGGCCGTTGCGGCGGTCGCGATAGCGGGTGCCAGGCACCGGCAGGTCGACGGTGAACACCAGCACCGGGCAGCCCAACTCACGGGCGCGATCCAGCAGGGCGCCCATGTAGCCGCGGTCGCGCAGCATGTAGAGCTGATACCAGGGAGGGACGGCGGCCTTGGCCACCTCTTCCATGTCGCAGATGCCGACGGTCGAGAGGGTGAAGGGCACGCCGGCGGCCTCGGCGGCGCGGGCCGCCTGCGCCTCTCCCCGGCGCGCCAGCATGCCGGCCATGCCGATGGGCGACAGCACCACGGGCATGCTCTGTTTGCGGCCGAACAGCTCGATGGCGGTGGAGCGCCGCGAGACGTCGACCATCACCCGCTGGCGCAGGGCCAGAGCCTCGAGGTCGGTGATGTTCCGCCGCAGGGTCGCCTCGGCGTAGGAGCCGCCGTCCACATAGTCGAACAGCAGCTTGGGCAGGCGGCGGCGGGCGCCTTCGCGGAAGTCGGAGACGCTGGCCGGTGCGGTCATTTCGGGGGCATCCAGTCAAAAGCCATGAGGATCGTCGCTTCGCTGGCCAGGAAGTTGTCGTCGACCAGGAAGTAGAATCGCTGGCGGCCCCCAGCCTGGGGGACCACGTCGACGCCCTCGAAGTTATCGACCGTCATCGGCGAGTCGAGGCGGAAACGGCCGACCACGCGCGCGCGGGTCAGCGGGTCGCGCACGATGGAGACGACGATGTGGCTCAGGTTCGGCAGTCGCTCGAAGCGATGGTGCAGCAGCACCAGGTCGCCGGTCGGCGTCTCGGCCATGCCTGAAAGGCGGTAGCCCTCCGGCGGCGCCGGCAGGCCCTCGATCTTGCGGCAGTCGGCGCTCAGGCGGCAGAGCCAGACCTGTCCGTCCTCGATCCCCACCCAATAGGCGTCGCGGCCGACCCTGCGGGCGGCGGCCAGACCCTCCATGCCCTCGTTGTTGGGCATCTTCACCGGGGGAATCGGCGCGCGCACCGGCGGACCGCCGGCGGCGGGGTAGCGGAGAATCCGGTGATCGCGCTCGAAACTGTAGAGCTTGTCGCCGCCCGGCAGGATGGCCAGACCCTCGGCGTCGGTTTCCTGCTTGCTCTGCAGGGGCTTGCCGTCTTCGCCGATCAGCGGCGCGAGGCGGGCGTCGGCGAGGCCGGCGATCTTGCCGTCCGCTCCCAGCCTAAGCCGGGCTTCCAGCGCCTCGGCCCCGTCGTCGCCGACGGAATACAGCCGGTCGCCGACGATCTTCAGGTCGGAGAAGCCGTGGAAACGACTGGTGTCCTGACTGGTCAGGTCCACGGCGCCGGCGAAGACGAAGTCGCCGATGCGGTCTGTGGCCGGATTGCGCGGATCGAGCGGCAGCGGCTTGGCGTCGACGCGAACGGTCTCGGCGTAGGGCAGGGGCGCGGTCGGCAGCCGGGCGGGGGCGGGCGTCAGGCAGCCGGCGAGGGCCAGGCAAAGCGCCGCCGCGAGGGGCGTTCGGAAAAGGCTCATGCCGCGCGGACCGGCCGCAGGGCGCTGCCGCCGCCTCCGAGCACCGGCGGCAGCGGTGCGCGAGGCGAGGTCTTCAGGCTGCGGGGCGCTTCCTCGAAGAGGGCCGCCAACTGCTCGACCAGCACCCCGCCGAGTTGCTCGACGTCGACGATGGTCACGGCCCGCTTGTAGTAGCGCGTCACGTCGTGGCCGATGCCGATGGCCAGCAGCTCGACCGGGCTCTTGTCCTCGATCTCGGCGATCACCTGGCGCAGGTGCCGCTCCAGGTAGTGGCCGGAGTTCACGCTGAGGGTGGAGTCGTCCACCGGCGCGCCGTCCGAGATCACCATCATGATCCGGCGGTCCTCGGGCCGGCCGATCAGGCGCTGGTGCGCCCAGACCAGGGCTTCGCCGTCGATGTTTTCCTTCAGCAGGCCCTCGCGCATCATCAGGCCGAGGTTGCGGCGGGCGCGGCGCCAAGGGGCGTCGGCGTCCTTGTAGACGATGTGGCGCAGGTCGTTCAGGCGGCCGGGCGCCGGCGGCTTGCCCGCCTTCAGCCAGTCCTCCCGCGAAAGCCCGCCCTTCCACGCCTGGGTGGTGAAACCCAGGATCTCCACCTTCACGCCGCAGCGCTCCAGGGTGCGGGCCAGGATGTCGGCGCAGATCGCCGCCACCATGATCGGCCGCCCGCGCATCGAGCCGGAGTTGTCGATCAAGAGGGTGACCACCGTGTCGCGGAACTCGGTGTCCTTTTCCTCCTTGAAGGACAGCGGCGCGGTCGGGTCGACGATGACGCGAGTCAGGCGGCCGACGTCGAGCAGGCCTTCCTCCAGGTCGAAGGTCCACGACCGAGTCTGCTTGGCCAGCAGGCGGCGCTGCAGTCGGTTGGCCAGTTTGGAGACCACGGCCGACAGGGCCGAGAGCTGCTGATCGAGATAGGACCGCAGGCGCGTCAGCTCCTCGGGGTCGCACAGTTCGTCGGCCGCCACGATCTGGTCGTGGGCGGTGGTGAACACCTTGTAGGCCGGCTCGGCCTTGCCGGGGTCGCGGATGTCCGGCCGCGCGGGCTTGGCGCCTTCGCCGACATCGGGGGCTTCCTCGGTGTCCTCGCTGGCCGCCTGCTCGCTCTCCGACATCTGGCTTTCGTCGCCGTCGGCCTGGGCGTCCTGGGTGTCCGAGCGGTCGGAACCGGAGTCCTCCTCGGGCTCGGGCGTTTCCTCCTCGCCTTCGTCCGCCTCGTCGGCCGAGGGATCGTCCTCGCCCTGGTCGTCGCCGGACTCGGGTTCGGCGTCGGCCGGATCGTCGGCCAGGTCGAGGTCGCGCAGGATGGCCCGGTTCACCTTGGCGAAGGCGGCCTGATCGTGAACCGCCTCGGCCAGGCGATCGAGGTCGGCGCCGGCCTTCTCCTCGATCTCGGCCCGGAAGTGGTCGACCAGGCCCTTGGCGCCGTCCGGCGCCGCGTCGCCGGTCAGACGCTCGCGCACCAGCAGGCCCAGGGCCTCGGCGATGGGGGCGTTGGCCTTGTTCTCCAGCCGCAGCAGACCCTTACGCTCCAGCGTCGCCTCCAGGGCGGCCGCCAGGTTGGCGCGCACGCCCCCCAGGGCGTTGGCGCCGATGGCCTCGATGCGGGCCTGCTCGATGGCGTCGAAGGCCGGCTGGGCGCGGGGCGAGACCGGCCGCGCGCGGGCGTGGGCCTCGGCGTCGTGGTGCGCCAGCCGCAGGGCCATCTGGTCGGCCAGGCCGCGGATGCGCGCCGCCTCCTTCGGGCCGATGTCGCGTGAGGGATGCGGCAGGATCGCCCGCGAGCCGATCAGCTGCGGCGCGTCGTTGGAGAACACCACTTCGAGATCGGGCGTCTCGGCGAGCGAACGCGCCGCGTGGGCCAGGGCGCGCTTGAACGGTTCGGAAGGGCTTTCGGGCTTAGAGGCCATGGACGTTCTGTAGCCGCTCTGGGTGACGGGGTTAAGGCCGTCGGAACAGGCCACGCCAAAGCGACGTTTATTTGAGGCAACGCCTAGACCCGCAACCCCTCGACAAGGAGATTTCCCATGCTGAAATGGGCCCTGATCTTCGCCATCGTCGCCCTCATCGCGGGCGCGCTCGGCTTCTCGGGCCTTGCCGGCGCTTCCGCCAGCATCGCCAAGATTCTGTTCGGCCTGTTCGTGATCGGCTTCCTGATCTTCCTCGCCCTCGGCCTGTTCGTGGGGCGAAAGGTGACAGGCGGCTAGCGACGCGCCGCGAAACCCGAACAAACAAAGGCCGGACATCTTTCGATGTCCGGCCTTTTTTCTCGCCGCATGGGTGGAGGCTTATTTGGCGGCGAGGTTGATGGTCTCGCGTTCGAGGCGGGCCAGCTGCTGGCGTTGCGGCGCGCCCAGATTGGCGACGGCCTGATTGCGCAGGTCCTGGCGGCAGGCTTCCGCCTTGGCGCGGTTCTGGCGGGTTTCCAGCGGGCAGATGGCGTAGGCGACGCGGGCGACCCGTTCGTCGAAGCGCGCCACTTGGTCGGCGCGGTTGAAGTCGATGTCGGAAACGGCGATCCGGCGGCTCAGGGTTTCGGCGTGGGCCGAGCCGGCGGCGACCATGGGGGCGGCGGCCAGGACGATGGCGGCGGCCGAAGCGAGGCGGGCGATGATGGCGGACATTGTTTCTCTCCTGCGGGCGCCGTGTGGCGATGAACTTCCGATGAAGAGGCTATACAGCTATTGTTCGACGAATACTTGTTAAGTCGCCTTCATGAACTCGAATTCAGGAATTACATCAGTGTAATGTAAGTAAAGATGACCTGTCGGTAATGTGGGCTTCCAGGCGCGTAACGCCGAAGGCTCCGATCGGTAAGCTGAGGTTGCAGGCGCGCGAGATCGCCGCCGCGGGCGCGGCGCTGGAAGGTCGGGCGGGCAATGCGTGATGAGGCCCGGGCCTCAGCGCGCGTCCATCAGCTTGGCGAAACGGTCGAAGACGTAGAGCGAATCCGTCGGGCCGGGCGAGGCCTCCGGATGGTGCTGCACCGAGAACACCGGCTTGCCCTCGACGGCGAGGCCCGCGTTGGTGCCGTCGAACAGCGAGACGTGGGTCTCCTTCACCGCCGCCGGAAGGCTGGCGCGGTCCACGGTGAAGCCATGGTTCATGGAGACGATCTCGACCTTGCCGGTGGTCAGGTCCTTCACCGGATGGTTCGCCCCGTGGTGGCCCTGCTCCATCTTCACGGTCTTGGCCCCGAGGGCCAGGGCCAGCATCTGGTGGCCGAGGCAGATGCCGAACACCGGCGTGCCGCTGTCGACCAGGGCCTTGATCTGCGGCACAGCGTACTCGCCCGTCGCGGCCGGGTCGCCCGGGCCGTTGGACAGCAGCACCCCGTCAGG
The DNA here is from genome assembly GCF_056683955.1 of Caulobacter sp. HJHS_5. Classification (NCBI taxonomy): domain Bacteria; kingdom Pseudomonadati; phylum Pseudomonadota; class Alphaproteobacteria; order Caulobacterales; family Caulobacteraceae; genus Caulobacter; species Caulobacter sp. HJHS_5. The sequence goes on along the minus strand of NZ_JBWZNC010000005.1, from coordinate 189,119 downwards.
CTTGGCCGCCAGGATCGCCTCGGCCGAGGTGTCGGCCGGCACCACGGTGATCTCGGCGCCGATCGAGGAGAGGGCGCGCAGGATGTTCCGCTTCACCCCGTAGTCGACGACGGTGACCTTGTACTTGCGGCTTTCCGGCTTCTCGTAGCCCTCCGGCCATTCCCACAGGCCCTCGTTCCACTGGAACGGCTGCAGGCAGGTGGCGTCCTTGGCCAGGTCCAGGCCCACGATGCCCGACCATTCGCGCGCCTGGGCGACCAGGGCGGGCAGATCGAACTGGCCGTCCGGCGAATGGGCGATCACCGCGTGCGGCATGCCCTTCTCGCGGATCAGCTTGGTCAGGGCGCGGGTGTCGACCCCGGCCAGGGCGACGACGCCGCGGCGCTTCAGCCAGCCGTCGAGATCGCTGTCGGCGCGCCAGTTGGCCGGGTCGGTGGGGGCGTCGCGGAAGATCGCGCCGCGGGCCGCCGTCTCGGAGGAGCCGCTGATCTGCTCGACATCTTCCACGTTCGTGCCGACGTTGCCGACGTGCGGGAAGGTGAAGGCCACGATCTGGGCCATGTAGGACGGGTCGGTCAGGATCTCCTGGTAGCCGGTCATGGCGGTGTTGAAGCACACCTCGCCGACCGCCGCGCCGACCGCGCCGACGCCGACGCCCTGCAGGATGGTTCCGTCGGCCAGCGCCAGGATTCCGGTGACGCCGGGAAGAAGTTCAGTGGACATCTTCGGCGCCTCCGCTGCGGTCAAACGGCGGCGTAGGTAGGGGGGTACGCCTCCCGGGTCAACACCATGGGTCTGTTTGCCGCGCCGGATCACGCTAGGGTGTTCGGGGTGGAGGGGAGAGCGATCATGCGCGCGGTGCTGGCGGCGGCCTTGCTGGCCTTGGGCGGCTGCGCGCCCGCCTACGATGTCGTGGTGCGCGGCGGCACGATCTACGACGGGTCGGGCGGCGCGCCGTTCAAGGGCGATGTCGCCATAGAAGGCGAGCGAGTCGTCGCCGTCGGCCGGGTCGCCGGCCGAGGTCGGACCGAGATCGACGCCAAGGGCCAGGCCGTGGCCCCCGGCTTCGTCAACATGCTCAGCTGGGCGACCGACAACCTGATCGCCGACGGCCGGGCGCTTTCGGAGCTGAAGCAGGGCGTCACGCTGGAGGTGATGGGCGAGGGCTCTTCGATGGGGCCGTGGTCGGACGCCATGAAGGCTCGCGAAAAGGCGCGTCAGGGCGACATCAAGTTCGACATCGCCTGGACCAGCCTCGACGGCTATCTCAGCCACATCGTCTCCCGAGGCGTCGCGCCGAACGTCGCCAGCCTGGTCGGGGCCGAGACGGTCCGCACCCATGTGCTGGGAAGCGAAGGCGATCTCGATCCGACTCCCGCCCAGCTCGAGCAGATGAAGGGGCTGGTCCGCTCGGCCATGGAGGACGGCGCGCTCGGCGTCGGCGCCGGCCTGATCTACGCGCCCGGGACCTATGCCGAGACCGACGAACTCGCCGCCCTCGCCGCCGAGGCCGGCCGCTGCGGGGGCGTCTACATGGCCCACATGCGCAGCGAGTCCGATCGTCTGCTGGAAGCCATCGACGAGACCATAGAAATCTCCCGCCGCTCCGGCGCCCCGGCCGAGATCTGGCATTTGAAGGCCGCCGGCCGTTCCAACTGGGGCAAGGAAGACGCCGCCATCGCCCGCATCGAGGCGGCCCGCGCCAAGGGGCAGCGGATCAGCGCCAACATGTATGCCTATACCGCCGGCTCCACCGGCCTGGACGCCGCCATGCCGACCTGGGTGCAGGCCGGCGGCCGCGAGGCCTGGATCGCCCGCCTGAAGGACCCGGCGATCCGCCGCCGCGTGCTGGCCGAGATGCGCGATGCGCATCCGACGTTCGAGAACCTCTATCGTCACGCCGGCGCCGAGGGCACGCTGCTGGTCGGCTTCCGCAATCCGGCGCTGAAGGGCCTCACCGGCAAGACCCTGGCCGAGGTCGCCAAGGCGCGCGGCGTCTCGCCCGAGGACGCCGCCATCGACCTCGTCATCGAGGACGGCAGCCGCGTCCAGGTGGTCTATTTCCTGATGAGCGAGGACAACCTCCGCCGGCAGACGGCCTTGCCCTGGATGAGCTTCGCCTCCGACGCCGGCGCCCAGGCGCCCGAGCCGCCGTTCCTGGCTTCGTCCACCCATCCGCGCGCCTACGGAAACTTCGCCCGCGTGCTCGGCAAGTATGTAAGGGAGGACAAGGCGCTGACCTTGGCCGAGGCCGTTCGCAAACTCTCCGTGCTGCCGGCCCGCAACCTCGGCCTGCACGACCGCGGAGTGCTGGCGCCCGGCCGCTACGCCGATATCGTCGTTTTCGATCCCGCCAGGGTCGCCGACACCGCCACTTACGAAAATCCCCGGTCTTTCGCCGTCGGCGTCTCCCAGGTGCTGGTCAACGGCAGGCTGGCGCTCAAGGACGGCGAACCGACGGGCGCCGCCACCGGTCAGGTGGTGCGCGGGCAAGGCTGGCGCGGCTGGCCGGACGGCGGCTGCCGCGCGCGCGCCTCGGACTGGACGTGGCTTTGGTGAGCGGGGTACCACCTCGCCCATGCCCGTCACCCTGGTCGGCCTCGACGCCGACGACACCCTCTGGCACTGCGAGACGATCTTTCGCCTGACCCACAAGCGGTTCGTCGAGCTGTTGGCCGACTTCGCCGACGAGGCGGCGCTGGAGGCGCGCCTCGCCGAGGTCGAGCGGCGTAATCTTCGCCTCTACGGCTACGGCGCCAAGGGCTTCACTCTCTCGGCCATTGAAACCGCCATCGAGATGACCGGCGGCCAGGTCTCCACCCGCGTGATCCAGGAAATTCTCGCCGCCGGCCGCGAGATCCTCATCCATCCGGTCGAGCCCCTGCCGGGCGTCGACCAGGCGCTCTCCGAGCTGACCGACCAGGGCTACCGCCTGGTGCTCATCACCAAGGGCGACCTGCTGCATCAGGAGCAGAAGCTGGCCGCCTCGGGCCTGGGCGAGCGCTTCCAGGCCGTCGAGATCGTCAGCGAAAAGGATGTCGACACTTACCGGCGCGTGTTCAGCCGCCACGGCGCCGGGCCGCAGCAGTCGGCCATGGTCGGCAACTCGGTGCGCTCCGACGTGCTGCCGGCGCTGGAGGCGGGCGCCTATGCCGCCTACGTGCCCTATCCGCTGGTCTGGGCGCATGAGGCGGCCGAGCTGCCGGCCGGTCACCCGCGCTATGCCGAACTGGCCACCCTCGCCGAATTGCCAGGCTGGCTGGCCAATCTGCGGGACTAGCTAGATCAGCGGCAGCGGCGGCGCCTCGACGGCTTCCCCCGCGACTTCTGGGCGCTTCACGCGCAGATTGTTCTGCACGTGGACGACCCCGGATACGTGCTCGGCGAGCATCTCGGCCCGGCGCTTGTCGTCGCGCGAGCGGACGTGGCCATCCAGGGTCACTTCGGCGTCCTTGACCGTCGCTTCGATCTCCCGGGCGTCGAGCCAGCTGTCGTCGGTGAGGCGATCGTTCACATCGTCGAAGATGCGGGCGTCGGAGCGGGCATAGGTCTTGGGGCCATGCCCACGGTGCTTACCGCCCGCGCCGGCGTATTCCCGCTTACGATTCCAGAACCGGCGTTCCTCGCCGCGGGCCAGCCGTTCGAGGATGTCGTCGGTGGCGAACACCCCGAAGCCTCCGAAATGGTCGTAGGGGTCGTTGGCGCGATAACTGTCGAGGTAGTCCGTGGCCGGGTCGGCGAGGGGATCGGCGTCGCGGGCGGCGATGCGATCCGCCATCCAGCGCCCGTCGGTCTTCGGCGATTTGTTCTGGTGGTCGGCCATGAAGCTGCTCCCTTGCAAACTCCCAACGCCCGTCCCGTTTCCCTCGAAACGGATGGGCCAAGGTGCAGGTTCCAAGGACTTTGAGGCCGAAAGCGGCCGACCTCGCGGTCGGCCGCCTCGTGGATCGAATGGCCCGGCTACAGCATCGGCAGCGGGCCGGTGTCCGCCCCGTCGTCGTCGCTGGGCTTAACTCGCAGGTTGTTCTGCACGTGGGTCACGCCGGAGACGTTCTCGGCCAGCATCTCGGCGCGGCGCTTGTCCTCGCGGGACAGCACGTGGCCGCTGAGGGTCACTTCGCGGTCCTGCACCTCGACATCGATGTCCTGGGCGTTCAGCCAGCTGTCGTCGGTCAGGCGGTCGTTGACGTCGTCGCGGATGCGCTCGTCAGAGCGGGCGTAATTCTTGGGTCCACGGCCGCGATGCTTGCCCTCGTCTCGGTCGCGGGGCCGGCCGAACATGCCGCGGTCGTCGCCTCGGGCCTGGCGATCCAGCACCTCATTGGCGCCGAAGCCGCCGGTTCCGCCGAAGCGGTCGTCATACCGGTCATCGGCCCGATAAGGCGTGCGCGGGTAGCGGTTGGCGCTCCGGGCTTCATCATCGCTGTAGAAACTGCGCGTCTCGGAGGTGCGGTCGAGCGCCGAGCCATAGGCGCCGTAGCCGTCGCCATAGCCGCCGCTGCTCGAGGCGCCGTAGTCGCTGAAGCTGCCCGGCGCGCGGGTCGCGGCGCCGACGCCGGTGGCCAGCGAACCCGAGCCGTAGCCGATGTCCTGATTCACGCGCGGGGCGCCGCGCAGGGGATGGCTGCGGTGGCGCTCGCCCCGATCGCGATCGGACCGGTCGTCGGCCCAGCGGCCTTCGCGATAGCCGCGCTGGCGGTCGCGGTCCTGGCCGTAGTCGGCCTCGCCGGCCCAGCGGTTGTCATTGTTCCAGCGGTCATTGTCATAGTCGGCCATGGGGTCGCTCCCTGCGAATTTCGGTTGGCCCGCCCCGGCGTCCCAACGAACGACCTGATTTCAGCGAAGTTCCAGTTTTCGCAAAAAGTTCAACCGCTTAAGGTGAAGCTAGGCTCGGCTATATTTCTCCTCCCCCGCATGCGGGGGAGGTGGATCGCCGCATGCGGCGAGACGGAGGGGGCGCACGCCGTGTGAATGTTCACTTGGAGTGAACTTCGCGCCGATGGATAACTGCACTCGTGCGCTACTCCGACGCCTTCCTTGAGGATCTGAAATCCCGTCTCCGGCTGTCCGACGTGATCGGCAAGACCGTGAAGCTGAAGCGGGCCGGGCGCGAGTACGTGGGCCTGTCGCCGTTCAACAAGGAAAAGAGCCCCTCGTTCTACGTCAACGACGAGAAGGGGTTCTTCCACGACTTCTCCAGCGGCAAGCACGGCGACCTGATCGCTTTCTACCAGGAAACCGAGCGGCTCTCCTTCGTCGAGGCCATCGAGCGCATGGCCGCCGAGGCCGGCGTCGCCCTACCGGACCCCGACCCTCAGTCGGCCAAGCAGGAGGAAAGGCGCCAGGGTCTGGTCGACTGGCTGGGCATGGCGGCCAAGTGGTTCGAGGGCGAACTTCGCCGGCCCGGAGGCCAGGCGGCGCGCGACTACCTGGAGCGCCGAGGCCTGCCGTCCAGCGAATGGGCGCGGTTCGGTATCGGATTTGCGCCCGGGGGTGGCGGGGGCAGCCGCACCGGGCTGAAGGACTACCTCGTCGCCAAGGGCGCCAAGCCCGCCGACCTCGTCGAGGCCGGTCTGCTGATCGCGCCCGAAGACGGCGGCCCGCCCTACGATCGCTTCCGCGACCGGATCATCTTCCCGATCACCGACACCCGAGGCCGGCCGATCTCGTTCGGCGGCCGGGCGATGGATCCCAACGCCCGGGCCAAGTACCTCAATGGTCCGGACAGTCCGCTGTTCGACAAGGGCCGCACGCTCTACGGCCTGTTCGAAGCCCGCAAGGTGCTGCATGCCGCCGGGGAGGGCGCCCCCCTCGTGGTGGTCGAAGGCTACATGGACGTCATCGCCTGCCAGCGGGCCGGCGTCGCCGCCGTCGCGCCCATGGGCACGGCCCTGACCGAGGGGCAGATGGAGCTGCTCTGGCGGCTGCACGGAGAGCCGACCCTCTGCTTCGACGGCGACAACGCCGGCCGCCGGGCCGCCGGCCGCGCCATTGATCGCGCCCTGCCCCTCTTGAAGCCCGGCCGCTCGTTCAAGTTCGCCCTGGTCAAGGGCGGCAAGGACCCCGACGACGTGCTACGCGAGCAGGGGCCGGCGGCCCTGAAGGCGCAGGTGGCCGACACCACGCCTTTCGTCGAGCAACTGTTCGAGCGCGAGCGCGAATTGAAGCCGCTCGACACGCCCGAGCAGAAGACCGACCTCAAGGTGCGCCTGCGCCAGCTCGCATCGAGCATCGCCGACGGCGACCTCGCCAAGGCCTACAAGGAAGACCTGCTCAGCCGCTTCGAGCAGCTGTGGAAGTCCGAGCGCCCCGTCTACGAGCAGGGCAGCCTCTCCCACGCCGCCCAGCAGATGTCTCGCCGTCGCTGGGACAAGACCCGCCGTCAGTCCTTGGAGCCGGCCACCCGCCAGGGCCTCGCCGCCGCCGCCGCCCTGGCCGCGTCGCCGCCGCCCCTGGCCGCCGCCCTGGTGGTCGCCGTTGTACAGCGCCCGAAACTTCTGGGCGATTCCATCGAGGTAATCGACGCCACCGACTTCGGCGACGCGACCCTGGACTCGATGGTCAAGGAACTGGTGGCGCTCAGCATCGGCGGCGATACGCCCGGCCCGGACCTGGTCAACAAGCGCCTGGCCGCCCGGGGCGTCACCGACGACGTCTTCTCGCGCATCCAGAAGGCCGCCGAACGCGCGCGCGCCGATTTCCTCTCCGAACACGACGAGGCGCAGGCCAAGCTCTCCTGGACCGCCGCGCTCGAGGCCCTGCGTCTGCTGGAAAGCGCCGAGCGCGCCGTGGAGGACGCCAAGAACGATCTCGCCCGCGACGGCGACATGGCGGCTCTCAACCGCCACAAGGAGCAACGCGACCGCCAGAAGCGCATCGTTCGCGCCGGCGCCTGGCTGGACCCGGACAACGCGGCGTTGCACTAAGCCCGTCGCCTGGGGCGCGCAGGGTTAGGTGGCCGCCTAACCCGCCCAGCGTGCTCCAAACACTAGGAAATGGAGCCTCTTCAGGCTCCAGACGGGAGACCTCACATGGACGTCGGATTCATCGGGCTCGGCATGATGGGCGTCGGCATGGCGCGCAACCTCGCCAAGGCCGGCCATACCGTGAAGGCCTGGAACCGTTCGCCCGTGGCGGCCGATGTCGCCGATGATCTGACCGTGGTTGCCACCCCCGCCGAGGCGTTCGACGCCGACGCCGTCTTCACCATGCTGTCCGACGACGCCGCCATCCGCGCCGTGGTGCTGGAGGGCGACCTCCTGGCCGCCGCGCGGCCCGGCGCGGTGCACATCTGCGCCGCCACCATCTCCGTCGCCTTCGCCGAGGAACTGGCGGCCGTCCACGCCGAGCGGGGGGTGCTCTACCTCTCGGCCCCGGTGTTCGGTCGCCCGGACGCGGCCGCCGCCGCCCAGCTCAACATCGTCGCCGCCGGCCCCGCCGCCGCCGTGGACAAGGCCCGGCCGCTGCTCGACGCCGTCGGCCGCCGCACCTGGGTGCTGGGCGAAGACGCCAAGGCCGCCAACGCCGGCAAGATCGCCGGCAACATGATGATCGCCATGGCCATCGAGGCCATGGGCGAGGCCGCCGCCCTGACCGAGGCCAACGGTCTCGACCCGGCGGTCTTCCTGGACATCATGCAGGAGACCGTCTTCGGCGCCCGCGCCTACATGAACTACAGCCCAAACATCGTCTCCGGCCGCTACGAGCCGGGCTTCAAGATGACCCTGGGCCTTAAGGACCTGCGCCTCGCCGAGGCCGCGCGCGCTTCCGCCGGCCTGCGGCTGCCGATGCTCGACGCCGTGCGCGGCCAGATGACGGCGGCGGTCGAGGCCGGGCTGGGCGACAGGGACTGGTCGGCCGTCGCCGGCTTCACGCGGAACGCCAAGCCCGCCTGAACCTCCGGAAAAGCCTGTGGACAGCTTGACTCACGGGGCGCCGCACGCCATCTGCGGCCCTGTGGATTCGCCGCGCTGCTGAAACGACGTCGACCGGGCCGCCGCCATGCCGAGCGCGCCCTTCATGAAATCGGACGTCAAATTCACACGCGCCGGGGCCCATGACCGCTCGCCGGAGTCGCCTCCGCGCGGGTGCTTGGCCGTCTGCGTCGGGTTGACGCGGGCTGCGCCAGCCATGGAACCCTTGCGCCCTGACGCGGCTCTCTCATTTGAAGCGCATTCGCGCCCTTGAACGTTTTTCCGGTGAACGGGCCTCGCCCTCCGTTCGCCGCCTCGGAGACCTTGATGAGCAGCACGACCCAGACGGCCGAAGCCGAAGCGCCCGAAACCACCGGCGGCGACGGCCCCCTGCTCGACCTCACCGACGCCGGGGTCAAGAAGTTCATCAAGCAGGCCAAGGCGCGCGGCTACGTCACCATGGACGAGCTGAACAAGGTGCTGCCCAGCGAGGAAGTCACCTCCGAGGCCATCGAAGACACCCTGGCCATGCTGTCGGAGATGGGCGTCAACGTCGTCGAGGCGGAAGAAGACGCCCAGGACGCCGAGGGCGGCGAGGTGGTCGCCCGCGAAGAGCAGAACGTCATCGAGAGCGAAAAGCCGGCGACCTTCGACCGCACGGACGACCCGGTGCGGATGTACCTGCGCGAGATGGGCAGCGTGGAGCTGCTGTCGCGCGAGGGCGAAATCGCCATCGCCAAGCGCATCGAAGCCGGCCGCGACACCATGATCCGGGGCCTCTGCGAGAGCGCGCTGACCTTCGAAGCCATCATGGTGTGGCGCGAGGAGCTGGGCACCGGCCGCATCCTGCTGCGCGAAGTCATCGACCTCGAACAGACCTACAGCGCCATCAACGGCATCGCGGCGCCGGGCGCGCCGGGCGGCGCTCCGACCGCCGAGGGCGAGGAAGGCGAAGAGGAAGAAGCCGCTCCCGCCGAGGGCGCGGCCGAGGGCGAAAAGCCGGAAGGCGAGGGCGACGACGACGACTTCGACGACGGCGCCGGCCCGACCGTCAGCGCCATGGAAGGCGAGCTGCGCGAAGGCGTCATGGCCACGCTCGACAGCATCGCGGCCGAGTTCGAAGGCTTCCGCAAGCTGCAGGAAAAGCTCGTCGACCGCCGCCTGAAGGGCGAGGACCTCACCGACGCCGAGCGCAAGGCCTATATCGCGGCCACCGGCGAGATCGTCGGCAAGCTGAAGACCCTGAAGCTCAACAACAACCGCATCGAGGCCCTGGTCGACCAGCTCTATGCGATCAACCGTCGCCTCGTGGCGCTGGAAGGCCGCCTGCTGCGGCTGGCCGACAGCTACGGCATCAGCCGCACGGAGTTCCTGAAGGCCTATTTCGGCGCCGAGCTGAACCCGAACTGGGCCGACAGCGTCAAACAGCTCGGCGTGCGCTGGACCAAGTTCTCCGAGAACGACGGCAGCTCGATCGGCGACATCCGCCAGGAAATCGCCGCCCTGGCCACCGAGACCGGCGTGCCGATCGACGACTACCGCCGCATCGTGCAGACGGTGCAGAAGGGCGAGCGCGAGGCCCGTCAGGCCAAGAAGGAAATGGTCGAGGCCAACCTGCGCCTGGTGATCTCCATCGCCAAGAAGTACACGAACCGCGGCCTGCAATTCCTTGATCTTATTCAGGAAGGCAACATCGGTCTGATGAAGGCGGTCGACAAGTTCGAGTACCGTCGCGGCTACAAGTTCTCGACCTACGCCACCTGGTGGATCCGTCAGGCGATCACCCGCTCGATCGCCGACCAGGCTCGCACCATCCGTATTCCGGTGCACATGATCGAGACGATCAACAAGATCGTCCGCACCAGCCGCCAGATGCTGCACGAGATCGGCCGCGAGCCGACCCCCGAAGAGCTGGCCGAAAAGCTGGCCATGCCGCTGGAGAAGGTCCGCAAGGTCCTGAAGATCGCCAAGGAGCCGATCTCGCTCGAAACTCCGATCGGCGACGAGGAAGATAGCCACCTCGGCGATTTCATCGAGGACAAGAACGCCGTCCTGCCGATCGACGCCGCCATCCAGTCGAACCTGCGCGAGACCACCACGCGCGTGTTGGCCAGCCTGACCCCGCGCGAGGAACGCGTCCTGCGCATGCGTTTCGGCATCGGCATGAACACCGACCACACCCTCGAGGAGGTCGGCCAGCAGTTCAGCGTCACCCGCGAACGCATCCGCCAAATCGAAGCCAAGGCCCTGCGCAAGCTCAAGCACCCGAGCCGCAGCCGGAAGCTCCGCAGCTTCCTGGACAGCTAGATTTAACCCGCTCATCCCGGCGAAGGCCGGGACCGAAGCCGAGCCTCAGCAACGGGGCTCGGCTTTTTTTCTTGGTTGCGATCCGCCCTGAACGTCAGCTTGGCTCCCCCGGCGTTTGCCGGGGAGGGTGGAATAGGCGTTCATGCACGGGGCCTTAACATCCGGACGCCTAGGCTCCTCCCATCAGAAGCTCCCGCAAGCGGAGCGGAGGACGCGTCAATGGCCACAAGCCGCACGTCGCTGGTGAAGTCGCCGCTCGATCACTTCGAGCCGGAAGAGGTCACCGATCCCCAGGCCCAGCGCCGTCTGCGCGGCCAGCTCGAACAGATCGACTACACGGCTTTCGCCGCCAACAAGGCGGCCATCGGCGCCCTGATCGGCCAGGTCGAACCCCAGCAGATCCAGCGCCTGGCCGTCGCCACCGCCCAGGCCCGCGCCCAGTGGATCGCCGCCGCCCTCGCTGCGGCCGAGCAGGGGCGCCAGGCCGAGCCGTCAGAGGTCGCCCGCATCGCCCAGCTGCGCGAGGCGTGGAACGAGTTCGCCGAGGCCTACGAAGGCCTGCGCCGCATGATCGGCCGGGGCTACGTCACCTACGAGGCCGGGCACTAGGCCGCCGTTAGCCTTCGAAGATATTCGCGAACCCGCCGTAGATCATGCGCTTGCCGTCGAACGGCATGTCCATGTTCTTCATGCGCGCATCGTCCATCATCCTGGCCCAGCCGGCGTCGCGGGTGGACTTGTCCGGCCAGACGACCCACGAAAACACCACCACCTCGTCGGCGGTGGCCTGCACCGCGCGCTTGAAATCCGTGACCTTGCCGTCCGGCACGTCGTCGCCCCAGTTTTCCATCACCGCGAGGGCGCCGTTCTCCTTGAACACCTCGGCCGCCATGGTGGCGGACTTCAGGTAGGCGTCCTTGTTGCCCTTGGGCACCGGGCACAGAAAGCCATCGACGTAGCTCATGGGTCGCTCCTCCGGATTTTGGTTTCGATCACTCTGAACCCGGAAAGCGGTGACGGCCAGCGCCATCAGCGAGCGGGTCGGTCCTCGCCGCCGCCGCGATGCCGCACCACGCCGTCGGCGTCGTGCGGCGCATGCCGGTCGGGATCGTCGCGGTCGAGGCCGCCGCGTCCGGCCGCCGGCTCGCCGCCGCGCAGCTCCGCATTGGCCGGGTCGGGCATCTCGAACGTGCCGACCAGTTCGCCGCTGGCCAGGGTCGTCCCCTTCAGGGCGTTGAGCAGTTCGGCCAGGGGCGTGTCGGGATGCAGTCCGAGCCGCTTCGAGAGGGCGAACAGCTGGAAGTGATAGCGATGCACGCCGTGGCCCGGCGGCGGCTTCATGCCGTACCAGCCGTACTCCCCGGCGTCGTTCCTGCCCTGCTTGGCGCCGTCGATCTGTTGGCTCGGGGAGATGCCGCGCGGCAGGCCGGTCGCCGTCCCCGGGATGTCCCACACCAGCCAATGCACGAAGGGCTTGTCGCGCGGCGCGTCGGGGTCCTCGACGACCAGGGCGTAGCTTTCCGCCTCCAGCACAGCGTTCCAGGTCAGCGCCGGCGAGAGGTTGTCGCCCGCCTTCGAATGTATCGGATCAAGCCGGCCGTCGGCGTCGACCGCCGGCGAGACGACGACGAGGCCGCCCTGGCCCATCTGCGGCTGCACCGCCTGGATGGTCAGCGGAACGCGAGCGTGGTCGGGGCCGTGCGACTGGGCCATGGTGATCTCCTTCGTGACGCGAGGGCGAAACGGGCCTCGGAGGGAAGCGTTCGGCTCAGCTAGGGCTTTCTTCCCAGCGGGTGCTTGCTCTCCACCACCTCGCGCAGGCGGTCGCCGGCGACGTGGGTGTAGATCTGGGTGGTGCCGATGTCGGCGTGGCCGAGCAGGGTCTGCACGACCCTGAGGTCCGCCCCGCCTTCCAGCAGGTGGGTGGCGAAGGCGTGGCGCAGCACGTGCGGGCTCACCTTTTCGGGATCGACCCCGGCGGCGAGGGCGGCGGCCTCCAGGCGCTGGGCGAAGCGACGCGGAGTCAGGCGGCCGGTCGCGCCGCTGGAAGGGAACAGCCAGGGGCTTTCTTTCACGCCCTTCGGCAGGAAGGCCTTTCGCACGTCCAGATAGGCCTTCACCGCCGCGCGGGCGGCGACGTTCAGCGGCGCGAGCCGTTCCTTGCCGCCCTTGCCCTTGATCATCAGATAGGCCGGGTCCCGCGCCACGGCGAGGTAGGTCAGCCCGACCAGTTCCGAGACCCGCAGGCCCGAGGCGTAGGCCAGCTCGATCAGGGCGGCCATGCGCAGGCCCTGCTTGCCGTCCTCGGCGGCGGCGGCGGCGGCGATCAGCCGGTCCATCTCCTCGCGGCTCAGCACCTTGGGCAGGGGCCGCCCGGCCTTGGGCGCGGCGACGCGGCGGGAGGGATCGTCGGTGCGCCAGCCCTCGCCGAGCACGAAGCGATAGAACTGCCGCATGGCGGCGCGGCGTCGCGCGGCGGTGGCGGCCGAAAGCCCCCGCGCGCCGAGATCGGCGAAATAGGCCTCGATGGTCGCGGCGTCGGCGCCGGCCAGGCTGTCGCCCCTGGCGGCCAGGAAGCCCCGCGCGTCCCCCAGGTCCTTCGCATAGGCCTTCAGGGTGTTGGCGGCGGCGGCGCGTTCGACCGCCATCATTTCCATGAAGGCGTCGACCCAGGCCCCATCCTTGGCCGCGCTCATTTGACCTGCAGTTGCAGCAGCCCCTCGACGGCGAAGGCGCGGGCGTCGTCATCGAGGCCGGCGCGGCGCAGGGCCTGGACGATGCGCGCCCGGTCGGCCGGAGCGGGGCCGGCGGCGCCGACGTCGGCGACGCTGAGGGCCAGCAGGGCGGCCTCGCCCTTCAGGCCCGCCTCGGCGGCGGCGTCCAGCGCGGTCAGGCGGGCGGGCAGGGCGGCGCCGCGGGGCGTGGTGAAGCCGGCGAATTCGGCCCGCGCCTCGGGGCCCATCGCACCGCCGAACGCGGCCAGGATCATGGCCGCGGGCTGGGCGTTCGACTTGGCGTCGATGCGGCCGCGCTCGACCACGCGGTCCAGCGTCGGCGCGTCCACCTTGCCGCCGGCCACGGCGATCAGGGCGTCGAGCAGGGCCAGATCGGTCGGCCCGGCGCCGGGGATCGCATCTCCGGTCAGGCCGGCGCGGATCGCCTGCGCGGAGGCCAGGTCGCCGGCGGCGATGGCGGCGCGGGCGAACAACACCGGATCCTGCAGCACGGCCTTGGCCTCGGCCTGGGCGGCGATGGCGGGCGCGACGTCCTTGGCGGCGGCGGTGAACTCGGCGAGCCCCTTGGTCTTGCGCAGGAAGGCGAGGGTCGAGGCCTCGGCCTGGGTGTAGTCGCCGACGATGGGCGGGTTGGGCGGCGGCGGCGGCGTGAGTTTGGCCTTCAGGGCCGGCGGGGCGGTGGCGAGCGCCGCGTCGAGCGGCAGGTTCAACTGTCGCGAAAGCGCGTAGTCGAGGCCGTTGCGCAGGGACGCCGCGCCCGGTTCCCCAACCCCCAGGACGGCGCCCATGAGCCGGACATAGACGGCGTCGCGGGTCTGGTTGGCCAGGGTGAAGCTCAGTTGGGCCGCGTCGGTCTCGCCGGCCCGGGCCTGGCAGAAAGCGCGCAGCCGCAGCCAGTAGCTGTTGCCGCGATCGACGCTCACCGCCTCGCCGGCGCGGCAGGCCTTGTCGTCGTCGCCGTCGATCAGGGCGGCCTCGGCGGCGGCCTGCGACAGGGTCGCGCTGGCCGCGACATTGGGCGTCCGGTCGATGATCGCGCGGGCTGCGTCGACGTCGCCCAGGGCCAGCAGGGCCTTCACCCGCGCCCCGGCGAGGTCGGCGTCGCCGCCCGCGCCTTCGGGCGCCGAGGCCCCGGTGGCCAGCACGCGCCGGGCAAGGCCCGCGGTGGCGGGCGACAGGGGCTTGGCGCCGATGGTCGGCAGGATGTCCCGCACCAGCGGGGCCGAGGCGCCCCTCCAGAGGTCGGCGGACAGCCCGGTGTCGGCCGATCCGGCCGAGAACAGGTCGAGCGCGTCCAGCGACTGCACCTGCACGGCGCCCGGCGCCAGGGGTTGCACCTCCACCGGACCCGGGGTCGGCGCCTGGGCCTGGGCCGCGAAGGCGGCGGCCAGAACGGGCAGGGCCAGGGTGGCGACAACCTTGCGGACCATGGAATCCCTCGAAAGCGGCGACTGCCTGCAAGAGTAAGGCGCGCCTCGGGTTGCGCCAAGCGCGGCGGCCAGCTTGGCGGTTGGCCCCCCCTTCGTGTAAAGCCCCGTCCGGCATGTCCGCCGACCCCGACCTTTCCCGCCAGACCATCGCTCTCGTCGGCCTCATGGGCGTCGGCAAGACCAGCGTCGGCAAGCGCCTGGCCGCCGCCCTCGAGCTGCCGTTCCGCGACGCCGACCACGAGGTCGAGCACGCGGCCGGCCGCAGCATCCCCGAAATCTTCGAAACCATGGGCGAAGCCGCCTTCCGCGAGGGCGAGCGACGGGTCATCGCCCGCATGCTGGACGAGGCGCCGCACGTGCTGGCGACCGGCGGCGGCGCCTTCCAGAACCCGGAGACCCGAGCGCTCATCAAAAGCAAGGCCGTCTCGGTCTGGCTGCGCGCCGACCTCGAGGTGCTGGTCCGCCGCGTCGGCCGCAAGGACAATCGCCCCTTGTTGCGCGGCAAGGACCCGCTGGAGGTGCTGCGCAGCCTCGCCGAGGTGCGCTATCCGTTCTACGCCGAGGCCGATATCGTCGTGGACACCGGCGATGCGCCGCACACTGTGACTGTGGAGGCGATCCTCGACGCCCTGCGCCGTCGAAAGGAAGATCAAGCATGAACGCCGCCCTCACCGTCCCTGTCGGTCTCGGAACCCGCGCCTACGATGTGATCGTCGGCCCGCGCCTGATCGACCGGGCGGGAGAGCGTTGCGCCCCGCTGCTCAAGCGCGGCCGCACGGCGGTGATCACCGACCGCAATGTCGGCGACCATCACGGCGAGCGCTTCGCCGTCTCGCTGGAAAAGGCTGGGATCTCGGTCGACATGATCGTGGTCGAGCCGGGCGAGGAGACCAAGAGCTTCGAGGGCCTGGCCGACCTCTCGGACCGTTTGCTGGCGCTCGGCCTCGACCGCGGCGACCTAGTCGTGGCCTTGGGCGGCGGCGTGGTGGGCGATCTCGTCGGCTTCGCGGCCGCCATCTACAAGCGCGGCATCGACTTCATCCAGGTTCCGACCACCCTCCTGGCCCAGGTCGACAGCTCGGTCGGCGGCAAGACCGCCATCGACACCCCGCGCGGCAAGAACCTGATCGGCGCCTTCCACCAGCCGCGCCTGGTTCTGGCCGATCTCGACGTCCTGGCCACCCTGCCGGCCCGCGAGATGGCTTGCGGCTACGCGGAAGTCGTGAAGTACGGCCTGCTCGGAGACGCCGAGTTCTTCGCCTGGCTGGAAAAGCACGGCGCCGCCGTGCTGGAAGGCGAGCTCCCGGCCCTGACCCACGCGGTGGGTCGCTCGGTGCAGATGAAGGCCGAGATCGTCGCGGAAGACGAGAAGGAGCAGGGCCGCCGGGCGCTGCTGAACCTCGGCCATACCTTCGGCCATGCCCTGGAGATCGAGACCGGCTTCGGCGAGGCCCTGAAGCATGGCGAGGCGGTCGCCGCCGGCTGCGCCCTGGCCTTTCGCTTCTCGGCCCGCCTGGGCCTGTGTTCCGCCGAGGATGCGGCTCGCGCCGAGAAGGTGTTCGCCGCCGCCCACCTGCCGACCCGCCTCGACCAGCTCCCAGTGAAGGGCCTGAACGTCGACGCCCTGGTCGACCACATGCGGCAGGACAAGAAGGCCGAGGGCGGCAAGCTGACCTTCGTGTTGGCCCGCGCCATCGGCGACGCCTTCACCGCCAAGGATGTCGACGCCGCCGTCCTGCGCGCCTTCCTCGTGGACGAAGGCGCCGTCGGATGATCCTCGCCGTCCTCCTCGGGCTGGCCCCGTCGCTGATCGTCCTGCTTGGGCTGTCGGGCCTGATCTCGGCCGCCGAGACCTCGATGACGGCGGCCAGTCGCGGCCGGATGCATCAGCTGGAGCGCGACGGCGACAAGGCCGCCGCCCGGGTCAATCGCCTGATGGCCGATCAGGAGACGATGATCGGCGCGGTGCTGCTGTCGAACAACGTCATCAACATCGGCGCCTCGGCCCTGACCACCAGCGTGCTCGCCGCCGTTTTCCCCGGCGCCCTCGGCGCGGTGATCGCCACGGCGGTGATGACCGTGCTGATCGTCGTCTTCTCTGAAATCCTGCCCAAGACTCTGGCCATCGCCCGCGCCGACGACGTGGCCCGCGCCATGTCGATCCCGACCTACATCGTGGTGAAGGTGTTCGGCCCCCTGGCCTTCGGCGCCCAATGGATCGTGCGCCACACCCTGCGCCTGTTCGGCATCAAGATGGGCATGGAGACCGACGTGCTCGCGGCTCACGAGGAAATTCGCGGCGCCGTGGAGTACCACCACTCCGAAGGTCTGGTCGAAAGCGCCGACCGCCGCATGCTCGGCGGGGTGCTGGACCTCTCGCAGATGGACGTCTCCGAGGTGATGGTCCACCGCCGCAACATCGAGGCGCTCGACGCCGACCTGTCGCCGCGCGAAGCCATCGTCCTGGCGCTCGACAGCGCCCACACCCGCCTGCCGATCTATCGCGACGAGCCGGACAACATCATCGGCGTTCTACACGCCAAGGACCTGCTGCGCGCCCTGGCCGCCAGCGACGGCAAGATGACGTCGATCGATGTCGCCGCCATCGCCCGCGAACCGTGGTTCATCCCCGACACCACCAATCTCAAGGACCAGCTCGACGCCTTCCTCAAGCGCCGCAGCCACTTCGCCCTGGTCGTCGACGAATATGGCGCCCTGCAGGGCCTGGTGACCTTGGAAGATATCCTTGAGGAGATCGTCGGCGACATCGAGGACGAGCACGACGCCGCGGTGGCCGGCGTGGCGCCCGAAGCCGACGGCTCGGTCATCGTCGATGGATCGGTGACGGTGCGCGATCTCAATCGGGCGATGGATTGGCAGTTGCCGGAAGATGAGGCCGTGACCGTCGCCGGCCTGGTCATCCACGAGGCGCAGGCCATTCCCGACAAGGGGCAGACCTTCATTTTCTACCGTCACCGCTTCCAAATTCTGCAGCGCCAGCGCAATCAGATCACAAGCGTTCGAGTCAGCGCCCGACTGGAGGAATCGGACCTCTAGTTTTTCTCTATGGAACTGGTCGCGAAACCGTGCGTTTGCGGCACTGGTTCTAGGGGGGAACCGGAGGGGCTTTGGTGATCGAGCGATCTGTCGGGCCCACGCTCGGCCCGTCCGTCTTTGAGGCGAATGAACGGCTGCTCGCGGCCGAAGCCGCGCTCGCGACGGAGCGGCGGCGCGCCGACGCGCTCAGCCGTATCGCCCTGTCGATGGGAACCGGCGGAAATCTTGAAAACGTGGTGCAGGCGGTGGTCGACGGCGGCGTCGAACTCACTGGGGCCCGCTACGGGGCCTTTTTCTACAACACCGTCGACGAGGCGGGGGAAAGCTTGACCCTCTACATCCTCTCCGGCGCGCCGCGGGAAGCCTTCGCCAACTTCCCCGTGCCGCGGAAGACCATGCTGTTCGCGCCCACCTGGGCGGGGCGCGAGGTCGTGCGCTCGGCGGACATTCAGTCCGACCCGCGTTATGGCCACAACCTGCCGCATCACGGCATGCCTCGAGGCCACCTTGAAGTCCGCAGCTACCTCAACGCCGCGGTGGTGGCGCGCAGCGGCGAGGTGCTCGGGTCGATGTTCTTCGGCCATCCCGAACCCGATGTGTTCGACGAGGCGTCCGAGCGTCTGCTGGTCGGCCTGGCGGGGCAGGCGGCCTCGGCCATAGAGACGGTGCGCCTGCATCGCGACATGGCCCGCGAACTGGGGGAAAGGCGGCGCGCCGAGGAGCGGCAGAAACTGCTGCTCAACGAACTGAACCACCGGGTGAAAAACACCCTCGCGACCGTGCAGTCGATCGCCTACCAGACCCAGCGCAGCGCCCGCTCGCCGGCCGCTTTCCGCGAAGCCTTCGAGGCGCGGCTGATGGCCTTGTCGCAAACCCACAACCTGCTGACCGAACAGGGCTGGGAAGGCGCCGATCTGACGGAGGTGCTGCAGGCGGAGTTCGAGCCCTACGAAACGACCTCGGGCCGCTTCATCTTCGAGGGCGGCCCGTCGCTGCGCCTGTCGCCCAAGGCCGCCGTCGCCATCGGCATGGCGGCGCACGAGCTGGTCACCAACGCGGTCAAGTATGGCGCCTTGTCGAACGCGCGCGGTTCGGTCGGCGTATCCTGGGCCGTGTCGGACGACCCCGACCCGACGCTGACCTTCCACTGGATCGAGCGCGACGGTCCCTCGGTCGTCGTGCCTCAACACCGCGGCTTTGGGCGACGTCTGCTCGAACAAGGCCTGGCCACCGAACTGTCTGGCAAGGTCCAGATCGCTTACGACCCCGGCGGTCTGCGCTGCGTCATGCGTCTGCCCCTGCGTTCCCTGGAGCCCGAAGAATGAGCGACAACAATCTGAACGGGCTCCGCGTCCTGGTGGTCGAGGACGAGGCGCTGGTCGCCATGCTGGTCGAGGACATGCTGACCGACCTCGGCTGCTCGGTCGTCGGCCCCCTGGCGGATCTCGACGAGGCCCTGGCGGCGGTGAGCGACGCCGAGATCGACTGCGCCGTGCTGGACGTGAACCTGGCCGGCAAACCGATCTTCCCGGTCGCCGACGCCCTCAAGGCGCGCGGCGTGCCGTTCGCCTTCGCCAGCGGCTACGGCGAGGCCGGGGTGCGCGAGGATCACCGCAGCGCCCCGGTGCTGCAGAAGCCGTTCCGCGAGGCCGATCTCGCCCGGGCGCTGGACGTGCTGGCGGCCGCCAAGGCCGGCTAGAAAAACTTTCCCGCGCTCGTCGATCCCCGCGCGCGCCGTTCGTCTTCTAGGCATGGATCGCGTGGGCGGTCCCTCAAGAGATGGAGGATGCGATGCGTGTGATGGTGTTCGTCAAGGCGACCGAGGACAGCGAAGCCGGTCTGACGATCGATGCCGAAACCACGGCCATGTTCGAGGCGATGGGCCGCTACAATGAGGAACTGATCAAGGCCGGGATCATGATGGACGGCGACGGCCTG
The DNA here is from genome assembly GCF_056683955.1 of Caulobacter sp. HJHS_5. Classification (NCBI taxonomy): domain Bacteria; kingdom Pseudomonadati; phylum Pseudomonadota; class Alphaproteobacteria; order Caulobacterales; family Caulobacteraceae; genus Caulobacter; species Caulobacter sp. HJHS_5. Next base: position 169,739 of record NZ_JBWZNC010000005.1, on the reverse strand, counting down.
CGCCCGTCGTCGGACGGCAAGCGCGTGGCCTTCGAGGGCGTACGGCGCACGGTCATCGACGGCCCGTTCGCCGAGGCTCGCGAGCTCGTCGCCGGCTACTGGATCTGGCAGGTCAAGGACATGGCCGAGGCGGTCGAGTGGGTGAAGCGCTGCCCCAATCCAATGCGCGGCCCCAGCGAGATCGAGATTCGTCCGTTCTATGAGATGGCGGACTTCGAAGCCGCGCTCAGCCCCGCGGCCGAGGCGATCCACGACAAGAACCGCGAGACCCTGGCCCAGCAGTGAGGCTTGCCAGCCGCGCCGCCGGGGCCTTAATCCGGCGGTGTGGCGCTCGACCCTTCCAGCGACGTTCGGCAAGCGATCGAGGCCGTGTTCCGCATCGAGCGGGCGCGGCTGATCGCCGGTCTCGCGCGCGTCGTTCGCGACGTCGGCCAGGCCGAGGAACTGGCGCAGGACGCCCTGGTCTCGGCGCTCGCCGACTGGCCGCGCTCCGGCATTCCGACCCATCCGCTGGCCTGGCTTCTGGCGGCCGGCAAACGCCGCGCCATCGATGGCTTTCGCCGCAAGGAAATGCTGGCCCGCAAGCACGCCGAGATCGGCCGCGATCTGGAGGGCGAGCGCGACACTCAGGTCGAAGACCTCGAGGCGGCCATGGATGACGATATCGGCGACGAGCTGCTCGGCCTCATCTTCGCCGCCTGCCACCCGGTCCTGTCGGCCGAGCAGCGGGCGGCCCTGACCCTGCGCCTGATCGGCGGCCTCTCCACCGAGGAGATCGCCCGCGCCTTCCTGACCAGCGAGCCGACCGTCGCTCAGCGCATCGTGCGCGCCAAGAAGGCCCTGGGCGGCGCCGGCCTCGACTTCGAGGTCCCGCGCGGCGGGGAGCTGCAGGCCCGCCTCGCCTCGGTGCTGGCGGTGATCTATCTGATCTTCAACGAAGGCTATTCGGCCACGGCGGGCGAGGACCTGATCCGCCCGGCCCTTTGCGCCGAGGCCCAGCGCCTGGGCCGCATCCTGGCCGGCCTGATGCCCGACGAGCCGGAAGTGCAGGGGCTCCTGGCGCTCATGGAAATCCAGGCCTCGCGCCTGAACGCCCGCACGGCGCCGGACGGCTCGCCGATCCTGCTCACCGACCAGAACCGCGCGCGCTGGGACCAGCTGCTCATCCGCCGGGGCCTCGCCGCCCTGCAGAGGGCCGAGACGCTCGGCGGGGCGAACGGACCCTACGCCCTGCAGGCGGCGCTGGCGGCTTGCCACGCCCGCGCCCGGAGGGTCGAAGATACCGACTGGCCGCGCATCGCCGGCCTCTACGACACCCTCGCCGGGGTCATGCCTTCGCCGGTGGTCGAGCTCAACCGCGCGGTCGCCCACGCGATGGCCTTCGGGCCCGAGACCGGCCTGGCGATGGTCGAGGCGATCGCCGAGGCGCCCGCCCTGCGCAGCTATGCGCCGCTGCCGGCCGTGCGCGGCGACCTGCTGCTGCGCGCCGGAAGGCCGGAGGAGGCGAGGGGCTATTTCGAAGCGGCGGCCTCGCTCAGCCAGAATGCGCGTGAGCGGGAGTTCCTGCTCGGCCGCGCTGCGGCCTGCTAGCCGGCCTCGCCCGGAGCATAGGCCTTCAGCGAAAGCGCATGCACCGGACCGGCCAGTTCCTCGGCCAGGGCGGCATGGACCATGCGTTGCCGCGCCACGCGGCCCTGCCCCTCGAAAGCGGCGGCTTCGATCACCACATTGAAATGGCTCTCACCGCTGCCGTTATGACCCGCGTGGCCATGATGGCGGTCGCTGTCGTCGATGATTTCGAGGCGGGTTGGAGCGAAGGCCTGGGTCAGCTTGTCGCGCATCGCCTCGGTGATCTGACCCATACGCTTGTCAATCCTTGATCCAGTTTTGTTCGGCCATAAGGTTGTCGCATGAGCCGTGCGTTTCAATACCGTCCGAAGTTCGTGGACATCCGCGTTCGTCCGCCCGTCGAGGGCGAGACGGAGCAGGCTCAGGACGTTCATGCGCTCAAGCCGGGCGAGCGCGCCTGCGATCACGCCGGTTGCCGCACCGCGGCCACCGCCAAGGCTCCGAAGTCGCGCCACCTGATGAACGACCACTACTGGTTCTGTCAGCGCCACGCGGCCGAATACAACAAGTCGTGGGACTTCTTCTCCGGCATGAGCGAAGGCGAGATTCGCAAGGAGCAGGAGGACCGCTTCACCGGCGGTCGCCCGACCTGGGACATGCGCGCCTCCAATCGGTCGCGTGAGGCCGCGGCGGCGGCCGGCCGGCAGGACAAGGCCGGGGCCCACAACTTCGCCGATCCGTTCGGCGTGTTCGGCGCCGCGCGCGCCCGCGCCGAGCGCGCCCAGGCCCGCGCCGAGGAAGCGGCCCAGCGCATGGGCAAGCTGGAACGCAACGCCCTGGCCGACCTCGACCTCGATCCCGGCGTCGACGCCGCGACCATCAAGGCCCGCTACATCGACCTCGTGAAGCGCTGCCATCCCGACACCAACGGCGGCGACCGCTCGGCCGAACACAAGCTCCAGCGCGTCATCAAGGCCTACAAGACCCTGCAGAAGGCCAAGCTGGCCTAGTCAGGCTTGCGCGTGGAAAACGTTTTCATTTTTGCTTGCCGCCCTTAGAGGCCGCCCATAGGCTCGTCCCAACAGACGCAGATCTGATGGGAGGCGACCATGCTGAGACGTGAACTTCTGGGCGCCGGCGTGGCGGCTGGCGCGGCCTCGCTGCTGGCCGCCAAGGACGCCTTCGCCCAGGCGCGGGTCGAGCAGGCGGCGCGCGGCATGCCCTCGCCGAAGATTAAGGACATCAGCGTCATCGAATGCGCGCCGCAGGGCGTGCGCCTGACGGTGGTGAAGGTCACCACGGACCAGGCCGGGCTCTACGGCTACGGCTGCGCCACCTACACCCAGCGGGCGGACCTCGTGCGTCCGGCGGTCGAGCGTTACCTGAAGCCGTTGCTGGTCGGCCGCCCGGCCGACCGCATCGAGGATACCTGGCAGCTCGCCTTCAACTCGTCCTACTGGCGCAACGCCGCCGACCTCAACAACGCCATGAGCGGCGTCGACCAGGCGCTGTGGGACATCAAGGGCCGGCAGGCCGGCCTGCCCGTCTACCAGTTGCTCGGCGGCAAGGCGCGCGAGGCGGTCGATCTCTATGGCCACGCCGACGGGGCCGAGATCGCCCAGGTGATCGAGCGCTCCAAGTCATACATGGCCCAGGGCTTCCGCCATGTCCGCATCCAGGTCGGCGTGCCCGGCATGGCCGGCTACGGCGCGCCCCAGGGCGCCAACCAGCGCATCCCGTCGCTGCACGACGCCCCGGTGTTCGAGCGCGAGGGCTACATCCGCCGCGCCTTCAACCTGTTCGAGGCGGCCCGCAGGGATCTCGGCGAAGAGGTCGAGCTGCTGCACGACGTGCACGAGCGGATCACGCCCACCCAGGCCCTGCGCTTCGTGAAGGACGTCGAGAAGTACCGCCTGTTCTTCCTGGAGGACCCGGTCTCGCCGGAGGACCTCGAATGGTTCCGCCTGATCCGGCCGCAGAGCGCCACGCCGCTCGCCATGGGCGAGTTGTTCAACAATCCCAACGAATGGACGCCGCTGATCCGCGAGCGCCTGATCGACTACATGCGCATGCACCTGTCGCAGATGGGCGGCCTCACGCCGGCGCGGAAAGTCGCCGCCATGGGCGAGTTGCTCAATGTCCGCACCGCCTGGCACGGGCCGGGCGACGTCTCGCCGATCGGCCACATGGCCATGGTCCACCTCGACCTGACGATCACCAACTTCGGCATCCAGGAGTACACGCCGTTCAACGCGGCGACGCAGGAGATCTTCAAGGGCTGCCCGGAGATGAAGGGCGGCTACCTCTACGCCAACGAGCGTCCGGGCTGGGGCATCGAGGTCGACGAGGCCGCCGCCGCCAAGGCGCCGTTCCGCCGCGATCAACTCCTCAACGGCGGCTGGGGCGAGATCCGCCTCCCGGACGGCCAGATCATCAAACAGTAGACGCTGGCGCCGCGCCGCTTCATCGCGGTAGGCAGGGCGGGCGGATGGCCCGAGGAGACCCTGCATGGGCGATCGTTTTGTCGGAACCCTGATCGCCTCGGCGATGCCGACAGCCCCGGCGATGAAAGGCGACAAGCCCATCGACGGGAACTTCCCCAAGGTCGTGGCCAACCGAGGCGACTATGGCCGCGTGGTCTTCCTGTTCGGAGACTCGATCTTTCGCGGATGCGCCCTCGACGACTGGGCCGACGACATCGAGGCGAAGGGCCTCGTTCATCCGCTCTCCGCCCTGCGTTCGCCCGCCGCCATGCTGAACGCGATGAAGGCCGAGCCCGACAGCAAGCTCTTCGCGGTCTACGTCGGCAATCTGGGCCAGCCGTTCGCCGAACGGGTGGAGAAGACCGTCGCTCAGATGCGGTCGATGGCCCCCATCGTCAGGCCGGGGGATGTCTTCGTTTTCGAGGACGCCGGCGCCCATCTCAGCGACCCGCGAGGCTACGAGGCGAACTGGCGCACGCTGCGCGCCGCCGCCGCCGAGGTCGGGGCCCAGGTGGTCATGATGACCATGCCGGATAACCTCACGGTCGAGACCTTCGCCGGCCTGCCGGCCGACCGGTTTCGCTACGACGTGAAGTTCGACGGCCTCTCGCACAACGACGTGACCCGCTCGGCGGCCGGGCTCAAGATCGGCGGCAAGGCCGCCATCCTGCTCGACTTCGACGCGGCCATGGCCACCCTGGACCAGCGTATCGCGCGCGACGGCCTCGCCGGCCTCAAGGAGGACGGCATCCACCCGAATATCTGGGGCCAGTGCCTTCTGGTCACCCAGCTGGCCGACGCCATCGAGGCGCCCGTGCGCCACGAGGATGTGCGCGAGCTTGTCGTCGCCCACCATGCCGAGGCTCACCTGCCGTCGGTGAAGGTCGCCCGGCGGGCCATGGACGCCTGCGCGCCCGCCGCGCGCCGCTAGAGCCGATCGATCTTCGGCCGCCGACCGCTCCGGCGCTCCCAGGCCCAGGCGCCGAGCCAGCAGGCGCTGGCCCAGGCCGCGCCGACGCACCAGCCGGCCAGCACGTCGGTGGGCCAGTGCACCCCCAGATAGACGCGACTCACCCCGACCAGCAGCGTGGCCGCGATGGCCGCCCCGAGGGCGAAGGCCTTCAGGCGCTTGCGTGTCGAAAATTCCGCCGCCAGGGCCCCGAGGGTCAGAAACACCGCCGCCGAAAGCATGGCGTGGCCGCTGGGAAAGCTGGTGTTGATCACCTCCACGGCGTGCAGCGACAGGTCCGGCCGCTCGCGATGGAAGATCGATTTCAGCACCTGGCTGATCGCCACCCCGCCGCCCGAGCAGGCGACCAGCAGCAGCGCCTCCGCGCGCTTGCCCGCCGCGACGAACAGGCCGGCCACCACCAGCACGATGAACGTCAGGATCGCGATCGAGCCGAGGCCGGTGATGTCCGTGGCGTAGATGTGCAGCCATTCGGGGCCGATCAGGGCGGAAGGATCGCCCGGCTTGCGCAGGCTCAGCAGCAGGGCGCGGTCGATGGCGTGGGTTTCGCCCTCCATCACCTCGTCGGCGACCGACAGAAACGCCCAGACGCAGATCGCCGCCACCGCCAGGACGGCGACGGCGGCAGGCTCGGCCCGCGCCGCGCGGGCGAGCCGGGCCGGTCGGGCGGCGGAGAACAGGCGACGGCCGGAAAGAGGCATGGCGATCCAACGGTCGAATTGGTCCACAGGTTCGCGTCAAACCTTCACCAAAGGCGCATGTCCGCGTCACCCGCTCCGGGGCTCAGCGTCACGAAACCGCGTTAATGGCTCCTCGTTCTCCGGGGATCGGGGCGCTGCTGTCCCTCATCCCCGTACGGCCAACCCCCTCAACTCAGGGGCCGGACCCGGAGGTTCGGCCCCCTTTTCTTGCGAGATTGCGCGCCGGCAGGCCGCGCTCGCGCTTGCGAAACGCGGGCGCTGCGGTAAGTCCATCCGCATGGCCGACCTCCTGCACGAAACCGACGCCCTCCTGACCCTGACGCCCGACCGCATGGTCTCGGCGCGCGACGTATTCGGCATCGACAGCGACATGCAGGTCCCCGCCTTCTCGACGCGCGACCCCCACGCGCCCGATATCGACGATGCCTACGTCTTCGACCACCAGACGACCCTGGCCATCCTGGCCGGCTTCGCCCACGACCGCCGCGTCATGGTCCAAGGCTATCACGGCACCGGCAAGTCGACCCACATCGAGCAGGTCGCCGCCCGGCTGAACTGGCCGCTGGTGCGCATCAACCTCGACAGCCACATCAGCCGCATCGACCTGGTCGGCAAGGACGCCATCGTCCTGAAGGACGGCAAGCAGGTCACCGAGTTCCGCGAGGGCATGCTGCCCTGGGCCCTGCAGCGCCCGGTCGCCCTGGTGTTCGACGAATACGACGCCGGCCGGCCGGACGTGATGTTCGTCATCCAGCGGGTGCTGGAGGCCGGCGGCAAGCTGACCCTGCTCGACCAGAACCGGGTGATCCGCGCCAACCCGGCCTTCCGCCTGTTCGCCACCGCCAACACCGTCGGCCTCGGCGACACGACGGGCATGTACCACGGCACCCAGCAGATCAATCAGGCGCAGATGGACCGCTGGTCCATCGTCACCACGCTCAACTACCTCGACCACGACGTCGAGGCCGAGATCGTGCGCGCCAAGGCCCCGGGCTACGACGACGCCGAGGGCCGCCGCACCATCGCCGCCATGGTCCGCGTGGCCGACATGACCCGCAACGCCTTCATGAACGGCGACATCTCCACGGTGATGAGCCCCCGCACGGTGATCACCTGGGCTCAGAACGCCCAGATCTTCTCCGGCGACGTCGGCCTCGCCTTCCGCCTGACCTTCGTCAACAAGTGCGACGAGCTGGAGCGCCCGACCCTGGCCGAGTTCTACCAACGCGCCTTCGGCAGCGAACTCCCCGAGAGCGCGGCGCGGGTGAGGATCGCCTAAGCGGGCCATTGACCGCGGCCCCCCGGCCGGGGAACTTCCGTCACCGGATCGTCATGTCCGCCCGGAACGTCATGTCCGTCAGGGAAGCTTTCGCGTGCGCCACGCCCGCCCATTGTTGAGGATCGGGGCCGCCATGCCGCTGATCATGGTCGCGGTGGTCTGGACGGCCCAGGCGCTCTATCCCGGCTTCAACATGGGGGCGCAGTACATCAGCGAACTCGGGGCCATGAAGGCGCCGCATCCCCTGGTGTTCAACCTCGGCATGATGCTGGTCGGCGTCATCGGCATCCTGGCCGGCGCCGGCTTCACCCATGCGCTGGAGGCGGCGGGCGGCCGCCGCATCGTCTCGGCCTTCGCCGGCCTGTGGGTGGCCGTCACCGGTCTTGGCCTGGTGTTCGCGGGCATCTTCCACTTCCCGGACGACATGCACCGCACTGTCGGCATTGCCCTGGCCGTGCAGGTGGCGCCGGTCTTCTCGGCCTGGGCCCTGTGGGGCGTGGTCGCCCACCGCCGGCTGATCTGGCTGTCGCTCGGCTGGTCGGTGCTGATGCTGCTGGTCTTCATGCTGATGGCCGGCGCCTGGGACGTGCGCACCGGTTCCGACGTCGGCCTATGGCAGCGCTGGCACGGCTTCCTCGGCGCGCTATGGATCGGCATCGCCTGCTTCGCCCTCGAGCGCGGGCTGGAGGATGCGGCGGAAGGCGTCGAGAGCGAGGCGGCGGCCCACTAAACCGCCTCGCGCAAAGATCGCGCGCCACGCCCCTGATTAAGAACGTTCGCGCAAAGGTGGCGGTTGCGATTGCCGCGCTTCGTGGCGCCGCAGCATTGTCCTTGTTTCAGCTGCGTAACAGAACGGCATTCCAACGCCGCCGACGGCAGGGGCGAAGTTCGCGCGACGACGGCCGTCGCAAAACGATCAAGCTGTTCGGGACGAGGCCGCCCGGCCGCGTCTGGAGCCCGCCATGTCGCAGAACCGGGGAGAAATCGTGGCCTGGGTCGGCGCCCAGGTGTTGCCCCACGAAGCCGACGTGCGGGCCTGGCTGCGCCGCAAGGGCGCCTCGCCCGACGAGGTCGACGATGTGGTGCAGGAGACCTATTGCCGTCTCGCCGCCTTGCCGCGCGTCGATCACATCGCCAACGGGCGGGCCTACTTCTTCCAGTCGGCGCGCAACGTCGCCGCCGAGCGCGCCCGTCGCGCGCGTGTCGTTCGGCTGGATTGGCTGACGGAAATCGAACTTGAACGCATCGTAGATAGCGAGCCCACCGCCGACCGGGTCCTGGCCGGCCGCCAGGAGCTGCGCCGGATCGAACGTCTCATCGAAGCCCTGCCCGAACGATGCAAAGAGATCTTCAGACTGCGGCGCATCCAGGGGATCTCCCAGAAGGAGATTGCCCAACGCCTGAACGTGACGGAAAACGTCGTCGAGACCCAGGCGACACGGGGTCTCCAGTTGATCTTGGCCGCCTTGGCGACCACTGAGGCGCCGGGCAATGAGCGGACACGAGAAGCGTCCAATGAGAAGCGGGCAAACCGCCAGGGAGATCGACGACGAGGCGGCGCGCTGGGCGATCCGCTGTGACGACGCGGGCTTCGACCCCGATCGCGATCCCGACCTTCAGACCTGGCTCGCCGGCGATCCCCGCCGCGGCGGCGCCTTGCTGCGCGCCCAAGCGGCCCTGAGCCTCGTCGATCGGGCTCGCGCCCTACCGCAACCCGCCCCGCCGGCCAACGATCGCGGCGTCGATCGCCGCTGGCTGCTCGCGGGCGGGGGCGCCGCCGCCGTCGCGGTCGTGGCCGCCGGAATTGGTGGCGCCGCGTTGCTCGGTCGCAAGCCGGTGGAGATCGTCACCAACCGGGGCGAACTGCGCCGCGTGTCCCTGGAGGACGGCTCGCTCGCCGAGGTCAACACCGACAGCCGGCTGGCCGTGACCATGGCGCGCCGCCTGCGCCGGGTGCGCCTGCACCAGGGCGAGGCGTGGTTCGCCGTGGCCAAGGATGTCTCGCGTCCGTTCGTCGTCGAAGCCTCGGAGCTGCGGGTCGCCGCCGTCGGCACGGCCTTCGCCGTCTGCGACGCCGGGGAGCGGCTGGAGGTGCAGGTGACCGAAGGGGTGGTCGAGGCTTGGCGCCGGCAGGACAAGGCGACCCGGGTGCGGCTCGCGGCCGGCTCGCGCCTGTCCGTCGGGCGCGACGGACGCTTCACCATCGCCGAGGCGACCGACTCCATCGCTCGGGACCTCGCTTGGCGCAGCGGTCAGATCGACTTGGCGGGGCGCACCGTCGCCGAGGCCATCACCGAGTTCAATCGCTACAATCGCCGCCAGATTGCGTTGGACGATCCCACGGTCGGCCGCGAAAGCCTGGTAGGCCTCTTCCGCACCAGCGAGGCCGAAAGCTTCGCTCAGGCCGTGGCCCAGACCTTCGGCGTGCCGGTTTCGGAGACCGCGGACCTGATCCGCATCGGGGCCTGACGCCCTGATTTTGGGCTCCGCCTGCGCGGAGCGCCCAAAACCCTGCCGTCAAAACAGTCATCGCGGCAAACCGCGCGCCGATTGTTGGCCGCGAGGCCCGGAAACCGGCCAGCCGCCGGTCGTCCCCATCAGGGGCGCGGGGATAAGGCGTGCGTCCCTCGGAAACGAGAGGGTGACATGGGGTTCAAGACATATTCGCTGCGTAAGGCGGCGTTGGTGGGCGTGGCGCTGTCCGCGATCCTGGCCTGTTCGGCGCACGCCGAGGCCAAGCGGTTCGATATTCCGGCCCAGCCGGCCAGCACGGGCATTACCCAGTTCGCACGCCAGGCCGGCGTTCAGATCCTGGCCCGCGCGGATGTCATCGCCGGCCAGCGCACCGCCGCGGTGAAAGGCCAGATGTCCTTCGACCAGGCGCTGGCCAAGCTCCTCGACGGGGCGGGCCTGATCGTCGTCTCCAACGACGGTCAGACCATAACGCTGGGGCGAGCGAAGGCGGCCGAGATCTTTCAAACCATGAAGCCGATCAAGGTCGCCTATCTGGAACAGGCGGCCGAGCCGCAGGTTCTCACGGTGGCCGCCGCCGAGCCTGTGGCGGCCAACATCGAAGAGGTGGTGATCACCGGCACGCGCCTGACCACCGCAGGCTTTACGGCGCCGACGCCGGTCACGGTCATCGGCGCCGCCGAGGTGCGGGCCAAGGGGGGCGCCACCCTGGCGGAGTTCGTGAAGGATACGCCGGCGTTCCGCACTCCGGTCGGCCAGAGCCAGAATTCGAACGGCGCCCAGAGCGCCGGCAAGGCGACGCTCGCCCTTCGCGGCCTGGGCGCCAGCCGCACCCTGACCCTGGTCAATGGCCGCCGCCACGTGCCGGACGGCACGGGCAACGTCTTCGACTCCAACCTGATCCCGACCAGCATGATCGATCGCGTTGACGTGGTCACCGGCGGCGCCTCAGCCGCCTATGGCTCGGACGCCGTCGCCGGGGCGGTCAACATCATCCTCAAAAACCGCTTCGAAGGTTTCTCGTTCGACATGCGCTACGGCGTCAGCCAGCGCGGCGACGCGGTCGAACTGAACCCGTCCTTCATTATGGGCAAGGCGTTCATGGACGACCGTCTGCACGTCGTGTTCGGCGGCGATTACATCGACAACCACGGCACGGGCACGATGTACGTGCGCGACTGGGGCAAGAAGGAGCCGGGCTTCCTGACCATCTCCAACAGCGCCATTCCCAATCGGGTGGCGCTCGGCCTGCCGGCCAACATCTTCTCGAACTACGTCGAGACCAGCGCCTACAACGACCAGGGCATGATCACCTCCGGCCCGCTGCGCGGCACGGTGTTCCACGACGGCGGCCTGACCTCGACCTTCAACTATGGCCTGATCAACGGCGGCACGGAGATGATCAATCCGGCCCAGACCAACTACGGCAGCGTCGAAAACCCTGACGGCTTCCTGCGCGCGCCCTACAAGCGCCACGCCTACCTGGCTCGCGCCGAGTTCGATTTCACACCGGACATCGTAGGCTTCGCCCAGCTGCAATTCGCCGAGTTCCTGCCGTTCGGCCGCTCGTTCGGCGCCCGCATCCCGAACTTCAACAACTATCCGGTGCTGATCACCAACCCCTTCCTGCCGCCGCAGGTCGTGGCCGCGATGCAGGCCAACAATCTCACCTCATTCAACTACAGCGCCACGCGCCACGCGGACCTCGGCTCCCTCAAGTCGCGCAACCGCACCGACACCCTGCAGTGGGATTTCGGTCTCAAGGGCAAGCTGTTCCAGACCTGGGACTGGGACCTGGGCGTCGGCGTCGGCCGGGCGAACTTCGTCCCCAAGCTGATCGACACCCCGCGCACGGCCGATTTCTTCCAGTCGGCCTACGTCGTCGCCGGGCCGAACGGCCAGCCGGTCTGCGGCCCCGTGGCGAGCAACCCCTATTTCAACGCCCAGAACGCCATCACCAAGGCGCTGCTCCTGGCCAACCTGTCGCCGGGTTGCGTGCCCTTCAACATTTTCGGCTCCAACATCGAGTACAACGAGGCGGCCAAGCGCTACTATAACTCGGCCTCCAACGCGGATTTCGAGTTCGAACAGTACGACATCGCGTTCAATATCGCGGGCTCGCCTTTCCGCCTTCCCGCCGGCCCGGTCGCCCTGGCGGCGGGCGTCGAGTGGCGCAAGGATACTCTCAGCAGTCTGAACTCTGTCGATGGTCAGCGCGGCGCGCTGATGAACCAGAACTACTCGCTATTCAGCGGCGAGGTGAAGGTGTTCGAGGGCTATGCCGAGGCGGGCGTTCCGCTGGTGGCCGACAAGCCGTTCGTCCAGGCGCTGGACGTCAACGGCGCGGTGCGCCGCACGGACTATTCGACCTCCGGCGCGGTCACCACCTGGAAGGCCGGCTTCACCTGGGACGTCAACGACATGCTGCGGCTGCGGGCCACCCGCTCGCACGACATCCGCGCGCCCAACATCAACGAGCTGTTCAATCCGGGCTCCGAAGGTAACCCCAACGTGGTCAACCGCCTGACCGGCGGTTCCGGCTTCATCAAGAGCAACACCGTCGGCAACCCGAACCTTGAGCCCGAGGTCGGCGAGACGGTGACCGCCGGTGTGGTCTTCCAGCCCCGTTGGGGTTGGGCGGACGGCGTCCGTATCGCCGTCGACTGGTACGACATCGAACTCAAGGGCGCGATCGCCACCCTCAGCGCCCAGGAAATCCTCGATGACCTCCTGCTGCGCGGTAACACTGCTTACGAGCCTTTCGTGGTGCGGGACGGCACAGCCCTCGGCTTCTCACGGGTCAATGCGACCCAGCTCAACCTCAACGCCATGCGGACCAACGGCGTCGACATCGAGATCGCCTACCGTGTGCCGCTGGCTGACCTGCCGCTCAGCCTGCCGGGGTCGTTGAACCTGCGCGCCATCGGCAGTTGGACCGACGACGCGCGCTCGATCACCGCCTCGGGCGTCGACGTAGACTCCGCCGGCACCCTGACCAACCCGGAGTGGTCGTGGAACGTGACCGGCGTCTACAACCTGGATCGCTTCAGCGCGAACCTGCAGGTCCGCTACGTCAACGAGATGAAGTACAGCGCCACGCTCGTGGGGCCGGACGATCCCAACTACGACGTGGCCCTGAACAACAGCGTGAACCGCAACCTCTGGCCAGCTGCCCTGCTGTTCAGCACCGGCGCCTCCTACGTGGTGCAGGACAACGGCGCCCGTAAGGTCCAGGTCTACGGCAACATCGACAACCTGCTCGACAAGACCCCGCCGATCGTCGCGATCACCAGCCAGGGCCCCTACGACCTGATCGGCCGCGCCTTCAAGATCGGCGTGCGCCTGACCTACTGACGATCCCGATCCGCCCGGTTCCGCGCGGACCGGGCGGCCTCTCTCAAAAATCAAATCTCAGGAGACGCCCGAATGCCGTCCAGACTGAAGCTCCTCGCCCTGGCCGCCGCCCTGGCCCTGCCGGGCCTCGCCGCCGCCCAGACCGTCACCCCGCTCGGCTCCACGCCGCAGACGGTGATCCGGGGCGAGATCAACAACAGCCGCACGCCGGTGCTGCGCGTGAAGTCCGGCCAGACCGTCCGTATCGACACGGTCTCCCACGCCGGCGCCACGGAGGACGCCGTGTCCTTCTTCGGGGAGGCCGGCATCGCCCCCGACGGCGTGCTGAAGGATGTGGTCGACATCGGCAAGATGCCGCGTCCCGCCGGCTTCGGCGGCCACGTCCTGACCGGGCCGATCTATGTCGAGGGCGCCGAGCCGGGCGACCTGCTCGAGGTCAAGATTATCGAGGTCAAGCCGCGCGTGCCCTACGGCGTGAACACGCCCGGTCCGGGCGGCGTCGCCCCGACCCTGGTGAAGGAGCGCACGCCCAAGATCATCAAGTTCGACCTGGCGCGAAAGGTGGCCCTCTTCGCGCCGGGCGTGGAGGTGCCGCTGAAGCCGTTCATGGGCATCATGGCCGTGGCCCCCGATCCGGCCACGACCGGCGGCAAGGTGGGCTCCAAGGCGCCGGGCCGTTTCGGCGGCAACATGGATATCAACCGCCTGACCGACGGCTCGACCCTCTACCTGCCGGTGATGAACCCGGGCGGTCTGTTCTACACCGGCGACTCTCACGCCGTTCAGGGGGACGGCGAGGTGGACGGCACCGCCATCGAGGCCTCGATGACCGCGACGCTGCAGTTCATCGTTCACAAGGGCGCCGCCGCGGAGGTCGTCTGGCCCATCGCCGAGGATAAGGATAACTTCTACATCATGGGCATGAACGAGGATCTGGACCTCGCCCTCCGCAGCGCCGTCGAACAGACGGCGGCCTTCCTGCAGCGCCGGGCGAAGCTCTCCGCCTCGGACGCTTACTCCCTCGCCAGCGTCGGGATCGACTTCTCCATCGGTCAGGCCGTCGACGTGAATCTCCTCGTCTACGGCATCGTGCCGAAGAAGCTCTTCAAGACCCCTGTGAGCGTGAACTAGCCCACCTTGGCGGCCCCGCGCGCCGGGTGAGCGGCGCGCGGGGACTTTCTCGACCAAGCCTCGCCTTGGGAACTGGCGGCGATCAGGCCACGTTTTCGCGCTGTCGTCGCGCCGCGACGGCGTTGCCGGAGGCCGAGCCATGGACACCAACACGCTGATCGTCGTCGTTGTAATTCTGGTTGTGGTCGCGATCGCGGCCTTCGCCCTCAACAAGGCTCGACGAACGGCGCACCTAAAAACGAATTTTGGTCCGGAGTACGAGCGCGCCATCGAGGAGTCGGACAGCGCCCGCCACGCGCGCGCCGAACTGCGCGAGCGCGAGAAGCGTGTGAAGTCGTTCGACATCCATCCTCTTGAGGCCGGCGACCGCTCCCGCTTCGTCGCCGCGTGGACTCAAGTTCAGGCCGAGTTCGTCGACGATCCGCGCGCGGCTGTTTCCCATGCTGACGATCTTCTCGCCGATGTCATGGCCGCCCGTGGCTATCCGGTGACGGACTTCGATCAGCGCTCCGCCGACCTGTCCGTCGACTACCCCGTCGTGGTCCAGAACTATCGCTCCGGCCATGACATCTTCCTCAAGCACAAACGCGGCGACGCGGGGACGGAGGACCTTCGCCAAGCGATGATCCACTATCGCGCCCTGTTCGAAGACCTGACGAAGACCGACCCCGACTCGCCACCCCTCCGAGAGCGGGTTCGCGCATAAGGGACTGATTTACCAGAGAAAGCTGCGCATGGTAAATCTGCTTTAACTTTGCAATCAGAGGGCTGAGGCGGTCACTTCAGCCCGTAGTTGAAGCTCACGCTGATCCGCTCCGCATCGGCTTGGTTAGCCGGCACCTCGTGGCGCAGCCAGCTTTCCCACATCAGCAGGGTTCCGGCCTGCGGGCTGATCGAGACGAAGGTCCGCAGATCTTCCGATGCGTCCGCTCGGCGGGTGGGGGCGGCCATCATCATTGGCAGGCGCGGGTCTTCGAAACGGATCGCCGAGGCGCCGTCGGGGATGTCGACATAGACCGTGCCGCTGATCACGCTGTGCGGGTGGATATGGCCCGAATGGGCGCCGCCCGGCTCCAGGATGTTGATCCACAGGCTGTCGAGCGCCAGCTTCTCGCCGCTCAGCTCGAAGCCCAATTGCTCGGCGAAGATCGCCGCATGGCGATCCAGCTTCTTCTTCAGGTCGGCGAAGATGCTGGCCCGGCGCGGCAGGTCGTTCAGCGAGGCGTAGGAGGTGTAGCCGGCATAGCCCTTGGCCTCGCACCAGGCCTGGCCGGCCTCGTCGTCGTCGGCCACGCCGCGGCAGGCGTCTTCCAGTTCGGCGTTGAAGTCGTCGAACCCGCGATCGCTCGCGAGGCTGGCTTCGTAGATCCGGGTGGCGAAGAGGGTCTTCATCGTCGCGCCCTTAGCAGGAGCGGACGGACTCGCCTATATCGGGGCGGTGAGCGACACGACCCAGAATCCCCTCATCGGCGCCGCCCTGATCGCGGACGAGGTCAAGCGCCTGCCCGATGCGCCGGGCGTCTATCGGATGATGGGCGAGGACGGCGAGGCGCTCTACGTCGGCAAGGCCCGCAGCCTGAAGAAGCGGGTGATCCAGTACGCCCAGGGCCGCTTCCACACCAACCGCATCGCCCACATGGTGGCGGCGACGCGCTCGATGGAGTTCGTCACCACCCGCACCGAGGCTGATGCCCTGCTGCTAGAGATCAACCTGATCAAGCAGTTGAGGCCGCGCTTTAATGTGATGCTGCGCGACGACAAAAGCTTCCCTGAGATCGTCATCCGGCGTGAGCACCCGGCCGCGCAGCTTCGCAAACACCGCGGCGCCCACTCGATCAAGGGCGACTACTTCGGCCCCTTCGCCAGCGCCTGGGCGGTGAACCGTACGCTCAACACCCTGCAGAAGGCCTTCCTGCTGCGATCGTGCTCCGACAGCGTCTACGAGAGCCGCACCCGGCCCTGCATGCTGCACCAGATCCGCCGCTGCTCGGCGCCCTGCACGGGCCTGATCTCGCTGGAGGACTACAACGCCCTCGTCGAAGAGGCCGGCGCCTTCCTCCACGGCAAGAGCCGGGCGGTGATCGGGCGCATGGCCGCCGAGATGCAAGCCGCCTCAGACGACATGGAGTTCGAGCGCGCGGCCCGCCTGCGCGACCGCATCCGCGCGCTCTCCTCGGTGGCCCAGGAGACCCAGGTCAATCCCGAGACCGTCGACGAGGCCGACGTCGTCGCCCTGCACGCCGAGGGCGGCCAGGCCTGCGTGCAGGTGTTCTTCTTCCGCGCCGGCCAGAACTGGGGCAACCGCGCCTACTTCCCGCGCCTCGGCGGCGCCGACGGGGACACGGACGCCGAGGTGATGACCGCCTTCCTCGGCCAGTTCTACGAAGACAAGCCTGTCCCCAAGCTGATCCTGGTCAGCGTCGAGCCGGACGAATGCGAGCTGCTGGCCGAGGCTTTCCGTCTGAAGAGCGGCCGCAAGGTCGAGATCAATCGCCCCCAGCGGGGGGAGAAGAAGGACCTCGTCGCCCACGCCCTGACCAATGCCAGGGAAGCCCTGGGTCGCAAGATGGCGGAAAGCTCGGCCCAGTCGAAGCTGCTGGCCGGCGTCTGCGACACTTTCGGCCTCGAAGGCCCGCCCGAGCGGATCGAGGTCTACGACAACAGCCATATCATGGGGACCAACGCCGTCGGCGGCATGGTGGTGGCCGGGCCGGAAGGCTTCCAGAAGAGCCAGTACCGCAAGTTCAACATCAAGGGGACCGAGCTCACCCCCGGCGACGACTACGGCATGATGAAGGAGGTGCTGCGCCGCCGCTTCGCCCGCCTGGTCAAGGAGGAGGAGGCCGGAGAACCGGCGATCCGGCCCGACCTCGTGCTGATCGACGGCGGCAAGGGCCAGTTGGACGCGGCCCTGGAAGTCATGGCCGACCTCGGCGTCGATGACATCGCCGTCGTCGGCGTCGCAAAGGGGCCGGACCGCGACGCGGGGCTGGAACGGTTCTTCATGCCGGGCAAGGAGCCCTTCATGCTCGAGCCCAAGAGCCCGGTGCTCTATTACCTGCAGCGCCTGCGCGACGAGGCCCACCGCTTCGCCATCGGCAGCCACCGCACCCGCCGCTCGATCGAGATGCGAGCCAATCCGCTCGACGAGATTGAGGGCGTCGGCCCAGGCCGCAAGAAGGCCCTGCTGCACGCCTTCGGCTCGGCCCGCGGCGTCTCCCGCGCCAGCGTCGACGATCTGGTGAAGGTCGAGGGCGTCAGCGAGGCGGTGGCCCAACGGGTGTTCGACCACTTCCGGAAGTAGCGGCGCCACGGTCGTGCGTGCTTCGACACGCGCTCCGCGCTACTCAGCATGACGCTGTTCGTGACTCTGCTGAGTTCGTCATCCTGAGTAGCCAGCGCACGCTGGCGTGTCGAAGGACGCAACGCGGTTTGAAACGTTACAGTGCTGACCGACTCGAAGGACCGCGCTCGATGAAGAAGCTGCCGAACATCCTCACCGCCTCCCGGCTGGTGCTGACCCTGTTCATGTTCGTGGCCCTGGCCACCGCCGTCGGCGCGCTGCCCTATATCTCCGAGCGCCTGACCCCCGAGCAGCAGTTCTCCCTGCAGCGCTGGGCGGTGATCGCCTTCTTCGTCTCGGCCATCACTGACTTCTTCGACGGCTGGCTGGCGCGCAGGCTGCACGCCGAGAGCGTCTGGGGCGCGATCCTCGATCCGATCGCCGACAAGGTGCTGGTCTGCGGCGCCGTGCTCGGCCTGATGTCGCTGGGGCCGCAGCCGGCCGCGGCTCTGCCGGCCGGCCTGATCCTGTTCCGCGAATTCGCCGTCAGCGCCCTGCGCGAGGTCACCGCCGGCAAGGGGGTGAAGCTGCCAGTCACCCTGCTGGCCAAGTGGAAGACCACCCTGCAGCTCACCGCCCTCGGCTGGGAGCTGGTCGTCGCCAGCTGGGCGGCGTTCAACCTGCCGTCCGACCCGTCGATCCTGGGTCCGGTCACCATCACCGGCCACGCCCTGATGTGGCTCGCGGCCGTCATCACCCTGATCACCGGCGCCCAGTACTGGGACGCCGCTCACCGCCACCTGCGGGCGGCGAACTAGCAGGCGGCTATTCGGCCGCCAGCAGCCAGGCTTCGTCGTTATCCTGCTCGATCAGGTCCGGATCGTCCGGACCGAACAGCAGCCAGCTGCTTTCCGCGGCCGCGTCTTCCATCTTCATCAGACGCGCGATGAGGCTCGCGCCGACCGTCCTGAGCACCATGGGGAATCCCTCCGCCGATTGGTGCTTTTGAGAATGACTTGCAATTATAGGCTTGGCAAGTCGCGTCGTCAGGACATCGGGTTCGGCGGGGGCGGCGGGTCTTCCGGCAGCGGAATGAACTCGCCGTTATCGAGGTCGGGCAGCTTCATGCGGCCCGCGCGCCAGTCGGCCTTGGCCTGGCCCAGGCGGTCCTTCGACGATGCGACGAAGTTCCATTCGAGGAACCGCTCGCCCACCGGCTCGCCGCCCAGCAGCATGATGGTGGAGGGCTCCAGCGCCTCGAAGGCGATGGTCTCGCCGGGGGCGAACACCGCCATCTGCCCGACCCCAAGGGTCAGGCCGCCGACCTCGACCGAGCCCTTGGCGACGTAGGCGGCGCGTTCGGGATACTCGGCCGGCAGCCCGGCCTTCGCGCCGGCGGCCAGTTCCCAGTGCACATAGAACAGCGGTGAGAACACCGGCACGTCGGCCTTGGCCCCGAAGGCCGAACCCGCCACCAACCGCGCCTGCAGCCCGCCCTCGGCGTAGAAGGGCAGGGACGTGTCGCCCTCGTGGTGCGAGAACGCGGGGGCCGTCTCTTCATGTTCGGTCGGCAGGGCGATCCAGGCCTGGATGCCGTCCATGCGGCCGCCGTGGGCGCGCAGGTCCTCGAACCGCTCGGAGTGGGTGATGCCGCGGCCGGCGGTCATCCAGTTCACCTCGTGGGGCCGGATGACGATCTCGGAGCCCACGCTGTCGCGATGGGTCATCGCCCCCTCGAACAGGTAGGACAGGGTCGAAAGCCCGATGTGCGGGTGCGGCCGCACGTCGACCTCGCGCCCGAATCCTGGGGCGAACTCGGCCGGACCCATGTGGTCGAAGAAGCAGAACGGCCCGACCATGCGATGCTTGGCGTACGGCAATACCCGCCCGACCTCGAAGCCGCCGAGATCCTTGCGCCGTTGGTCGATGATGAGGTCGATCATGGGTTCATTCCCTTGCAGGTCACGGCCGCCGACGGCATATATCAAGGATTGATATAGGACGCTCCGCCATGGGCACCAATGTACATCTGACACCGGCGCTGGAACAGTTCGCGCGAGATGCTGTCGAGTCCGGCCGCTACAACAACGTCAGCGAGGTCGTGCGCCAGGGGCTGCGAATGCTGCAGGAGGCGGACGAGCGGCGAGCGGCGTTCGACGCGATGATCCAGACATCAATCGACAAGTCGGATCGCGATGGTTGGTTCGCTGCTGAGGAAGTGCTGGCCGAGATGCGAGCGATCGCTGACGAGGCTGAGGCGCGCCAATCGGCTGCCGAGTGACCGCCGCCAGACTCTCTACGCAGGCGCGACATGAACTGGTCGCCGCTTCGAAGTGGATTTCAAGGGATAGTCCCCGGGCCGTGCACGCACTGGCGGACACCATTGAGGCCATGCTTGTCCGGATCGCGGCCCTCCCCGAAAGCGGTTCCTTGCGACCCAACCTCACCGACCGCCCCGTGCGATTTTTCGAGGTTCACGGCTTTCCTTATGTGATGGTCGTCGCCGCCGCCGAGACGCCGCCGGCGGTGCTGCACATCCTGCACACTTCCCGCGATGTGAAGGCCCTGCTCGGCGGCTGAAGCATCCTACCCGTGCGGGCTGACGTACGGACTCACCAGCCCCAGCGGAACCGCTGTCGAGTTCTTCACTCCGCGCACCACGATGCGGCTCTCGATGTTCGACACGAGGCCGAGCGAGAGAATCTTGTCGCGCAGGAAGTCGTCGAAGGCGTGCATGTCGCGGGTCACGATGCGCAGCTCATAGTCGGCCGCACCGGTGACGGTGGCGCACTGAACCACCTCGGGCCATTTGATGACCGCGCTCTCGAAGGTCTCCAGGTTCTCCTTGGTCGGCAGGGAGAGCTTCACCGTGCAATAGACCTCGAAGCCCAGGCCCAGCTTCTCGCGGTCGAGGATGGTCACCCGGCGCTGGATGACGCCGGCGTCTTCCAGGCGCTTGATCCGCCGCCAGCAGGGGCTCGACGACAGGCCGACGCGCTCGGCGATCTCGGCCACCGACAGGCCCGCGTCGTATTGAATGAGGTCAAGGATCTTTGCATCGACGGCGTCGAGGGTCTCGGACACGTAATTCTCCCCAATTCGGGCGTTGTTCGCCTCGTTCTTGCCGCTTCGGGCGTTCCCCTGAGCACGCCTTTGGCAAGCAATACCCGCGTTCTTATATGATCTTGCGTCGAGGGCAGAAGACCCCCGGAGGAAAATTTTTGCTATGCGGCACTCCGATGTGACGCTTGACGACAAATATATCCTCGAAAGCGGGCGGGTGTTCATCACCGGGGTGCAGGCCCTGATCCGCGTCCTGCTCGATCAGAAGCGCCTCGACGCCCGCGACGGGCTGAACACCGCCGGCTTCGCGTCTGGCTACCGCGGATCGCCCCTCGGCGGGCTCGATCAGCAGGCCGCCCGGGCCTCAAAGTTTCTGAAAGCGGCCGACGTCGTCTTCAAGGAGGGCGTCAACGAGGATCTCGCCGCCACCGCGGTCTGGGGCTCGCAGCAGGCCAATCTGTTCCCGGGCGCGAAGTTCGATGGCGTCTTCGGCCTCTGGTACGGCAAGGCGCCGGGCGTCGACCGCACGGGCGACGTGTTCAAGCACGCCAACTTCGCCGGAACCTGGCCCAAGGGCGGCGTGCTGGCCGTGGCCGGCGACGACCACAACTGCAAGTCCTCCACCCTGCCGTCGCAGTCGGAGTTCGCCTTCCAGGACTTCGAAATCCCCGTCCTGGCGCCCGCCGACGTGCAGGAGGTGCTGGACTATGGCCTCGCCGGCGTCGCCCTGTCGCGCTTCTCCGGCCTGTGGGCCGGGATGATCGCCCTGGCCGACACCATGGATTCCGGCGTCACCATCGACGTCGGCCTCGACCGCCATCGCTTCGTCACCCCCGCCAACTTCGCCCTGCCGCCGGGCGGCCTCGGCATCCGGCTGAAGGACCAGCCGATGGAGAAGGAGCGGCGCCTGCGGCTGCGCAAGCTGCCCGCCGCCCTGGCCTTCGCCCGCGCCAACGGCTTCGACCGCGTGATCCTGGCCGCCTCGCGCCCGCGCCTCGGCATCGTCTGCCAGGGCCAAGCCTACAAGGATGTGTTGGAGGCCCTCGCCGCCATGGGTCTCAGCCTGGAGCAGGTCGCCTCGCTCGGCGTCGCCATCTACAAGGTCGGCATGCCCTGGCCGCTGGAGCCGCTGGGCCTGCGCGCCTTCGCCGCCGGCCTTGAAACCCTGATGGTCATCGAGCACAAGCGCGGCCTGATCGAGCCTCAGGCTCGCGCCGCCCTCTACGACCTGCCGGCCCACGCCCGCCCCGCCATCATCGGCAAGAAGGACGAGGCGGGCCAGCCGCTGCTGTCCGAGCTCGGCTCGCTGTCGGTCGCCGAAATCGCCCTGGCCCTCTACGACCGGCTCGGTCCTGGTCCGCACCGCGAGCGCGCCCAGGCCTATCTCGACCGCGTCTCGGCCGCCGGCGTCGCCGCCGTCAGCCTGGCCGCCGACCAGCAGCGCAAGCCGTTCTTCTGCTCCGGCTGCCCGCACAACACCTCCACCCGCCTGCCGGAGGGCAGCCGGGCGCTCGCCGGCATTGGCTGCCATTACATGGCCAGCTTCACCGATCCGATGACCGACCTGAATACCCACATGGGCGGCGAGGGGCTCACCTGGGTCGGGGCCGCGCCCTTCACCAGCGAGCCCCACGTCTTCGCCAACCTGGGCGACGGCACCTACAATCACTCCGGCTCGCTCGCCATCCGCGGTGCGATCGCCGCCGGAGCCAACATCACCTATAAGCTGCTGTTCAATGACGCCGTCGCCATGACCGGCGGCCAGCGCGCCGAAAGCGGCTTCACCCCCGCCCAGATCACCCGCCAACTCGCCGCCGAGGGCGTCGCCAGGACGGTCGTGGTCGTCGATGACGCGAAGCGCTACGCCGGGGTCACTGACCTCGCTCCCGGCGTCGAGGTCCGTCCGCGCGAAGACCTGATGGCCGTGCAGGAGATGCTGCGCGACACGCCCGGCGTCACCGTCCTGCTCTACGACCAGACTTGCGCCACCGAAAAGCGTCGCCGCCGCAAGCGCGGGTCGATGGAGAAGGCCCCGCAGCGGGTCTTCATCAATCCCCTGGTCTGCGAAGGCTGCGGCGACTGCTCCAAGGCCTCCAACTGTGTCTCGGTCGAGCCGCTGAACACCGAGTTCGGCCGCAAGCGGAAGATCAACCAGTCGACCTGCAACCAGGATTACAGCTGCCTCGACGGCTTCTGCCCGTCCTTCATCACCCTGACCGGCGCCGAAAACGCCCACGCCGAACTCCCGCCGGCCCTCACCGCCGACGCTACGCCCCTGCCGGAATTCGAACCGCTGAAGGATGTCCGCCGCATCCTGTTCACCGGCATCGGCGGCACGGGGGTCACCACTGTCGCCTCGATCCTGGCCATGGCCGCCCACATAGACGGCCGCGCCGCCAGCGTGGTCGACATGACGGGCCTGGCCCAGAAGGGCGGGGCGGTGTTCAGTCACGTGAAGATCGGCGAAACCGAGGAGACCGTCGTCGGCGGCCGCGTCCCCGCCGCCAGCGCCGACGTGCTGATCGCCTGCGACCTGCTCGTGGCCGCCAGCCCGGAAGCCCTGTCGCTCTACGCCAAGGGCCTGACCACCGCCTTCGGCAACGCCGATTTCTCGCCCACGGCGGACTTCGTGAGCAATCGCGATATCCGCTTCGACGCCGGCGCCATGGCCCGCAGGATCGCCGCCGCGACCAAGGCCTACGACGCCTGCCCGGCTCAGCATCTGGCCGAGCACCACCTCGGCGACGCCATCTTCGGCAACATGATCATGCTCGGCTTCGCCTGGCAGAAGGGCGTGGTGCCGGTCTCCAGCCGCGCCCTCTACCGCGCCATCAAGCTCAATGGCGTCGACTACGAACGCAATCTGCAGGCCTTCGAGACCGGCCGGAAGGCGGCCCACGACCCGGCGTTCCGCGGCCCGCGCGACGCCGATGTCAAGACGCCGGAGACCATGCCCCTGGCCGAGCTGATCGAGAAGCGCGCCGCTGAGCTCACCGCCTATCAGGACGCCGCCTACGCCCAGCGCTACCGCGCCAAGGTCGACGCCGTGGCGGCCGCCGCCGGCCCCTCCGGCGAGGCCCTGACCCGCGCCGTGACGGTCAACCTCTACAAGCTGATGGCCTACAAGGACGAGTACGAGGTCGCCCGCCTCTACACGGATGGCCGGTTCGCCGCCCAGCTCGCCGAAACCTTCAAGGGCGGCAAGGCCAGGATCTGGCTCAGCCCGCCGATCCTCTCGCCCAAGGGCCGCGACGGCCGTCCCGGCAAGCGCGCCTTCGGCGGCTGGATGCTGCACGCCGCCTTCCCCCTGCTGGCTAGGATGAAAGGCCTGCGCGGCGGCCCGCTCGACCTCTTCGGCCGCACCGCCGAACGCCGCATGGAGCGCGGCCTGATCGGCCGTTACGAGGCCGCGCTCGACCGCCTGCTGCGCGAGCTCACCGCCGAGCGCCTGCCGTTGGCGGTCCGCATCGCCAACCTGCCGCAAGGCATCCGCGGCTTCGGCCACATCAAGGAAGCGTCGGTCGAGACGACCAAGGCCGAGGAGAACCGGCTCTGGGCGCGATGGGAGGATCGCGAGGCTTGCTAAGCAAGGCCTGGCAGCAAGAGTTGCGGATCCGGTGGCGGATCGACCCAAGTTCGCCTCGGCCCACGACCATGCGGCGGAAAATCGGCGGGCAGGCTAAGGGCCGGCGGCACTCCGAGGCCAACATGACCCCGGTTCACTTCCGCAATACGTCCCTGATTGACGTTCAAATACGCAGCAATTTCTTGATTGTAATAGCCCGCCAGCCGCGCGGTTTTAACGATGGCGATTTCTGCTGTGGACAGCACGGGGACAACTCCAAACAGAGTGGCATGCCCCCGTTGACCGGCACCGCGCTGAGTGAGACGACAACCGCGCTACTTCGGTGGCCGCCGTCTCTTCAGGGATGGTTTGAGGTGGTGGGTTGCACATCTTCCCGCCTCAACACTGAAGCGGGGCGGGCTTCCTAGGGCCCGCCCCAACTTCACCATGACCTGCATGATCTGGTGATTCTTGGCGGATGGCAGGCTTAGTTGTCAGAAATCAAGCGGTTTCCACAGCTTTCGCGCGCCTGTGGATGTTGTCCCCAGTTTGTTGTCGGCTTCGTCGCCACTAGCCAAGCCGTCGCCGCCGACTATGCTCCGCCGCAAACGCTTTCAGTCGTTCCGGGGAAACACCATGACCATGCTCAACCGCCTCGCCGTGCGCGGCGCTCTCGTCTGCGCCCTGCTGGCGCCCGCCGCCGCCTTCGCCCAGGGCGCTCCGGCCGCTGCTCCGGCCGCGCCGCCGGCGCCCGCGCCCCTGGTGGTGCCGAACCCGGTCTACGACACCATCGAACTGGAGATGATGGTCAACAAGCCGGCCAAGGAAGTCTGGGCCAAGGTCGGCAAGTTCTGCGACATCGAAAAGTGGTTCGGCATGAAGTGCGTCATCACCGCCGGCCAGGAAGGCAAGCTCGGCGCGGTGCGCACCCTGAACGGGACCACCATCGAGCCGATCGTGTCGATGACCGAGCTCAGCTACGTCTACACCCAGCCGGTGCGCCAGGGCGTCTCGCCGAACCTCTATCACGGCTCGCTGGAGGCCCGTCCGGTCAGCGCCACGACCACCAAGCTGGTCTACCAGATGTTCTATGACGTCTCGACGCTCGACGCCGCCGGCCGCGCCGCCGCCAGGGCCAACCGGGTCACCCGCTTCACCGCCGGCCTGCAGAAGATGAAGGAAATCGCCGAGGCCAACTGATCCGGCCAAGGTTGCACTTGCTCCTCCCCCTGCTTGCGGGGGAGGGGGACCGCGAAGCGGTGGAGGGGGCGCAGCGGCGCTGGACGCCCCCTCCGTCACGGCGCTCCCGCGCCGCGCCACCTCCCCCGCCGGGCAGGGGAGGAGTTCAAATCTACTTCTTGGTCACGTGGTAGAGGCCGCCGGGATTGGCGTCTTCCAGGATCCACAGCGAACCATCGGGCGCGACCTCGACGTCGCGAACGCGCTTGTCGACGTTCCAGCGCTCGGCCGGGGTGGCCTTGTCGCCGTTGATCACGATGCGGTTGAGGGTCTTGGAGGCCATGCCGCCGATCAGGGCCGAGCCGTTCCATTCCGGGAACATCGCGCCCTTGTAAAAGATCAGGTTGCCCGGCGCGATGATCGGGTTCCAGTAGACCTTCGGCTTCTCCAGGTCCGGACGGGTGTCGTGGCTGGGGTTCGGCACGTCGTTGTAGTTGGTGCAGTAGCAGACCAGCGGCCAGCCGTAGTTCCTGCCCGGCAGGATCAGGTTCAGCTCGTCGCCGCCCTTGGGGCCGTGCTCCACTTCCCACAGCTTGCCGTCCGGCGCGAAGGCCAGGCCGTAGGGCGTCCGGTGGCCCGAGCTCCAGGTCTCGGACGGCGCCAGGTTCGGGCCGGGGAAGGTGTAGGTGCTCAGCACCGGGGCGGTCTTGGCGACCTCGGTGTCGCGCGGCGGGGCGATCAGCGGCACCGACGCCGCGCCGGTCTTGCCGGCCTGCGGATTGCCCGGCGCCGGCTTGCCGTCGAGGGTGAGGTGCAGAATCTTGCCCAGTTCCTGGTTCGGATCCTGCGCCGGCGTCATGCGCTGGCGGTCGCCCACCGTCAGGAACATCGACTTGCCGTCGGGGGCGAAGGCGATCTGGGCGCCGAACTGTCCGCCCTGGCCTTTCGGCATCTGCCGCCAGATCACGTTCAGGCCGTCGAGGCGGGCGTTGGCGCCGTCGATCACCAGCTTGGCTCGCGCCAGGGCGAGGCTCGAGGCGTTCTCGCCATCGGCCGGCGTCCCCGGCTCGGAATAGGTCAGGTAGACGTTCTTGGTCGTTGCGTAGTCGGGCGAGAGGAACACGCCCAGCATGCCGCCCTGGCCGCGAGCCACCACCGCCGGCGCGCCCATCACCTGGGTCTTCTCGCCCTTCTGGGTGACCAGCCACACCGGCCCGACCTTCTCGGTCAGCAGCATGCGGCCATCCGGCAGGAAGGCGAGGCGCCAGGGCAGGTTGAAGGTCGCCACCTGGGTCATGTTGAACGGCAGGCTGGCTTCGGGCGCCTTGCCGCCCAGGTTCGGCGGCGATCCGGGCGTTTGCGCCACGCCGGTGACGGGGCCGCAGGCGGCGACGGCGAGGGCGGTGACGGCGAGGTGACTGAGGCGCACGGGCTTCTCCTGAGCGGGGCGATCCGGTGGAGCCTAGCGCGACTGCGGCGTCCTGTCGCGGGTCAGGAATTCATCGCAGCGTAGAGCGAACGCAGCCTTGGACCGGTCGCCGCGACGTCGAACTCGCCCTCCACGACCCGGCGCGCGGCCGCGCCCATCTTCGCCCAGTCGGCGGACTGCGCGGCCGTCCAGGCGATGGCCTCGGCCAGGGAGGCGTCGTCGCCCTCGTTGGCCAGGGCGCCGGTCACCCGGTCGGCCACCAGTTCAGGAATCCCGGAGTGGCGGGTCGAGACCACCGGCAGGCCGGCGGCCATGGCCTCCATGATCGAGACCGGCACGCCCTCCTGGTCGCCGTCCTGTCCGGTCAGGCTGGGCAGGACGAAAACGTGGCTCTGGCGCAGCTCGGCCAGGATGTCGGCGTGCGGACGCGGGCCGAGGAAGGTCACCCGTTCGCCCAGCCCGAGGCCGGCGGCCAGTTGCGACAGGGATTCGGCCAGGCCGCCGCCGCCGACGACGGTCAGCCGATAGTCCGTTCCGGGGTCGTCGTTCACCAGCCGCGCCAGCGCGCGCAGGGCCACCGCCTGGCCCTTCTTCTCCTGCAACCGGCCCACGCAGATCAGACGCACCGGCTCGCCCGGCGCCCGCATCGGCGGATGGAAGGCGATGCCCGCCGCCCGCACCGGGGCGCGCTGCACATGCACCTTGCGGGCGTCGGCGCCCATGGCGATCAGCCGCGTCGCGAAGGCGTGGTTCACCGGTAGGAAGGCGTCGCCCTCGGCCAGCAGGCGCGCATAGACGTCCTCGCCCCGCCGCTGAGGCAGCACGGTCAGGTCGCGGCCGTGGAAGGTCGTGGCGATCTTCGCCCGCGTGGCGCCGGCGCGGCGCAGCACGTTGGCGGCCAGGCCCAGACGGCCGAAGTGGGCGTGGACGATGTCCGGATCCGGCCCAAGCCGCTTCCACAGGCCGGCGGCGGCGGCCAGGTCGAACGGCCGCGAGCGCAGGGCGGCTTCGTCGGGGAACAGGGCGCGGCGGGCGGCGCGTCCGCCCAGGGCGCGGGCGGCGGCGAGCAGGCGGTCGAGCTGGGAGCGGCTGGCCGAGGCGAAATGCACGCGTCGGCGCAGTTCGGGCGACAGGCTGTCCAGCACCCTCCGGTCGCGGGGCGGGTGCAGGGCCAGCACGTCGACGTCCAGGCCGGCCTCAAGGTGGTCCTCGATCTCGGTGCGGATGAAGGTTTCGGTGAGGGTCGGGAAAGCCGAGACGAGGTAGCGAACCTTCATGTCGTCCCGTCCCGCCTCGTGCTTCCTCTGGTGCGGCCGCCACCGCGAAGGTGGTAGCTGGGGGCGGGATCGAACCGCCGACCTGTGGGTTATGAATCCACCGCTCTAACCATCTGAGCTACCCAGCCCCAGATGAAGCTTTCTACGCGCCGAGGCGCGAGGAGGGCGGGTTATAGGGGGAGGCTCCGACCGCTTCAAGAGGCTGTCCGAGCAGCAGCTCTTCCTCGGCGGTGCGCGGCCCCAGAAGGGCGGCTTCGAGGGCGGCGGCCAGCTGCTCCGGCTTGATCGGCTTTTCGACCACGCCCTGCATGCCCGCGGCCTGATAGAGGGCCACGTCGCTGGGGTCGGCGTTGGCGGTCATGGCCAGGATCGGGGTGCGAGCCGTGGGGCCGGGCAGGGCGCGGATCGCAGCCGTGGCGCTCAGCCCGTCCATGTTCGGCATCTTGATGTCCATCAGCACCACGTCGAACCGGCGCTGGCGCATGGCTTCCACCGCTTCCAGCCCGTCGCAGGCCGTCTCGCTGGTGCAGTCGAAACCTTCGCACAGGGCTTCGGCGACCATGCGGTTGGTGGCGTTGTCGTCGACGATCAGCACGTGGGCGAAGGCAGCGGCCGTCGCCTGGCGCTCGGGCGCGGCGGCTTCGGCGATCGGCGCGGAAAGGCGGAACGACCAGGTGCTGCCCGCGCCGGCGTTGCCGCCGCCCTGCATCTGCCCGCCCAGGGCGCCGACCAGTTCCCGCGCCAGGGCCAGGCCCAGCGTCCCGGCCACATGCGCCGCTTCCGGGCGGCCGGACGCGCCGTCGCGCACGCTGACCTCCAGCGTCACCCTGTCGCCCTCGCCGCGCGCGGTGAGCCCCGCCTCCACCGCGGCCGGGCCGCCGCGCGACAGGGCATGGCCGATCAGGCCGTCGATGCATTGCGCCAGGCGGTCGCCGTCGATCTTCACCGCCAGTTCGGGCTGGCCGTCGTAGGCCAGCAGCAGGGTGACGCCCGCGGCGGCGGCGCGGTCGCGCCAGCGGTCGGAAACGGCGTCGATCAGATCGCGCAGGCGCACCGGCGCGATATTGAGCGGCAGGGTGCGGGCCTGGGCGCGGCGCAGATCGATCGCGCGTCCGGCGATCTCGCGCGCCTCGGTCAGGGTCTCGCGCAGAGCCTCGACGCAGGCGTCCCCGTCGGCGCCGAGGCGCATGCGCTCGAGCCGGCCGGCGAAGGCCAGGGCGCCGTCGAGCCGCTCGACCATGTCAAGGCTCAAACGGTAGGCGAGGGAACGATCGAGGTCAGACATTCAGGCCGCAAGAAGGGACTACGCGCAACCTATGGCTGAAACGCAATTGCGGAGCCGTTAAGCCTGGAAGAAAAATCGTGTAGAGGCGGCGAATGTCCGCTTTTTCTTCCGTCGCCCCCAATGGCGCCCCCAATGGCGCCCTCGTCCTGTTCTCCGGCGGACAGGATTCCACCGCCTGCCTCGCCTGGGCGTTGGAGCGCTATCAGCGGGTCGAGACCGTGGGCTTCGACTACGGCCAGCGGCACGCCGTCGAGCTTGAGGCACGCCAGACGGTGCGGGCCCGCATCGTCGCGGAGTTTCCTCGGTGGGCCGCCCGCCTGGGCGAGGATCACATGCTCGACCTGCGCGGTTTCGGCGCCGTCGGCGAGTCGGCCCTGACCACCGAGCGGGCCATCGAGATGACCGATCGCGGCCTGCCGTCGACCTTCGTGCCCGGCCGCAACCTCGTGTTCCTGACCTATGCGGCCGCCCTGGCCGACCGTCGCGGCCTGACCGCCCTGGTCGGCGGCATGTGCGAGACCGATTTCTCCGGTTATCCCGACTGCCGGCGCGACACCCTCGACGCCATGCAGAACGCCCTGAATCTCGGCATGGCGCGCGATTTCGTCATCGAGACGCCGCTGATGCGGCTGACCAAGGCCCAGACCTGGGCCCTCGCCAAGACCCTGGGCGGCGACGCCCTGGTCGCCATCACCGTCGAGGACACCCATACCTGCTATCTCGGCGAGCGCGGCGAACCGCACGCCTGGGGCCATGGCTGCGGTCACTGCCCGGCCTGCGACCTGCGCGCCAAGGGTTGGGATGAATGGAACGCAGCGGGGCGGCCCGCCCAGTGACGTACTCGGTCAAGGAAATCTTCCTCACCCTGCAGGGCGAGGGCGGCCAGGCGGG
Organism: Caulobacter sp. HJHS_5; assembly: GCF_056683955.1. Lineage (NCBI taxonomy): Bacteria > Pseudomonadati > Pseudomonadota > Alphaproteobacteria > Caulobacterales > Caulobacteraceae > Caulobacter > Caulobacter sp. HJHS_5. The sequence goes on along the minus strand of NZ_JBWZNC010000005.1, from coordinate 139,808 downwards.
GCGGGCGGCGGTGTTCTGCCGCTTCTCCGGCTGCAACCTTTGGACCGGCCGCGAACAGGATCGCGCCAAGGCGGTCTGCACCTTCTGCGACACCGATTTCGTCGGAACCGACGGCGAGGGCGGCGGCAAGTTCGAGACGGCCGACGCCCTGGCGGCGGCTGTCGAGGCGGCGTGGACCGGCGGCGTCGAGGCGCGGCTGGTGGTCATCACCGGCGGCGAGCCGATGCTGCAGCTCGACGAGGTCCTGATCGCCGCCCTGCACGCCCGGGGCTTCTCCATCGCGGTGGAGAGCAACGGCACCATCGCCGCTCCGCCGGGGGTCGACTGGCTGTGCGTCAGCCCAAAGGCCGACAGCGTCGTCGTCCAGACCAGCGGCCAGGAACTGAAGCTCGTCTACCCCCAGCCGGGCGTCGATCCCGCCCGCTTCGAGGCCATGGCGTTCGAGCGGTTTTACCTGCAGCCGATGGACGGTCCGGACCGCGAGGCCAACACCGCGGCGGCGGTCGCCTATTGCCTTGAGCACCCTCGATGGCGTTTAAGCGTGCAAACACACAAGTACCTGGGTCTGCCCTGAGGATTTCGAGCTCCTCCCAGACCCCGGCTTTTCAAAAGACGATGTCTGAACCGATCTTCGAAATCACGAAGGCCGCCGCCTTCGACGCCGCGCATTATCTGGAGGAAGGCCCCGCCGACCACCGCTATCGGCGGCTGCATGGCCACTCGTTCCAGGTCGAGGCCAGCGTGCGCGGAGCCGTTGCCGACGGCCATGAATGGGTCGCCGACCTCGGCGAACTCGACCGGGCGCTGAAGAGCCTGGCCGGCGAACTCGACCACGGCCTGCTCAACGACCATCCGGGTCTGGAGACGCCGACCCTGGAGCGCCTCTGCCTGCACTTCGCCAAGGCGCTGAAGCCGAAATTCCCCGGCCTGTCGCGGGTCGTGGTCTCGCGCCCGACCATCGGCGAGCGCTGCGAGTTCCGGCTCTAACGACGCCGCGCTTCGCGTTCGCGCTGGCGTTCCTCGCGTTCCAGCCGCTTGGCGCGCTGTTTCTTGCTTTCGCCCGGGATGACCGCGCTGCCCACCGCCCCGGCGGCGTGCGCCGCGCCGCCGACCGCCGCGCCCGTGGCGCCGACCACGGCCCCTCCGGCGGCCACCGCCAGGCAGCCCTGACACATCAGGCCCGCGCCAAACACCAGGGCGAGGATCGCGGCGCGGCGGGCGGGAATGATCATGGGGCGTGCTCGGCGAACTGGCGGTCGCCGGTATCTAGCGGGCGAATATCACCAATTCATGGCGCGTAACGCCGCGGGTCCTGCTAGCCCTGGGCTTGCGGCGCCTCGTCCTCGATTTCGAGGCGGCTGTCGGAGTTGCGGCGCCAGGGACCGTTGAACAGCGGGTCGGCCCGCCGCCGGCGGTCGGGACCGAAGTAGTACGGCGCGCGGACGAAGGGCCGCGAGTTGTCCACCACCTCGCAGATGCGATCGATCACGCCTCGGGCGGTGACCGGCTTGGTCAGGAACTCGTTGACCCCGGCGTCGCGCGCCTCCTCGACGTGGCGCTGGGTCGAGTGCCCGGTGATCATGATCACCGGCGCCATGGTGTTCGGGCTGTCGGGCGAATTGCGCAGCAGCTTGACGAAATCGATGCCGTCGAGCGGCTGCATCGTCAGGTCGGTGATGACGATATCGATGTTGGCGCCCCGCATCAGTTGCAGCGCCTCGGCCCCATCGCAGGACTCGTAAACATTGCGCACGCCGATCGCGCGCAAGATTTCGACCAGCAACACCCGCATGTGGTGGTTGTCGTCGACCAGCAGAACCTTGAGGAGTTCGAAGCGCAAGCGAGCCGTACACCTTGTCGCTACGCGGTTTTGCGCGGCGAACATCGGAGGATTACGGTTCGCGCATCGAGCCGGTCAACCGAAAACCAGCGTTACGCGGCGGTTGGCCGCCGCCAACCGCCGCGCTTCGCCTATTCGCTGTCCACGAGAACGATTTCAGCGTCCGTGAGCGCCCGAACCCGAAGGACGGGCTCGTCCTTGATCGCGGCGCCGTCGCGCGGCGCGAGCTTCACGTCGCCGACCTCGACTTCGCCGGCGGCGGAAACGAGATAGGCGTGGCGCCCCGGCGCCAGCGGCCATTCGGCGGTCTCGCCCGCCTTCAGGGTGGCGCCCGCCACTCGCGCCTCCGCCCGGATCGGCAGGGCGTCGTCGTCGCCGGCGAAGCCGCTGGCCAGGGTCACGAACTTGCCGGCCCGGTCGCCGCGGGGGAAGGGTTTGGCTCCCCAGGAGGGCTGGCCGCCGCGAGTGCGCGGCTGGATCCAGATCTGGAACAGCGTCGTGGTCTCGTCTTCCAGATTGTATTCGGCGTGCCGGATGCCGCTGCCCGCGCTCATAACCTGCACGTCGCCCGCCTCGGTGCGGCCCTGGTTGCCCAGGCTGTCCTGATGGCTGATCGCGCCCTGACGGACGTAGGTGATGATCTCCATGTCCGCGTGCGGATGCGCCGGAAAGCCGGACTTCGGGCCGATCTCGTCGTCGTTCCACACCCTCAGGGCGCCCCAGCCCATGCGGGACGGGTCGTACCAGTTGGCGAACGAGAAATGGTGGCGGGCGTTCAGCCAGCCGTGGTCAGCGTGGCCGAGTTTGTCGAAGGGTCTGCGCTCGATCATGGGAAGCGTCTCCTTTCCTTGACCGGATAGATAGGAAAGGGTCGGATATATTGCAACAGATGTAGTTGCGGAATGGTTGGCCGAACCAACTTCGTCATGCTGAGCTGCGCGCAGCGCAAGTCGAAGCACGCAGGGCGGCGATGCGGTGCGTCCTTCGACAGGTCCACTGCGCGGACCGCTCAGGATGACGAATTCAAGAGCGGGAGAGGCCTATCCCACCTGGGCTCGATGCCGCAGGAAGGCGTCGGCCAGGACGCAGGCGGTCATCGCCTCGACCACCGGCACGGCGCGAATGCCGACGCAGGGGTCGTGGCGCCCCTTGGTGCGCAGCTCCACCTCCTCACCCGCCTCGTTGATCGTGCGGCGCGGGGTGAGGATCGACGATGTCGGCTTGAAGGCGACCCGGGCGACCACCGGCTGGCCGGTCGAGATTCCGCCCAGCACGCCGCCGGCCTTGTTCGACAGGAACACCGGCTCGCCGTTCTTCAGGCGCATCTCGTCGGCGTTCTCCTCGCCGGTCAGGGCCGCGGCGTCGAACCCGGCCCCGATCTCCACGCCCTTGGCGGCGTTGATCGACATCAGCGCCGAGGCCAGCTCGGAATCCAGCTTGCCGTACAGCGGCGCCCCCCAGCCGACGGGCACGCCGACGGCCTCAACCTCGACCACCGCCCCGGTGGAGGAGCCGGCCTTGCGGATCTTCTCCAGGTGCTCCTCCCACACCGCCACCATTTCGGGGTCGGGACAGAAGAACGGGTTATCGTTCACCGCCGCCCAGTCCCAGCGCGAGCGGTCCACCTTGTGCGGCCCGATCTGCACAAGGGCGCCGCGCACGATCACATTGGGGATCACCTTGCGCGCCACGGCGCCGGCGGCCACGCGCGCCGCCGTCTCGCGCGCCGAGCTGCGCCCGCCGCCGCGATAGTCGCGCACGCCGTACTTGGCCGAATAGGGATAGTCGGCATGGCCCGGGCGGAAGGCCTGGGCGATCTCGGAATAGTCCTTCGAGCGCTGGTCGACGTTCTCGATCATCAGCGAGATCGGCGTGCCGGTCGTCACCTGGCCGCCGAAGCGTTCGACGGTCTTGGCGTCCTCGAACACGCCGGAGAGGATGCGCACCGCATCCGGCTCCTGCCGTTGCGTCACGAACTTGCCCTGGCCGGGACGGCGCTTGTCCAGCCACACCTGGATGTCTTGCGGGTCGAGGCGCAGGCCGGGCGGGCAGCCGTCGACCACGCAGCCGAGCGCCGGGCCGTGGCTTTCGCCCCAGGTGGTGACGCGGAACAGATGGCCGAAGGTGTTGTGCGACATGGCGGCGCTTCTAGCGAATGTGCGTGGGATGCACAAAGTCTGTGGTCTTTCTCCTCCCCCGTATGCGGGGGAGGGGGACCGCGAAGCGGTGGAGGGGGCGCAACAGCGGCGGAGCGCCCCTTCCGTCACGGCGCTGGGCGCCGCGCCACCTTCCCCGCGAGCGGGGAAGGAGAATTAGGCCGCCCACACCGCCGCGAACCGGCGCAGCAGCGTCCGCGCGGCGCTCTCCGAGGTCTCGCCCTCGGCTTCCAGGCGCAGGAACAGATGTCCCCGGGCATGCGAGCCGCGCGCGGGCAGGCCTTCGCCGGGCAGCCGCACCAGGCGGCGCTCGCCGGCCCGGCGGTTGATCCACACGGCGCGAGGGCCCAGCGGCGTCGTGATCTCGACGCGGCCGCCTTCGGTCAGAACGCGACGGGCGACGCGGGCGGTCACCCACAGGTCGTCGCCGCGCACCAGCATCTCGCGATCGGCCTGGATGCGGACCTCGAAACTTTCGCCGCTCGCGCGCACCGTATCGCCTTCGCGCAGACCCGCCGGCAGGCGCACGCGCAGGGTGCGGCCGTCGCTGGCCGCCAGCAGCACCTCGCCGCCCATCAGGGCGACGCGCGGCTCGATCTCGAAGCCCGGCTTCACGACGCGGGGCGGCCGGATGGCGGGCGGGAAAAACAGCGGCGAGCCGGCGGCCTGCAGGGCGCGATAGGCGTCGACCACGGCGCGGAACTCGGCGGGGTCGCCTCCCTCGCGGTCGGGGTGCGCCCGTTTGGCGGCGTCGCGGAAAGCGCTGCGGAGGGCGTCCTCGTCGGCGTCCGGGCCCACGCCCAAGCGCGCTCGCGCCGCCTCGACGCCGATGTTGATCCGACCGTTCACCCACGCACCATGGGTGGTTTCGGTCAACGCCCCGTTAAGCACGATCCACGGCGTCGCAATTCCTGGGGGAGCGGTCTATTCAGGGCGTCATGAGCGACGAACCCCTTATCCCGCCTTCGCCGAGCGAGGACGACTACGTCCGCCAAGTGACCGCCGCCGAGCCGCCGGCGCTGCTGGCCGGGGAGGATCCGTTCGCCCTGTTCGCCGACTGGCTGCGCGACGCCGACGCCGCCGAGCCCAACGATCCCAACGCCATGGCCCTGGCCACCGTCGACGCCTCCGGCCTGCCGGACGTGCGCATGGTGCTGCTGAAGGACGTGGATGCACGGGGCTTCACCTTCTTCACCAACCTCGAAAGCGCCAAGGGCCGCGAACTGGCGGCCAATCCCCAGGCCGCCCTGCTGTTCCACTGGAAATCCCTGCACCGGCAGGTGCGGGTGAGGGGGGCGGTCGAACCGGTCACCGACGCCGAGGCCGACGCCTACTTCGCCACCCGCGCCCGACCGAGCCAGATCGGCGCCTGGGCCTCGCAGCAGTCGCGCGAACTGCCCGGCCGCCTGGCGCTGGAAAAGCGCATCGCCGAGTTCGGCGCCCGGTTCGGCGTCCGCAAGGTGCCGCGCCCGCCGCATTGGTCGGGATTCCGCCTTGTGCCTCAGACCTTCGAATTCTGGCGCGACCGCCCCTTCCGCCTGCACGAGCGGCTGGTGTTCGAGCGGACGGGGCAGGGCTGGGGAACCAAGCGTCTGTATCCCTGACTTCGCAGCCCAAAGTCTTCGTCATGCTGAGCAGGCCGCGCAGCGGCCGTGTCGAAGCACGCACGACGGCGATGCATTGCGTCCTTCGACCGCGCTGCGCGCGCTCAGGATGACGCCCTCCGTAGGGGCTAGCGCGCCAACGCCGCCTTCACCGCCGGATGCTCCAGCACCGGTGCGATCAGCCGGTCGATCTCCTGCGGGTCGTCGGGCGTCAGGCGCGCCGTGTCGTCGTCGATGACGAGGTCGGCGCCGGTCTTCGACGGCTCGATCAGCCGCAGGTGCGCCGGCCGCACCGTCGCCAGATACTGGCCGACCACCGAGGCCACCGTCCGCCCCCGCTCGGCCTGGTCGCGCAGCAGGCGGCGGATGAAGCGCACGTCGGGCGGAGTGTGGATGAACACCTTCAGGTCGAAAAGCTCGATCAGCCGCTGGCTGCACAACAGGTGCGCGCCCTCGACCACCACCAGCGGCGCGGGCGTCAGGGTCTCGCCGCCGGGCCGGCGACGGTGGCTCACGAAGTCGTAGGCCGGGCCTTCCACCGTCCGCCCGGCCTTCAACTGCGCCAGATGGTCGGCGAGCAGGTCGTGGTCGCGGGCGGCGACGTCGTCGAAGTCGAACGCCGCCGGGTCGAAGTCAGGGTGCGCGCCCCAGTCGCCGTAGTAGGCGTCCTCGCTGACCAGCGTCACCGCGCCGTCGGGCAGGCGGTCGCGCAGGGCCTCGGCCAGGGTGCTCTTGCCCGAACCCGAACCACCGACAATCGCGAGAAGCAGCGCCATGCGCTCGCCTTAGCCTCGTTCCTACAATCGCGCCACACGCGCGCCGCGTTGCGAGCCTCGGCCCTCGTGATAGCGTCGGATCAAAGAACAAGGGAGGTTCAGCCCCATGCAGGGCTTGATGCAGGACTGGCCCCTGACGGTCGACAAGATCATCGACCATGCGCGCGCCTGGCACGGCGACCGCGAAATCGTCACGCGCTCGGTGGAAGGTCCCATCGTCCGGACGACCTACGCCCGCATCCACGTCCGCGCCAAAAAGACGTCGAACGCCCTGCTGCGCCTCGGCGTCACCCTCGGCGACCGGGTCGCGACCCTCGCCTGGTGTACCGGCAATCACATGGAGGCCTGGTACGGGATCATGGGGATCGGGGCGATCTGCCACACCCTCAATCCCCGCCTGCACCCGCAACAGCTGGCCTGGATCGTCAACCACGCCGGCGACCGCCTGCTGTTCGTCGACCTCACCTTCCTGCCGCTGATCGAGGGCATTCTGCCGTTCTGCCCGACGCTGGAGCGGGTGATCGTGCTGACCGACGGCGAGCATATGCCGGCCTTCGCCCCCAAGGGCGAGGTCTCGCCCGCCTTCCAGGGCGTGGTCGATTTCGAAAGCCTGATCGCCGGCGAGGCGGCCGAGTGCTCCTGGGGCGGCTTCGACGAAAACACCGCCGCCGGTCTCTGCTACACCTCCGGCACCACGGGCGAGCCGAAGGGCGTGCTCTACTCGCATCGCTCCAACTTCCTGCACACTTTCGCCACCCTGCAGACGGACGTCATGGGCTGTTCGGCGACCGACACCGTGCTGGCGGTGGTGCCGATGTTCCACGCCAACGGCTGGGGCCTCGCCTTCGGCGGTCCGGCCAGCGGGGCCAAGCTGGTCATGCCCGGCGCCAAGCTCGACGGCGCCAGCCTCTATGAGCTGATCGAGGCCGAGCAGGTCACCTTCACCGCCGCCGTGCCCACAGTGTGGCAGGGGCTCCTGCAGTACCTCGGCCAGTCGGGCGCCAAGTTCACCTCGCTCAAGCGCGTGCTGATCGGCGGCGCCGCCGTCTCCGAGCGCACCATCGCCGCCTTCCGCGACGACTACGGCGTCGAGGTGGTCCACGCCTGGGGCATGACCGAGACCTCGCCCCTGGGCACCGTCTCGCATCCGACCTCGGCCATCCTCGCCAAGTCGCCCGAGGAGCAGCTGCGCTACCAATTGAAGCAGGGCCGGCCGCCGCTCGGCATCGAGCTGCGTGTCGAGAACGAGGACGGCAGTGAAGCCCCGCACGACGGCCAGACCTTCGGCCACCTGAAGGTGCGCGGCCCCTTCGTTTCCGCCGCCTACTTCCGGGGCGAGGTGTCGATCCTCGACGCGGACGGCTTCTTCGACACCGGCGACATCGCCACCCTCGACGCAGAGGGCTACATGCAGATCACCGACCGCTCGAAGGACGTCATCAAGTCCGGCGGCGAGTGGATCAGCTCCATCGAGATCGAGAACATCGTGCTCGGCCATCCGAAAACGGCCCTGGCGGCGGTGATCGGCCGCCCGCATCCGAAGTGGGACGAGCGCCCCTTGCTGCTGGTCAAGCTGAAGGACGGCGAGACGGCGACGCGCGAGGAGTACCTGGCCTTCCTCGAGGGCAAGATCGCCAAGTGGTGGATGCCCGACGACGTGGTCTTCGTCGATGACATCCCCCTCGGCGCCACCGGCAAGATCGACAAGAAACCCCTGCGCGAGCGTTTCGCCGACTACGTGTTTCCCGCGGCGCCGCCGGCCCCGCTCGCCGAGGCGGCCGCGCGGCCCGCCACCCTTTACGCGCCTGGGGCTCCGCCCGAGGCCTTCGTGGACCCGCCGCCCGTCGAGGCGGCGGACGACGCGCCGGAGCCCGCGCCGTTCCCCCAGGCTGAACCGGCGGCGGAAACCGAAACCGTCGCCGGGATCGCGCCGGAAGCCGAGTTCGAGGCGCAGGATCTGCCACCGGAGCAGCCCGCCCAGGCGGTTGAGGCGCCGGTCGAGGCGGCGCCTCAACCCGAAAGCGAACCAGCCCCCCGCGCGCCGCAATGGCCTGGCGCCGCCATGGCCGTCATCCTCGTCGTCAGCCTGCAGCCGGCCATCCTGGCGGTGGCCGGCGCCGTGGGAAGCCGGGCCGGCCTGTTCGACGCCGCGTTCGGCTATGGCATGCTGACCACGCAATGGGCGCCGGTCGCGGCCGCCGTGGCCGTTTTCGCCACGCTGATCGGCGGGGCGCTGGCCCTGTTTGTCGACCGCCGCCTGCTTCAGCAGGCCACGCTGGTCGCGGGGATCACCCTGGTCACCCTGATCGCCATCTGGACGCTGCGCGGCGCGGCCGCGGCCGCCCCGGCCCACGACGTCGCCACCGATTGGCGCCAGCCCCTGGGCTTCGGCGAGGCCATCCTGGCCGAGCGAGGCGACGCCGCCCCGGTCGAGCCCGACCCGAGCCTGCCGGTCGGATCCGGCCGCTACGCCGGTCGCCGCGTCGCCGAGGTCAACGCCGAGACGTGCCGCGGCGCCGTGCCCGTCGCCGTCTCGCGCCCGCCCGCCGAGGCCTTCGAAGCCGCCCGCGACGCCCTCCGCGCTCGCGGCGTCGCCCTCACCGTCGAAGACCCCGCCGCAGGCCGCCTCGAAGGCAGCGCCACCAGCTTCGGCTATGGCGTGAAGGACGATATCGCGATCCGTATCCAGCCCGCCGCCGCCGGCAGCCGCATCGACATCCGCTCGATCGCTCGCGCGCGCGGCTCCGACCTCGGCCGCAACTGCCGCCGCGTCACCCGCCTCGTGCAGCAGCTTTCCCGCTAGGGCAGGCGGTAGGCGCTCGCCAGCGAGGGCGCGCCGTCGCTGGCCACGCGGCCTTCTGCGACCAGCTTGATGAGGTGGGCCAGCATCGATTGCGCCGCCGCCGGGTGCAGGCGCTTGTCGACCGCGGCGTAGGCCACCGCCACCATCTCGGGAATGCGGTTGTGGCCCTCGGCCAGCAGGGCCAGGACCTGCGCCTCGCGCGCCAGGCGGTGGTCGATATAGGCGGCGAGAAACGGGCCGGGCTCAGTCACCGGCGGACCATGGGTCGGCCACAGGGTCGCGAAGTTCCGGCTCTTCACCAGGCGCAGGCTGGCCAGGTAGTCGGCCATGTCGCCGTCGGGCGGCACGACCACGCTGGTCGACCAGCCCATCACATGGTCGCCGCTGAAGAGGGCGTTCTCCTCGGCCAGGGCGAAACACAGGTGGTTGCCGGTGTGGCCGGGGGTGGCGATCGTCTCCAGGCTCCAGCCGGGTCCGCTGAACGCCTCGCCGCCGGTGATCCGCCGGTCGGGGCGGAAGGCCAGATCGTCTCCGGCCTCCACCGTCGGACCTTCGATGTGCGGCGCCGACGGGCGGTCGAGCCCCGCCACCGGCGCGCCGGTCGCCTCGGATAGGGCGCGGGCGAGGGGGGAATGGTCGGCGTGGTCGTGCGTCACCAGAATCTGCGTCACCCGCTTGCCGGCCAGCGCCGCCAGCAGGGCGTCGAGATGCTCCGGCAGGTCCGGGCCGGGGTCGATCACCGCCACGTCGCCGTGGCCGACGATGTAGGTCCCCGTGCCGAGATAGGTGAACGGACCGGGATTGCGCGCGATCACCCGGCGGATCAGCGGCGAAACCGCGTCGCAGCGGCCGTACTCGAAGTCCATGTCGCGCACGAACGGGATCACGCGTCCTGGCCTCCGATTTGCGGTGAACGCCGCGTTAATCCTGTCGGAGACGGTTCCATGGCGATCGACGCGGCGCTCTTTGTCTCAAAACGGCTCCAGCGGGTCGCCTTCGCCATCGTCTGTCTCGTTGCGGCGCAATTCGTCCTGGCCAGCTGCGAGCCCGAACCGACCGCCATGGCCGCTCGTGTAAGCGTCGCGGATTAGGCGCCGAGAACGCCGGAAAGATCGTAGCCGGCCGACCGGCCCAGTTCGACCAGCTCCCCGCGCGGCCGCGCGCCGGACATCGCCTCGCCGATCGACCAGGTGACGATCGAGCGCGTGCCCGAACGGCAGAACAGCAGTACCGGTCCCTCCGCCCCGGCGACCGCCTCGCGCGTGGCTTCCACCTGGTCCGGCGTCGGGCCGCCCCGCACCGGGATATGGACGAAGGACAGGCCCGCCGCCTCGGCCGCCGCCGCCACCTCGGCCGCCGTCGGCTGGCCCGGCTCCTCGCCGTCCGGCCGGTTGCTGATGATCAGCTTGAAGCCCTGGTCGGCCGCCCGCTTCACGTCCGCCAGTTCGATCTGAGGGCTCACCGCGATCTCTTCGGTGACGGTGCGAAATTCGGTCATCTGCAACTCCTTGCGCCGGGCGGCGCCGCTTCGTTGACATCATCGGCGGCCGATGATGCTTTCGCAACGACCGGCTGCATCTTGCGCCGCGGAGAGTCCCGCACCGCATGGCGAGTTTTCTGCTCCGCCGTCTGCTCACCGCCTTGCCGACGCTGTTCCTCGTGATCACCGCGGCCTTCTTCATGATGCGCGCCGCCCCGGGCAGCCCGTTCGACAGCGAGCGCAAGCTCTCGCCCGAGATCGAGCGCGCGGTGATGGCCAAGTACGGCATGGATCGGCCGCTCGGCGAGCAGTACGTCGACTATCTGAAGGGCGTGGCCCACGGCGATCTCGGCCCTTCCCTCAAGTACAAGGACAAGACCGTCGTCGAGGTGCTGGCCGAAAATTTCGGCGTCAGCCTCACCCTCGGCCTCTCGGCCATCGTCGTCGCCCTGGTGGTGGGCGGAACCCTCGGCGTCTTCGCCGCCCTCCGACAGAACGGCGCCGTCGACTACCTGGCCAGCGCCCTGGCGGTGCTCGGGGTCTGCATCCCCACCTTCGTCACCGCGCCGCTGCTGGTGCTGCTGTTCGCCTCCAGGCTGGAGCTGCTCCCCAACGCCGGCTGGAACGGCGGCGCGGCGGAGAACCTGGTCCTGCCGGTCGCGGTCCTGGCCCTGCCGCAGATCGCCATCATCTCGCGGCTGGTGCGCGCCGGGATGATCGAGGTGCTGCGCTCCAACTATGTCCGCACCGCCCGCGCCAAGGGGCTGTCGGAATTCCGCATCGTCACGCGTCACGTGCTCCGCGCGGCCATGGCGCCGCTGGTGGCCTATCTCGGCCCCGCCGTCGCCGGCCTGCTCACCGGCTCGCTGGTCGTCGAGAAGATCTTCAACCTGCCGGGGCTCGGGAAGTTCTTCGTCATCAGCGCCCTGCAGCGCGACTACACCGTCGTCATGGGCATGGTGATCTTCTTCGCCGCCCTGATCCTGGTGCTGAACCTGCTGGCCGATCTGCTGCTCGCCGCCCTCGATCCGCGGATGACGCTGGCATGACGTCCTCGGTGATGATCCCCGGCTCGCCCGAGCGTTCGCAGATGATGCAGGCCGCCAAGGGCCGCAGCCTGTGGGATGACGCCCGTCGTCGCCTGCTGCGCAACCGCGCCGCCGTCGCCGGCATGATCGTGCTGGGCCTGCTCGTCGTCCTCGCCCTGGTCGGCCCGTCGCTGACCGGCGTCGCCTATGACGCCATCCGCAAGGACGACGTCTGGCTCGCGCCCCTGCGGGGCGGCCATCTGATCGGCGCCGACAGCCTCGGCCGCGACCTGCTCACCCGCCTGTTCATGGGCCTGCGCGTTTCGCTGGCCATCGGAGTCGTCGCCACCGCCGTTTCGCTGGTCATCGGCGTCGCCTGGGGCGCGGTGGCCGGCTATTTCGGCGGCCGGCTGGACGAGACGATGATGCGCATCGTCGACGTGCTCTACGCCCTGCCGTTCATCTTCTTCGTCATCCTGCTGATGGTGACTTTCGGCTCGAACATCGTGCTGATCTTCGTGGCCATCGGGGCGGTCGAATGGCTGACCATGGCCCGCATCGTCCGCGCCCAGACCCTGTCGCTGAAGCAGAAGGAGTTCATCGAGGCGGCCCAGGCCGCCGGCCTGTCGCGCCTGGCCATCGTCCTGCGCCACATCGTGCCCAACCTGCTGGGGCCGGTGGTGGTCTACGTCACCCTCACCATCCCGACGGTGATCCTGGCCGAGAGCTTCCTCAGCTTCCTCGGCCTCGGCGTGCAGGCGCCGATGGCCTCGCTCGGAACCCTGATCGCCAACGGCGCGCAGGACATGGAGCTGGCGCCCTGGCTGCTGATCTTCCCGTCGGCGGTGATGATCGTCACCCTGATGGCCTTCAACTTCATCGGCGACGGTCTGCGCGACGCCCTGGACCCCAAGGATCGATGAAGGGAGGGGGCCGTATTGTCGCGACGGCGGCCCTCGCCCTGGCGGTCCTGACCGGTCTTTCCGGCTGCGGCAGGAAGGCGGCGGTGCGCCCGGCCTGTCCCCCCGGCCAGGACTGCGTGCTGATCGGCAACGCCGCCGAGCTCAGCTCGCTCGATCCGCACCACGTCACCGGCATCTGGGAGGCCCGCGTCATGCGCGACGCCTTCGTGGGCCTCACGGTCGACGATGACCAGGGGAACACTCAGCCGGGCATCGCCACCTCCTGGGAAACCTCGCCCGACGGCCTGGTCTGGACCTTCCACCTGCGCGACGCGGTCTGGTCCGACGGCGTACCCGTCACCGCCGGCGACTTCGTCTTCGCCTATCGCCGCAGCCTCGATCCCAAGACCGCCAACGAGACGGCGGCCCTGATCTATGTGCTGAAGAACGCCCAGCCGGTGAACGCCGGCAAGCTGCCGGTCGAGGCCCTGGGGGTGAAGGCGCTCGATCCCCACACGCTGCAGATCACGCTCGAACACCCCGCGCCCTATCTGCTGGAGCTGACCAAGCACCTCTCGATGCTGCCCGTGCCCCAGCACGCGGTGGAAAAGTGGGGCGACGCCTGGGTCCAGCCGGCCCACTATGTCAGCAACGGCCCCTTCATCCCGGCCGAGTGGCGGCTCGGCGACTATATGAAGTCGGTGAGGAACCCCCGGTTCTACGAGGCGGCCGCCGTCTGCCCGGCGGCGGTCTATTACTACCCGACCAACGATGCGATCAGCGCCGAGCGCCGCGTCCTTCGCGGCGAACTCGATGTCAGCACCGACATCCTCTCCAACCGCATCGCCTACCTTCAGAACAAGGCGCCCGGCTATGTGCGGGTGAAGACCTGGCTCGGCGTCGCCTACGCCTCGTTCAACTCCAACATTCCCGGCCTGAACGACCCGCGCGTGCGGCGCGCGCTCAGCATGTCGATCGATCGCGAGTTCATCACCGGCAAGCTGCTGCGCGGCGGCCAGCTTCCGGCCTACACCTTCACGCCGCCGGGCATGGCCAACTACACGGCGGTGACCCCGCCGGAATGGTCGAGCTGGAGCTTCGAGCGCCGCCAGGCCGAGGCGCGCCGCCTGCTGGCCGAAGCGGGCTATGGCCCAGGCCGTCCTCTCAAGATCGAGATCAAGCTGCGCAACAGCCCAGACCCGGCCCTGTTCTATCCGGCCATCCAGGCCGACTGGAAATCCATCGGCGTCGACGCCCGCCTGGCCCAGGTCGAGACCCAGGTCGCCTATGCCGACTATCGGTCGCGCAACTACCAGGTGGCCGACGCCGCCTGGATCGCCGACTACAACGATCCGATCACCTTCCTCTTCCTGATGCGGTCCGATACCGGCGCCCAGAATTACAGCGATTACCGCAGTCCCGCCTACGACGGACTGCTCGCCAGGGCCGACGCCGAGCCCGACGCCAAGGCCCGCGCGGCCTACCTCGCCCAGGCGGAAGAGCTGATGCTCGGCGACGCGCCGGTCGCCCCCATCTTCTTCTATGTCAGCAAGAATCTGGTCCGCCCCGACCTCTCGGGTTGGGTGGACAACCTGTCCGATCGGCACCCGTCACGCGACCTCTGCCGTAAGAAGGACTGACCTAACGTCAACTTGGCTGTTGGAATTTTCATCCGCCATTCTGCCCTGAATCCGGCGAAAAATGCGCAAACCATGGCCAAGTGTGGCGAAGATGCGACACGACCAAGATGATCGCGTTACATCCATGTAACTTTGGTTTGACCCCCAAATCGGCGGGCGCCTAACGTGTGTGCAACCGGGTCCAAGGTCCCGGGACATTGCAAGCGGCGCGAGGGCCCAGGCGCGAATTCTTCAAACGCAAATACAGCGGCGGCGGTTGCCGCGGCTTGCCGGCGTTTCGCCCTTGGTCTTCCGACCCACCCATTTGAAGGGGATATGATGACTGACTACCCGACCAATTCCGGTCTGAAGCGTAAGCGGCTGCTCACCAGCACGATGTTCGCCGGCCTGGCCATGCTGGCCGTCCCGGCGACCGTGGCGATCACCTCCCTCGCCCCGAGCGTTGCGAGCGCCCAAGACTACACCACCGGCATTCTGTCGGGTCAGGTGCAGAACGAAACCGGCGCCGGCGTCGCCGGCGCGACCGTCAGCGTCACCTCGGACCAGGGCGTGACCCGCTCGGCCACCACCGACGCGACCGGTTCGTTCCGCATTCCCGCCCTTTCGGTCGGCGGCTACTCGGCCACCGTCACCGGCAACGGCCAAACCCTGGAAAACCAGCGCGTCACCGTCTCGCCCGGCGGCGCCACCTATAACTTCACCCTGAGCTCGGGCGCGGTGGCTGAAGTCGTCGTCACCGCCACCCGCCGCGTGCAGGACTTCAACCGCACCGACGTCGGCCTGGCCGTGGACGTGCAGGACCTGGCGAACCGGGTTCCGATCGGCCGCTCGATCAACTCGGCCGTCCTGCTGACCCCGGGCGCCGGTTCGGCCGACGCTTCGATCGTCACCAACGGCGTGCGTCGTAACCAGTCGGGCGTGACCCTGTCGGGCACCTCGGCCGCGGAAAGCGTCTACTACATCAACGGCATGAACGTGACCGACCAGCGGACCTTCCTGGGTTACGCCGATCTGCCGTTCGACGCGATCCAGACCGTGGAAACCAAGACCGGCGGCTATCAGGCCGAATTCGGTCGCGGCACCGGCGGCGTGATCAACATCGTCACCCGTTCGGGCTCCAACGAGTTCCACGGCGGCGTCACCGCCTTCTGGCAGCCGAACAGCATGCGCGCCAACCGTGGCCGCGCCTATGCGCCGGGCGGCAACAACTCGGTCGGTCAGATCGTCGAGAACGCCTTCTCCAAGGCGGAAGCCAACGAGCAGACGATCTGGGCCAGCGGCCCGATCGTGCAGGACCACGTCTTCTTCTTCCTGCTGTACAACAACCGCTACAACAACAACTGGGGTCCGATCTCCTT
The DNA here is from genome assembly GCF_056683955.1 of Caulobacter sp. HJHS_5. NCBI lineage: Bacteria > Pseudomonadati > Pseudomonadota > Alphaproteobacteria > Caulobacterales > Caulobacteraceae > Caulobacter > Caulobacter sp. HJHS_5. The sequence goes on along the minus strand of NZ_JBWZNC010000005.1, from coordinate 124,221 downwards.
CGCCAACACGACGACGGACAACGGCACCTATCTCCAGACGAAATACAACGACCCGCGCATCTTCGGGAAGTTCGACTTCGTCCTGAACGAAAACCACAAGATCGAAGCCACGCTGTTCTCCGACAGCTCGACCACGGACTACAATCCGTGGAACTACAGCAAGTCGCAGCAAAAGATCACTGGGCCGCTGAACAACTACTTCCAGAAGTCGGGCGGTCTGAACCAGATCTACAAGTACACCGGCGTGTTCACCGACTGGTTCACCCTGTCGGCCCTCTATGGCGAATCCGAGAGCAACTACAAGGATTACGGCCCGAACATCACCCAGCCGGGTATCCTGGACTACGGCGCCCTCGGCGGCGCCAACGCCACCAACGGCCGCCAGGGTGGTCCGTTCAACCTGTCGGGCACTGACACCCGCAAGACCTACCGCGTGGACGGCGACTTCTACGTCAAGCTGGCGGGCGATCACCACATCCGCGTCGGCTACGACCGTGAAGACCTGACCTCCACCGCCTACAGCGCCTATTCCGGCGGCGCGCTCTACTACGCCTACGATCAGGCGTCCTGCCCGACCGGCGCCGGCGTCAACGGCTGCGTGGAACTGCTGACCTTCGCCAACATCGGCGACTTCGAAGCGGAACAAAGCGCCTGGTACGTTCAGGATTCGTGGGACATCACGGACAACCTGAATATCCAGCTCGGCATCCGTCAGGACGTGTACGACTACAAGAACAGCGGCGGTCAATCCTACATCAAGATCGACGACCAGTTCGCTCCGCGTCTGGGCTTCAACTGGGATCCCACCGGCGACGGCGTGGACCGTATCTACGGTTCGGTCGGCGACTACTATCTGCCGATCGCGCTGAACACCTCGATCCGCGCCTCGTCGGGTGAAATCTACACCGACCAGTACTTCCAGACGGATCGCTCGGCCCCCTGCCTGACCACTACGTCCTGCGGCGCCCTGATCACGAACGCGGCTGGCTTCCCCACCGTCGGCGCCCAGATCGGCGCGACCGACTACTTCTCGCCTCCGGGCGGCCCGGATCCGCGCTCGGTCATCGAGCAGGACCTGAAGCCGATGTACGAGCGTGAGTTCATCCTGGGCTACGAGCACCGCTTCCGTGACGGCATGTTCGCCGACTGGACCGCGGGCGTCCGCTACATCCACCGCGAGCTGCAGAGCACGATCGAAGACACCGCGATCGGCGACGCCGTGAACCGGTATTGCGTCCGCACCGGCAACGCCGCCTGCGCCGCGGTCGATCCGAACGTCTATCCCTACGTTCTGATCAATCCGGGCGATGGCGCCAAGGTCTTCCTCGACATCATGGGCGAGACCCGGACCGACGCCGCCGGCAATCCGAACCCGGCCTATGCGCCGCAGTGGATCAACCTGACCTCCGCCGACATGGCCCTGCCTGAAGTCGAGCGGAAGTATCAGGCCCTGGAGTTCACCTTCCAGCGTCCGTTCGACGGTCGTTGGGGCCTGCAAGGCTCGTATACCCTGGGTCACTCCGAGGGTAACTACGAAGGCGCGGTGAAGTCGGACGTCGGCCAGACCGACACCTCGATCACCCAGGACTTCGACCACCGGGCGAACACCCTGAACGCCTACGGCGATCTGCCGGGCGACCGTCGTCACACCCTCAAGGTGTTCGGCACCTACGCCCCGACGGACAAGCTCTCGATCGGCGCCAACTTCACCGCTCAGTCGGGCCGTCCCTACGGTTGTATCGGCACCGTGCCGAGGACCGTCGATCCCCTGGCGCCCGACTCCGGCACGCCGAGCGGGTGGTTCTGCCCGAATGGCGCTCAGGTTGCCGGCGCGGTTGTTCCGGCCGCCCTCAGCCAGCAACTCGCCGCCGTGGGTCAGCCGGCCGCCGCTTATGACCGGGTCGCCACTCCGCGCGGCGAGTCGGGCACCACCGACGCGACCTACACCGTCGACCTGAACCTGGCTTACCGGTTCATGGACAAGGGCGCGGCCGGCTCGCTGGTGGGCACCCTCGACATCTTCAACCTGTTCGACGGCGACGCCGTCACGCGGGTTGTGGAGCAGGGCGAAGTCCGCACCTCGGCGGGCGCGATCAAGGGCGTGAAGGCTCCGTTCTACGGTATGGCCCGCACGTACCAAGCCCCGCGCACCGTGCGCGTCGGTCTGAAGTACGCCTTCTAAGAAAAGCCTCTTCGGAGGGTTTTGAGAGGCCGCCTTTCGAGGCGGCCTCTTTTTTTGCGCCTATCGCGACGCGGGCGACGGCGGCGGCGCCGAGCCGCCCGGCGGCCTGACGGGATCGACGTGCAACGGCGGCCAGTTTGTCGCCTTCTCCCCCTGTGGGAGAAGGTGGCCCGCGTAGCGGGTCGGATGAGGGGTCGCTCAAACAGCGCAGCGTAAGATCGGCCGGATAGGGCGGTGCGCCCCTCACCCGTCGGCTTTGCCGACACCTTCTCCCGCGAGGGGAGAAGGGAACGCCGAAGCGAGCGCCGTTCAGGCCGTCAGAACGGCCGCGGGGCCAGGACCCGCGCGCCCTGCTCGCGCAGGCGGGCTTCGGCCACGGCGTCGAGGATGCGCGTGGCGCGCGGGTCGCCCAGCACCCAGGCGGCCGCCGCCAGGGTCTTGGCCGACGACTCGCTGACCCCCATCAGCCGTTCCAGCGCCTCCAGCGGCGAGCCGGGGCCGCCGACCTTCTTCACCCGCACCTCGCCGTCGATCTTGGCCAGGCTCTTGGCCTTGGCCACCGCCTCCTCGATGCCGCCCAGCTCGTCCACCAGGCCCAGTTCCTTGGCCTGCGCTCCGGTCCACACCCGGCCCCGGGCGATCTCGCGCACGCGCTCGGGCGGCAGCTTGCGGCCCTCGGCCACGCGCGTGACGAAGCCGGCGTAGATCTCGTCCATCCAGGCCGAGAAGGCGGCCCGCTGAGCCGGATCGAAGTCCTGGCCGCTGGAGAAGGCGCTGGAGTAGTCGCCGCCCACAGCCAGATGGCGCATGTCCACGCCCAGGCGCGACAGCGCGTCGCCGAACACCACCTTGCCGCCGAACACGCCGATGGAGCCGGTCAGGGTCGTCGGCTCGGCCACGATCGACGAGGCCTGCGACGAGATCCAATAGCCGCCGGAGGCCGCATAGGTCCCCATCGAAACCACCACCGGCTTGCCGGCCGCCTTGGCCGCCCTGACGCCCGCCAGAATCTGTTCGGAGGCCGTGTCCGACCCGCCGGGCGAAGAGACCCGCAGCACGATCGCCTTCACGTCCTTGTCGTCGGTCGCCTCCTTCAGCGCCTCGGCGACGTCGTCGGAATAGATGGTCGCGTCGGCCGTGAACGGTGAGCCGCCGCCGCCTTCGCCGGTCACGATGGCCCCCTCGGCGCCCACCAGGGCTATGGTCGGACGACCCCGGCCCGCCTGGGCGCGGTCGCGCCGCGTGCGCGCCTCATAGTCCTCGAACTCCACCAGCTTGGCGCCCGAGCCGGCCTTGGTGAGCAAGGCGTCGCGCGCCTCCTGCGGCAGGCCCAGGTGGTCGACCAGGCCCAGTTCCTTGGCGCGCTCGGCGCTGTAGGGGCCGGCCTCCAGGGTGCGGGCGAGGGCGGCCGCGTCGGTCTTGCGGTCGGCCGCCGCGGCGCTCACGGCGGTCTGGTAGATCGAGGTCATCCAGGAGAGCTCGGACTCGCGGTGCGCGGCCGTGTAGTCGCTCTGCAGATAGGGATTCACCGCCGTCTTGTATTCGGCGCGCTGCTCGTACTCGGCCTTCACGCCGTACTTGTCCATGGCGCGCTTGAAGAACACGTCCTCGTTGGACATGCCCGTCACCTGGAACGAGGAGAGCGGCTGCATCCACAGGTCGCCGCTGGCCGCGCCCAGCATATAGGTCGAGGTCACCGCGCCGGAGGCCATCAGGCCCTGGCTGTGGGCGATCATCGGCTTGCCGGAGGCGCGGAAGCGCTGGAAGGCCAGGCGCAACTCGTCGGCCGCCGCCGGGGTGAAGCCGCCCTCGGGCAGCCGCACGATGATCCCCTTCACCCGGTTGTCGCTCTGCGCGGCCTTCAGGGTGTCGACCACGGTCATCAGCGACTCGCCGCCCGCGCCGAACGCCGCCAGCGGATTGGAATCGCCCTGGTCGGAAAGGCTGGTGCGCAGGTCCAGCTCCAGCACCGTGCGCGCCGGCACGGCCGCCGGCTTGGCCGCCCCGGCCGCCATGGTCACCAGCAGGAAGGGGACGCCGATGAGGAAGATCGCCAGCCCGACGAACACGCCGGCGACGGTGAGGAAGAACTGCTTCATCGGGTCCTGCGCAGCAAGACCGGCCAGCGTGACCTCCACGCCGCTGCGGTCAACGCCACGCATATAGGGCGCCGCCGCGCCCCGCCATCTCGCAAGCGTGGAAAGTCTGGAAAATGCGAGGAAAATCCCTGGTCGGAGTAGCAGGATTTGAACCTGCGACCCCTACGTCCCGAACGTAGTGCTCTACCAGACTGAGCTACACTCCGACGAGGGAGGGCGCCTTATAGGGTAGACGTTTCTGCACCGCAAGCGGGTCAAAACGACATCTTTGACATGCATGTGAAGGGGGTGTTGCATCCCGCCCGGCGCTGCGCTATCTCCGCCGCCTCGCGCGGCCCAAAAGGCTGCTGCGCCGTTCCTGCTGGGGAATGGTGTAATGGTAACACTGCGGTTTTTGGTACCGTCATTCTAGGTTCGAGTCCTAGTTCCCCAGCCACTTCCCTCCCGATTTCCCGCGGCTATGGTTCGAGGGCTTCCCATCGCATCGGGCGATGCGAACGGTCGCGTCGCGAGCCGCCTTGGTGAGCGCTTGGTTCAGCGCGGTTAAGAAACGCTCCTGTGCGCCTTTAGGGCGCAGGCGGACGGCGGTCGCTCGCGTATGCCGATAGCGGCGCCGGCAAATGTAGCTGAATAGAATACGCCCGACCGGGACGTCTCGACTCCCGTTCCTGCGCCGGGCTTCAGTTCGCGCCTACCAGGGATGCTCGCGCGCAGCCCCTCCGTTTTGGAGGCCGGCGGCCGCCCGGCGACGGCCACGCCATCGCGATCGTTTCAGCTTGATAAACGCCACCCCGTGGTTCGCATTGATCGGTCATCAGCGACTTGGCCACTGGGCCGCAACACATCGGGGCCGCCGGGGGGATGCCGCTGGCGATCGGCTCGGCCGGTTTACCGGCGCTCGTCCGGCGCGTGGCGTGCGAGTACGCCTTCGATGCGGTCGATGTTTGCGACATGGGCCTCCAGCATGGCCTTCAGTTCGGCGTGGAGCCGGTCGTCGCGGACCTTCGGCAGCAGGGCCTCCAGCTTGCGGACGACCCAGCCCTGGCCGCGGTTGAGCAGGGCGAGGCGGGCCGCGAGGCCCGGCGTCGCCATGACCTTGCCGTAGAAGTCGCCGACTCTGGCGGAGGGCTTCGCGTCCAGGCGCCGCAGGGCCCCGACCAGCATCCGACACCAGTGCGTCTCGTCGGCGAGGACGGTGCGCGCCGCGGTCTGGATCTCCTGGCCGTCGGCCAGGGCCACCAGGTTCGCCCCGACGCGAACGCCGGCCCGTTCGGCTTCGAGCAGCTCGGTCAGGGCTTCGATGAGGGCCTTCCCGTCGAGGTAGCCCATGTAGTCGTCGGGGGCCTCGTCGGCGTAGCAGACCGGAGAGCTCGGCGGGTTTGGTCGTTCGGCCTCGGTCATGGCGTCGTCGCCGGGGCGGCGTCCTCTTCGAGCGGGGCGGGCGGGGCGATCATCGCGCGACCTCCGCTAGTGGATCGGCGGTTCGGCGCCGCCTCGGGCGCCGTGGGCGAGGGCGTGGCCCGGGGCCGCGTCGAGGTCCGCCAGCAGGTCGGCCTCCGCCTCCAGGCCGACGGAGAGGCGCAGGAGGCCGTTGGTGACGCCGGCGACGGCGCGGGCCTCGGGGCTCATGCCCACGTGGGTCATGCTCTCGGGGTGGGCGACGAGGCTTTCGACCCCGCCCAGGGACTCGGCGAGGGTGAAGACGCCCAGCCCGCCGACGAAGGCGCGCACCGCCGCCATGCCGCCGGCGAGCTCGAAGCTCAGCATGGCGCCGAAGCCGCGCTGCTGGCGCGCCGCCAGGCGGTGCTGCGGGTGGCTGGGCAGGCCCGGATAGTGCACGGCCTTCACCGCCGGATGGCCGAGCAGCAGCGTCGCCAGGGCCTGCGCCGTCCGCTGCTGGCGCTCGATGCGAGGAAACAGGGTCCGCAGGCCGCGCAGCGTCAGATAGGCGTCGAAGGGCGCTCCGGCGACGCCGGTCGTGTTCGCCCAGGCCGCCATCGCCTCGCTCTCCGTCCGGTCGGCCGCGATCACCGCGCCGCCGACCACGTCGGAGTGGCCGTTGATGTACTTGGTGGTCGAGTGCACGACGAAGTCGGCCCCCAGCGCAAGCGGCTGCTGCAGGGCCGGGGAGAGGAAGGTGTTGTCGACGGCCACCTGAGCGCCCGCCGCCTTGGCCAGTCCGGCCAGGGCCTCGATGTCGACCACCCGCATCAACGGGTTGCTGGGCGTCTCGATCCACAGCAGGGCCGGCGCGTCCTCCAGGGCCAGCGCCACGGCGGCTTCGTCGGTCTGGTCGACGAAGGCGACGCTGAACTGCCGGCGCGCCGCCCGCGCCGCCAGCAGCCGATAGGTCCCCCAGTAGCAGTCGTGGGGCGCGACCACGAGGTCGTCCGGCCCCAGGCGGGAGAGCACCAGATCGATGGCGGCCATGCCGCTGGAGGTGACGACCGCGCCGGCGCCGCCTTCCAGCTTGGCCAGGGTGTCGGCCAGCATGTCGCGGCTGGGGTTGGCGCTGCGGCTGTAGGCGTATGGGCCTTCGCGTTCGACGCCCTCGAACGCGAAGGTGCTCGACAGGTAAAGCGGCGGAGCGACCGCGCCGAAAGCCGCGTCGGTCCCGATGCCGTTCGAGGCGGCGATGGTCTCGGGCGCCTTGGGCGACGGCTTCGGCGGGCGGGAAGTCATGACCGCAGCTGCACCAGGCGCAGATAGGGCTTCTGGGTTTCCCAGCCTTGCGGGAAGCGGGCCTCGGCGTCCTTGTCCGAGAGGCTCGGCACGATGATCACCCGTTCGCCCGGCCGCCAGTTGACCGGGGTGGCCACCTTCTCGTTATCGGTCAGTTGCAGGCTGTCGATAATGCGCAGGATTTCGTGGAAGTTCCGGCCCGCGCTCGGCGGATAGGTCAGGATCAGGCGGATTTTCTTGTTGGAGTCCACCACATAGACCGCGCGCACCGTCAGGGTCGGATCGCTGTAGGGATGGATCATGCCGTAGAGGCTGGCGACCCGGCCGTCGGCGTCGGCGAGGATCGGGTAGTTGACGGTCTGTCCCTGGGTCTCGGCGATGTCCGCGCTCCAGGCCTTGTGCGAGGCGACGGGGTCGACCGACAGGGCGATCGGCTTCACCCCGCGCTTGTCCCACTCGGGCTTCAGGCGCGCGACTTCGCCCAGCTCGGTGGTGCAGACCGGGGTGAAGTCCTTCGGGTGGCTGAACAGGATGCCCCAGGATGAGCCCAGCCACGCGTGGAAGCGGATCGGGCCTTCGGTGCTGTCCTGTTCGAAGTCGGGGGCGATCTGGCCCAGTTGCAGCGACATCCTTATTCTCCTTCTGCGTTCCAGCTCTCAGGCGTTGAAGTCGCGGCCCGCCTTCACCTCCGGCGCGTAGCCGGCGCGAATGGCGAAGTCGCCGAAGCGCTCGCCGTCCAGGCGGTCGCGGGCGTAGTGGCCGATGATGGTGTCGAGCAGGGCCAGGATCGCGGCTTCGCCCACGTTTTCCAGGACCATCTTGTTGAGGCGCTGGCCGTGGAAGCCGCCGCCCAGATAGAGGTTGTACTTCCCCGGCGCGCGGCCCGTCAGGGCGATCTCGGCGACATAGGGGCGCGAGCAGCCGTTGGGGCAGCCGCTGATGCGCAGGGTGATCGGCTCGTCGATCAGGCCGTGTCGTTCGAGGATCGCCTCGATCCGGCTCTGCAGGGGGGGCAGATAGCGCTCGGACTCGGCCATGGCCAGGCCGCAGGTCGGCAGGGCCACGCAGGCGATGGCGTTCAGGCGCAGGCCGCTGGCCTGGTTGAGCTCGGCGAGGCCGAAGCCGTCGAGCAGGCCCTCGATCAGCTGGCGGTCGCGCGCGGCCACATTGGCGATGACCAGGTTCTGGCTGGGCGTCAGCCGGAAGCCGCCCGGGTGAGCCCTGGCGATCTCGCGCAGCCCGTCGAGCATCGGGCGGTTCGGTCTGTTCTCGATGCGGCCGGCCTCCACGAACAGGGTGTAGTGGTGGCGACCGTCCTCGCCTTCCCGCCAGCCGAACGGGTCGCCATTGGTGGTGAGCTCGAACGGTCGGGCCGGCTCGAAGGCGAAGCCCTGCAGGGCCTCGATCTCCCGCACGATCCAGTCGAGCCCCTTGTCGTCGACGGTGTATTTGAAGCGGGCCCGCGCGCGGTCGCGGCGGTCGCCGTATTCGCGCTGGACGGTCATCACCGCGTCGGCGGTGGCGAACACCCTGTCCTTGGGCATGAAGCCGATCACGTCGGCCAGGCGCGGATAGGTCGCCGGCGCCTGGTCGGTACGGCCCATCCCGCCGCCGATCGCCACATTGAAGCCTTCCAGCCCGTCGGGGCCGGCGATGGCGATGAAGCCGAGGTCCTGAGTATAGACGTCGATGTCGTTGGTCGGCGGGACGACGAAGCCGATCTTGAACTTCCGCGGCATGTAGGTCGCGCCGTAGAAGGGCTCCTCCGGCTCGGACGCGGCCACCCGCGTCTCGCCGTACCAGATCTCGTGATAGGCGCGCATCCGCGGGATGGCGCGGTCGCTGGCGCGCCGGGCCAGGTCATGGACCTCGGCGTGCAGGGCCGAAAGATGCGGGTTGACCGAGCACATCACGCCGCGCGCGTCGTCGCCGCAGGCCGAGATGGTGTCGAGCAGCGCCGTGTGCAGCCCCTGGATCAACGGGCGCAGGCTGTCCTTCAGCACCCAGTGGAACTGGAAGGTCTGGCGGGTCGTTAGGCGCAGGGTCTTGCGCCCGTGCTCGCGGGCCAGGGCGTCGAGGGTCAGCCACTGTTCGGACGTGCACACCCCGCCCGGCAGGCGCACCCGCGCCATGAACTGATAGGCCGGTTCGAGCTTCTGGCGGCGGCGTTCGTCCCGCAGGTCGCGGTCGTCCTGCTGATAGACGCCCTGGAATTTCATGAGCTTGGTGTCGGAATCCGTCACCGCGCCGGTCAGCCGGTCGAGCAGGCTGAGCGCGATGGTCCCCCGCAACTGGTCGCTGGTCGCCTTCAGGGTCTCGTCCGGGCCGAGAGCGCCCAGGGGCTGGGAAAGGTCGCGGCTGCGGTCGGTCGGCGCATGCGGAACGAGGGGCGAGGTCATCAGTAGACGTCCCGCTGATAGCGATGCTCGCGGACGAGGGTCTTGAGCCGTTCCTCGGCCTCGTCGCGGCCGAGCCGACCCTGTTCGACCAGGATGGCGGCGAGGGTCTCGTGGATGTCGGGGGCCAGGTGCGTGGCGTCGCCGCAGACGTAGAGGCACGCGCCGTCCTCGATCCAGGCGAACACCTCCGCGGCGCGCTCCAGAAGGCGATGCTGCACATAGAGCTTCCGGTCGCCGTCGCGCGAGAAGGCCACGTCCATGCGTGTCAGCGTCTTGTCGCGCAGCAGCCCCTGCCATTCGGTCTGGTAGAGGAAGTCGGTGCGGAAGTTGCGCTCGCCGAACACCAGCCACGAGCGGCCGGACGCGCCCTGCGCCTCGCGGTGCTGCATGAAGGCGCGGAAGGGGGCGACGCCGGTCCCGGCCCCGATCATAAGGATCGGCCGTTCCGGCTCCGGCAGCCGGAAGTGCGGGTTCGGCTGGATGTAGACGGGCAAGGTCGCTTCCGCGTCCAGCCGGTCGGCGATCTGGCCGGAAGCGACGCCGGCGCGGGGTTCGCCATGCAGGGTGAAGCGCACGGTCGAGACCGTCAGGTGGGCTTCGTCCTCCGCCACGAGCGGGCTGGAGGCGATGGAGTAGAGCCGGGGCTGCAGCGGGCGAAGGCCGGCCAGCAGGGCCGCCGGGGCCACGCCGGGAGCGGGGAACGCCCTCACGATGTCGATGATCTGGTGGCCGCGCAGGAAGGCGGCGCGCGCCTCCCGTCGGTCCTCGCCCAGCAGAACCTTCAGCTTGGCCGCGGCTGTCGCCTGGGCCCATTGTTCGAGGAAGCGCGGCGTCGCGGCGGTGATCTCATAGGCGCTCTCCAGGGCTTCGCCGAGCGGCAGGTCGCCGGCCTTGACGGTGACGAGGAGCGAGGGCGACAGCCCCAGGGCGTCGAGCAGGGTCGCGACGACCGCCGGATCGTTCCGGGTCTGCAAGCCGAGCGCGTCGCCGGGTTCATAGGTCAGGCCGGAGCCCTGGAGCGATAGTTCGAGGTGGCGGGTCTCCTTGCTGGAACCCCGGCCCGTGAGGACCAGATTGTCGATCACCGGCGCGGGGAAGGGGCGCTTCTTGTCGAACTGCGCCGCCGCCACGGGATCGGGCCGGGAGAAGGGGGCCCTGTCCGACGCGGCGGCGGCCGGCGCCTTATGGGCGGGCTCTCCCCAGCCCGCGGCGCATTGGGACAGCACGCGGTCCATCCAGGCCGCGGCGGCGTCCTCGTAATCGACGTCGCAATCGACCCGCGCCTCGAGGCGGGCGGCGCCCAGCTCCTCCAGGCGGCGGTCCAGGCGGCGGCCGGCGCCGCAGAAATGTTCATAGGTGGAATCTCCCAGGGCCAGGACGGCGAACCGCAGCTGTTCCAGGCGCGGCGCCTTGCGTCCCTCCAGGAATTCGAAAACGTCGGCCGCCGCCTGGGGAGGGTCGCCCTCTCCCTGGGTGCTGGTGATGAGCAGCAGGTCCTGTTCGTCCTTCAACCGCCGGACCTTGTAGCTCCCCATGTCGAAGAGGCGAACGGGACGGCCCATCGCCTCGGCCTTGCGGGCCAGAATCTCGGCGAGGCCCCGGCTGTTGCCCGTTTCGGTGGCGAACAGGACGGTCAGGGTCCGCGCCGCGCCGGATGGGATGTGTGAAGCGTCCGGAACCTGCGCGGACCCGCCTGTCTCCTTCCGTCCACGCACTCCATCATCAAAGCCCGCGAAATAGCCGCTGACCCATAGGAGCTGGGAAGGAGACAGGCCCACGGCCAGGCTGCGCACGGCGCGCCGCTGCTCTTCGGTGAGCCCGGGACCGGGAAACTCAGCCACAGTCATCTTGCGCGCACGTTTTCGCCTTTGTGGGACCGTCTCCGTCGAGGCGCGGGGGGATGCGTCTCGACGGCCTCGAACTTGCGCCCGCGGAAAACAACAAACAAACGAATGGTATTGCGGTTTATCTGCAATGATGTTGTTCTTTCCGTCATGGACATCAACCTGGCCAAGACCTTTCTGGAAGTGGTCGCGACGGGGAGCTTCGTGGGGGCGGCGGATCGCCTTCACCTGACGCAGACCGCCATCAGCGCACGGGTCCGCCTGCTGGAAGACCAGGTCGGCCGGCGCCTGTTCGTGCGCAATCGCGCCGGCGCCAGGCTGACCCCGGCCGGCGAGCGGTTCCAGCACTACGCCACCACTCTGGTTCAGGTCTGGGAGCGCGCGCGCCGGCAGATCGCCCTGCCGCCGGGCCGGGCCAACCTGGTGGGGCTTGGCGGCGAGTTCAGCCTGTGGAATCCGCTGCTCGTCGACTGGATGCTGTGGATGCGGGAACACCAGCCCGACGTGGCGGTGCGCACCGAGGTCGACAGCGCCGAGCACCTGCTCGAGCGGGTCCAGGACGGCTCGCTGGACGTCGCGGTGCTCTACAGCCCGCCGCAGCGGCCGGAACTGGTGCTCGAACTGCTGGTCGAGGAAAAGCTCATCCTGGTGACGACGGCCGACGACGGCCGGGTGCGGCCTGAAGACTACATCTTTGTCGACTGGGGCGAGCCGTTCACCACCAGCCACGCCACCGCCTTCCCGGATTTCGTCAACACAGGGGTCACGGTCTCGCTGGGGCCGCTGGCGCTGAGCTATCTGCTGGCCGTGGGCGGCGCGGGCTATTTCCGCTCCTCGGTGGTCGAGCCCTACTTCGAGAGCCGGCAACTTCGCCGCGTCGAGCGTGCGCCGGAGTTCTCCTATTCAATCTATGCGGTCTATTCGGCGCGCAGCACGGCCGACGACCTCGAGCCCGTGCGCGAGGGCTTGAGGCTCTGCGCCAACCAGTACGGCGCCGGCCGGGCGTCCTAGTCCGCTCGCCGGAAGGCGCCGGCTTCGGTGACGACAAGGTCGAGCGGAATCTCCCGCGCCGAAGGCCGGACGGAGCTCAGGCGCATGAACTCGAACCCGACCCCGACGCAAAACGGCCTCGGGATGCAGGCCAGGAGCCGGCCGTAGGAGCCGCCGCCATGGCCCAGCCGAAAGTTCTCTCCGTCGAAGCCGACGACGGGCGCGAACACGATGTCCGGCGTCACCAGGGGACCGTCGCGGGGAAAGGAGACGTTGTCGTCGCCCGAGATCAGCGGATCGCCCGGCGTCCAGGCCCTGAACTGCATCACCCCGTTCTCCGCGGGCGGGGCCCGCAGGGCCGCCACGCCGCCCGCCTCGATGATGCGGCGGACGAGGGGGAACAGGCCGATTTCGTCGCGGCGAGGCCAGTAAAGCCCGAACCGGCGGCTCCAGTGGCCCGCGAGGGCGTTTTCGACCTGACGGATCGCCGCCTTGCTGAGCTTTCGAAAGACGGTCTCGCCGAGCGCCGCGCGCTGGCCGAGCAGGGCTTCGCGCCGTTCTCGTCGCCAGGCCTCGCCCGCGGCGCGCACCTTCAATGCGAGAGGAACAGGGCGGCGGGCGATCGGCCTTCGAGGAGCGCCCGGGTCGTGCCGCCGAAGATGAAGCGCTGGAGGCGCGGGTGGCCGAAGGCCCCGGCGACCAGCAGGCGGGCTCCGACGCCGCGCACGGCGTCGAGAATCATTGGGCCCACCTCGCTGTGGCCATGCAGCGTTTCCGGGATCGCCATGACGCCCTGGTCGGCGAGGTAGCCCAGAGCGCGGGCGCCGTCACAGGGGCGCGTCATGGCGTGGGGCGCGGTCAGGAGCACGACCTGATCGGCTTTCCGCAGCAGGGGGATGGCGCGGCGCACGGCGCGGGAGGCTTCGCGGCCTCCGTCCCAGGCGATGGCGACCGTCCCGCCGATCACCGGCAGGTGGTCGGCGATCAGCGCCGGACGGCGTTCGTCCATGAGGATCTGCTGGAAGGCCGGCGCGAAGAACCCATGCCCCTGGGTGGCGGAGCGATCCCACACGACCACGTCGGCGAGCCGGGAGGCGGTGCGAAGGCCGAGCCAGTCGTCGGCATAGACCGCCTCGAAGGTCTTCTTGGGGTAGTCGAGATCGGCGAGAAGGTCGCGGCAGCGGGCTTGTCCCTCATCGGCCCCCCGTTGCAGGGCGGCTATGGCGACGTCGGTCGGACCGACGCCGGCCTCGTTGGCCCAGCTGAAGAAGCTGGTGGGAGACACCGTCGCGAAAACCATGGTCACGGTCGCGCCGAACGGCTCGGCCAGGGTCTTGGCCACCGCCAGGGTCGGGCCGTCGGTTTCGCCGCCGAGCGCCGGCGCCAGGATGTTGCTCCAACTCATGACGTCCTCCTTTTGAGTGCGGCGTCGCCGGCCGCCGGGCGCGATGCGACGGGGCGAGTCCGTAGGCGCGATTTGCGGATGAGCGCCTCGTACTGGTGGGCCACGAGGTGCGACTGGATCTGGGTAAGCAGGTCGATCGCCACGACCACGACGATCAGGAGCGAGGTTCCGCCGAGGTAGAAAGGCAGGTTGTAGGCGCCGATCAGCATCTCCGGCAGCAAGCAAACCAGGGTGATGTAGGCCGCGCCGATCACGGTCAGGCGGGTCAGGACCTGATCGATATATTCGGCGGTCTGCCGGCCGGGACGCACGCCGGGCAGGAAGCCCCCGTGTTTGCGCAGGTTGTCGGCGGTGTCCTGCGGACTGAACACCACCGAGGTGTAGAAGAAGGTGAAGAACACGATCATGCCGCCATAGAGCGCCATGAACAGCGGTCGCCCGTGTTGCAGCTGCGCGAGCGCGGCGGAAACCCAGCGCGGCTCGCCGCCCTGGAAGGCCGACCCGGTCATGCCGAGCACCGTGGCCGGCAGCAGCAGCAGGGACGACGCGAAGATCGGCGGGATGACGCCGGAGACGTTGATCTTCAGCGGCAGGAAGGAGCTCTCGCCGCCGAACGTCCGCATGCCGGTCTGCCGCCGGGGGTACTGCACGAGCAGCCGGCGCTGGGAGAGCTCGACGAAGACGATGGCGACGACGAAGGCCGCCACCCCGAGTGTGATCGCCAGCACCGTCATGCCCGACATCGAGCCGGTCCTCACCTGGGTGAAGATCTGGGAGACGTTGCGGGGCAGCACCGCCACGATGCCCGCCAGGATGAGCAGGGAGATGCCGTTGCCGATCCCCCGAGCGGTGATCTGCTCGCCGATCCACATCAGGAACATCGAGCCGCCGGTCAGGGTGACGACCGTGGAGATGACGAAGACGGGGCCGGGGGTGGTCACCAGGCCCGGCGACGTCTGCAGGCCGAGCGCGATACCGAAGGCCTGGAAGAGCGACAGGACCACGGTCAGATAGCGTGTGTACTGGTTGAGCGTCTTGCGGCCGGCCTCGCCCTCTTCCTTCCGCAGCTTTTCCCACGGCGGGTAGATCGCGCCCATCAGCTGCACGATGATCGACGCCGAAATGTAGGGCATCACGTTCAGGGCGAAGATCGCCATCCGCTCGACGGCGCCGCCCGAGAACATGTTGAACATGCCGAGCAGGCCGTTCGCCTGTCCGCGGAAGGTCTGGGCGAATCCGATGGGGTCGATGCCTGGGATCGGCACGTAGGTCCCCAGTCGATAGATGACGAGGGCTCCCAGGGTGAAGAAGATGCGCTGATGAAGCTCCTTCGCCTTGGTGAAGGTCGCCAGATCCAGGTTCGCGACCAGTTGTTCCGATGCTGACGCCACGGATCGTCCTCCCGCGCGTCGGTTGTCCACGCCGACTGTTCACGGCGAAACCAACGGGCGGGCCCGATTACGAGGGTGCTATTTACCGCAATCAAGCGAATGCTATTGCTGATTCAGTGCAATTATTTCGCTTTAATCGGAGCGATCGCCCTCACTGCAGATTTCTTGCTGGGAAATCGCAAGACGATTGGTTTGCCTGTCCCGCCGCCCGTCGCAAACTGACGTGCTGAAAGGGCGGTCCGTCATGCCTCCACATCCCGAAGCCGCGCCGCATTTCCAGATCAGGCGGGTCTATCTTCCCCCCGCGCCCGACGACGGACGTCGCGTCCTGGTGGACCGGCTATGGCCTCGCGGTCTGAAGAAGGCCGACGCGGCTCTCGATCTCTGGCTGCGGGACGTGGCGCCCAGTTCGGAACTACGTCGCTGGTTCGGCCACCAGCCGGCCCGGTGGCCGGTGTTCCGTG
The DNA here is from genome assembly GCF_056683955.1 of Caulobacter sp. HJHS_5. Classification (NCBI taxonomy): domain Bacteria; kingdom Pseudomonadati; phylum Pseudomonadota; class Alphaproteobacteria; order Caulobacterales; family Caulobacteraceae; genus Caulobacter; species Caulobacter sp. HJHS_5. Next base: position 108,765 of record NZ_JBWZNC010000005.1, on the reverse strand, counting down.
AACGATACCGGGCCGAACTGGCGAGCAATCCGGCGGTCGCCACCCTGCGCGCCCTTGGGCCGGGCCGCGTGACCCTGCTCTATGGGGCCAAGGACGAGCTTCACAACCAGGCTCGGGTCCTGGCGGAGTTCCTGCAGGAATAGAGCGGCGCCTCGCGGTCCGACCGTCAGCCCGCGACCCTTTCTTCCGTCCGCTGAAGCAGATCGTTCAGCACATCGCGATTGTCCGTCAGGTCCGCGAGGGTGAACCCGTCGAGCGTGTCGAAGAAGGCGTTGGACGCCTGGGTAAGCGCGCGTTTGAGCTTGCAGGCGGGCGCAATGGCGCAATAGCCGTGCTGGGCCGCCTCCATGCACGGCACGAGGCCGGCGACGCCTTCGGTGCGACGAACGACGTCCCCCAGGCGAATTTCGTGGGGCGGGCGCGCCAGGCGGATGCCCCCCTGCTGGCCGCGCACGGTCTCGATGTAGCCGGCCACGCCGAGTTCGTGGACCACCTTCATGACGTGGTTGCGGGAGATGGCGTAGGCCTGGGCGATCTCCCCGATGGTGGAGAGCCGGCCGGGATGCAGCGTCGCGTACATCAAGGTGCGCAGCGCATAATCCGTATAGACCGTCAGCCGCATTCGACTTGTGTTTTCCCCGCAAGCGTCGACACAGGGCGGCAGCCTACCACACCCGCCCTGCCGCCGGCCCGCTGTTTGTCGCCGCTACGGATGGCGGTCGTCCACGAACACCGGCAGCTCGTTGTACTGGTGGAACGGCGGCGGTGAGGAGAGAGTCCATTCGAGCGTGGTGGCGCCTTCGCCCCAAGGATTGGCGACGCCCTTGCGGCGGCGGATGAAAGCCTCCAGCAGCATGATGAAGAAGAACCCCATGCTGATCGCCATGACCACGTAGCCGATCGAGGAGACCTTGTTCCACAGCGCGAAGGCGTCCGGATAGTCGACGTAACGGCGCGGCATGCCCTGCAGGCCGAGGAAATGCTGCGGGAAGAAGATCAGGTTTGTGCCGATGAAAAAGATCCAGAAATGCAGCCGACCGAGCGTCTCGTTGTACTTCACGCCGGAGACCTTCTCGAACCAGTAGTAGAAGCCGGCGAAGATGCTGAAGACCGCGCCGAGCGACAGCACGTAGTGGAAGTGGGCCACCACGTAGTAGGTGTCGTGGAACGTCAGGTCCAAGGCCGCGCTGGCCAGGGCGACGCCGGTCACCCCGCCGATGACGAACACGAAGATGAACCCGATCGCCCAGAGCATCGGCGTCTTGAAGTCGATCGAGCCGCCCCACATCGTCGCCACCCATGAGAACACCTTGATGCCGGTCGGCACGGCGATGACCATCGAGGCGGCGGAGAAATAGGCCGAGAGCGCCATGCCCATGCCCACGCTGAACATGTGGTGGGCCCAGACCACCGAGCCGAGGAAGCCGATGGCCGCCATGGCCGCGACCATCCCCATGTAGCCGAAGATCGGCTTCTTGGAGAACGTCGCCACCACGTGGCTGACGATGCCGAACCCCGGCAGGATCATGATGTAGACCTCGGGGTGGCCGAAGAACCAGAACAGGTGCTGGTACATGATCGGGTCGCCGCCGCCGTTCGGGTTGAAGAACGAGGTCCCGAAGTTGCGGTCGGTCAGCATCATGGTGATGGCGCCCGCCAGCACCGGCAGGGTGAGCAGCAGCAGGAAGGCGGTGATCAGCACCGACCAGGCGAACAGCGGCATCCGCGCCAGCGTCATGCCCGGCGCGCGCATGTTGAGGATGGTGGTGATGAAATTGATCGCGCCCAGGATCGAGCTCGCCCCCGCGACGTGGATGGCGAGGATGACGAAGTCCACCGACGGTCCCGAATGCCCGGTCGTCGACAGCGGAGGATAGAGCGTCCAGCCAGTGCCCGCGCCGTGGCCGGGTCCGCCGTCGACGAACATCGAGCTTATCAGCAGCACGAAGGACGCGACCAGCAGCCAGAAAGAAACGTTGTTCATCCTCGGGAAGGCCATGTCCGGCGCCCCGATCATCAGCGGCAGGAAGTAGTTGCCGAAGGCCCCCATCTGCGCCGGCATGACGGTGAAGAAGATCATGATCAGGGCGTGGGCGGTGACCACGACATTGAAGCCGTGCTTGCCCTCGAAGACGCCCAGCTGGCTGAGCCACGACCCTTCGCCGAACACCTGCACGCCCGGCTCGTAGAGCTCCCACCGCATCAGTCCCGAGAGGGCCCCGCCCAGAACCCCCGCCATGATCGCGAAGACCATGTAGAGGACGCCGATGTCCTTGTGGTTGGTCGAGAAGAGCCAGCGCACCAGGAAGGGGGGCTTCCCGTCCGCGTGGTCATGGGCGCCTCGCGCCAGCGTCGTGGTCATCTTTCTCACCCCGAGGGAACTTTCGGGCGGAGGCTAAGCCATCACGCAATCAAAGATGTATGAAATATATTTCTTTTAAGCGGCGCCCGATTTGCGCTTGGCGCCGTCGCCCGGCCCAAACAAGTATGATAAATACATGTTTGAGCGACTTTCGCAGGAGATGCGTGATGCCGACCCAAAGAGACCGGAGCCGTCTGGGGCCGGGCGTGGCCGTGGGCGTGACCGAGGAGATGATCCACGCCGTGGTGCACGGCTTCTACGCCGTGGTGCGCAAGGACCCCGCCATCGGGCCGGTCTTCAACCGCGCCATCCCCGACGAGGAGTGGCCCGCCCACCTGGCGAAGATGTGCGATTTCTGGTCATCGGTGCTGCTGATGACCGGCCGCTTCAAGGGATCGCCGATGGCGGCCCATGCACGGATCGAGGACATTCGGCCCACCCACTTCGCGCGGTGGCTGCATCTCTTCCGGCAGACGGTGGAAGCGCTGTGCCCGCCCGAGGCGGCGGCCCTGTTCGTCGCCAAGTCCGAAATGATCGCCAAAAGCCTGCAGCTGGGCATCGCGGTCAGCCGCGGGGAACTGCCCACCGCCGGCGAGAGGCTGAGAGCCTGAGGGCGTCATGAACACGCGGCTGCCCACAAACGCCACGCCCTACCGGCGCACGGACGTCTTCACCGAAGTGACGGTCCCGCCGGGCCTTCTCAAGGCCCACACCACCAAGGAGGGGGCCTGGGCGCTGATCCATGTCCTCGAAGGGCGGCTCGCCTACCGGGTGGTCGATTCCCGCCGGCTTGAGTCCTCGGTGGTCCTCACGCCGGAACGGCCGCCGGGCGTCGTCGAGCCGACGATCCTGCACCAGGTCGAACCGCTGGGGCCGGTGCGCTTCTTCGTGGAGTTTCACCGGCTGGAGGGCGCGCCTGAGAGATAGCTTCCGGCGGCGGCACGCAGCGCGCTTCCAGACGCCGAACCTGCTCGTCGGCGTGATCCGGGCTTGGGGGCGGCCTCCTCGCGACGGCCGCCCCTCGCGATCATGGCAGCTTGATAAACGCCATGCCGTTGTTGGCGTTCATCGGGATGACCAGCTGGTTGGCGACCGGGTCGTAGCACATCGACGCCGCCGCCGGGATGCCGCTGGCGATCAGTTCGGCCGGCTTGCCGGGGACGATCTTGGAGACGCCGCCGCGCTGCACGCTCGAGGTGTACTTGGTGCCGTCCTTCATGATGACGATGCCGTCGTTGCCGGGCATGGCGGCATGCTCGGTCTTCAGCACCTGTCCGGCCGGCGAGACGGTCAGGATTTCGTCGGTGGCCATGTTCAGCACCACGATGTTGCCGTCGTTGTCGATGGCCACGCCGTTCGGCGACTTCACGACCGGCGCTTCCAGGAAGTTCGAGGTCTTGCCGTCCGGCGTGATCTTCACGATGCGCTGCGGATTGCCGGTCTGCGAGCCGTAGATCGTGCCGTCCTTCGCCACCGCGATGTCGTTGATCCAGGCCACGTCGGGCGAGCGGATTTCGCCGGCCGGAGCGCCGGTGGCCAGGTCGAAGATGCGGATTACCGAGACGCTCGGCTCGTTGGGCGTCGTGCCGCCGTCGCGGTCGGCCAGGTACAGCTTCCCGTTCATCACGTCGCTGCCGTAGGGCTCGTTCAGCGTCAGGCCGTTGCGGTTGAAGCCGATCCACTTGGGCGTATGCACCGAGCCGTCGTGGTTGATCAGCGAAACGAAGGCGTCGTTCTGCGCCTGGGTCTGGTTGGCCCCACGGCCCGGAGCGAGGATCAGATTGCGGGTCGGGTCGTACGAACAACTCTCGGTGCTCACCAGGGCGCCGTACATCTTCACGTTCGAGGTGGCGGGCGTGTAGGCGCCGGTGGCGGCGTCCACCACGCCCAGCGGACGGCCGGCGGTGAACGGCTGCGGCGCGGCGGGTGCGGCCGGGGCAGGAGCTTGGGCGATAGCGGTCCCACCCAGCAGGAGGACGGCAAGGGAAGCAGCGGCAATCGTTTTCATGTCGGAACCTCTCTTCGGGTTGGGCGAGACTAACGCGTCTTACGGCTTGGGAACGGCGACGGCGCTCCAGGGCCGCGTGCCGGCCTTGACGGTGGCGACCACCTTCAGCGTCGCGGTGTCGATCACCGAGACGTCGTTGGAGGGGCCGTTGGCGGCGTACAGGAACTTTCCGTCGGGACTCTTGGCCAGGCCCCACGGCCGCTGGCCGACCGGTATGCTGGTGGTCAGGCTCAGGGCCTTGGCGTCGACCACCGCCACCTTGCCGGCGCGGCCGCCGGTGACGAACAGCTGGCCGCCGTCGGCGCTCAGCTGCATGTCCATCGGGCGAATGGTCTTGTCGGCCAGGCGAATGGTGTTGACCACCCGGCGGCTGTCGACGTCGATCACCGCGATGCTGGCGTCGTTCTCGCCCGAGACATAGGCGCGCTTGCTGTCGGCCGAGAACAGGGTGTTGCGCGGGCGATCGCCGACCTTGATGTTCCCCAGCGGCTTCAGGCTGGCCACGTCGATCACGGTCACCTCGCCGTGCGCCTCGGAGGTCACGAACACATACTTGCCGTCGGGGCTGATGTTCACGCCTTCCGGCTCGTCGCCGGTCTTCACCTCGGCCAGCTTCTGGCCCGTGGCGGCGTCGACCACCACGGCGGTCGAGGTGTCCTCGCTGGAGATGAACAGCTTGCCGTCCGGCGTCACGTCCATCTGCTCGGGGTCCGAAACGCCGGTGATGGTCCGCAGCACCTTGCCGCTCGCCACGTCGAACACGGCGATGCCGTCCTTGCTCTTGTCCGGCGGCGGCAGCGTGTCCTCGTCCACGCCCGGGCCGCCGATCGGCGAGCCGGAAACGGCGATGTAAAGCGTCTTGCCGTCCTTGCTGACGCGCACGCCGCGGGGGCGCTGGCCCACCGGCACGGTGGCGACCACGCTGTTGGTCGCCCCGTCGATCACGGTCAGGTCGTTGGAGATCTCGTTGGTGACGTAGACATTGTACCCCTTGGCGGCTTCCGGCGCGGCGGGCGCCTCGGCCGTCTTCTCGGCGGGCCCGCAGGCCACGAGGGCGGCGGAGAGCGCGGTCAGGGCCGAGGCCGAGAGCAGGCGTTGAATGGACGTCACGGGCGTTTCTCCGTCTTTGTTCTCAGTTGCGTCTAGCATAGCCGTCGAGCGGCCTTGGATGAAAGTCTCAGAACATTTCATCCGGGCCGCCCGGGCCGAATCCCACGGGTTGCGGGGCGTCCGCCAACAGCGCCACTATCGCGGCTGGATTGGGGCGGGAGGCGGCCGATGAGCGCGACCGAGATCGGGGCCGACGAGACGCCGGCCGTCGTGCTGACGCCCCTGACCCCGCGCGCCCGGCTGAAGGCCATCCTCGGCGGCTCGGCCGGCAATCTGGTCGAGTGGTACGACTGGTATGTCTACTCGACCTTCAGCATCTATTTCGCCAGCACCCTGTTTCCCAAGGGCAGCCAGACCGCCCAGTTCCTGCAGGCCGCCGGCGTCTTCGCCCTCGGCTTCCTCGCACGCCCGCTCGGGGCCTGGATCATGGGAATCTACGCCGACCGCGCCGGCCGCCGCGCCGCCCTGACCCTGGCGGTGGGCGCGATGTGCTTCGGCTCGCTGATCATCGCCTTCATCCCCAGCTACGCCCAGATCGGCGTCGCCGCGCCCGCGGTCCTGCTGATCGCCCGCATTATTCAAGGCCTGTCGGTCGGCGGCGAGTACGGCGCCAGCGCCACCTACATGAGCGAGATGGCCGGCCGGAAGCGGCGCGGCTTCTGGTCCAGCTTCCAGTACGTCACCCTGATCATGGGCCAGCTGGTGGCGGCCGTGGTGCTCGTCGTCCTGCAGCAGATCCTGACCCCGGATCAGCTGCATGACTGGGGTTGGCGCATTCCCTTCGCGGTCGGGGCCGTCCTGGCGGTGATCGTCTTCTGGATCCGACGCGGCCTCGAGGAGTCGGCGTCCTTCACCGCGGCGCGCGAGGAAAAGGGGCGGGGCGACGCCCTGCTGCTGTTCACCAGGTTCCCGCGCGAGACGGCGATGATCTTCCTGCTGACGGCGGGCGGCTCGCTCGGCTTCTACGCCTACACCACCTACATGCTGAAATACCTGGTCAATACGGCCGGCTTCTCGAAGGAGGCGGCCGGGGCGATCAACCTCACCACCCTGGTGGCCTTCGCGGCCATCCAGCCGCTGATCGGCGCGCTCTCCGACCGGGTCGGCCGCAAGGCCATGCTGGTCGTCGCCTTCGGCGTCGGCGCGATCATCGCCTATCCGGTGTTCAAAATCGTGGGCGGGACGGCCAGCGCCGTCGTCGCTTCGCTGGCCATCTTCGCCGCTTTGGTGGTGCAGAGCGGCTACACGGCCATCAGCGGCCTGGTGAAGGCGGAGCTCTATCCCGCCCATGTGCGCGCCCTCGGCGTCGCCTTGCCCTACGCGCTCGCCAACGCCCTGTTCGGCGGCACGGCCGAATACGTCGCCCTATGGTTCAAGGACGTCGGCCTGGAGAGCGGCTTCTTCTTCTACGTCGCCGCCGTCATGGCCGTCGCCACGCTCGTCGCCTTGACGATGCGAGACACGCGGCGGCACAGCCTCATTTCGGAGGACTGAGCGTCAGCGCCGCCCGCAGGGCTTCGATGTCGGGCGGCCCGAAGTCGTCCTTCGCGGCGGGCGAGGGCGCGGCTTCGGCCGGCGGCGCCGCCTCGGCGTTGAAGCTGAGCGCCTGGCCGAACAGGGTCGAGCGGGTCAGCAGGGTCTTGGCGCGTGTGTCGCAGTCGGCCGGGGGCGCCCAACCCATCCAGAACTGGCCGAGCTGCGCCTTGCCGACCGTCGAGGCGGCGGCCCAGACGCTGCGGCCGCGGTTCACGGCCTGGCCGCCGCGCACATTGATCGGCTGCGGGCTCGCCTTCTCGGCGGCGGTCATGGCGTCCTGGTAGACGATCAGGCTCGCCTTCGCGGCGTCGCGCTGCTCGGGATAGACCTTGTTGATGTTGTCCTCGGTCGAGGGCGTCGGGAAGGCGCGCTCGATGCGGGTCACCTCCGGCATGGCGTCGTCGTAGAGATCGACGTAACCGGCGACCGCGCCATAGCACCACGCGACATAGCCGTAGTCGTCGGTCGGGGCCGAGGCCGCCGACTGCCCCAGCGCCGCGGGGGCGGCCGGCTCGGTCGGTTCGGTCGGCTCGGCCCGCTCGGTCGGCGGCGGCAAGACCGGCCGGGGGGCTTCGGGCGAGGTCGCCATCGGGCCGTCCTGCGCGATGGCGGGCAGGGTGGCGGAAGCGGCGACGCCGAGCGCGGCCAGGGCGACAAGGAGGGTACGCGGCATCGAAGATCCTTCAAACATCGGGCGAGGCCGGCGCCCCGAAACCTCCGCCCCCCGGGGTTTCGATCTCGATGGCCTCGCCGACGGCTACAGATACGGAAAAGCAGCCCGGAAGTTCCTCTATAGACCCATCGACGTGGATCAAGCGTTGCCGCCCGGCCACAGCCGGCCCGCCGCCTGCGATCCCCTGCGGCGCGTGCTCCCGCCGGGTCGACAGCAGGGCGGCCTCCAGCGGCGCCAGAAAGCGGATGCGTCGCCGGGCCCCGTCGCCGCCGCGATGCAGGCCGGCGCCGCCCGAACCGGCCCGCACGCCGAAGTGCTCCACCCGCACCGGGAAGCGCCGTTCGAGAATCTCCGGGTCGGTCAGGCGGGAGTTGGTCATGTGGGTGTGGATGGCGCTGGCGCCGTCGCGTCCGGCCGTCGCCCCGGCCCCGCCGCACAGGGTCTCATAGTACTGCCGCCGCGCGTCGCCGAAGGTGAAGTTGTTCATCGAGCCCTGGCTGTTGGCCATCACCCCCAGCGCCGCATAGAGGGCGTCGACCACGTGCTGGCTGGTCTCCACGTTGCCGGCCACCACCGCCGCCGGCGGCCGCGGGGCCAGCAGCGAGCCGGGGCGAACGCGGATGTCCAGCGGCGCCAGGCAGCCGGCGTTCAACGGGATGTCGTCGTCCACCAGGGTGCGGAACACATAGAGCGCGGCGGCGTCGACGATGGCCGACGGGGCGTTGAAGTTCGAGGCCAGTTCGTCGCTCGAGGCGGTGAAGTCGAGCACCGCCGTCCCGGCCGCGGCGTCGACCGTCACCTCGACGGCGATCTCGCCGCCGCCGTCCATCGGCGCCGTCGCCTTGCCGTTCTTCAGCCGGCCGACCGCCCGCTGCACCGACTGCTCGGCGTTCCTCTGCACGAAGCCCATGTAGCGGGCCACCGCCTCGCCGCCCCAGGCCGCGATCATCCGGGCCACCGCCTCGCCCCCGGCCTGGCAGGCGGCGATCTGGGCCTTCAGGTCGCCGACGTTCTGGTCGGGATTGCGCGCCGGCCAGCGACCGGAGGCGAGCGCCGCGCGCACCTCGGCCTCGAGGAAGACGTGGTCCCGCAGGATTGGCAGGGCGTCGAGCAGCACGCCCTCCTCGTCGAGCGTCTTGGAGAACGGCGGCATCGAGCCGGGCTGCACCCCGCCGACGTCGGCGTGGTGGCCCCGGGCCGCCACATAGAAGGTCGGCCGCTCGGCGTCGGGCTCGACGAACACGGGCATGACCACCGTGATGTCCGGCAGGTGCGTGCCCCCCGCGTAGGGGTTGTTCAGGGCGAAGGCGTCGCCGGACCGCAAGGTCGGATGCCGGTCGCGCACCGCCCGCACGCTGGCGCCCATGCTGCCCAGGTGCACCGGCATGTGCGGGGCGTTGGCCACCAGTCCGCCGTCGGCGTCGAACAGGGCGCAGGAAAAGTCGAGCCGCTCCTTGATGTTCACCGACTGCGCCGTCCGCTCCAGCGCCGCCCCCATCGCCTCGGCCACGCCCATGAAGCGCCGGTTGAACAGCTCCAGGGTGACGGGATCGGGTTTGCTGGCGTCGAGGGTTTGAGCGGAAGCGGCCGTGGTGCGGACGAGGCGCACGAGCTGGTCCGCCTCGACCGTGGCGCGCCAACCCGCCAGCACCGCGATCTGGGTGTCGCCGCGCACGACAAGGGCGGGGCCTTCAAGCGGGGCGTTCACCGTTTCAATTTCCCTCCCCCTCGATGGGGGAGGGGCAGGGGTGGGGGTGGTTGCCGAGGTTGGGTTCTGCAAAGCGTCCTTTGGTCCGTCCGACGCCGCATTCACCCGCACCCCTGCCCCTCTCCCATCAAGGGAGAGGGGTTCGGTCGCCTCCACCTCCACCGACGCGATCAGCACCGTCCGCCCAGGCTCGACAAATCCGAACAACCGTTGGTGCGCCGCCTCGAACTCCGCCGTCGCCTCGGCCAACCCGCCCAACGCCACCGGCAGCGCCGCGTCTGAACCCTCGTACCGCAGACGCAACCGCAGCTGAGCTTCACCCGCCGCCGCGCCCTGCGCCGCCAATCCCGCCCGAGCGTCCTCGGCCAAGCGCCCGGCGAGGTCGCCCGCAGCCGCCAGCCCTGCCTCATCCAGCGCCCGCTCCAGTCCCGCCTGCCGCAGCACCCGCGCCCGCGCCTGCCCGATCCCCCAGGCCGACAGCAGCGACGCGTAGCGCGGGCTCAGCACCTCGGTGACGCCCAGCGCCTCGGCCACGTCGCAGGCCACCTGGCCCGCCGCCCCGCCGAAGGCCACCAGTGCGTGGTCGCGCGGGTCGAACCCGCGCTCGGTGGAGATGCGTCGCACCGCCTGCGCCATCTGTTCGACGGCGACCGCGAGGAAGCCCTCGGCCGCCGCCTCCGCGCTATCCGCCCCCATCGCCGTCGCCAGTTCGCCCAGCCTTGCCCGCGCCGCCGCCACGTCCAGCGGGGAGTCGCCCCGTGGCCCGAAGATCGGCGGGAAGTGCGCCGGGTCCAGCCGCCCCAGCACCAGGTTGGCGTCGGTCACCGTCGCCGGTCCGCCGCGCCCATAGGCCGCCGGCCCCGGGTCGGCTCCCGCGCTGGCAGGGCCGACCCGCGCGCGAAAGCCGTCGAACGCCAGGATCGAGCCGCCGCCGGAGGCCACGGTCTCCACGTCCAGCATCGGGCTGCGCAGCCTGGCCCCGGCCACCCGCGCCTGGTCGCGCCGCTCCAGCGTCCCCGCGTAGCGGCAGACGTCGGTCGAGGTGCCGCCCATGTCGAAACCCAGCGCCGCCGTGGCGCCCGCCGCTTCCGTGGTCCGCGCCACGCCCACCACCCCGCCGGCCGGGCCGGAGAGCACGGCGTCGCGTCCCCGAAACGCATCGGCCCGCACCAGCCCGCCCGCCGAGGTCATGAACCACAGCGGCGCGCCCGCCACCGCGCCCGCCACCCGCTCGACATAGCGGCGCAGCACCGGCGTCAGGTAGGCGTCGGCGACCGCCGTCTCGGCGCGCGGGATGAAGCGGGGCAGGGGCGAGGCCTCGTGGCTCAGCACCACGGTTTGAAACCCGGCCGCCGACGCCAGCCGCCCGGCGGCGATCTCGTGAGCGGGATTGAGGTCGGAGTGCAGGAAGGCGACGGCCACGCTCTCGAAGCCGTCCGCGACCGCCTGAATAAGCTCGGCGGCCAGCGCCCGCTCGTCCAGCGCCGTCACCACCGTCCCGTCGGCGCCGAGCCGCTCGTCGGCCTCCACCGTCCGCGCCTGCAGCGGCGCCGGCCGCTCCGGCGACAGGGCGAAAAGGTCGGGGCGCGCCTGATCGCCGATGGTCAGGGCGTCGGCGAAGCCGCGCGTGACCACCAGCAGGGTCCGGGCGCCCTTGCGTTCCAGAAGGGCGTTGGTGGCCACCGTCGTGCCCATCTTGATCGCCGCCACCCGCTCGGCCGGGAAGGGCGCTCCGGCCTCGGCCCCGAGCAGCCGGCGCATGGCCTCGACCGCTGCGTCCTCATAGGCGGCCGAGGCGGAAAGCAGCTTGCGGCTGTGCTCGACGCCTTGCGGATCGCGGCCGATCACGTCGGTGAAGGTGCCGCCGCGATCGATCCAGAAGGTCCAGCCTTCTCCACCCGCAGCTGTTGCAGTTGTCATGATCGCGCCACGGTCCTAAGCTCAACCTCGTTCCCATGACCTTCTGGCGCAACATTGCAAGCCTCGCCGCGCGCGCGACTGACGCGGCGGAGTGCACCGAGTGTCCCCCGGGCTTGCCCGGGCGCGACCCCGCGTTCTCCACGGCGGTCACCGCCCTGGGCGCCAAGCTGGCCAAGGCCGACGGCCACGCCGACCACGATGAATTCGCCGCCTTCGCCCAGGTGTTCCAGCCGGATCGCCGCTCGGAGGCCAACGTCCATCGCCTGTACGACCTGGCGCGGCAGACCACCCACGGCTTCGAAAGCTACGCCCGCCGTCTGGCCAAGCGCTATCGCACCTGCCCGCAGCTGCTGGAGGATGTGCTCGACGGCCTGTTCCACATCGCCAAGGCCGACGGCGCCGTCAGCCATGACGAACTGAGCTACCTCGAGCGCGTCGCCCATCTCTTCGGCCTGTCGCCCCTGTCGTTCCGCCGCCTGACCGCCACCCACATCGGCGCCGGGCCTGACGATCCCTATGTGGTGCTCGGCGCCCTGCCGGACGTCTCGGACGACGACCTGCGCACCGCCTGGAAGCGCGCCCTGTCCGAGGCGCACCCCGACCGCGCCCGCGCGCGCGGGCTGCCGGACGAGTTCGTGGAGGTGGCCGAAGCCAAGGCCGCCTCCATCAACGCCGCCTTCGACACCGCCATGCGCGAGCGGCGCGAACTGGCCCTGGGCGCGGCCTAGGTCGTAAGCGCCCGAATAAGCGGCATTTTGGCGACGATCACGCGGAATTTCCGGAGTCGAGGATCGCGATCGGTTGACGCGCGCTTCACGGGCGCCCAACTTGGAGATTGGCGTTTGTTGCCATGCGCCAGGAACATTGCAGGATCGTGATGGCCCAAGGCTCTTCATCCCGACAGCTCCCGCCCCAGCCGGCCTTCAAGGGCCTGGCGTGGATCGGCGGCCTCGTCGCCACCCTCGCGGCGGCGGCGATCGGTGCGGTTCTGGCGGTGTTCTTCGCGGCCACCGTGGTGGTTATCGCGCTGATGTCCAGCGCCCTCCTGGCGCTCGCCGGCCTGGCCATGCGCGCCCGCCGCACGGTGCGCGCCCGCGCCCCCTCGGATCCCAACCTGATCGAAGCCCGCAACGTCGGCGGCCACTCCTGGGTCGCCTACGGCTGGCGCGACCGCGCTTAGGCGCCTCGCCGCCGGATCAACCGGCCGCGCCCACCTTCGTGCAACTGGCCACCGGCTGCAGGCCCTGGGCGTCGCCCGCGCTCAGCAGGCTCTCGTACCAGTCGGCGGTATCGCCCTTGGTCCACCAGGTGAGCCGCCGACCCGCCGTCGGCGCGCTCTCGCCCGTGTAGCGCGCGCCCGAGGCCGAGATGGCGATGGTCGTCACATAGGTCATGCCGTCGATGGTCAGGCTCGCCTTGGCCTCGGTCGACCTGGCGTTGTCGTAGACAGCCTTCACCGTCTTGCCGTTGCTGCAGCGGTAATCGACCTCTGTGGTCGTGGGGGCCGCGGGCGCGGCGGCCTCGGCCGTCTTCGGGGCTTCGGGGGGCGCCGACGCCCCCTTCTTCTCGCCGCATCCCGCGAGCATCAAGCCGCCCGTCGCCAGCAGCGCCGCGGCCATGGTCACCTTGCGCATGTCTTGTCCGCTCCCTTCGAAGCTGAACAAACTCCGCCGTAAGCGGCTCGGTTCCGCCCGGCCGCCAAAGGAAAACCCCCGGAATCGCTTCCGGGGGCCCCCAACGACGGCGATCGGCCTGGAGCGATCAGCAGCCCTTGGTCTGATAGTTGGCCAGCAGCATGTTCATGCGCTGCTGCTCAGGGCTGACCGTGGCGGGCATGGCCGGCATTGCGGCGGCGTTGGCGGCCGGGGCGCCGCCTTGCGCGGCCGAGGCGGCCATCTGGTTGGCGGCGCTGAACAGGCCGCGACCGACCGGGCTCGACAGCGCGCCATTCATCATCGCGGCCTGACCGCCGAGCGCGGCGCCGAGGCCGAGCAGGCGGCCGGCGACGGCGCGGCCCTGAGCCTTCTTCTGTTCGGCGGCGGCGGCCTGCTGCTGGGCGGCCGCGTTCTGTTGCTGCTGCTGCATGATCACCGCGTTCAGCATGTTGGCTTCGGTGCTGATCTGCTCGCAGGTCATGGTCTTGTCGGTCGGGCGCAGCACCTGGAACACTTCGGCGGCGGCGGGAGGGGCGGCCGGAACGGCGGGGGCCTGGGCGAAGGCGGGAGCGGCGACGAGGGCGGCGACGGCCGCGACGCTGAGGACACGCATGGACTTCTTCCTTCCTGGGTCTTCTGAACTTGGGCTCGGGCGCATCGCGCCGGAGGCGTTGACGAGGGGCAGGCCGAACGCCGCAACGCACCTGGGCGCGGCGCGAGGAGCTTGCCGGGAATGGGGAGAGTGCTGAGCAACGACCAGTCGCCCCGCGTCGTCGGCGACGCGGGCGAAAGGCGCCCCGATAGGGATGACGGCCGAAGCCTTCATCATCTCAAACCCCAAACCCCATCAGCATCTTAGTGGGATAACAGGGTTTTGAAATCTTACATTTGCCGCAATTCGGCCCTTTTTAGCGACGTTGCAGCACCCGGAAGATGAATCCGTGGTCGTCGTCACAACCGGCGGGATATGCGCGGCGCTCGACCTCGCTCCACTCGGCCTCGTCGAAAGACGGAAACCGCACGTCACCCTCGGGCGCGGCGTCCACCTCGGTCAGGTAAAGTCGGCGCGCCTTGGGCAGCGCCAGGGCGAAAACGCCCGCCCCCCCGATCACGCAGACTTCCTCGGCCCCATCGTCGGCGGCCTCCTCGCGGGCGATCTGCAGCGCCTCGGAGAAGTTGTCGGCCGGCACGGCGCCCTTGTCCTCGAACGCGCCGTCGCGGGTCAGCACGATGTTCATGCGGCCGGGCAGGGGCTTTCTCGGCAGGCTGTCCCAGGTCTTGCGGCCCATGATCACCGGCTTGCCGAAGGTGTGCTGCTTGAACAGCGCCAAGTCCGACTTCAACCGCCACGGCAGGCCGCCGTCGCGGCCGATCACCCCGTTGCTGGCCCGGGCGACGACGATGGCGAGGGGGGTCATGCTCCGGCCCTCAGACCGCCACGTCCGCCTTGATGTGCGGATGGTGCTGGTAGCCCTCCAGCACGAAGTCGCTCAGCTCGTAGGCGAAGAGGTCGCGGCGCGGCAGGATCTTCAGCTCGGGGAACGGATAGGGCTGGCGGCTCAGCTGCTCGCGGGCCTGGTCCAGGTGGTTCAGATAAAGGTGCGCGTCGCCGAAGGTGTGCACGAACTCGCCCGGCTTCAGGCCGGTCACCTGCGCCAGCATCAGGGTCAGCAGGGCGTAGGAGGCGATGTTGAAGGGTACGCCCAGGAACACGTCGGCGCTGCGCTGGTAGAGCTGGCACGACAGCCTGCCGTCGGCCACGAAGAACTGGAACAGGCAATGGCAGGGCGGCAGCGCCATGTCCTCGACATCGGCCGGGTTCCAGGCGCTGACCACGTGGCGGCGGCTGTTCGGATTGACCTTCAGGTTCTCGACCAACTGGGCGATCTGGTCGATCTGCCGCCCGTCCGGCGCCGCCCATGAACGCCACTGCTTGCCATAGACCGGGCCGAGGTCGCCGTTCTCGTCGGCCCATTCGTCCCAGATCGTGCAGCCCCGTTCCTGCAGCCATTTGACGTTGGTCGAGCCCTGCAGGAACCACAGCAGCTCCAGCGCGATGGCCTTCATCGGCAGGCGCTTGGTGGTCAGCATCGGGAAGCCGCGCGACAGGTCGAAGCGGATCTGCCGACCGAACACGCCCTTGGTGCCCACGCCCGTGCGGTCGCCCCGCTCGACGCCGTTCTCCAGGATGTCGCGCAGAAGGGCGAGGTACTGGTGCTCGGGATGCGTCGGGTCGGCCGAGACGGTCGGTTCGATCGCGACGATGTGCGGCGTGGGGGCGGACATGGGCATTACCCTGCGAAGACGCTTCAGCGTCTACCGATTCGGCCGACGAAGGGTTAGCGGCGGAAGGTCACTGATCTGTGGAGAAGGGCGATCGTCCACAGCTAGTTGCTCACCCAATCCTTCGTCATGCTGAGCAGCGCCGTCAGGCGCGTGTCGAAGCACGCAAGGCGGCGCTGCTGTGCGTGCTTCGACACGGCCGCCTGCGCGACCTGCTCAGCATGACGACCTCAGAAGACAGCTAACCGTGGTCACCCCGCGAACCCGCCCTCGTCCAGATACGCCTGCTCCTCCTCGGTCGTCTCGCGGCCGAGCGCCGGATTGCGGTGGGGGAAGCGGCCGAAGCGGTCGATGATTTCCTTGTGGTTCACCGCCCACTTCAGGCTGTTCTCATCGCCGGTGTCGTCGTGCAGCGCCTCGAACAGGGTGACGCTCAGCGCCTGGTCGGCCGGGTCCTCGGAGTGTTCGAACGGCAGGTAGAAGAAGGGCCGCAGCTCCGGCTCGACCTGGGTGTCGAAGTCCTCGGCGATGGCGGCCCGGGCCACGGCGCGGGCCTTGCCGTCGGTGGCGAAGGCGTGGCCCGAGCGGCGATAGAGATTGCGCGGGAACTGGTCGAGGCAGATCAGCAAGGCCAGCGCGCCGTCGGGCGTCGCCGCCCAGTCGTCATGCTCGCCGCGCGCGCAGGCGTGATGCACCGGCTCGAAGCGCAGCCGGATCGCCTCGTCGAACGAGGGACCGCCCCGGAACCACTTGCTCGGGCCGGCATGGGTCCAGAAGGTGATCACGTCCTGGGGGCTCGCCATGGCCTCCTGATAGCCCGATTCCGTTCAAGTCCGGTTCAGCCGTGCAGCGTTAACACTTTCCATCAAGGGACAATTCGTCCTTCGGAGTGTTCGACAGATGAAACGCGTAGTGACGTCTGCGCTCGTCCTGACCCTGCTCGCCAGCGGGTCGGCGTTCGCGCAGGAAGGTCGTGGCGGGGAGGGCCGAGGCGGCCCCCGTGGCGATCGCGGAGGGGGCGCCGCCGCGCAACAGGGCGGCGGCGGCTTCCAACGGCCGGACCGGGGCTCGTTCGACCGAGGCGACCGGCCCAGTCGGGGCGACATGCCCGGGCCGCGCAACGGCCGTACCCCGGAGCAGCAGCGATCCCAGCCCGCGCCGCGGCCGCAAGCCCAGCCGCAACCCGACCGAGGCCTCTCGGGCGGGCCGGATCGCCAGCGCGGTCCGGATCGCGCCGATCCCCGCCCCGATCAGCGGAGGCCGGGCCAGACCGGCTTCAACCCGCGCGGGCAGGACCAGCAGCGGCCGGGCTTCGACCAGCGCGGCCCCGATCGCAATGGCCCAGACCGTAACGATCTACGCCGCAACGACCCGCGGCGCGATGATCGCTTCGACGGCGGGCGCTTCGACGGGCGTCCGGGGCAGCAGTTCAACGGCGGCCAGTTCGATCGCAATCGTCCGGGCATCGGCTTCCGCCCCGGCGGCCAGCTTCGCGACCGCGATCGGGGTCGCCAGCGGTTCGACCAGCGCATGTGGCGTCCCAGCTATCGCGCGCCGCAGCGTTTCCGGGCCCCGGTCTGGCGTCCGCCGGTCGGCTATTACGCCTACAACTGGCGGTTCGGCGACTACCTGCCGCGCGCCTGGTTCGGAGTTTCCTATTACTTGAACTGGATGATGTACGGCCTGCCCATGCCGCCCATCGGTTGCGAATGGGTTCGGGCCGGCTCCGACGCCATCCTGGTCGATACCTGGACCGGTCAGGTGCTCAGCGTCTACTACGGCGTCTTCTGGTAAGCGGCGCGCTCGCCACAACGAAGCCCCGGGGTTCATTCCCTGGGGCTTTTTTGTCTCCTAATCGGACCCGTTCCCTTGACGAAACGGCAAAAAGCCGCTCCTAAGCGCGGCTTTCGAACCGAGCCGTTGCGCCAGCAACCGCCGACCTACCTGTCTGGAGACAAGATCATGCGCGTCTACTACGACCGCGACGCCGACCTCGCCCGCGTCCTCGACAGGAAGATCGCCATCGTAGGCTACGGCTCGCAGGGCCGCGCCCACGCCATGAACCTCAAGGACTCGGGCGTGAAGGACGTGGTCATCGCGCTCCGTCCCGGTTCGGCCACCGCCAAGAAGGTGGAAGCCGACGGCCTGCGCGTCATGAGCGTCGCCGAAGCCTCGGCCTGGGCCGACGCCGTCATGATCCTGGCGCCGGACGAGCTGCAGCGCGAAATCTGGCTCAACGACATCAAGGACAACATCAAGGACGGCGCCGCCCTGATGTTCGCCCACGGCCTGAACGTCCACTTCGGCCTCATCGAGCCGAAGAACACCGTCGACGTGCTGATGGTCGCCCCGAAGGGCCCGGGCCACACCGTGCGCGGCGAATACCTCAAGGGCGGCGGCGTGCCCTGCCTGATCGCGGTGCATCACGACGCCACCGGCAACGCCATGGACTTCGGTCTGGCCTACGCCAGCGCCATCGGCGGTGGGCGCTCGGGCGTCATCGAGACCAACTTCCGTGAAGAGTGCGAAACCGACCTGTTCGGCGAGCAGGTCGTTCTGTGCGGCGGCCTCGTCGAGCTGATCCGCGCCGGCTTCGAAACCCTGGTGGAAGCCGGCTACGCGCCGGAAATGGCCTATTTCGAGTGCCTGCACGAAGTGAAGCTGATCGTGGACCTGATCTACGAAGGCGGCATCGCCAACATGAACTACTCGATCTCGAACACCGCCGAGTACGGCGAGTACGTGACCGGCCCGCGCATCGTGACGCCGGAAACCAAGGCCGAGATGAAGCGCGTGCTGGAAGACATCCAATCGGGCAAGTTCACCCGCGACTGGATGCTGGAAAACACCGTCGGCGCCCCCAGCTTCAAGGCGACCCGTCGCCGCGCGGCCGAGCACGAGATCGAGCAGGTCGGCGAACGCCTGCGCGGCATGATGCCGTGGATCACCAAGAACGCCCTGGTCGACAAGGCCCGCAACTAAGCGGTCTCATCGCACCCAGCGAACGAACGGAAAGGGCGGCTTCGGCCGCCCTTTTTGTTTTTGGGCGTCTCGCATAGCTTGGACGTATGGAAGTCTTCGCGCCGTTCTTCACCTTGTTGATCGCGTTTGCGGGCCCCGGGGTGGTCCTTCCTCTGGCCTTTGTGCTTTGGCTTGTATTCGGACGTTGGCGGCGAAGGCCCGAGTTCCGCAAGCTCGTTATTTGGCTTCTGGGCATCTCGCTACCTTGGGTGTTTCTTTCCTATTGGAGCGCTCTTACCGAGCGCGACGTCAACACGCCCAGTCATTCACCCTGGGCCGGTCCAATTGTCATTGGTGTCCTGATCGCAACTGTGGCGCTCGCCGTCGCCGCATGGGTCCGAAACCCAAAAGCTCAGTTGGAATTCACGGTTTGGGGCGTGGTCAACACCTGGATCGCGCTCATGGCGGCGCTCATGTATGGCATGGCGACTACCGGCGGTTGGCTATGAGCGACGCCAACTGAGATGCCTCCTTCCTACTAAGCCGTCAGCCCCGCCGCCGCCATTCGCAGCGCTCCGCCAGGCGCCTCTTCAATCACGTCGCCGTGGCTCACCAAGATGCGGGTAAGCTCGGGCTCGTCGGCCCAGGTCCGCATCTCACCGGCCAGACACGTGGTGTCTTTCACGACCGCCTTCTTGCCTAGTTTTGGCGCCTCCGGACGCTCGGCGCATTGAAATGGACGCCATTTGATGACATATTTGATGCCTTAGGAGACGCTCCCATGCGCACTACCGTGGTTCTCGACGACGACCTCGTCGCCGACGCCCAGGAGATGACGGGCATCACCGAGAAGACGGCGCTTCTACGGAAGGCGCTCAAGACCTTGGTGGAGATTGAGGCCTCGCGGCGGTTGGCCTTGCTGGGCGGTTCGCAGCCGGATCTGGATGTGCCGCCACGCCGGCGCCCTGAATTTTGATCCTCGCGGATACCTCGATCTGGGTCGCGCACTTTCGAGCCGACCGCCCGCTTTTGCGCGAGCTGTTGTCGGCGCGACGCGTCGCCATGCACGCGTTTGTCGCCGGAGAATTGGCGATGGGCAATCTGCCCACCCGGAACGCGACGCTGGGCTGGTTCGAGCGTATGCCGCAAGCGCCCGTCGCCAGCCACGCGGAGGTGATGGCGATGATCGAAAAGCGTCGCCTGTCCGGCCGCGGCGTCGGCTATACCGACGTCCATCTTCTGGCGTCTTCAGCGCTTGCGCCGGCCAATCAGCTATGGACTGAAGATCGCCGCCTTGAAGCTCTTGCCCGAGACTTGGGTTTGCGGGTCTTCGAACCCTGAACTCACGCCTTCGCTAGCCACCCCGCCACTTCGTGCATGTCCCGCGCGATGGCGACCGTCAGCCCGCGCATCTCGTCCGTCGGCTCCAGCAGGTCGGGTATCATCACCGTCATCGTCCCGGCGGCCGAGGCGGCGCGCACGCCGTTGTAGCTGTCCTCCAGCGCCAGGCAGAACTCGGGCGCGACGCCCAGCCGCTGGGCGGCCACGAGATAGGGATCGGGCGCGGGCTTGCCGCGCGCATAGTCGCCGTCGGCGACGACGGCGTCGAAGCGGGGCAGGATGCCGCTGGGGCCGAGGTGCGCCACCACCGCCGGGTGACCCGACGAGGTGGCGATGGCGCGTGGCAGGCCCACGGCGTCGAGCCGGTCCAGCATCCCGATAACCCCCGGCTTCAGGGCGATGCCCACGGCGCAGGCGGCGGCCACCCGCTCGGAGACCAGGCCGCGCCAGGCGGTGACGTCGAAGGTCTCGCCGAGGTGGTCCCGCACCCGTGCGTCGCCGACCAGGGCGGGCATGCCCACCAGGCTGAGAAACAGCGACATCGGCATCTCGTGGCCCATCTCGGCCACGGTCGCGGTCATCACGTCGCGATACAGCGCCTCGGTGTCGCAGAGCAGGCCGTCCATGTCGAAGATGACGGCCCGCGGAACGCGGGGGAACGGCGAGGTCACGCTCAGGCCTCGGCGAACTCGCTCGCGCGATAGCCCTGGAAGTAGAGCAGGGCGGTCAGGTCCGAGTGGTCGATGCGGGCGTCGGCCTGGGCGGCCACCACCGGCTTGGCGCGGTAGGCGACGCCCAGCCCGGCGGCCTCGATCATCGCCAGGTCATTGGCGCCGTCGCCGATGGCCACGGCCTCGAACGGCGTCAGGCCGAGCACCGCGGTTTCCTCCAACAAGGCGTCGAGCTTGGCCTGTTTGCCGAGGATCGGCTCGCCCACCGCGCCGGCGAGCGTATCGCCCTCCATGATGAAGCTGTTGGCGCGGCTGGCGTGGAAGCCGGCGGCGGCGGAGACCCGGTCGGTGAAGAAGGTGAAGCCGCCGCTGACCAGGATGCAGTAGGCGCCGTGCGCGGCCATCGTCTTCACGGCGACGGCCGCGCCGGGGTTCAGTTGCACGCGGGCGTCGTAGCATTGCTGAAGCGCGCCGGACGACAGACCCTTCAGCATGCCGACCCGCTCGCGCAGCGCGCCTTCGAACTCCAGCTCGCCGCGCATGGCGCGCTCGGTGATGGCGCTGATCTCGGCCTTCTTGCCGGCGAAGTCGGCCAGTTCGTCCAGGCATTCAACGTTGATGATCGTGGAGTCCATGTCGGCGATCAGCAGGCGCTTCTTGCGCCCCGCCTCGGGCTGCAGGCACCAGTCGACCGGCAGGCCCTCGACGCCGCGCTGCGCGCGATCCGTCCAGGTCGCCATGTCGTCCTTGACCACATAGTCGAGGGCGCCGGGGCCCAGCGCGTCGCCCGAGTGCAGCACCAGGCGCTTGCGAGCCTCCTCGACGGCTTCGGGATCGGGGCTGACGAGGGTAAGAGCGAACATCGAGTTTCCGTATTCAAGCGAGACAATATTGGAGCGGCCCCGCATCTGGCTGATCGCCGGCCCCACGGCAAGCGGCAAGACCGCCCTGGCCCTCACTCTGGCCGAGCAGTGTGGCGCCGAAGTGGTCAACGCCGATTCCATGCAGATCTATCGCGATCTGCCGGTGCTCACCGCCCGTCCGACCCCGGAAGAGGAGGCCCGGGCGCCGCATCACCTGTTCGGCGTCGCCGACGCGGCCGAGTCCTGGTCGGTCGGCCGCTGGCAGACGGCGGCCCTGGCGGCGCTGGACGACATCGCCGCGCGCGGCCGTCCCGCCGTCGTCGTCGGCGGCACCGGCCTCTACTTCCGCGCCCTGACCCACGGCCTCGCCGACACCCCCGCCGTCTCCGAAGCCGAGCGCCAGGCTCGCACCGACGCCTTCGACGCGGAGGGCGAAGCCGCCTTCCGCGCCCGCCTCGCCGTCCTTGATCCCGCCGCCGCCGCCCGCATCGAAGTCGGCGATCGCCAGCGCCTGATCCGCGCCATGGCCGTCGCCGAGGTCACCGGCCGGGCGCTCAGCGCCTGGCAGGCCGAAACCCAGGCCCCGCTCGCCGCGAACGCCTGGACCGGCCTCGTCCTCGATCCGCCGCGCGACGCGCTCTACGCCCGCTGCGACGCCCGCCTCGGCCGCATGATCGAGGCCGGGGCGCTGGAGGAGGTGAGGGCGCTCGCCGCCCGCAACCTGCCGGCCGCCCTCCCGGCCCTGAAAGCCGTCGGCTACCGCGAACTGGCCGCCTGCGTCGCCGGCGAGGCCTCGCTGGACGACGCGTTGGCCGCCGCCCGCCAGGCCACGCGCAACTACGCCAAACGCCAGGCGACCTGGTTCCGCAACCAGATGGGCGGATGGACGCGCGTCGAGGCCTTCGGCGAGGCCGCCGCGTCACAGGCGGCGTGGAGGTAGTTTCTTGCGCAACAACCCATGTTGACCCCGCCTTGCTGGCGTGGCATGCACCTGAGCTCTGGTTTTGGAGAAAACTCGTGCGCGCGAGCCTGGTACTTACCGAGCGGCCGACAACGGACTGACCCGCAAGAGGTCACGCCGTCATCGGTCGCGCGCATAGGCCCCCACCGGGGCCTTTTTTGTTTTTCAGCCCAGATTTTCCGCTCCAACGGACCCGAGCCAAACGGACCGAGCCATGTCAGCCCAAGACACCATGCCCTCCGAGATCGACGAGATCGATCAGACCGCCCCTGAAATCATGACCGGCGCCGAGATCGTGGTGCGCGCCCTCGTCGATCAGGGCGTCGATACGCTGTTCGGCTATCCGGGCGGGGCGGTGCTGCCGATCTATGACGCGCTCTTCCAGCATGACGAGAAGGTCGGCGCCAACAGCGGCCTGCAGCACATCCTGGTCCGCCACGAGCAGGGCGCCACCCACGCCGCCGAGGGCTACGCCCGCTCGTCGGGAAAGCCGGGCGTCGTCCTGGTCACCTCCGGCCCGGGCGCGACCAACGCCATCACCGGCATCGTCGACGCCCTGATGGACTCGATTCCGATGGTCGTCTTCACCGGCCAGGTCCCGACCCACCTGATCGGCACCGACGCCTTCCAGGAGGCCGACACCGTCGGCATCACCCGCGCCTGCACCAAGCACAACTACCTGGTGAAGGACCCGGCGGACCTGGCGCGCACCATTCACGAGGCGTTCCACATCGCCACCTCCGGCCGTCCCGGCCCGGTGCTGATCGACATTCCGAAGGACGTCCAGTTCGCCAAGGCCGCCTATGTCGGCCCGGAGGCGGCCCGTCCGCTGCACGGCTACGCGCCCAAGACCAAGGGCGACGCGGCCAAGATCGCCGAGGCGGCCGCGATGATCGCCGGCGCCAAGCGCCCGATCTTCTACACCGGCGGCGGCGTCATCAACGCGGGGCCCCGCGCCAGCGAACTGCTGCGCGAGTTCCAGGCCCTGGTCGGCGCGCCGGTCACCTCCACCCTGATGGGCCTGGGGGCCTTCCCCGCGGCCGATCCGGCGTGGCTGGGCATGCTCGGCATGCACGGCGCCTATGAAGCCAACCACGCGATGCACGACTGCGACGTGATGATCTGCATCGGCGCCCGCTTCGACGACCGGGTCACCGGCCGCCTCGACGCCTTCTCGCCGGGCTCGAAGAAGATCCACATCGATATCGACGCCTCGTCGATCAACAAGAACGTCCACGTCGACCTCGGCATCGTCGGCGACGCCGGCAGCGTGCTGGAAGACCTGATCGCCGCCTGGAAGGCCGCCGGCCACCAGGCCGACCGCAAGGCCCTGGGCAAGTGGTGGGCGCAGATCGACGCCTGGCGCGCGGTCCAGTGCTTCCGCTATTCGCCCAGCGAGACGGTGATCAAGCCGCAGTACGCCATCGAGCGGCTGTACGCCCTGACCAAGGACCGCGACACCTACATCACCACCGAGGTCGGTCAGCACCAGATGTGGGCCGCCCAGTTCTACCGTTTCCAGGAGCCCAACCGCTGGATGACCTCCGGCGGCCTCGGCACCATGGGCTACGGCCTGCCCGCCGCCGTCGGCGCCCAGCTGGCCCACCCGGACAGCCTGGTCATCGACATCGCCGGCGAAGCCAGCATCCAGATGTGCATGCAGGAGATCTCCACGGCCGTGCAGTTCAACCTGCCGATCAAGATCTTCATCCTCAACAACGAGTGGATGGGCATGGTCCGCCAGTGGCAGGAACTGCTGCACGGCCAGCGCTACAGCCAGAGCTATTCGGAGAGCCTGCCGGACTTCGTGAAGCTGGCCGAGGCCTATGGCGCGGTCGGCATCCGCTGCGATAACCCGGCCGAGCTGGACGCCAAGATCCTCGAGATGATCGACAGCCCGCGCCCGGTGATCTTCGACTGCCGGGTCGAGAAGGCCGAGAACTGCCTGCCGATGATCCCGTCCGGCAAGGCCCACAACGAAATGATCCTGCCCACCGACGACGCCGACCTCGGCTCGGTGATCGACGCGGCGGGGCGCAAGCTGGTTTAGGACTTGGGGTTGCAGCCCTTCCCCCCCGGCGGGGG
Organism: Caulobacter sp. HJHS_5; assembly: GCF_056683955.1. Taxonomy (NCBI): domain Bacteria; kingdom Pseudomonadati; phylum Pseudomonadota; class Alphaproteobacteria; order Caulobacterales; family Caulobacteraceae; genus Caulobacter; species Caulobacter sp. HJHS_5. The sequence continues at coordinate 84,628 of NZ_JBWZNC010000005.1, read as the reverse complement.
AAGGGCTAAGCCAAGCCGTCAGCCTGGAGCCGTCATGACCACCTCCCAGCCCGCATCCGCCTACGACATGCCAGGAGCCAAGGTGGCCGAAAGCACCGCGACGTTCGCCCTGCTGGTCGATAACGAGCCCGGCGTCCTTCACCGCGTCGTCGGCCTGTTCGCCGCCCGCGGCTACAATATCGAGAGCCTCACCGTCGCCGAGACCGACCGGCGGGCCCACACCAGCCGCATCACCGTGGTCACCCGCGGCACCCAGCAGGTGCTGGAACAGATCGAGGCGCAGCTCAAGAAGGTGATCTCCGTCCGCCGCGTGCAGGATGTCACCCGCGATCCCAACGGCGTCGAGCGCGAACTCGCCCTCATCAAGGTGCGCGGCGAGGGCGGCGATCGCGTCGAGGCCCTGCGCGTGGCCGATATCTTCCGCGCCCGGGTGATCGACACCACCGCCCAGAGCTTTGTCTTCGAACTCACCGGCGCGCCGTCTAAGATCGACAGCTTCGTCGAACTCATGCGCCCCATGGGTCTGGTGGAACTCTCCCGCACGGGGGTGCTTTCCATCGAGCGGGGCGCCGAAGGCATGTAGAGGAGCCGCGCCGTGAGCCTGGCCTTCCTGTTCGCCGCGCTCGCGCTCCAGGCCCCGCCTGAGCTCCTGCCGACGGTCCCGCCCCCCGAGCCCGCGCCACCCCCGGCCGCCGCGACGTCCGAGGCGCCCGCGTCGCAGCCTTACGACGCCGCCGCCTGGTGGTCGACGCCCCTGGTCAAGCCGCTGGTGCAGGTCGATCCGCTCTACGGCCGCCGCCTCCGCAGGGGGGAGACGCCGCCCCGCATCGACGCCGGGGTCGACGCCTCGCTCTACCGCCTTTGGGGCCTGCAGCCGCTGCAGAGCCGCATTCTCCGCCGCAACGAGATGATCCTCGAGGTCTGGCGCCGCCCGACCAAGGACCTGCGCCAGGTGGTCATTCGCCTGACCGTGCGGGGCGACGGCCGCGCCTTCGTCAACGCCCGCGCTGGCCTCCTGTGCTGCGAGCCCGCCGTCGCCCGCCGGGTCGATGTCGACGCCGAGCTGCCGGATCCAGCCGCCTCCACCCTGCTGACCCTCAAGGATGATCCGATGTGGGATACGCCCCGCACGGTCGAGGTCGACTACGGCGGCGGCACGGTCAGCGCCATCTGCGTCGACGGCGTCTCCTGGGAGGTCATCCTCGCCACGCCCGAGAAGGTGCGCCAGCTGCGCCGGGCCTGTGACGATCCGGAGCTGGGCCAGGTCGCCAACGCCGTCTCCCCGGCGCTCGCCGCCGCCCTCGGCCGCGACCCGCGCCTCGACATCATCTTCCCCAAGGGAGCGGGCCTCGACGCCGAGCGCGCCGCCTACGCCGCCCTGATCGCGGGGGGAGGGCGGCTGAAGCCCTCGCGGGGCGCCCCCGCCCCGCCGCCCGAGCCGCAGCCGGCTCCAGCGGAAGGCGACGACGCCCCGGAGGACGCGCCGAACGAAGCCTTCGCGCCGGGAATTCCGGTCCCGGCGCCCGCGCTCCCCGCGCCCTAATCGACCGTCGGCGCACGCAGCAGGTCGAGGCGGAACAGCAGGCCGCCGATGGCGGCCCCGATCGCCGGGGCGACGATGAACAGCCACAACTGGCCCAGCGCCTCGCCGCCGACCAGCACCGCCGGGCCGAAGCTGCGGGCCGGATTGACCGAGACGCCGGTCACCTGGATGCCGACGATGTGGATCACGGCCAGGGCGATGCCGATGCCGATCCCGGCGAAGCCCGGCGCCGAGCCCGCCCCGGTCGCGCCGAGGATGACGATGACGAACAGGGCGGTCATCACGATCTCGAACAGCAGTGCGGCCTGCATCGAGTATTCGCCGAGATAGCCCGGGCCCCAGCCGTTGCGGCCGAGGCCGCTCGCGGCGCCGTTCTTGGCCAGCATCATTAGAATCGCCGCGCCGGCCAGGGCGCCGGCGAACTGGGCGACCCAGTACAGCAGCATGTCCTTGGCCGACATCCGCCGGGCGATGAAGGCGGCCAGGCTGACCGCCGGGTTCACATGGCAGCCCGAACAGGGGCCGATGCCGTAGGCCATGGCGATGATGGCGAAACCGAAAGCCAGGGCGATGCCCAGCTGACCCACATGGTCGCCGCCCAACACCGCCGCCCCGCAGCCGAACAGAACCAGAGCCAATGTGCCGATGAACTCGGCGATGTACTTTGACATGGTTGCCTCCCGTTTGAGTTCTCGAAACCGGAACGGCGGGGAGCATGACCGCAAACGTGACCGTGGAACACCGGCGATCGCCGATGTCACAATCTTTGACAATCGGGGCTGCCGACGCCGACGTCGGCGTCGGGTTCTTCCCCTCTTAGCCCGGGGTCCCTATATTGAAGGGGTCCGGGTTCGCCCGGACTATGGAGATAAACGCGCACGTAATAAGCGGCCTGGACCCGGGTGCGATTCCCGGCGGCTCCACCAACCTTACCTCGAGTTATCGCGAGGAAGCACGGGGCCGATCAGCATCGACAGACGTGTAAAGGTGTTTGCTTTCTCTCGGCATGGTTCCGCCGTATCGGGCCATTTTCTAAATGCGAACGATAACTTCGCTGAAGAGTTCGCCGTCGCCGCGTAATGCGGTGCAGGTGAGTTCGACCTAAAGCCCTGGGGGTTCAGATCCTCAGGCGGGGCTCGGAGGGGGCCTGGCAACAGAACCCCTCCACTTCATCCTCCATCGCTGAACATTTGCCCGCTCGGGGGCTCTCGGACGGCTTCCGTTCGGAGGCTCGGCGATCTAGTTTGCGCCATGGCCAACACACCTCCGCCGCAAGACCAGATGGGCTACGAAGCGATGGCGCAGGACGCCCTGCGCGGCGTCGTTCGCACCGCCCTCAAGGTCGCCGCCTCGCCGCGCGGCCTGCCCGGCGATCACCACTTCTACATCTCGTTCCGCACCCGCGCGCCGGGCGTCTCCGGCCCCCCCGAGGTGCTGGGCAAATATCCGGACGAGATGACCATCGTCCTGCAGCACCAGTACCAGGACCTCGCCCCGGGCGAGACCTTCTTCGCCGTCACCCTGCGCTTCGGGGGCGCGCCCAAGCGGCTGTCGATTCCGTATTCGGCCGTGACCCGGTTCTACGATCCGAGCGTGCAGTTCGTGCTGCAATTCCCGCCGCCGGAGGGAGAGGAGGCTCCGCCGGAGCCGGAGCCCGAAACCGCCGCCGAGGCGCCGGCCGAGGGCGGGGAGGAAGCCAAGATCGTCTCGCTCGATCAGTTCCGAAAGAAATAGCCGGGTGCGGGGCTGGGGGGCTGCTGCAACGGGGGCGCTGCTCGCCGCCCTGATCGCCTTCGCCAGCCCGGCGATGGCGGCGCCTGCCGCCGCCGGGCCGTTCGCCAGTTGGGCCGCCATCGTCGTGGCCGGCGATTTTCACGCCCACTCGGGCGGGACCACCCAAGCCTTCGACAACGCCCGCCGCGACGTCGCCGCCAGCCTCGTCAAGCGCATGGGCTTTTCGCGGGAGAACCTCCGCACGTTTTCGACGCGGCCCAAGCTCTACGCCGACAAGCCGGGGGCCTCGGATATCCGCAGCGTCTATCGGGGGCTGGCCGATGTCGCCGACAAGGCGAAGGACGGCTGCCTCATCTATTTCACCTCCCACGGCGCTCCGAACGGCGTGGTGCTGGGCGACGAAATCGTCCCGCCGGGGGTGATGAGCCGCATGGTCGACAGCGCCTGTCCCGATCGCCCCGCCATCGTGGTGATCTCGGCCTGTTTCTCGGGGGTTTTCGTGCCGGTCCTGGCCGGCGCCCAACGCATGATCCTCACCGCCGCGCGGGCGGACCGCGCATCGTTCGGCTGCGGCGAAAGCGATAGATACCCTTACTTCGACGATTGTTTTCTCAGCTCCGCCCCTCAGGCGCGCGATTTCCTGGATCTGGGGGCGGCCGTGCAGGTCTGTGTCGCCCGCAAGGAAGAGGAGACCGGCGCGACCCCGCCGTCCGAACCCCAGCTGTGGGTGGGCGGCGGCCTGAAGCCGATGCTGCCGCTTTATGGGTTCCCGCCGGGATGAAGTTCCGCCTTTCCGCCATTCTCTGCGCTCTTGTGGCCACCCTCGGCTTCGCCGCGCCCCTGGCCGCGCAGGAGCCCGCGCCGGCCACGCCAAACCGGCCCATCCCGTACACGGTGCTCCGCCCGCAGGCCCGCCGCGCTCCGCCGCCGCCTCCGGCGGCGACGCCCGCCGCGGCGCCTCCGACGGCGCCGGTCGCCGCTGGCGCGCCGGTCGTCGCCCCTCCGTCGCCGCTTGGCCCCACCGACCCCGCCGTCGAGGCTTTCGTCGACGGTCTGGCGCGCGACGCCATGGCTGCCGACCATATAGCCGGCATGGCCGTGGCCGTGGTGCAGAACGGCCGGGTGACCCTGGCCAAGGGCTATGGCTTCGCCGATGTCGGCGGCGGGCGCCGGGTCGATGGCGAACGGACCCTGTTCCGCCTCGGTTCGATCTCCAACACCTTCACCTGGCTGTCGATCCTCAAGGAGGTCGAGGCCGGCCGCATGCGGCTGGACGCCCCGATCAACCTCTACCTGCCGCAGCGTCTGCAGATTCCCGACCAGGGCTTCGACCGTCCGCTGCGCGTGCGCGACCTGATGGACCACACGGGCGGCTTCGAGGATCGCGGCCTTGGTCAGCTCTATCAGCGCGATCCCGCCCGCATGCGTCCCCTGGCGCTCTGGCTGCGGCAGGAGCGGCCGCGCCGCGTGCGTGAGGCCGGCGAGGCCACCGCCTACTCGACCTATGGCGCGGCCCTGGCCGGTCAAGCCGTGGCCGAGGTGACGGGCCTGCCGTTCGAGCGTCTCGCCGCCGAACGCATCCTCGCCCCCGCCGGCCTGCGCCGCACCACCTTCCGCCAGCCCAACCCCGGCAAGCCGGGCGTCGCCGCGCCGATGGATCTCGGCCTCGCCGCCGGCCTGTCGCAGGGCTACCGCTGGGTCGACGGCGGCTTCCGCGCCCAGCCGTTCGAGTTCGTGGAGGCCACGCCCGCCGGCGCCGCCTCGTCCACGGCCGCCGACATGGGCCGCTACATGCGCCTGATCCTCGCCGGCGGCGCCGTCGACGGCGTCACGGTCTACGGGCCTCGCGCGGCGCAGATGCTGGCGACGCCGCTCTGGCGGCCGGCGCCGGGATTGGCCGGCTGGCGGCACGGCTTCATGGACGAGCCGCTCCCCGGCGGACGTCTTGGCCTCGGCCATGAGGGCGGCGCCACCCTGTTCAACGCCAACATGGTGCTGGTCCCCGAGCTTGGGCTGGGCGTCTTCGTGGCGACCAATACCGATACCGGCGCCGGCGCGGCCGCTCGAATTCCGGCGGCGCTGGTCGAACGTTTCTACGGCCCGGCCCCGGCCGCGCCGCCCCAGGGCGATCCCTCGCTCTACGCGCGGCGGGCGGTCTACGAGGGGCGGTTCCTGTCCACCGTGCGGGCCTATGGCGGTCTTGAGGGCTTCATCAGCGGCCTGTTCCGCGCCGGCCTCGTCGTGAAGGCGACGCCGGACGGGTTTCTCACCACGCGCGGCCAGGGGGGCGTGCGCCGCTGGGCGCCGGTCAGCGAGACCGAGTTCCAGAGCGTGGACAGCGCCGCGACCCTCAGCTTCGCGCTGCAGAACGGCCGCGCCGTGCGTATTCTCGGCGCCGCCGCCACCGGCGAGCGGGCGCCCTTCTGGTTCCAGCCGGCGCTGCTCACCCTCCTGACGGGCGCCGTCGGGGCCGCCGCCCTCGCCGCCCTGGGCGCGCCGTTGCTGCGCGACCGTCGCGAGTTCCGCCAGGCCCAGGTGCAGGCCCAGGTCGGCGCCATGCAGACCACCCAGTCGGTGCTCTGGCTGATCGCCTTCGGCGCCTTCGCCATCTGGGCGACGGGCGCCAACGACCTGCAGCGCCTGGTCGACGACTGGCCCGGCATCTGGCTCCTGGTGGCCTCGACCTGCGCCTTCGTCGCCTCCCTGCTGGCGGTCCCGGTTCTCGCGCTCTTGCCCTGGGCCTGGCGCGGCGGCCGGCGGGTCGACAGCTGGACGGTCGGCCGCAAGCTGCGCTTCACCTTCACGGCACTGCTGTTCGCCGGATTCTCGGCGGTCCTGCTGATGACCGGCGCGCTCGCGCCCTGGAACGCCTGAGTTCGAGCCGTCTCGCGAACGCGCCGACCTAGCCCAGCTTCCGCACGCGGATCGCGATCCGCTCGCGTTCGCCCGGCAAACGCTCGACCAGCAGGCGCGCCACCTGGGCGTCGTCGTGGAAGGCGTAGCCCTTGATGGAGTCGAGCAGGGCCTTGGCCAGGTTGTCGAGGTCCAGCCACGGCGGCTCGCCGACGTACTCCATGGTGATCTCGACCGAGAACTCGCCCCAGGCCGGGCGTGAGCCGCGCCAGGCCTTGCGGAAGAATTCATAGATCAGCGGCTTGTAGTACTTGGCCTGGGTGGTCAGTCCGTCGACCGTTACCTCCAGCAGCCCGTTCGCCTCGCGCGCACGAACTTTTCCGTGCGACGTCCAACCGTCGTCGTTCATCGTATCTCCCACGGACCGCAGGAAATCCGCGCCCGGACCGTAACCAGTTCGCCCTCCCGAGCGAATAGGTGTTTGAGCGCCACCCGACGGCGGACCATAGTTTTGCGCCGGTCGAGGCGCATAAGGCTCTGATTGTGGAGAACGGATCATGCTGACACGTCGCCTGCTGCTCACCGGAGCCGCCACCGGCTTGGCGGGGCTCGCGGCCGGCCAGGCCTTCGCCGCCGGCGGGGCGACCAAGGTGAGCTATTCGGACGCGGAATGGCGCAAGCGCCTGACCCCCGCCCAGTTCGCCGTCCTGCGTCAGGAGGCGACCGAGCCGCCGGGCTCCAGTCCGCTGAACAAGGAACACCGCAAGGGGGTATTCTCCTGCGCCGGCTGCGCCACGGCCCTGTTCGATTCCAAGACCAAGTTCGAGAGCGGCACCGGCTGGCCCAGCTTCTATCAGCCGATCGGCCCCCAGGCGGTCAGCACCGGCCTCGACCGCTCGATGGGCATGATCCGCACCGCCGTCTCCTGCAAGACCTGCGGCGGCCACCTCGGCCACATGTTTCCGGACGGCCCCAAGCCCACCGGCCTGCGCTATTGCATGAACGGCGTCGCCATGACCTTCCGGGCGACCTGACGCGGCCATGACCCTGCTGCTGCTCGCCTACCTCGGCGGGGTGCTGACCATTGTCAGCCCCTGCGTCCTGCCCGTGCTGCCGTTCGTCTTCGCGCGGGCGGACCGGCCGTTCCTGCGCAATGGCCTGCCGATGCTGGCGGGTCTGGCGCTGGCCTTCGCCGGCGTCGCCACCCTGGCGTCGGTGGCGGGGGGCTGGGCGGTGCAGGCCAATACGGCGGGCCGCGTCATCGCCATGGTGCTGCTGGCGGGCTTCGCCCTGACGCTGCTGCTGCCGGGGCTCGCCGATCGTCTCAGCCGGCCGCTCGTCGCGCTCGGCGCACGCCTGTCGCGGGACGCGGAGGGCGAGCACAGGGGCGGCGTCGGCGCATCGGTGCTGCTCGGCCTCGCCACCGGTCTCCTTTGGGCCCCCTGCGCGGGTCCGATCCTCGGCCTGATTCTCACCGGGGCGGCGCTCAACGGCGCCAATGTCGGGACGGCGGCGCTGCTGCTCGTCTACGCCCTTGGCGCGGCCACCTCCCTGGCCCTGGCGCTGCTGGTCGGCGGCCGGGTGTTCGCGGCCATGAAGCGTTCGCTCGGCGCGGTCGAATGGCTGCGGCGGGGCCTCGGCGTGGCGGTGTTGCTGGCCGTGGTCGCCATCGCCTTCGGCCTCGACACCGGCTTCCTGACCCGCGTCTCCCTCGCCGGCACCACGGCGATCGAGCAGGGGCTGGTGAAGGCGCTCGGCGGCGACAGGAACGCCGCGCCTCAAAACGCGATGACCGGCCCCGCCATGAGCGGCCCCGCGATGGGCGTCGCGATGACCGGCGGCGGAGCCATGACCGGCGGGTCCGCGATGACCGGGGGCTCGGCCATGACCGGCGGCGCCATGATGGCCGGCCCGTCGATGGGCGGCGGCGCGGGCGCGCCGATGGAGACCCTGCCTTCGCTGGCCGGCGCCACGGGCTGGCTGAACAGTCCGCCGCTCACGCCCCAGACCCTCAAGGGCAAGGTCGTCCTGGTCGATTTCTGGACCTACTCCTGCATCAACTGCCTGCGCGCCCTGCCTTATGTGAAACGCTGGGCCGAGCGCTACGGCCCACAGGGGCTGGTGGTGATCGGCGTCCACACCCCCGAATTCGCCTTCGAGAAGCGCGAGGCCAACGTCCGCAAGGCGGTGAAGGATCTCGGCCTCGACTACCCCGTCGCGCTCGACAACGACTATGGCGTCTGGCGCGCCTTCAACAACAATTCCTGGCCGGCGCACTACTTCTTCGACGCGGAAGGCAACCTTCGCTACCAGCACGTCGGCGAGGGCGAGTACGAGCGCTCCGAGGCGATGATCCGCGCCCTGCTGGCCGAGCGGAACGGCGCGCCCGTCACCGGCGATCTCGTCGGCGCCGCGGGGCAGGGCGTCCAGGCCGCGGCCTCCGACGCCGCGGTCTCGCCGGAGACCTATCTCGGCTACGGCCGCGCCGAACGCTTCCTGTCGCCGGGCGGCCTGAAGAACGACGCCTCCGCGACCTATCGCACGCCCATGGCCTATCCGCTCAACGGCTGGGCCTTCGCCGGCCCATGGCGCGTCGGCTCCGAGCAGGCGACCAGCGGCGGCGCCGGCGCGCGGGTGGTTTTCCGCTTCCGCGCCCGCGACCTGCACATGGTGCTCGGTTCGGCCGACGGTCGTCCGGTGCGCTTCCGCATCCGCGTCGACGGCCGCGCGCCGGGCGCCGACCACGGCCTCGACGTCAACGCCGCGGGCGAGGGAACGGTCGGCGAACAGCGGCTCTACCAACTGGTCCGGCAGCGCGGCGGTGCGGCGGAACGCCTGTTCGAGATCGAGTTCCTCGGGGCGGACGCCCAGGTCTTCACTTTCACCTTCGGATAGGCGCACGCCGGGTGGAAAACGCGGCCGTGCAGGGCTAAACCGCGCCAGATTTCTATCTGGAGCGCCTATGTCCGCCACCCGCACCGAGACCGACACCTTCGGCCCCATCGAGGTCGCCGCCGACCGCTACTGGGGCGCCCAGGCGCAGCGGAGCCTCGGCAACTTCAAGATCGGTTGGGAGAAGCAGCCGCTGCCGGTGGTGCGGGCCCTGGGTATCGTCAAGCGCTCGGCCGCCGAGGCCAACCTCGCGCTCGGCAAGCTGGATCCGAAGCTGGCCGAGGCGATCGTCGCCGCCGCCAACGAGGTGATCGAGGGCAAGCTCGACGACCACTTCCCGCTGGTGGTCTGGCAGACCGGCTCGGGCACCCAGTCCAACATGAACGCCAACGAGGTGATCTCGAACCGCGCCATCGAGATGCTGGGCGGCGAGATGGGCTCCAAGAAGCCCGTCCACCCCAACGACCACGTCAACATGAGCCAGTCGTCGAACGACACCTACCCCACGGCCATGCACGTGGCTTGCGCGGAAGAGGTCGTCCACCGCCTGCTGCCGGCCCTGGTGAAGCTGCGCGACGCCCTCGGCGCCAAGGCCGAGGCCTGGAAGGACATCATCAAGATCGGCCGCACCCACACCCAGGACGCCACTCCGCTGACGCTGGGCCAGGAGTTCGGCGGCTACACCCAGCAGCTGACCAACGGCATCGAGCGCATCGAGCAGACCCTGCCGAAGCTGATGCAACTGGCCCAGGGCGGCACCGCCGTCGGCACCGGCCTCAACGCCCCGGTCGGCTTCGCCGAGCTGGTGGCCGAGAAGATCGCCGGCGTCACCGGCCTGCCGTTCACCACCGCCCCCAACAAGTTCGAGGCCCTGGCGGCGCACGACGCCATGGTCTTCAGCCACGGCGCCATCAACACGGTGGCCGCCTCGCTGTTCAAGATCGCCAACGACATCCGCTTCCTCGGCTCCGGCCCGCGCGCCGGCCTCGGCGAACTGGCGTTGCCCGAAAATGAGCCGGGCTCGTCGATCATGCCGGGCAAGGTCAACCCGACCCAGTGCGAGGCCATGACCCAGGTCTGCGCCCAGGTGTTCGGCAACCATTCGACCCTGACCTTCGCCGGCAGCCAGGGCCACTTCGAGCTGAACGTGTTCAACCCGGTGATGGCCTACAACTTCCTGCAGTCGGTCCGCCTCGTCGCCGACGCCGCGATCAGCTTCACCGACAACTGCGTGGTCGGCATCGAGCCGCGCGTCGACAACATCAGGAAGGGCGTCGAGAACTCGCTGATGCTGGTCACGGCCCTCAACGGCCGTCTCGGCTACGACGCCTGCGCCAAGATCGCCAAGACCGCCCACAAGAACGGCACCACCCTGCGCGAAGAAGCCGTCGGCGGCGGCTACCTGACCAACGAAGAGTTCGACGAGTTCGTCCGCCCGGAGAAGATGATCTCGCCGGGCTGAGGCCAAATGGCGCTAGGGTCGTCGAAGCCAGGCGGGCAGCCGCCTGGCGACACCTCTTCAGGAGCACGCGATTGACCGGTCTCGCCATCCTCGCCTCCGTGCTGGCGGTCGTTTTCTTCGGCCTGTGGCGGGCGGCCGATGAGAAGGTGATGGCGACCAAGAGCCGGGTGCCGGGCTCGCCCATTCCGTTGAAGTCGATCCAGGACGTCGATCCGCTGTTCGCCCTGACGCGGTTCGGTCCCTCGCGGCAGACCGAGGTCGCCCACATCGCGGCGGTGCATGTCGAGGGCGGCATTTCGGACCTCGAAAGCTGGATTCTCTGCAACCTCGCCAAGACCTCTCGCCGGGTCTTCGAGTTCGGCACCGCCACCGGCAAGACCACCTATCTGATGGCCCGCAGCGCGCCGGACGCGCGGATCACCACCATCACCCTGCACCCGGACGACATCGGCTCCGACCAGCACGCCAAGGGCGACGACAAGGCCTTGCAAGTCGCGGCCCACCGCGAATCCGCTTTCGCCGAGTTCCTCTACTCGGGGACGGATGTCGAGCCGCGTATCGAGCAGCTGTTCGGCGACAGCAAGCGCTTCGACGAGACGCCCTACGCCGCCGCCTTCGACCTGATCTTCGTCGACGGCGCCCATACCGAGAGCTACGTCCGCAGCGACACCGCCAAGGCCATGGCCATGCTGGCGCCCGGCGGCTGGCTGGTCTGGCACGACTACGTCGGCCGGAAGACGCCCGGCGTCTTCAGGGCCCTCAACGAGCTGTCGACGCGGCTGCCGCTGATCCGCGTGAAGGGCACGACCTTCGTGGTCTACCGCAAGCCGGCCTAGCGGACCGGCACGACCGCCTTGCCGATCGGGGCCAGGGCGATGCCGGCCAGCTGCAGGTCCTTCAGGGCGAAGGGGATGCCGATGATGCTGATGAACTCGGCGACGGCGAGCAGCAGGTGGGCGAGGGCGATGTACCAGCCGCCCAGCACGAACCACAGCACGTTCAGCACGCAGCCGACCGGACCCGTGCCGAGGTCGCCTTGGCCGAGCACGCTACGGTCCACGATGTCCTTGCCGTAGGGCCAGAAGACGAAGCCGGCGATGCGGAAGCAGGCGCCGGTGTAGGGCAGGCCGATGATGGTGATGGCCAGCAGCACGCCGCCGAGCAGCCACAGCAGTCCGGCCGCCCAGCCGCCGGCGATGAACCACAGAATGTTCAGCACCAGACGGATCAGCGGCATCGTCAGGCCCGGCGGCTGACGGCGAAGTCGGCGAGGGCCTCCAGGGAATCCCGCCACTCGCCGGCCGGGAAGACGGCGAGATCGGCCTTGGCGGCGTCGGCGTAGTCGCCGGCGAGGTCCAGGCTGGCCTCCAGGGCGCCGGTGGCGATCATCAGTTCGCGCACGCGCTTGAAGTCGGCCTCGTCCTGTTCGCGGCGCCCGACCGTGCGCTCCCAGAAGGCGGCCTCGCCGCGGCCGCCGCGGGCGATGGCCAGCAGCAGGGGCAGGGTGGCCTTGCCCTCGCGGAAGTCGTCGCCGGCGTTCTTGCCCAAGGCCTCGGCCGTGCCGCCGTAGTCGAGCACGTCGTCGGCCAGCTGGAAGGCGAGGCCGAGGTTCATCCCGAACGAGCGCAGGGCGGCGGCCTTGGCAGCGTCGGTCCCGGCCGACACCGCGCCGCTCTCGGCGGCGGCGGCGAACAGCTCGGCGGTCTTGGCGCCGATGATCTCCAGATAGACCGACTGCGGCAGGTTGAGGTCGTGGCTGCGGGTCAGCTGCAGCACCTCGCCCTCGGCGATCACGCGGCTGGCGCGGGCCAGAATCTGCAGCGCCTGCAGCGAGCCGGTCTCGACCATCAGCTCGAAGGCGCGGGCGAACAGGAAGTCGCCGACCAGCACGCTCTGCGGCGCGCCCCAGATCAGGTGGGCGGCGACCTTGCCGCGACGCAACTGGGAGCTATCGACCACGTCGTCGTGCAGGAGCGTCGCGGTGTGGATGAACTCCACGGCCGCGGCCAGGCGCAGGCAGTGGGCGTTGTCCGAGCCGGCCAGGCGCGCGGCGGCCACGGTGATCAGCGGACGCAGACGCTTGCCGCCGGCGGTGATCAGATGCTCCGCCAGGGCCGGGATCAACGGCACGTCGCTCTGCATCCGATCGAGGATCAGAGCGTCCACGCCAGCCATGTCGACGGCGGCCAGCCGCAGCAGGCCGTCCACCGATCCGGGGTCGCGCAGGCGGGGCGCCGTCGCTGCCTCCAACTGGCCGCTCCTTGTACTTGCGCCGCGTCGATGCGACGGACGTTCCCCGAGGGGATAGGTGACGGTTAGATCGGGCGCAAGTTGGACGAGCACAAGAGCCCTGGGGCAAGCGAGAATTCCGTCCTCGGCGGGGCCGTGCGGCTGCGCCAGGCCGAGCGCGGATACCGCGCGGGGATGGACGCCGCCCTGCTGGCCGCCGCCTGCGACACGGGCCGGCGGGTGATCGAGATCGGCTGCGGCGTCGGCGGGGCGCTGCTGGCGGCCGCGCACCGGCGGCCGGACGCCGCGTTCGTCGGCGTCGAGCGCGATCCGGCGGCCCTGGCCCTGGCCCGGGAGAACATCGCGCTCAACGGGATGAAGGATCGGGTCGAGGCCGTGGCGGGCGATGCGGCGGCGGGGTTCCGGGCGCTGGGGCTGGAGCCGTTCGACGCGGCGATGAGCAACCCGCCGTTCTTCGACGACCCTGCCAGCCTGCGGGCGCCGGCGGCGGAGAAGGCCGGGGCCTGGATGGCCGACGACGGACTGGCGGCCTGGACGAGCTTTCTCACCAAGGCGGTGCGGGAAGGCGGGGCGATCACCGTGATCCACCGGGCCGACCGGCTGGCGGACCTGCTGGCGTTGCTCGCGCCGAAGGCCGGATCGTTCCGGATCAGGCCGGTCGCGCCGTTCGCCGACGCGCCGGCCAAGCGGGTGATCGTCAGGGCGATCAAGACGGGGAAGGCTCCCTTGGTGTTGTTGCCGCCGCTGGTGCTCCACGAGCGTGATGGGGTCGCCAAGCATACCGTGGAGGTCGAGGCGATCCTGCGAGGCGAGGCGGTGCTGGGCTGGGTGTAGCGGCCGGGTTTGTTCCTGAGATTCAGCTGTCACCCCCACCCCTGACCCCTCCCCCTTCAAGGGAGAGGGGAAAAACCAAGGTAGCCGCCGCCTACGTCGACTTCGGACGCCTCAGTCCTCCCCGTACTGCTGCAGGGCTTCCAGGCAGAGCTGGAGGCCGGTGAGGTCGGTGAGCGGGTCGGCGACGACCAGGAACAGGCGGCGGGCCTCGGCCCAAAGCATGACGGTCTCGGGCAGGCCGAGGTCCTCGACCAGGCAGCCGTCGGGGTCGCGCAGGCCGTCGGGCGTGGCGTCGAGGCCCATCCAGGCTTCGACGCGGCCGGCGTATTCGGCGTGCTCCTCGGCTTCGATCACCATGTAGGCGAAGACCGGCTTGCCGAGGCCCGCCAGCACGCCCGCCTCGAAGGCCGCGCCCGGGTCGGCGCCGACGCCGCGCCAGGGCGTCAGGTTGACGATCGCCGCGTCGGCCTTGCGCAGGCGGGCCAGGCGGTCGGCGTACATCTCCCGCGCCATGATCTCCGAGGCCTCGGTCTCGGTCAGCGGCTCGGGCTCCAGGAGCACGAAACCGGCGGCCTCGACCATCTCGCGCCGCCGCAGGCGGTGGGCGGCGGCGTCCGGGTACCAGTCGTCCGGACCGGCGAGGTGGATCTGCCGGACGCGCTTCATACCCCTACGGCGCCGCCGGGCCGCGGCCGAAGTACTTGAAGAACTCGCTGTCGGGCGAGAGCACCATGGTGGTGTCGCCCTGGCCCAGCGAGGCCTCATAGGCCTGCATCGAGCGGTAGAAGCGGGCGAAGGAGGGGTCGCGGCCGAAGCTGCCGGCGAAGATCTGGGCGCGGCGGGCGTCGCCCTCGCCGCGGATCTTTTCCGACTCCTCGGTGGCCTGGGCGACGATCTCGCGCTTGCGGCGCTCGCCGACCGCGCGGGTCTCGGTCGCCTGCTGCTGCTGGGCCGTCTGCATGCGGCGGAAGACGTTCTCCTGGTTCTCGGTCGGCAGGTCGGCGCGCTTGATCCGCACGTCGATGATCTGGATGCCGAGACGGCTGTCGGTCGCGCGCTGGGCCACATCGTTGCGGATGCGGGTCATCAGGGCGGCGCGCTGGCTGGAGACGATGTTCTGGCTGGCGGCGCCGCCGAGGATCTGGCGCAGCGACGAGTTGGCCAGCGGCTGCAGGCGGGCCTCTGCGTTGGTCTGGTTGCGGAGGGTCCGGTAGTACTGCAGCGGATCGCTGATCCGGTAGCGGACATAGGCGTCGACCACGAGCCGGTTGTTGTCGGCGGCGATGATCTCTTCCTGGGCGGCCTCGAGGATCAGGTTGCGCTTGTCGAACTGGACGACGTTTTCCAGGAACGGCGTCTTGAGCTTCAGGCCCGGTGCGCCGTTGGGGGCGGCGTTGACCACCCGCACCGGCTCGCCGAGGCGCAGGATGATGGCCTGGTGGGTCTGGTCGACGATGAACAGGCTGTTGGCCAGAACGACGATGGCCGCGAAGGCGACGACGCCCCAGATGAGGAGGCGGCGGTTCATCGGCTCACTCCCGTGCTGCCGGTCGAAAGGCGCGGCTGGCCGTCGACGGTGACGGAGCCGGAGGTGGTCGCGGCCCCGGCGCGGGCGGCGGCGCCGGCGCGCGGACGGAAGACGTCGGGCGGCAGGATGATCGGGGCGCTGGCGCCCTTGCCGTCGATGACGACCTTGTTCGACTTCTCCAGCACGCGCTGCATGGTCTCGATGTAGAGGCGGTCGCGGGTGACGCCCGGGGCCAGGCGGTACTGCTCATAGACCGAGTTGAAGCGGGCGCTTTCACCCTCGGCCTCGCGGACCACCTGCTCGCTGTAGCCGATGGCGGACTGACGCTGGCGGGAGGACTCGGCCTGGGCTTCGTTGATCGAGGACTCGGCGTCCTGCTTGGCCTTCTGCAGGTCGCGGTAGGCGGCGACGACCGGGCCGGGCGGATCGGAGTTGCGGATCTGCACGTCCACCACCTCGACCCCGGCGCGGTAGCTGTCGAGGATGCCCTGCATCAGGATGCGGGCCTGGGTCTGCACCTGGCCGCGGCCGTTGCTGAGGATGGGGGCCAGGGGGGTCTTGCCGACCACCTCACGCATGGCGCTCTCGGCCACCGACTTCACCACCGCGTCGCGGTCGGCGAGGTTGAAGACGTAGTCGGCGGCGCTCTTGACGCGCCACTGCACCGAGAACTGCAGGTCGACGATGTTCTCGTCGCCGGTGAGCATCAGGCTCTCTTCCGGCGCCGAGGCGTCGCTGACGCCGCCGATGTCGACCCGGTTGAGGCTGGTGACCGAGACCTTCTCCACCGACTCGAACGGGGCGGGCAGGTGGTAGCGCAGGCCGGGCGTGGCCGAGCGGGAGTAGGCGCCGAAGGTGGTGACCACGCCTTCCTGATCCGGCTGGACGATATAGAGGCCGGAAAGCGCCCAGAGGGCCACGGCCGCGCCGGCGACGGCGGCCACGGCGCCGGGCTTCACCCCGCCGGGACCGCCGAAGAAGTTGCGGACGCGATCCTGCGCGTCGCGCATGAAACTATCGAAGTCGATGTTGGGACCGCCGGGGCCGCCCATTCCGCCGCCGGGCCGGCGAGGGCCGCCAGGGCCGCGTCCGCCGCCGGAACCGGGGCGGCGCGAGCCGCCGTTATCGTCCTTGCCCGGATCGCCCTTCGGGGGAGAGCCCCAGGGGCCGGGATTGGCGTTGTCGTTCCAAGGCATGCCGCGTCGTCGTTTCCCAAGGTCTGCTGAGCGCTTGTAAAACGGCGCCGTCACGCGGATATGAGACGCCCCGTCCGGCGACGCAAGTTGAACAGCGCAATGCCCACCCCCGAGACAGACTTCGTCACCGACGCCGAGGCGGCCCGAAAGGCCCTGAACACGGTGGTCGATCCGGCCAGCGGCAAGGGCCTGGCGGACGCCGGATTGGTGCAGGGCCTGGTGGTGCGCGGCGGCCGCGCGGGCTTCGTGCTGGAGGTTCCGGCCGGGGAGGCCGCGGCTTACGCCCCGGTGCGCGAGGCGGCCGAGCGCGTGCTGGCCGCCCTGCCGGGCATAGACGCCGCCCAGGTGGTGCTGACCGCCTCGACTCCCGCGCCGGGCGCGACCCGGGTGCGCAAGGGGGCCAAGGTGGCCGACGACCCGCAGGCCGCCATCCACGGCCCGCCGCCGGAGGCCGTGCGCCCGCCGCACGTGCGCCGGGTGATCGCGGTGGCCAGCGGCAAGGGCGGGGTGGGTAAGTCGACCGTCTCGGTGAACCTGGCCTGCGCCTTCGCTCGCATGGGGCTGCGCGTGGGCCTGCTGGACGCCGACGTCTATGGCCCCTCGGCCCCGCGGATGATGGGGACGGACGGCGAGCCGGCCTTCGAGGACGGCAAGCTGCAGCCGCTGAGCGCTCACGGCGTGAAGATCATGTCGATGGGTTTCATCGTCGACGAGGGGCGGGCGATGATCTGGCGCGGGCCGATGGCCAGCAGCGCCGTGCGCCAGATGATCGGCGACGTGGCCTGGGCCAGCGAGACCGAGCCGCTGGACATTCTGGTGGTCGACCTGCCGCCCGGCACCGGCGACGTGCAGCTGACCCTGGTGCAGAAGCTGAAGCTGGACGGGGCGGTGGTGGTCTCGACCCCGCAGGAGGTGGCCCTGATCGACGCCCGCCGCGCGGCGGCGATGTTCGGCAAGACAGCGACGCCGATCCTGGGCGTGATCGAGAACATGGCCTGGTTCGCCGACCCGACGACGGGGGCGAGACTGCCGATCTTCGGGACCGGCGGGGCGGCGCGCGAGGCCGAGGCCCTGGGCGTGCCGCTGCTGGCTGAGGTTCCGCTGGAGATCGCCATGCGCGAGGGCGGGGACGCGGGGCGGCCGCTGGTGGTGAGCCAGCCGGAAGCGCCGTCCGCGAAGGCGCTGGCCGGGGCGGCGGAGACGTTGTGGAAGGTGATCAGGTAAGGTGCGCTCCTTTCCCCCTCGAAGGGGGAAAGGTCGGGATTGGGGGTGGAGGCGGGTCAGCCTCCGGTGGGTTTGCCGGATGTGCGGGAGTCACCCCCACCCCTAGCCCCTCCCCCTTCAAGGGAGAGGGGAATGTAAGCGGCGCCCCGACCTTCCCGCTCGCCACCTCTTCCCGCGCCCAGGCCTCGTTCGACAGCCGCCCCCAATCGGGCTCGACGCCGAGTTCGGCGCAGACGTGGGCGACGATCTCGCTCATCGGACGGGCGAGGATGTCGGCGAAGGACTCGCGGTCCTTCAGGCATTCGCTGGCTTCGCGGATCAGGCGGTCGCCGCGTTCGGTCTCGCCGGCGGCGTCCTCGCGGAGGATGTCGGTGAGCGCCTTGGCGATCTCGTCCTTGCGGACGCGCTCGGGAGAGGGGGGCGAGGACGGGGCGGGGGGCGCGAAGGCCTCGGCCACGCGGGCCGAGAGGGCGGCGGCGCCACCCGCGCGGCGCATGCGATCCACGAGGTCGTTCTGCAGGGCGAAGGTGAGGCGGACGGCGCGTGAGGCGCGGGCGAAGGACAGGACGACGGCGTCGGCGCCGGGCGCGGCGCTGTTGCGACGCGGAACGTCCGGCGCGGCCTCGGCCTCGTGGGCCATGCGGCCGAGGCCCTCGATGATCTGCATGCCGATGTCGGCGATGCGCTTGAGATCGGCCACCTGGATGTCGAACAGCTCGCGCGCGACCGTCTCGACGCGCTCGGAGAGCGTATCGGGACTTTTCGCGGCGGCGGCTTGCGTTTCCATGTCAGAACAAATAGAGAACAAAATGGGCGAACTGTCAAGGTGACCGCAGCCGTGAGGCCTGTTGCGTATTGAAAATTACAAACGTACATTGATTTACGTTTGTAGCGTCAATCGAGCTTGGAATGCCGACGCGCCGCCTTCTTCGAATGGTCCTGGCGTCCAGGCTGGCCGGGCTTCTGCCGGCGGTCGGCTTGAGCTGCCTGCTGCTGTCGATCGTGCCGCTGAGCGTCGGCCTCGCCACCTGGATGTCGGTGGAACAGCTGCGTCGCGACTGGACGGTGACGGGGCCGAGGTGCCGCGAGCTGGCGGCGGGCGATCCGGTCGGGGCGGCCTACGACCTCAAGCAATCGTTCGCCTACATGGGCGCGGACTTCGCCTACCACACGGGGGCGGGCTACTGCGCCGACATCCCCGAGCGGGGCCTGCTGACCGCCGCCACCTATCAGGTCTGCCAGTTCAACAACGCCGGGGTGCTGCGGGTGCGGACGGCGAGGGGCGCCTACGCCTTCGGGCCGTTGGCGGGGCATCGGGTGACGGTGGCGGTGCGACGGGGCGAGGTGGGGTGTGTAGTTGGCGGCTGGTGGGGGACGGTGGGCGGGCGGCGGTGGTGACTGCTCTCCTGGGCGATGGAGGTCGCGCGGCCTAGCGCTTGGCTGGGAGAGCGGAAACGCCAGGCCACGTCTTCCCCGTCTGGAGCGGGGCGTGGCGCAAACTCCGTAGGGCGATGGACGTTCCCGCTATGCGCGGGCGACCTTCAGTGTTCCAGCCGGGGCGGGGGCCAGCAATTCGGCCTCGTTCGGGGCGCCAGACAACCACGCGGCCCACTGCGGCGGTGTGAGAACGACCACCTGACGCTTGTGATAGGGCGCGACATCGGGACCGGGTTCGCAGGTCAGCATGGTGAAGGCCTCGCCGCCTTCCCAACTGTGGATATGCCCCGCGATGGCGAACAAATCGTCGTCTCCGTAGGTGAAGACCCATTTGGTTTTACGCTTCTCGCCGGGTTCGGGATCGGTGAATTCGTAGAAGCCATCGGTAAGCACCAAGCACCGTGTAGCCTGTTTGAAGCTCCGTCCTTCACTGCGGAAGTTATATACCGGCCTGCCCTGCGGGCCGGGCCAGCTCCAACGCATCTCCGACACCTCGGCGCCGCCCTCGCGGGGCCGAGCGACCGGTGAGTGGTCCGTGATGCGGATGCTTTCGCGCGGCTGCATATTGGTCGCTGCTTCCGCCCATAGTGGAATGCGCAGCTGACCGAACTCGCCCTTCAACTGGTCGAGTGACTTTCGGATACGGTGTTCATTGCACATCGGCGCATCCCGTCGCGAGAAAGCTCAATCATCGACCCTTTTGAGATCCGCCTTGTACCAGCGCATCAACTCCTCGATCCGTTGCTGAGGTTCATCGGCGAAGTATTCCAACAGGGCGGGGGCTAAGGCAGCGCTGTAACGCGAGAGAACCTGCGTACGCGCTTGCGCGGAGGGGGCGGCCAAGGCTTCCCAAAGAACCGCCTTCGCCGTGACGGCGGCAGGCCGATCACCCGAACCGGCGATGAGCGGCAGCATAGCGTGCAACTGGGAGGCTGCGATCATCACCTTATAGCTGTCCGCGTCGCCGGGCGGGCGGGCATGGCGCGCTTCAAGACGCGGCGGCTCGCCGGGGTTGGCGATCCAAGCGAAGTCGAGAGCGGCGACACCGCGCTCGATGAGGCCTTTCCAGTCCTTCATTCGCGATACCTCGTTAGCGCCCTCTGCGTGCGTTGGACCATCTCGGCCTCCGAAACCCAGGCGTGGGTTTGAGGGTCGATGGCGCCTGGACCGGGCGCCTGTTCTACAGCGCGCCAGTAGGACCAAGGTTTGCTGGCGACCTGCTCCATGATGAACCAGGCGCTGTCGCCTTCGAACGGCGGCACGTTCTGCGTTTCCACGAACGTTACGGTGTGCCGCCGCCCTTTCGGGGCGCCTGGGAAGGTGAAGTGCAAAGTGCGGCTGGTCGGATCGTGACGGCGTTCCCGCACGCGGGTCAGTTGCTTCACTGCCCGCCCGATGACGCGCTCCTTCGGCGGGGGCCAGGTCATAGGAACTCGACCTTCCCCGCGACATCGCACTTGCTGCATTTGAGCATGTCGGATGCGTGGGCCGGTCCCGTTCCATAGCCGAGCAGCCTGACCGCCTTGCGATTGGACCAAGTAACAGTGCGGCCGCAGGCGCGGCATCGGATACGCAGGTACGGCTGCTTGCCGACTTGCTCGGGGAAACAGGGCATTCGTGGGCGACCTCCGCGCGAACAAACGCAGAACATACGGTCGCGGGTCAATGGCTAGGGCGTCGCCGAACGGTGGTTAGCTGTGGATGGCGTCCGGGATTGGTGGCGTCTTACGCTGTGCATTTCGCCCAATACCGATCAAATATGGAAACGTGATTCCTCAGCTGCCGCCGGATCTCAGGCGCGCTAAGCTCCCTCGCCGCCCGATATGCGTATTGAACGAAGTTTCGGTCATCGCCCCAATGCGTAAAGCGGCCAATCAATACCCTTTTCCTCAATGATGCGGCCGGAATTCCATTGGCTTTAGCTGCTCTGATATACGATTTAATATTGGATTTCATTCTAGCATAAAAGTTCTTAACGCTTGATGGTCTTATTAGTATCCTTTTGCCATCGAACGTGAAGCCTAGGTATTGTAGAACTTCTCCCGCTGAAGTAACCTGTCCATGCGAATTCGAGAAGGATGTTCGGCAGGTCTTGGACGGATTTATCTTTAGGCTGTTCCTGCGAAGAAGCTCCTCGCAAAAACTTACGGCTTCCTCGGCCTCGCTGTCACCAGGGCACACGATCGCAATATCATCGCTATATCGCCGATAAGACCCGCCCAATCGGTCGAGGCGGTCTTTCATTTTCCGATCTACGTCTAGCATGTAGACGTTAGCTAGCAGCCCGGATAACGGCGTGCCCTGTGGTATGCCAAATTTATTGGTATTAGACTTTATCAGGGGGCGAACCTTGTCCCTAAAGTCTTTCGTATTGCAAATCCGCTTCCCGCGAATTCTTCCTAGTGTTGCCTCAACATCTTTTCGGTCGACCCATTCGTGTTGAGTTAATCGACGGAATATTTTGTACCAGTCGCCTGGAAGGCGCGGTTCATCGAGCGTATGGGTAAGCATCCTGTGTAAATGTTTGTGGTCGAGGTTGTCGAAGAAGCCGGTGATATCTAAACAGTAAACGACGCAGTGTCCTCGCGTGATAATTTCATCAAATAGGGATTTCGCAAAAGGTACATTGTAGCCTATGTCGCTTCGATACGCCAGAACGCACGACGATATGTCATAAGCGTCAAGTATTTTCTCATAACTCTGAGATAAATACTGGGAGTAGGTGGCGTAGATGGCGGAGTCGGTATGCGACGCGTAGCGAATGTCCCGCGCCTTTTCCTTCGGCAGCGGTGGGAATACACTAAAGTCCATCTTCCGCGTCACGCGCTGATAGCCGAGTAGCGGCAGAAACGAGTGCGTGACGACGGCATCGCCTTCGATGGCGAAGTGTCTTAGGTCCGCTTCCGTTAGGGGGTCATCAAAGTGCGCGTAGCGGCGCGGCTTTAGTGCTTTTGCAGTTA
The DNA here is from genome assembly GCF_056683955.1 of Caulobacter sp. HJHS_5. Lineage (NCBI taxonomy): Bacteria > Pseudomonadati > Pseudomonadota > Alphaproteobacteria > Caulobacterales > Caulobacteraceae > Caulobacter > Caulobacter sp. HJHS_5. The sequence continues at coordinate 62,715 of NZ_JBWZNC010000005.1, read as the reverse complement.
CGCGCCGGGGGAGGGTGCCGTTCAACCCGTTTGTTCCCCCGGCTGCATTACTCAGAATGTTCCGGCAGCGCCGGCCACGGCTTCAACATTGTGGCGTATAATCGCGACGCCGATCATGGAGATCACTCGATGTCCTTGGGACACGTCGTAACCTGGTGCAGGTACATCGTTCTTGTCGTAAACTTTGTCCTTGCGATCCTTAACCGAGTCCCCCTGAGTCCAGCGAACTCATCTCAGGGCACCTGCCATTTGGTGTGATTCGCTGCAAAAGGCGAAGGGGTGGTTTAACAAATGGTAAAGGGTGAGGCCTTGGCGCAACAGTAGAGCTAGGCCGCCCTCCACTCCTCCCCATCCGACGCTTCCGTCCGCACCCTCGGCGCATTGTCATTGACCGCCCGGTCGCGAGGCGTGCTCGGCGGCCGGCGGACCACGCCCAGCACCACCGCCTTCGCCCGCGCGGCGAACCATTTCACCCGCACCATCGAGGCCGCCCAGCCGATGGCGATGGCGGCTTCCATGCACATCGTCATGTCCAGGCTCATGACCAGGGACATCTCGGCGACGCCGAGGAGGGCGAAGCCGAGGCCGACGCCGAGAGCGATGGTGAGGAGGATGAGGTGGCGGGGGGAGGGGGCGGCGGCCTTGATGGCGAGGTCGTCGAGGAGGGTGCGGTTGGGCGCGGTGCGGGTTTGGGCCGCGAGGAGGGCGAGGGCGGCGAGGGTTAGGGCGAGCATGGGGCTTCGCGTCGCTCGGGGCGTGGCCGGGGTTGAGGCCAGGCTTGGATATGGGGCGGGGGGCTGCCGCGCCAGCGCGGGATAAGAGGTGTGAGCGCCGGCTTGCGACGGGATGAACCGGGAGGCGCGGATAGGCCGCTGTCACCCCCATCCCTGCCCTTCCCCCATCAAGGGGGAAGGGTTCTTACTGAGCCGGCGGAGCCGTCGTCGCCACGCGCTTGGCGCCGGCGGGTTGGCCGGGTTTGAGGAACTTCACCAGGACGCGCTGGCCGATGAGGAAGGGAGCGCCGTCGGCGCTGACGACGACTTCGACGACGCGGTCGTCGGTGCGCTCGGTGGGATCGTCCGACTGCAGGCGGCGGGCGCCGAACATGGCGGCGCGGCGGATGACCTTGCCGACATAGACCTTGGAGCCGTCGCCTTCGGGGGAAAGCTCGACGGCCTGGCCGATGAACACCGAGGGCACCGAGGCTTCGCCGATCTCGGCGCGGACGATGCGGGCGGTGTTGGGCTCCAGGTCGAACATGGTGGAGACGTTGAGGGTGGAGGCGCCGGCGCCGGGGTTGGCGTAGCGGCGGACGATGACGCCGTCGGTCGGGGCGCGGATGATGGTGAGCTCGCGGCTGAACTCGGACTGCGAGAGGCGGGCCTGGGCGGCGGCGACGGCGGCCTGCTGGGCCTGGAGGGCGGCCTCGGCGGCGGCGATGTCGTCGTTGAGGCGGTCGAGCTGCTGGGCGGCGGCGAAGTTGGCGGCCTTGAGCTTTTCCATGCGGGCGTATTCGCGCCGGGCGGTGGCGATGCGGACGTTGGTGGCGGCGATGTCGGCGCGGGCCTTCATCAGGTCGGCGTTGGCGGTGGCGGCGGCCAGGCGCGGGGCGTCGTCCTCCTGGCGGGCGAGGACCTGGCCCTTGACCACCGACTGGCCCTCCTCGACCAGCACCTCGCGGACGACGGCGGCGGTGCGGGCGGCGACGGGGATGACCCCGCCCTCGACGTCGGCCTTGCCGTTGGCGATGGCGGCGAAGGGGGTGTCGGACGAGGCCTTGGCGGCCTCGGCGGCCTTGGCCTTCTGCGCCTTCTGCTGGCTGGAGAAGGCGGCGGCGCCGACGCCTCCCACCAGCAGGACGGCGATGACGACCCAGAAGGCGGGGCGGCGCAGGAAACGGGGCATCAGGTCTCTAGGCTCCGATAAGGCTGGGCGCGGCGGGGACCCCGGCCGGCGCCGTGCGCCGGTCGTCGAGGATGCGGCCGTCTTCGATATGGATGATGCGGTCGGCGTAGGCTTCCAGGCGCGGGTCGTGGGTGACGCAGATCACCGCGGCGTTGTGTTCCTTGGCGGCGCGCTGGAGCAGGCGGATGACGATCTGGCCGTTCTCGCCGTCGAGGGCGGACGTCGGCTCGTCGGCGAACAGCAGCTGCGGCTGCTTGGCCAGGGCGCGGGCGATGGCGACGCGCTGCTTCTCGCCGCCGGACAGCTCCAGCGGGCGCATATTGACGCGGGGGGCGAGGCCGACCTCGGCGAGGCTCTCCAGCGCCTGGGCGCGGGCGGCGGCCTTGTCGCGTCCGGCGTACTTGAGGACGGTGGAGACCTGCTCGACGGCGGTGAGGGCGGGGAACAGGTTGAAGCCCTGGAAGATGAAGCCGCAGTGGTCGAGGCGGAACTGGTCGATCTTGCCGGTGGGCAGGTCCCACAGGCGTTGGCCCATGGCGGTGACCTCGCCGGCGTCGGGGCGCAGCAGGCCGGAGAGGCAGGCGACGAGGGTCGACTTGCCGGAGCCGGAGGGGCCCATGACCATGGTCAGGTCGCCGTGCAGGGCCTCGAAATCCACGCCCTTCAACACCTCGATGGTGGCGGCGCGGCCGGTCTTGAAGCGCTTGACCAGGCCCCTGGCGACGAGGGCGGGCGAGCCGGGCGGGCGGTCGGTGAACTTGTGGCTCATCGCAGCAGGTCCGCCGGCTGGGACTTCTTCAGAATGCCGAGCGCCATCATGCCCGAGGCCATGGCGATGCCGACCAGGAAGACGGCGATGAAGCTGACCGTGGGGATGGGGAACACCAGCGGCAGGCCGAAGCCGGCGGCCAGCAGATAGACCCCGAAGGTGAGGACGGCCGTGGCGGCCAGGCCCGCGATGCCGACCCAGAACGACAGCTCCAGCACCGTGAGCTGCAGGTTCCCCATCGAGACGCCGAGGGCGCGGAGGGAGGCGAACTCCTTGATGTTGGCGAGGATGGCCGCGCGCAGGGTCTGGGAGGTGATCGAGATGCCGATCAGGAGGCCGAGGAACAGGGAGAAGCCGAGCATCACCCCGATGATCTGCTCCTTGAGCATGGCGCCCTGGTTGGCTTCCGAAAGCTCGGCGCGGGTCCAGGCGCGGTACTTGCCGTTGCTCTTGGCGTTGAGCTCGTCGCGCACGCGGACGGCGTCGGCGGGATTGGCGAGGCGGACCATCAGCGGGCCGATCTGCTCGCCCTCGGACGACTGGCCGAGCAGGCGCAGGGTGTCGCGCGACACATAGACCGTGCCCTGCATCATGTTCGGATAGCCGGTGATGATGTGGCGGATGGTGACCGTCTTGCCGCCGAGCGTGGCCTTGTCGCCGAGCTTGACCCCGAGGCGGCCCTCGGAGGTCTGGTCGATGACCACGGCGTAGGGCTCCAAGAGGGCGATGCGGGTGGCCTCGTCGAAGTCGGTGGGCAGGGTGACGGCTTGGGGCGCGGTGTCGACCGCGGTGATCTGCACGTACTCGCGCTTCTTCTTCTGCGCGCCGGTCGGCAGGTTCTGGAACATCAGGCCGCCGTTATCGAGGTCGGCCACGTCGACGACGCGGGGGTTCATATAGACCTGGGGCAGGATGCGGCGGGGCACGCCGCTGCCGCCGTTCATCAGGCTTTCGGCCTTGGGGCCCAGGACCATGACATCGGCGCGGGCGCGGTCGATCGAGGCGGTGAACGCCTTGCCGATGCCCATGAACATGCCGACCTGGGCGAGCACCAGCAGGCCCGAGAAGGCCAGGGCGACGACGGCGGCGAGGTAGCGTCGCCACTCGTAGATCAGTGTCGCCGAAGCCAAGGACATGGCGGCGTGGAGCTCCCCCTGAGAACGCCCGGTTGTGGCCCGCCAATACTCGCGGGCCAAGTTAAATCGGGGTAAGACGATATTACAATTTTTCCAGCCATCGGCTCGACGTGGCAAGACTATGCCCTGAATACATGTGTCTCGAGGCGCCGTTGATCTCGTCGCCGACTGCAGTCGTTTGCAGAGCCCTGCGGCGTCGAACCGCTTGCGCAGCGGCGGCCGCATGTAGTTCATCAAGCAAGGACGCCCGCGGGGGCGGGCGGGTGGAGCCTAAGCGTCGATGTTTCGTCTCGAGAACGCCCAGAGCCTGATCGGCCTGGCCCTGACCATCGCGGTCTGCTGGGCCGTCTCGGAAGACCGCAGACGCTTCCCCTGGCGGCTGGCGCTCGGCGCCGTGGCCGTGCAGATCGGCCTGATCGTGCTGCTGTTCGGCCTGCCCTCGGCGCGGACGGTGGTGGCGGTGCTGAACTCCGGCGTCGACGCCCTGGCGGCCTCGACGGCCCAGGGCACGCAGTTCGTGTTCGGCTACCTGGGCGGCGGGCCCCAGCCCTATCCGGTGGAGAACAGCGCCTCGTTGTTCGTCTTCGCCTTCCAGGTGCTGCCGCTGATCCTGGTGATCTCGGGGCTTTCGGCGCTGCTGTGGCACTGGCACGTGCTGAAGTGGATCATCCGCGGCTTCGGCTTCCTGTTCGAGAAGACCATGGGCATGGGCGGCGCCTCGGCCACGGCGACGGCGGCCAACATCTTCGTCGGCATGGTGGAGACGCCGATCATCATCCGCGCCTACCTCGACAAGCTGACCCGCTCGGAACTGTTCATGATGATGGTGGTGGGCCTGGCCACCGTCGCCGGCTCGACCATGGTGGCGTATGCGACGGTGCTGAAGGCCGTGCTGCCGAACGCCGCCGCCCACGTGATCGTCGCCTCGGTGGTCTCTGCCCCGGCCGGGGTGCTGCTGGCCCGTATCGTGGTGCCCGAGCGGCCGGGGCAGGGGGGCATGAACGTCGACTACACCAGCCTGCTCAAGTACGAGAGCGCCATCGACGCCATCTCCAAGGGGGTGGCCGACGGGCTGATGGTGGTGCTGAACATCTCGGCCATCCTGATCGTGTTCGTGGCCTTCGTGGCCATCGGCAACGCGATCCTGACCATCCTGCCGCCGATCCACGGGGCGCCCCTGACCATCGAGCGCATCCTGGGCGTGGTGTTCTCGCCCCTGGCCTGGACCCTGGGCGTCGACTGGGCGGAGAGCGCCAAGGCCGGCTACCTGCTGGGCGTGAAGCTGATGCTGACCGAGTTCATCGCCTTCATCGAACTGGGCAAGATCCCGGTCGCCGAGATGACCGAGCGCACGCGGATGATCATGACCTACGCCCTGTGCGGCTTCGCCAACGTCGGCTCGGTGGGCATCACCGTCTCGGGCATGGGCATCCTGATGCCCGAGCGGCGCAACGAGATCATCGGGCTGGTGTGGAAGGCGCTGCTGGCCGGCTTCCTGGCGACGTGCATGACGGCGGCGGTGGTGGGGGCCATGCCGCGGGAGCTGTTTGGGATGTAGGGGAGGAAGCGTCTCTCCGCCGACCGCGGCGGAGAGACGCTTCCAGCGCCAAGGCCCTACGGCAGTTCGCGCACGCCGACGTTGCGCCAGCGCCAGAAGTTGCCGGCCACCCAGCGGGCGTCGCCGCCATGGACCTGCAGCGCGAACGGCCCGGTGACCATGCCGCCGGCGGCGTGGTTGGCGGTGTCGGTGAAGTCGGTGACCTGCTTGCCGTTGATCCAGACCTGGATGTGCGGCGTGTCGCCTTCGACGCGCACGCGGATTTCGTTCCAATCGTTATGCTTCCAGGCCATCATGCCCGGGTTCGGCGGCGGCGGCGGAGCGCCCGGGACCGGCGCGGGGCGCGGCGGCGGGGTGGTCTCGCCGACGGGACGGCCGACACCGGTGATGCCGCCCTCGGCGATCACGCTGCCCATCGAGCCGCCCTGCATGTAGTCCATGGTGACCTGATAGGTCGCGCCCTCTTCCGTCGTGCGGATGAAGATGCCGCTGTCGGAGCCCCAGTCGGCCTTGGCCTCGATGTAGAGTTCGTAGTTCTTGAACTTCCTGTCGCTGATCAGCAGGCCGCCGCGGCCGATCGGCTGCTGCGTGCCGAGGATCATGCCTTGCATCACATGGAAGTCCGGCGTGTGACCGTGACCCGCCGTCCTGCTGATGTGGAAGCCGCTGAGGTCCTTGCCGTTGAACAGCGGCGTGAAGCCCTCGGGAACCTTCGGCGGCGGGACCTGCAGGTTGTAGCCGGAGTAGTTCGCCGCTTCGCCCAGTTCGGGGGAATAGCGGATCCGTGGCACCGGCGGGTTCGGCGGCAGATTCAGGGTGGGCATGCCCGGCGTGCTGGGCGGCGGGCGCGCCGGGGCCGGAGCGGCCTGAGGCGCCTGGGCGAGCGCGCCGCCGGCGGTCGCGAGAACGCCGGCGAAGGCCGCCAGCGTATAGCCGATCGATTTACGAGCTTTCATTTTGTGCGCCCCTCCCTGGGCGTCGTTTGTCTACGCGGCACGCCTGGGCGGCTCGACCTACGCCGACGGCGAGGCGTTGAGCCGAGGGTCGACGGTCCACTCCCCCTTCGCGCGGAGGCCCCCCAGAGGACCAGCGACGCGCATTGTCGCAGTAGCCTTGCTCAGAAGGTCCACCCGGGCCGGGTCGGCAGACGCGGCGCGCGGCAGGTTCTGACCAATCGACACAGTCAGGCGCAGGCTGTCAGAGTCCAGCCCGATCTGTCCATCCGCGATCACGGAGGCGGCGTCCCAGCCGAACGCCTGCCGCCAACTCGCCAGATCCCGATACTTGATGAAGCGCCAGGCCTCGGGATCGACGACGGTGAGATCGCCTTCGAACAGTCCCTGGAAGGCGGTCGGCAAACCGACATAGACGTTGGCGTCAGCCTTGTTGTCCCGGCTCAGGAACACGATCGCCGCCTTGTCGCATCGGGCGAAGATGTTGTTGGAGATGGTGTTCAGCTTGCCCGTGCCCCCGCCGCGGTCGGGCCGGGCGATGGCGAACACGCCGGCGTTGTCGCAACGGCCGATCAGGTTCTGGGCGATCAGCAGGTTGTCGCTGGCGTTGATGAAAATGCCCGAGCCCGCGCAGCCGCGCTGGCCCGGCGTGCCCGGTTCGGCGTTGCGCACGTCCCAGATGATGTTGTTGTCGATGGCGTTGCGGCCCGGCGTCATCTCGATGTGGATCGCGGACCCGACCGTCAGCACATCGGCGAAGACGTTCTGGGTGATGCGACAGTTTTCGTTGTCGACGTCCCACCAGGCGCCGTTCGCATAGCGGATGTGGCGGATGACGTTGCGACGGAACAGCATGTTGCGCGCCCGGTGGAATTTCGCCCCGGCGGCCTCCCATCCGCGCTCCGCGTCGGCCCAGCCGCACCATTCGATGAGGTTGTCCTCGATCAGGGCGTCGCGCGTGCCCATGCCGCCGATCGCCTCGACGCCGCAGTAGCGGAAAGTGTTGCGCCGAATGATCTGAGCGGCGCCGGTACGCGGAGCCCCGGCGCTGTAGCCATCGTTACCGATGGCCAGCGCCATGCCGTTCGCCCACTCGACGATATTGTCTTCCAGGATCCAGTGGTCGCCGCCCGCCAGGGAGATCATGCCGTATTGCGGGAAGGGATAGGCGTTGCCCGCGTGCTGGAAGGTGATGCCCTTCACCCGGATGTAGCCGGCGCCGGGCTGGGCCGGAACCAGGACGTGCTGGCGGGTCGTCGCCTCTATCACGTGGTCCGCGGGCGTCCCGGACGCCAGCCGGACGTAGATCGCCGTCCCCGAGTGGTCGACCCAGAAGCGGGCGGTGGGCGCGCCCCCGATCTCCTGCATCAGGGCGCCGCCGCGGCGGCGTGGCGGCATGCCCGCCTGCGGCGCTGGCGGCTTGGTGAAATCCGGTCGCTGGGGAAGGCTGGGCATGGCCAGTTCGCGCAGCTGTTCCATCGGCTCGAGCGGCTTGCCGTCGACGAAGACAAGGCCGCGACGACGCAGGTACGGCCCCAAATCCACCGTGCGGCCATCCAGCCAGCCCCAGGAGCCCATGATGCTGGGCAAGGCGAAGGGGTTGTAGGCGTCGGGGAACAGGTCGCTGGTCAGGTCGCGCCGCCACACCGTGAACTCCGGCGCGCCGCTCGCGGCGGGCCCGGGGCCCGAGCGGATCGTCTCCCGCCGCCAGCCGTCCTTGAGGACTTCCGAGCCGCGCACATAGACCTTGGCGCCCGGGGCGGCTTCGTAGCTGATCATCTGAGCCGGGCCGGCCCCGCCACGCGCGGGCCGAATGCACTCGCGATAGACGCCGGACGCGATCACCACCCGCTCGCCCGGTTGCAGGACCTGCGCGGCCTTGTTGATCGTTCGGAAGGGCCGCGCTCGGTCGCCCGGCCCTTGGTCGTCGGCGTTCGGCGAGCCGTTGTCGACGTAGTAGGTCTTCGAAAAGGTCAGCGGCTGCTCCCAGCGCGGGAAAGCCGATCCGTCCGGCATCAAGGCGTCGGCCGTGGCGCTTACTCCGGATTGGGCGCTGACCGATGTTACGACGCCGAGGCTCGCGGCGGCGAGCGCCACGCCCTGCAGCAGACGCCGACGATCGATGAGCCCCGCCTCCGCCGACAGCCGGTCGGCAAGCCCATCCGTGAGACCATCCTGCAAGCGCACCGCCGCCTCCCATCCCGACTTCGTTGGACAGCAATCCCAATTGCTGTCAGCGTCGAGCTATATTTGGGATAGCACGCGGCCGCTTCGGATCGCGAGTCGTTTGACGGACCGGCGGTCGGCATGCGCAGCTGGCACAACAGAGCGGGCGAACAGGCCCGCCGGGGGGAGCGAACGATGTCGGGCAGAACGGCGAAGATTCGGCGCATTCAGACGATTGCCGTCGCGCTGTTGGTGGTTTCGGGACTGGTCAACTACCTGGACCGCAGCACGCTCTCCATCGCCACCCCCGCGATACGAAGCGAAATGGGTCTCAGCGCCACCCAGATGGGGCTGCTGTTGTCGGCCTTCTCGCTGGCTTACGCGTTTTCCCAGCTGCCCATCGGCGCGCTGCTCGATCGGCTCGGCGCCCGCCTCGTGCTCGGCCTGGGCATGTTCTTCTGGTCTCTGGCGCAGATCGCCGGGGGCTTTGTGACCTCGCTACAGCAGTTCGTCGTCGCCCGGGTGGTGCTCGGCATCGGCGAGGCGCCGCAGTTTCCGGCCGGCGCGAAGGTCTTCAGCGAATGGTTTCCGATCAAGGCGCGCGGCAAGCCGACCGGAATTTTCACCGCCTCCAGCACCGTCGCCCCGGCGCTGGCCCCGCCTTTGCTGACGGGATTGATGCTGGCCCTGGGCTGGCGCGGCATGTTCGTCGTCATGGGCGTGGCCGGGGTGATCGCCGCCATCGCCTGGTACATGCTCTACCGCGACCGCAGAAACGTGGCGCTGGAGGCCGATGAGGTCGCCTATCTCTGCCAGGACGACGCGGCCTCCGCGATCGAACGGAAGGTCACCGCCGCCGACTATCGCGCCTTGCTGACCGCGCGGACGTCCTGGGGGGTGATCTTCGGTTTCATGGGCGTGATCTACATGGTCTGGCTCTACCTCACCTGGCTGCCCGCCTATCTGTCGAGCGAGCGGGGGCTGACGATCGCCAAGGCCGGTTGGGTGCTGGCCATTCCGTACCTGGCGGGGACCTGCGGCATGCTGGCGAGCGGCGTCGTCGCCGACTGGCTGCTTGCGCGCGGCCTGAAGCCCATCGCCAGCCGCAAATACCCGATCTTCGTGGGCCTCGCCTTCGCGGCGCTGTTCACCGTCCCAGCCGCCTTCACGCCGAGCACCACCCACGCGGTGACCTATATCGCCCTGGCGATGTTCTTCCTGAACATGTCGAGCGGCGGCGCCTGGGCGTTGGTGAGCGTCTCGGCCCCCCGGCGGCTGGTCGCCTCGCTCGGCGGCCTGCAGAACTTCGGCGGTTATCTCGCGGGCTCGGCGGCCCCTATCATCACCGGCCTCGTGGTCGACACCACGGGATCGTTCGTCAACGCCCTGCTGATCAGCGCCGCCGTCTCGGCCGGAGGGGCGCTGATCTATCTTTTCGTGGTCAAGGATCCCATCCCCGACACGGCCGCCGCCGGCTCGTGAAGAGGCTCACTCCAGCAGGATCGCCGCACACATAGCCTTGGCGCGCTAGGGCAGCGCGAACACCATCAGGCTATCGCCGCCGCCGGGGCTGCGCAGCAAGGTCCCGCCCGTGGCGACGACCGCCACGTACTGCTTCCCGCTCTTGCCTCGGTAGGTGATCGGCGTCGCATGCGCGGAGTGATCGAGCTTGTAGGCCCACAACTCTTTTCCGGTCCTGGTCTCGAAGGCGCGAAAGCGAGCGTCGTCGGTTGCGCCGATGAAGGTCAGGCCGCTGGCCGTGAGGATCGGCCCGCCCACGTTGGGACGGCCGGTTTCCTGCTGGCCGACGGGCAGGGACTCGGTGACGCCCAAATTGCGCCGCCACGCGATTTCGCCGGTGTTGACGTCGATGGCGGTAAGGTTGCCCCAGGGCGGCTTCTGACAGAGCAGCCGGCTGCCGCGATCCATGAACCAGTTGTCCCCGGGCACGACCGTCCCCCAGGCTCCGTTCGCGCGCTGCGCCAACTGCTCGATGGTGCCGAGGTTGTTGGTGTTGATGACGTAATAGCCGCTCTTCGGATCGTAGGCGCCGCTGCCCCATTCGACGCCGCCGCCGGATCCCGGGAAGTGAATGGTCGGATAGTCGATGGCGAGGGGGCCGTAGGTTTGCGAGCCTCGCGCGCCGACGGAATCGATCATCGCCCGACAGGCCCTCGTCGCCTCCGGCGTGATGGCGGCCAAGTCCGCCATCTCGAAGCTCGAGCGGGTCAGCTGCGGTGGTTTCACGGGGAAGGGCTGGGTCGGCCAGGCCTGCTCCTCCTTGATCGGGCTCGGCGGAACCGGGCGCTCCTCGACGTCGTAGAGCGGCTTTCCCGTCACCCGGTCGAGAATGAAGACCAGCGCCGCCTTGTTGATCGCGATGACGGCGGGAATCCTCCGACCGCCCTTTCGCACATCGACGAGCGTCGGCGTCGCGGTGACGTCCAGGTCCCAGATGTCGTGGTGGGTGAGTTGGAAGTGCCAGAGGTATTTCCCTGTCCTGGAATCCACGGCGACCAGGGAGTCGCTGAACAGGTTCTCGCCCTTCCGGTCGCCTCCGTAGCGGTCGTAGGTGGGCGCGCCGACCGGCAGGTAGGCGATGTGCCGGCGGGTATCGACGCTGATCTGGCCCCACACGTTGACGCCCGACCGCTGGTCCGAGCTTCCAGGCTCCCAGGTCTCGAACCCGGGTTCGCCGGCCCGCGGTATGGTTCGGAAGGACCAGAGAATCTTGCCTGTGCGGGCGTCGACGCCCCGGATGTCGCCCGCCGCGCCCTTGGCCGGCGACTCCTGCACCCTGGAGCCGGTGATGATGACCGCGCCGTCCATCGCCGGCGGGGACGAAAAGCCGTAGCTGGCGCCGGTGACGCCGTTCAGCACGTCGGGCGTCTTCATGTCGACGACACCGGCCCTCCCGAACGACGGGATCAAGGCACCGGACCGCGGCGACACCGCCAGAATCCGCCCCATCCGCGTGGCGATGATCAAGCGGGCGGCGTTCGCGCGATCGCCGGCCCAATACTGAAAGCCCCGCGAAGCCGCCGCGTCGCCGTCCGGAAGCTGGATCGACCAGATTTGTCGGCCGCTGTCGCCATCGAGCGCCGTCACGGCCCCGAGCGGCGAGGAGATATAGACGACCCCGTCGATGGCCAGGGGCGTCGTCTCCGAAACGAGATTGACCGTCGCGGACCCGCTTTGCGCCGCGGGGCGCATGTGGTGTCGCCATGCCAGAGCAAGTCTCGAAACATTGGCGGCGTTGATCTGGGTCAGTGGCGAATAGCGCGTCGCCGCGACGTCGTAGCCATAGGAGGGCCAATCGCCGGCCGCCGGCTCCGCCGCGAAGGCGACCCAGGGCAGACAGGCGGCCACCATCAGAGGGGCGAATAAAATCCGCTTCATTGCGTCTCCTCGGGGGATGGTTCGACGACCGCCTTAGGGCCGGACTGCCGGCCTTGTGGGCCTGGGAGTAGCGAGAAACGCTTCCTTGGCGGCGAGGTCCTTGGCGATGCCGATGACGATCATCTCCAGCGGCTGATCGCCGGTGTTTTCAATGCCGTGCACCTCGCCGCTACGGATCGGCGCGACGTCCATCGCCCGGATAGGAGCCGTCTCCCCGCCCACCGTCGCCGCGCCCGCGCCGGCCATCACATAGACGATCTCGGCGATGTCGCCGGTCGATTGCGGTCCGAGGGACGCCCCCGGCGGCAGGACGACTTGATCCACGTACGACCAGGCGGTGCTGAACACGGCGCCGTCGAAGGCGCGTCGATACTGGGCCACGCCCTTGCCGCCACGCATGGCCTCCACCGGCCGCAGAAGGCTGCGATCGAACCGGGTGCTCATAAACACCGGCGTCGGGTCGAGGGCGGCGCCCACCCGCGTATCGCCGAGATCGAAGGCGCTGGAGCCGGGGCCGTAGACCACCTGCACGTTCATCCACGACACTGGCTTGTCGGTGGCGTTGTAGATCGCATGGGCGTGGCCCATCCGCACGGGAACCGCCGCGGGCCCCTTGATCGTCGAGGTGCGGCCGTCGACCGTGAACTGGGCCTCGCCGTCGAAGATGAAGAACATCTCCTCGGCGCGATTGTGGAAATGGTGGCCGATGCTGCTTCGTGGCGCGACATAGCCGCGGTGGAGGAAGTTCAGCGGGGCGTCGATGGAGGCTGGAGACAGAAGCCCGAAGAACATCGCCGCGCCCTGGCCGAGGTGGCAGGGCGAGCATTCCCGAACCTTGCTCGCGTCGTAGTGGACGATGCGCTGCGCGAGGGGCGGGGGCGGGGGCGGGGGCGAGGTTTGAGCCCCGGCGGGCGACGAGGGCGCGGCCTGGAACATGACGGCCATCGCGACGAGCAAGGCTTTCGCTGGCGTTTGCATCATTCCCCCAAGCCGAGTTCAGCTCTTTGAGAAGATAATCCCGCATTTGGCGTCATCGGTCTATATGTGGGACATTCTCGCCCGGCATCCCGGTCGCCCGCTTGCTGGGCCCTCCACGTTTGAATAGTGGGAAGGGCATGGCGGCCGAGGACGGCCGTCGTTGAACCATGAGATCGGCCCGCCTATGGACACGCGCCGTTGAGCGATGACGCGGACGCCAAGGGAGAAGGGCGGAGCCTGCCCGGCAGCCAGACCCTCACGCGGGGCCTGGAACTGGTCGCGGCGGTGGCCCTGCGTCCCTTGAGCCTGGCCGAACTGGCCGAACAGGTCGGCCTGACGCGAAGCACGGTGCACCGCCTCGCCAGCGCCCTGGTGGAGCATCGCTACCTGAAGCTCAGCCGTGGGGCGGGATATTCCCTCGGGCCGCGGCTGCTGGAGCTTGGATACCTGGCCGGGCGGCAAGCGAGTATTCCCCGCGTCGCCCGCGACCACCTGGAGCAACTCGCCGCCAGCACGCTGGACACGGTCTATCTGGGAGTCCTGGATGGCTCCCGAGCGTTGTATCTGGACAAGATTCCGGGAAGTCGCCGCGTCGAGGTCAGCGCGGGCATCGGTGAACGCCTGCCGCTGCGGTCCACCGGCCTGGGAAAAGCCTTGATCCTGGACGCCGATGAAGCGGTGCTGAGGCAGCACTACGACTATGAAGCGCGTCAGGGCCATGGCTACGGCATCGCGCTGGACACCTGGCTTGAGCAGATGCGCGACTATTCCGCCTCAGGCTGCGCGCTGGACCTGGAGGAGAACGGCGACCACATCCGTTGCGTCGCCGCGCCCATCCGCGATGTGACGGGAGCCATCTGCGCCGCGATCAGCGTGGCGACGGCGGCGCAATACATGGACGATGAACGCGTCCATAGCCTGGCGGTCGAGGTGAAGGCCGTCGCCGAGGCGATCAGCCGTGAATTGGGCTATTCGCCCGAGCCCGCCCAAAATCCCAGGGCTGCCCGAAAGAAACGACTGGGCTGAATTCGTGCGGCGTCCTCAGTCCAGGGTGGTGCGGGAGCGGGCGATGGTGAGGGCGGAGACGGCGACGAGGAAGGCGGCGAGGGCCAGGAGGTCGGGGCCCATGTCGGACAGCACCTGGCCCTTCAGCAGCGCGCCGCGAACGACGCGGAGGAAGTGGGTGATCGGGATCGCCTCGCCGAGGACCTGGGCCCAGGCGGGAAGCCCGCGGAAGGGGAACATGAAGCCCGAGAAGAACATCGACGGCATGATGTAGAACATCGAGACCTGCATCGCCTGCAGCTGACTGCGGACCAGGGTCGAGATCAGGTAGCCGAGCGCGAGGTTGCTGACGATGAACAGCACGATGCCGACGCCGAGCGCGGACCAGCCGGCGGCGGTCTGGGCCATCGGCACCGAAAACAGCACCCGGGCCAGGATCAGGATGATGAGGGTCTGGAGGACGCCGACCACGACATAGGGCGCCAGCTTGCCGATCATCACCTCGAAGGGCGTGGCCGGCGTCGAGAGCAGGCTCTCCATGGTGCCGCGTTCGACCTCGCGGGTGACCGCCATGGCGGTCATCATCACCAGGGTCATCGAGAGGATCAGCGCCAGCAGGCCCGGCACGATGTTGTAGGAGGTGATGGTTTCCGGGTTGTAGAGCCGGTGGATCACCACCTCGAACGGAGCCTGGCCGGCGGGGCGCGCCGCCGGGCCCTTCAGGTCGTGGACCAGGGCCTGGGCCGGCAGGGCGGCGACCGCCGCCGACACCCCTCCCGCCGCCGTCGGATCGGTGGCGTCGACCTCGGCGAGCATCTGCGCCTTGTCGCCCTTGAGCACACGCTGGGTGAAGTCCGGCGGAATGGTGAGGGCGAGGGAGATCTCGCCCCGGCGCATCAGCCGGTCCATCTCCGCCTCCGAGGCCGGCAGATGCCTGACGTCGACGTAGGTCGTCCGCTCCAGCGTCGAGACCACCGAGGCGGCCAGCCGTCCATGATCGTAGGACATCACCGCCGCGGGCAGGTGACGCGGGTCGGTGTTGATCGCGTAGCCGAACATCAAGAGCTGCATCAGCGGCATCACCAGGATCATGGCGTAGGTGATGCGGTCGCGGCGGAGCTGGGTGAACTCCTTGATCATCACCGCCAGGATGCGGTCGAGCGACAGCGCCTTCATGACGCGTACCGATCGTCGGCGTTGCGGCCCATCAGCTGGATGAAGACGTCCTCCAGGGAAGGGCTGACCTCGGTCCAGGCGAAGGGGGCGTGGCGATAGGGGGCGATGGCGCTTTCGAGCGCGGCCTTCTCCACGCCGCTGACGTGAACGGCGGCGCCGAAGGCCGAGGCGCTGAGCACGCCGGGTTGGCCCTCCAGCGCGTGGGCGACGCCGCCGATGTCCGGCCCCTCGCCGTTGTAGGTCACTAGGCCCGACCGGCCGATGATCTCCTGGGCCGTGCCGCGGGCGATCAGGCGGCCATGGAGGATGTAGCCGATGTCATGGCAGCGCTCGGCCTCGTCCATGTAGTGGGTGGAGACCAGCACGGTCAGGCCGTCGTCGGCCAGGGCGTGGATCTCATCCCAGAACTCCCGCCGCGCCTTGGGATCGACCCCGGCGGTCGGCTCGTCCAGCAGCAGCAGCTTCGGCTCGTGCAGGGTCGCGGCGGCCAGGGCCAGCCGTTGCTTCCAGCCGCCGGACAGGGCGCCGGCGAGCTGGCCGCGACGATCCTGCAGGCCCAGTCGCCCGAGCGCCGCGTTCACGCGCCCGCGCCGGTCGTCGAGGCCGTAGACCCGGGCGACGAAGGCCAGGTTCTCCTCGATGGTCATGTCCTCGTAGAGCGAGAAGCGCTGGGTCATGTAGCCGGTTCGCCGCTTGATGGCGTCGGTCTCGGTCCGGAAGTCGAGGCCGAGGACCCGGCCTTCGCCGCTGTCGGGCGTCAGCAGGCCGCAAAGCAGGCGCAGGGTGGTGGTCTTGCCCGCCCCGTTGGGCCCGAGAAAGCCGGTGATCCGCCCTTCCTCGACGCGGATCGAGACGTCGCGGACGACGTGCTTGTCGCCGAAGCTCTTGTTCAGGCCGCGAACGTCGATGGCGGCGGTCATCGGCGCGGCAGGTCCGAGGCCTGCCCGGCGACGTCCATCGGCTGGCCGGGAACGAGCGCGGTGGGATCGGAGGGCCGCGCCTCGACCAGGAAAACCAGCTTCTGGCGGGCGTCCAGGCTGTAGATGACGGGCGGCGTGTACTCAGGGCGGGCGGCCACGAAATCGACGACGGCGGTCATGCCCGCCTTGCAGCCGCCGCAGGCCAGGGCCACGGCGCGGCCGGGCTTGAAGGCGGCGACCACCGCCTGCGGCACGTAGAACCGCACCTTCACCTCGCCGTCGGGGACGATGGACACCACCGGCGCGTTCGCCGCGACGCTTTCGCCGGCCTTGAACATGACCTCCTCGACGCGGCCGGCGCTGGGCGCGCTGGGCGACAGGTCGGTGAGGCGCTGCTCCGCCGACGTCAGGCCGGCGCGCGAGAGCCGCACCTGGGCGTCGGCGGCCCGGATCGCGGCGGCGGCTGCGTTCAACTGGCTGCGCGCGGCGTCGCGCCGGCCCAGGGCGCCCTGGTGGGAGGCTCGCGCCTGGTCGATATCCAGCTGGGCCACCGATCCGGCCTTCTCGCGCTGGGCGGCGGTCAGGCGCGTGAGTTGCACGCCCAGGCGGTCGACCTCGGCCTGGGCGGCGGCCAGGTCGTCGCGAGCCCGAGCCAAGGCCGCCTGCTGCTGCGCCGCCTGGGCCTCGCTGACGCCGATCTGGGCGCGCGCCTGTTCGGCTTCCGCGGCGCGGACCGTGGGATCGACGCGGAACAGCGGGGCGCCGGCCTCGACGCGGTCGCCGCGCCGCACGGCGACGGCCGTCAGCGTGCCGGCCGCCGGCGAGGCCATGTAGAGGTTCTCGCTGACCACATAGCCGGTGAAGGCGTCGTCGCTCCGGCGCCCCGGCGGCCGCAGGACCCACCACAGCAGGGCGGCGATCGCGACGACGGCGACGGCCGCGACGATCGCCGCGCGGGGCGGGCGACGCCGCCCGCCCGGGCTCTTTTCAGCGGTCTGCGGCACCGGACGGCTCCTCTTCGATCGGGTTGCGGCGCTCGTCCCAGCCGCCGCCCAGCGCCTTGTAGAGGGCGACGACATCCTGCGCGGCGGCCGCCTGCGCCTGGGCGAGGCCGTCGTCGGCCGAGAGGGCCGTCTGCCGGGCCTGCAGCACCTCGAGATAAGGGATGAGACCGTTGCGATAGCGCACGGCGGTGGTGTCGGCGGCGTCGCGGGCCGCCAGGGCCGCCGCCTGAAGGCGCTCCACACGCTGACGGTCGGCGGCCAGCCGGCTCAGGCCATCCTCGACCTCGCGCAGGGCGCCCAGCACCTCAGCCCGGTAGGCGAGCCGGGCCTCGTCGGCCTGGGCCTCGCGCAGGCTGACGGCGGCGCGCCGGCCGCCGGCCAGCAGGGGCAGCGAGAGCCGCCCCGCGCCATTAGCCTGCAGGCTGTCGGTCTGCAGCAGGTTGGAGAGGGAGCGCGACGCCAGCTGGGCGGCGCCCGTGAGCGAGAGCTTCGGATAGAGCTCGGCCGTCGCTGCGCCGACGTTGGCGGTCGCCGCCGCCAGGCGCCGCTCGGCGGCGCGAATATCCGGCCGCCGCCGCAGCAGGTCCGACGGCAGGCCGGCGGGGACGGCGACGATGGTGGGGGCGGCGTCCGGCGCCTGGGCCAGTTCGGCGGGCAGGGCGGTCGGGGCCGCGCCCAACAGCAGCCCGAGGGCGTGCAGCCGGGCCTCGGCCTGGGCGGCCAGGTCCCGCCGCTGGGCGGCGAGTTGCTCGATCGCCTGCTGTTGGCGGCGGGCGTCGAGACTGGAGGTCAGGCCGTTGGCGCCCCGGACATCGATGAAGTCGAGCAGTTCTCGTTGTGAGGCCAGGGTCGCGTCGGCGACCGCCAGCCGGCGCTGCAGCGCCCGGTATTGCAGATAGGTGTTGGCGACTTCGGCGGTGAGCAGCACCTGGGCGTCGCGCTCGGACCACACCGCGCCTTGCGTCCTCGCGCCCGCCGCTTCGTTCGCGCGCCGGCGCCCTCCGAACAGGTCGAGTTCCCACGAGGCGTCGAAGCCCAGCTGGTAGGTGGGAAAGCCCTCGCCCGGCAGGCCGAGGCCCGATCCGGAGCCCAGGTTGGCCAGGGCCGAGGGGAGGGCGTTTTCGCTGAGGCGGGTGTAGCCGGCCTGGGCCGCGGCGTTCACGGCCGGACCGCCGGCGGCGCGCGTCGCCGCTTCGCTGGCCCGGGCTTGGCGAACGCGGGACGCCGCCTGCTGCAGGTCGAGATTGCCCGAGAGCGCCCGCGCGACGAGATCGTCGAGGGTCGCATCGCCGAACGCCGACCACCAGCGGGTCGCCGGAGCCGCCGGCCCCGAGGCGTCAGGCGCACCATAGCCCGCGGGCAGGGCGAAGTCGGGCGCTTGATAGGCCGGGCCCACGGCGCAGCCCGCAAGCAGGAAGATCGCCGCGACAAGAGATGCCCGAGAGCGCGCCATGGCGTCAGCCTCGCGCCTAATGACTTTCGGGTCAACAAAAAAGCGCCACCCGATGGCGCATCCCGCCGTGGCGATTTATCGTGCGGTGATGAGTTCGAACCCACCCCCCGCCCGCGAGGCTTTTCCCCTCGGGGACGCGGCCGCGAAGAAGCCCGCGCGACGGAGGCGAAAGGACGCCCGACCCGGCGAAATCATCGAGGCGGCGACGGAGGTGTTCTGCGAGCAGGGCTTCGGCGCCGCCAAGCTGGAAGAGGTGGCCCGCCGCGCCGGCGTCGCGAAGGGGACGGTGTTTCTGTATTTCCCGACCAAGCAGGACCTTTTCCGGGCCGTCGCGCGCAGCCTGGTGGAGGCTCACCTGGCGCGGCTGGACCAGGCCGCGCCGGCGCCGGAACTGTCTTTCCCGGAGCTCCTAAGCAGGATCATGGCCCTGGCCGCGCAGATCGGCGACACCCGCGCCGTTTCGATCGCCAGGCTGATGATCGCCGAATCCCGCACCTTCCCCGACCTCGCGCGGCTTTGGTACGACGAGGTGGTCTCCAAGGTTCTCGGCCTGGTGGTCGCGGCGATTTCCCGGGCCCAGGCGCGTGGTGAGATCCGGCCGGGCGATCCGCAACTCTACGCCCTGTCGATCATCGGCCCGATGATGATGGGCCTGCTGTTCCGCGACGTCTTCGGCGCGGCCGGCGCCCCGATGCCCGACCTCCGAGCCCTCGCCGACCAGCACAGCGAGGTCATAATGCGCGGCGTGAAGAGACAAGACGCCTTAGACGCGAGCCCCTCATGACCCTGCCCCGCACGCCTTCCTTCCGCCTCGACGGCCGTCGCGCCCTGGTGACCGGCGCGGGGCGGGGGATCGGGCTGGCTTTGGCGGCCGGGCTGGCCGAGGCCGGCGCGGCGGTGACGCTGGCGGCGCGGACGGCCGCCGAGATCGAGGCGGGGGTCGAGGCGATCCGGGCGGCGGGCGGTGTGGCGGAGGCGGCGGTGCTGGACGTCGGGGACCTGGCGGCCGTGGCGGCGTTCTTCGAGAGCCGGCCGGCGTTCCATGTGCTGGTCAACAACGCCGGGACCAATCGGCCGAAGCCGATGTGGGAGGGGACCGAGGACGACTTCGACGCGGTGATCGGGCTGAACGTGAAGAGCGCCTTCTTCGTGGCTCAGGGCTGCGTGAAGCGGATGCTGGCCGAGGGGGTGAAGGGCGGCAGCCTGGTGCACCTGGGCAGTCAACTGGGGCATGTGGCCATCCCCGGGCGGGCGCTCTACTGCGCCTCGAAGTTCGCGCTGGAGGGCATGAGCAAGGCCTTCGCCCTGGACCTGGCGCCGCATGGGATCCGCTCGAACGTGATCGCCCCCACCTTCATCGAGACGGCGCTGACGCGGCCCTATTTCGAGGACGCGGCCTTCAAGCAGAGCGTGGTCGACCGCATCAAGCTGGGCCGGATCGGGCAGGTGGAGGACCTGATGGGGGCGGCGCTGTTTTTGGCGAGTGATGCGAGTGCTATGGTGACGGGGACGTCGCTGCTGGTGGATGGCGGGTGGACGGCGGAGTAGGGGGGCGTGTGGCGGGCCCGCCCTCGTCCTTGGAGGCCCGCTCGCGCGGGCGCCTCAGGATGAGGGCTACTCTTGACGCAGAGCTTCAGTCGGAATCCTCACCCTGAGGTGCGAGCTTGCGAGCCTCGAAGGGCGGGGATTTCGCCGCCGCCGCCTCAGGCCTTCCCCACGTCGGCGATGAACTTGGCGATCAGGGTCTGGATCTCGGCGGGAGGCAGGTTGTAGCGGGTCTCGCTGTCGGCGACGCCCATGTTGCCGCTGATCACGAAGCCCTTGAGGCCGGCCCTGGCCAGGCGCTGGGCCTGGGGGATGCTGAGGCCGCCGACCACTTGGACCGGCACGGTTCCGCCGATGCGCTCGAAGACCTTGAGGGCCACCTCGCCGAGGTAGTCGTTCTCGATCAACTTGGGGTCGGCGCGGCGGGCGTCGACCTGCAGGTGGACGCCGACGGCGTCGACGCCGGCCTCGACCATGCGGGCGGCGATGTCGCCCACGCCCGAGACGGGCCCCGAGTTCGGCAGGATGATGTCGGAGAACACCAGGCGCGGCGTGGCCGGATCGTTGCGGCGGAACTCGTCGCGCACCGCGCAGATGGCGCGGGCCGAGTCGACGCCGGCTAGGGCGAGGAAGTCGATGACGTTGCCGCCGCCGGAGTAGACGCTGCGGGCCTCGCCGCCGCCGCCGTCCATGGTCTTCATGTCGGCCAGCAGCAGGGCGTTGGGGAAGGCCTTGCGGAAGGCCGGGACGACGTTGGCGACGCCGGAGGTCTTGCAGAGCGGCGTGCCCATCTCGACGATGTCGACGCCCGCGGCGAGGGCCGCCGTGGCGATGGACAGGCCCTGCGCGATGGTCGGGACGTCGACCGAAATCTGGTACGACGGGCGGGCCATCAGCCGCTCGACGACGCGGGCCGAGGCGGGGTGAGCCGCAAGCGAGGCGTTTCTGGCGGAGGCGTTCTGGGCGAAGGCGGGAACGGCCTGGGCGGCGGCGACGACGGCGAGTCCGGCGGCGAGGGCGGCGCGGCGGCTTACGCCCTCGCCCTCATTAAACGTTTTCATTTCCTCCACGGTCGCGCTCCTTCTGAAGTCTGATTGTTCTGGGAAAACCGGGTACTGACGGGCGGCCGACGTCGGTCCCGCCGCGCGCCCTCGAGCGGCAGAATTCATCGGGTGAGATTGTTTTGTAAACTGCGCTCTTGCGCCCCGGGGTTCAGGCCGCCCGTCGCCGCTGCTTGTGACGGTTGCGGAGGGCCAGGACCAGGATCACCGCGGCGGTGAGGGCGAGGCCGAGGTTCACGCCGAGGCCAATGGGCGAGAAGGCCGCCGCGCCGTGCTTCGCCAGGTGGGCCAGGGGCACGGTGAGGACCAGGGCGGCCGTCATCAGGGGCGCGAGCCAGTGCAGCAGGCGCTGCTGGACCCAGACGGCGGCCAGGCCGACCAAGAGGAGGCCGATCCAGAAGACGGGGACGGGGGGAGCCGACGCCAGCAGCGAGAGCGTGCAGCCGAGGGCGACCAGGGCAGGCGTTCCCCAGACGAAGGCCGTCCAGGCCGATTGGATGCGGGGATAGGGGTGGCCGCGCTCGGCCGACTTGGCCAGCCAGATGTCGACGCCGGTGGTGCAGAGCAGGCTGAGGCCGAGGCCGAGCAGGACGTAGACCAGCTTCACGGCCATGCCGCCGAAGGCGCCGGCGTGGAGGCGGAACATCGAGGCGTAGACCTGGCGGCCGATCTCGCCGTCCGAATAGCCGTCCTTGCCCATCAGGCCGCCGGCGGAATCGACGCGGTAGCCCTCGGTGTAGATGAGCTTGTCGCCGTGGCCGGCGCCGATGATCAGCTGCTCGTTCGGCGTGCCGAACTGGCTGAGCGTGAGGTAGATCGTCGGCTTGTCGGGGTGGGCGCGCTCGAAGTTGCGCAGAGCGGTGACGAGGCGAGGCTCGGGCGTGGCCGTCGCCGGCGGCGGGCCGGCCTTCTTGGCCTGGGCGACGATGGCCTGCGGATCGCCATAGAGGGCGGCCATGGCCTTGAGGCTGTCGCCGCCGAACTTCACGGGGGCGGCGATGGCCATGATCACCAGCGCCAGGCCCATGATCGCGCCGGAGACGGCGACGATGAAGTGGAACGGCAGGCCCCAGACAGCGATGCGGTTGTGGGTGTCGACCCGCGACAGGCGGGGGCCGCCGTCGATGCGGAAGGTGAAGGCGTCGCGGAACATGCGCGGCAGGGCCAGGGCGCCGCCGACGATCAGGGCGGTGAGCAGGACGCCGAGCACGCCGATCAGCACGAAGCCGATCGTGCCCGGCAGGTTGAGCTCGTAGTGCAGCTCGGTGAGGAAATGGGTGAGGTCGTGGGCCCCGGGGCCGGCGGGCGCGCCCTCGGCGTCGTAGGACAGGGCGTCCGGCTCGTAGTCGACGATGATGCGGGGCATCTCGGGGCTGGGGGTGATGACGTAGACGTCGAGCGGCTTGTGGCCGCTGCGGGCGATGTGCCGGCGGGCGTCGGCGACGGCGCGGCCGATGGCCTCCGGAGAGGCCTGGGCGGCTTCGGGGACGCCGGGCGTCTCCCAGCGTTGGAATTCGCCGTAGAAGACCGCGACCGTGCCGGTGATGCAGACCAGGTACATGACCGCGGCCAGGGCGAGGCCGAGCAGCTTGTGGGCCAGGAGCTGGCCCTTGACGAAGCCGGCCGGGATGCGCGGCCAGATCGTGCGTTTCGGCTTGGCGGCGGCTTGCGTGTCGCTCGGCATCAGTGCGCTCCCGCGGCGGCGAGGGCGGCCAGCAGCAGGGCCGCGCCGCAGCAGGTGAGGACGGGGCGCCAGGGGCGCGGCGAGGCCAGCAGCCACAGCCACGCGGCCGTGACCACCGCCATCAGCAGGAAGGCGGCGAGCACCATGCTGTCGACCGGGTTCCAGGGGGCGTAGGCCAGCCACGCCGCCGTGGCGGCGACGGAGACGGCGGGGGCGGCGACCAGGGCGCCGAACCAGCGGGCGGCGTTGCGCGAGGCGCGGCCGGCGGCGGCGATCCCGCTGTCCTCCGCCGGTTCGCGAGCCGGGCGCTGGCGGCGGACCTTGCCGTTGGCGACGCGGGGCAGGGCGTCCGGCGCCAGCAGGGCCAGGCCGAACAGCATCGGCGCCAGGCTGCCGAGGGCGACGGCCTTTTCCGGCGAGGCGGTGAGCAGCCAGGGCGCGGCGCCGAGCACGATCAGCGCCCAGGCGCCGGCGAGCGCGGGGCCGCCGAGGCCGCCCTTCGCCCGCCAATGCAGGAAGAGAACCGCGAGCCCCGCCGCCTGAACGAGGATGCCCAACGCTTGCAGCAGCATGCCGGCGGCGTCCGTCCTAGAAGGCCTTGGTCAGCGACACTGTGTAGTTACGCGGCGCGCCGTAGCGATATTGGCTGAAGTAACTGATCTGGCTGCGGTAGGTCTCGTCGAAGAGGTTGTCGACATTGACCTGCACCGACAGGTCGTCGGTGAACCTGTAGCGCGCCATCAGATTCACCAGGGCGAACGATTTCTGTTCGATCCGCGTGGGGGCGCCGCTGACCGGGTTGGCGGCCAGGGAATAGATGGTGCTGCGCCAGTTTACGCCGCCGCCGATGCTCAGGCCTTCCAGCGGGCCTTCGAAGCGATAGGTGGTGAACACCGCGAAGCTCTTGCGCGGCTGGTCGGTGTTGACCTTGGCGCCGTTGGCGTCTTCGACCTCGAACTGGGCGTAGGCGGCGCTGACGTCCCAGTTCGGCTGCACGCGGCCGAGCAGTTCGTATTCGAAGCCCTGGCTCTCGGCGCCTTGGGAGGCCCGGTAGGCCTGTTCCGGCGGAGACGATCCCGGAACCGTCTGACCCGTCGGCTGGCCGAGGCCATCCTGCTCGATCTTGAAGACCGAGAGCGACGACTGCAGGTTGTCGTTCAGGAACGCGCTCTTGAGGCCGATCTCGTAGGCCTTGCCCTTGATGGGATCGAGCACCTTGGCGTCGATGTCGCGCAGGTTCTGAGGCTGGAAGATTTCCGTGTAGCTGCCGTAGAGGCGGTGGTTCGCCGTCAGGTCGTAGAGCACGCCGACGTAGGGGATGACGACGTCGTCCGACTTGTAGCTCTCGGCCGCGCCGCCGTTGATGCCGTTGCGCTCCCACTGGGAAAGGCGGGCGCCGCCGATCACCTTCAGTTGGTCGGAGATGTTGAGGCGGGTGGCCACGAAGACGCCCGACTGCTTGGTCTCGTTGTCGGTGTACTGGGTCGGGGCGGCGGCGAAATCCGGCTTCGGGAAGTCGCCGTTGAAGGTGAAGAGGTCGGTCATCGGCGCGAAGGCGTTGGGGCCGCCGGCCACGAAGTAGGAGACGTCCGACACCTGCTTGCTGGCCAGGGCGCCGACGGTCAGCTCATGCTCGCGGCCGAACAGCGCGTAGTCGCCGTGCAGCTGGACATCCAGGCTGTCCTGGGTGGTCTGGCCGTTGGCCTTGTAGGGGTAGGTCGCCAGGCCGAGGCCGGTGGCGCGGTCGAGGCTGCCGAAGACGTAGAACAGCTGCGAGTTCTGCTCGTTGAGCAGCCGGTTGTAGTTGACGCTCAGCCGCCAGTTGTTGGCGAAGGTGTGCTGCAGGTTGGCGAAGACGTTGGTGTTCTCGGTGTCCCAGTACGCCCAGTTGGCGGCCGTATTGGTGGAGACGGGCAGCCTGGTCAGGCCGCCGTCGGTGTAGAAGGTGGGCAGGGCGCCCCAGAAGGCGGCGTTCGGCGCGGTGACCTGCGAGCTGGCGCCGGCGCGTAGCAGGGTGGAGTCGGTGAGATCGGCTTCCACGACGCCGTAGAGCACGTGCTTCTCGGTGCTCTGGCGGTCGAAATAGGTGTCGCCCTGTTCGTACTTGGCGACGAGGCGGCCCCGGATCCGCCCGTCGTTCAGCGCGCCCGAGAGGTCGGTCTCGACGCGGGCCTTGTTCCAACTGGCCAGGGTCCCGGTGACCGAGCCCTTGAACTCGCGGCTGTCGGCGTGCTTGCGCACGAGGTTGATGGAGCCCGAGGGATCGCCCGCGCCGGTCAGCAGGCCGGTGGCGCCGCGGACGATCTCGATGCGCTCGTAGATCGAGACGTCGGCGACGGTTTCGCCGGAATCGCCGGCCAGCGACCATGAGGTCGGCACGCCGTCGATCTGGTAGTTCTTGATCTCGAAGCCGCGGGCGTTGAACACGTTGCGCACATCGTCGACCTCGATCATCGAGACGCCGGCCGTGTTGCGCACGACGTCGGAGATGGTGGAGAGGTTCTGGTCCTTGATGCGCTGTTGGGTGATGACCGTCACCGACTGCGGCGTTTCGCGCACCGACAGCCCGAGGCCGGTGGCGGTGTCGATCTTCTTGTCGACGGTGTAGAGGCCGGTGACGACCACCTCGTCGACGGTCGCGGTCTCTTGCGCGTGGGCCATGTTCGCGGCGCCCATGAGGGCGACGCCCGCCAGCAAGCTCAGTCTAAAGCGCAAGTTTATCCCCTGAAATAAGGCGGGCGCGACCGACCGCACCGTCCTGCAAATGCGAATTCCTCGCAATAGCAGTCGATATTGCTTCGCACAAGCAAGCGCTTTGCGCGATCCTGAATCTGTTGCGCATGGTGCGGGTGCGTCCGGCCATGGCGGGCGAGGCGCCGTCGCCGATCCCGGCGGGCATGGCCCCGATGGAGGCCGGCGAAATCGTGGTGCGGGCGAGCGCCAACGGCGTGTTCGAACTGGCGCCGAAGTAGGCGCGCTAATCCGCCGGCGGACGCTGAGCGGCCCATTCGAGCAGGGCGTCGAGGGCGGGGCACATGGCCTGGCCCCATTCGGTGAGGCGGTATTCCACCCGGGGCGGCACCTGCGGGTAGACCGTCCGCTCGACGATGCCGTCGGCTTCGAGATCGCGCAGCTGCTGGATCAGCATCTTCTGCGAGACGCCGGGGATCGCGCGCTCCAGCTCGGAGAAGCGCAGCACCGCCTTGGCGAAGAGATGGAAGACGATGACCATCTTCCAGCGCCCCTCCAGCATGCGGAAGGCGGCTTCGACGCCGGTCGCCGCCATGTCGGGGGTGACGTCGTCCAGCTTACCTGTGGGTGAGTACCCTACAATTTTGTCAGTTCTTGCCATGTGCGCAGTATAGACCCAATTCGACGGTCCCCACCAGCGAGGACCCGCGCCATGACCGTGAAACTGCCCCAACCCATCGTCGACTACTTCCGGGCCGCGAACGGCGACGACCCGGCCGCCGTAGCGGCCGGTTTCAGCGAAGCGGCGCTGGTGCGCGACGAAAAGCAGGATCATCGCGGACGCGAAGCCGTGAAGGCCTGGGCCGAGGAGACGCGGCGGCGCTACAGCTTCCACGCCGAGCCGCGCAGCTTCGAGGCGACGCCGGACGGCGGGACGGTGACGGCGCATGTGACGGGCGACTTCCCCGGACGGCGCGCGGACCTGCGCTACCGCTTCAGGCTGGACGCCGGAGCGATCGCCGAGCTGGAGATCGTTCCCCGGCCGGCGAACGCCGAGTTCCTGGGGCGCCGGGTGCTGGTGACAGGGGGCACGCAAGGGATCGGCGCGGCCGTGGCGCGCCGGCTGGCGGACGCGGGGGCGAGCGTATTCCGCACCGCGCGGACGAGGCCGGAGGGGCTGGGGCGGCCCGAGCTCTTCAAGGCGGCCGACCTCGCCACGGCCGAGGGCGCCGCCGAGGTCGCCGAAGCGGTGCTCGCCCAGTTCGGCGGCGTGGACCTGGTGATCCACAACGTCGGCGGCTCCGGCGCCGGGCGGCGGGTTCGCGGCGCTGAACGACGGCCATTGGGCCGACGCGCTCAACCAGAACCTGCTGGCCGCCGTACGCCTCGACCGGGCGCTGCTGCCCGCGATGATCGCGCAGGGCTACGGCGTCGTCGTGCATGTGAGTTCGATCCAGCGGACCCTGCCGCTGTATGAGTCGACGCTGGCCTACGCGGCCGCCAAGGCGGCGCTGAGCAACTACAGCAAGGCGCTGTCGAACGAGGTGGGGCCGCAGGGAGTACGCGTGCTCAGCGTCGCGCCGGGCTTCACCGAGACCGACGCCGCGGCCCGCATGATCGAGCGGCTGGCGGCGGCGGAGGGCGGCGATGTCGCCAGCGCCCGCGAGGGGCTGATGCGCGCCCTCGGCGGCGTTCCGGTGGGGCGGCCGAACACGCCGGAGGAGGTCGCCGACCTGATCGCCTTCGTCGCGGGCGACCGCGCGGCGACGCTGCACGGCGCGGAATTCGTGATCGACGGGGGCACGACGCCGACCGTCTGAGAGGTCGCTTGCATCGCGCGAGATAATTCCATATTACACGAAATATGGAATCTAACGGCGCCATAGAGACTTTGGCCGCCCTGGCGCACCCGGGGCGCCTGGCGGTGTTTCGCCTGTTGATCCAGGCGGGGGCGGAGGGCGCGGCGGCCGGCGAGATCGCCCGGCGGCTGGAGACGCCGGCCAACACCATGTCGGCGCAGCTGGCGATCCTGGCGCGGGCCGGGCTGATCGCCGCGCGGCGCGACGGCCGCTCGATCGTCTACGCTGTCGAGTTCGACCAGGTGCGCGATCTGGTGCAGTTCCTGATGGAAGACTGCTGCCAGGGCAGGCTGGAGGCCTGCGCGCCGGTGACGACCGCCGTGGCGTGCCGCTGATGGTTCGACGGCTGGTCGCGGAGGGGCTGGGGACGGCGCTTTTGCTGGCCGTGGTCATCGGCTCGGGGATCATGGGCGAACGCCTGGCCGGTGGGAACGCGGCCTTGGCGTTGCTGGGCAACACCCTGGCGACCGGCGCGGCGCTAGTGGTGCTCATTTCCGTGTTCGGGCCGGTGTCGGGGGCGCATTTCAATCCGGCGGTGACGCTGGTGTTCGTCGCGCGGCGCGCGCTGAATCCGGCGACGGCCGCCGGCTATGTCGCGGTGCAGACGGCGGGCGCCGTCGCGGGCGTCGTGCTGGCCCACGCCATGTTCGCCGAGCCGCTGTGGCAGGTCTCGACCCATCTGCGGGACGGGCCGGCTCAGGCGCTGTCGGAAACGGTCGCCGCCTTCGGCCTGGTCGGGGTGATCCTCGGCAGCCTGCGTTTCGCCCCGGCGACGACGCCGATGAACGTTGGCCTCTACATCACCGCCGCCTATTGGTTCACCGGCTCGACCGCCTTCGCCAATCCGGCCGTGACCCTGGCGCGGACGTTGAGCGACACCTTCGCCGGCATCGCGCCGGCGTCCGCCCCCGCCTTCATCGCCGCCCAGGCGATGGGCGCCGCCATTGCCGCCGGCGTGTTCGGCTGGCTGTTCAAGGAGCCCGCAACCGCATGAGCGACGCGTTTCCGATCACCATCTTCCACAATCCGAAGTGCGGCACCTCGCGCAACACGCTGGCGATGATCCAGGCGGCGGGCTACGCGCCGACCGTGGTCGAGTATCTGATCGCGGGCTGGACCGAGCCGCAGCTGAAGGACCTGCTGGCCGGCTTGCGGATGACGCCGCGCGAGCTGTTGCGGGAGAAGGGGACGCCCGCCGAGGCGCTGGGGCTGCTGGCGCCGGAGGCGACGGACGAGGAGATCCTGGCCGCGATGGTGGAGCACCCGATCCTGGTGCAGCGGCCCATCGTGCGCACGCCGCTGGGCGTGAAGGTGTGCCGGCCGTCGGAGGTGGTGCTGGAGCTGCTCGAGCGGCGGCCGGAGAGCTTCACCAAGGAGGACGGCGAGGTGGTGAAGGTGAAATAGCGGTCGCGGCTCCGCGTCTGCAATCGCCTCATCCTGAGCTTGTCGAAGGACGAGGCGACGCAGGGCGGTGAGTGAAATCCTCGTCCTTCGACAAGCTCAGGATGAGGATTTCAGGGACAAGCGGGCTTTTAGCCGAAGATCGCTTTCGCGGTTTCGGCGGCGTAGCGGCCCTGCCAGCGGGCGCCGGCCAGTTCGTCTTCGTCGGGCATGCGCAGGCCGTCGCCGCCGGTGATGGTGGAGGCGCCGTAGGGGCTGCCGCCGCGGATCTTGTCGACGCCCATCTGGCCGGCGAAGGCGTAGGGCAGGCCGACGATGCGCAGGCCGTGGTGGAAGAGGTTAGTCAGGATGGAGAACTGGGTCAGCTCCTGGCCGCCGTGCTGGGTGGCGGTGGAGGTGAAGGACCCGCCGACCTTGCCGACCAGGGCGCCCTTGGCCCACAGCGGGCCGGTCTGATCCCAGAACGCCGCCATCTGCGAGGCGAGGCGGCCGTAGCGGGTGCCGACGCCGACCAGGATGGCGTCGTAGTTCACCAGATCGTCGACCGTGGCGACGGGGGCTTCCTGGTCGAGCTTGAAGCCGGCGTTCTTGGCCACTTCCGGCGGCGCGGTCTCGGGCACGCGCTTGATGTCGACCACGGCGCCTTCGACTTCGCGGGCGCCTTCGGCGACGGCCTTCGCCATGGCCTCGATGTGACCGTAGGACGAATAGTAGAGAACGAGAACTTTAGGCATGGCGGCCTCCGGCTTGGGTGACTAACTGCACGACATGGATAGGGCCGTTTCGGCGATCTGTCACTATCACTGTTGCGAAATAATCATGACCTCACCGATTGAAGACGCCATCCTCGCCCTGCTGGCCGAGGTTCCGGCCGGCAAGAGCATCGACCCCATGAACGTGGCCAAGCGCGTCGATCCGGACAGCTGGCGGCATCGGCTGGGCCATGTGCGGGTCGAGGCGGTGAACCTGGCCAAGACCGGTCAGATCGTGATCCTGCGCCATAACAAGCCGGCTGACCCGGAACGGTTCCGCGGGGTCTATCGGCTGCGGCTGCCGCTGGAGGGGGATGTCATTCCCAGCGGGGCGGCGGTTGAGGACGATGAGGACTAGCTCCTCCCCCTCTCCCTCGAAGGGGGAGGGGCGGGGGCGGGGCGGGGGTGATCGCACCGAGTTTCGGTTCGGGTCTGTGGGGGCGCCGCCTGTTGAGTTTGTTTGGATGAGCTTTGCCGACACCCCCATCCCCGACCCTTCCCCCTTCGAGGGAGAAGGGAGCTTGAGCGCGATCCTCGCCGAAATCCGCGCTTGCCGGGCCTGCGCGGCGGAGTTGCCGCACGAGCCGCGGCCGGTGGTGCGGGTGACGGCCGAGACGCGGCTGTTGATCTGCGGCCAGGCGCCGGGGCGGCGGGTGCATGAGAGCGGCCTGCCGTTCGACGATCCCTCGGGCGACCGGCTGCGGCAATGGATGGGCGTCGACCGCGAGACCTTCTACGGCCCGGCCATCGGGGTGGCGGCCATGGCCTTCTGCTTTCCGGGAACCAATCCCAAGGGCGGGGACTTTCCGCCGCCCCCGCGCTGCGCCGATCTGTGGCGGCGGCGGCTGATGCAGGCCCTGCCGCGGATGGAGCTGACCCTGCTGGTCGGCGGCTATGCCCAGGCCTGGGCGCTGGGCGACCGGGTGAAGGCCACGATGACCGACACGGTCGCGGCCTGGCGCGAGTACCTGCCGGACAATGTGCTGGTCATGCCCCATCCGTCCTGGCGCAACACCGCCTGGCTGAGGCGCAATCCCTGGTTCGAGGACGAGGTGACGCCCTATCTTCGCCAACGTGTCGCAATGATGTTGGGCCGATGAGACGCCGCACGTTCCTCGCTGGACTGGGCCTGCCGCTGGCCGCCGCCGCCTGTGCGCCGGCGGTGCAGACCATCGCGACGCCGGGCCTGGGATTTTCGGGGCCGAGGCTCGAGGACGACGCCTTCGTCAGCTACGACGGCGCGCGCCTGGGGTTGACGAGCTGGATGACCGTTGTCGAGCCGGAGACGGTGATCGTCGGGCTGCACGGCTTCAACGACTATTCCAACACCTTCCACCTGGCTGCCCCGTGGTGGGCCGAGCAGGGGATGGCCACCTACGCCTTCGACCAGCGCGGCTTCGGCCGCTCGCCCGGGCGCGGGGTGTGGGCGCCGGCCGAGGTGATGACCGAGGACCTGCGGGTCTGCGTCGACCTGGTGCGCCAGCGGCATCCCAGGGCGAGGATCGTCGTCGCCGGGGTGAGCATGGGCGGCTCCGTGACCATCGCGGCCTTCGCCTCCGACCGGCCGCCGGCCGCCGACCGGGTGGTGCTGCTGGCGCCGGGGGTCTGGGGCTGGTCGGTCCAGCCGCTGCCCAACAAGACGGCCCTGTGGCTGACCTCGCACACCATCGGCTCGCGGGTGATCAATCCGCCCGAATGGGTGCTGCGCAATGTGCGGGCCTCGGACAATACCGAGGAGCTGATCCGCATGGGGCGCGACCCGCTGATGATCTGGGGGTCACGCTTCGACACCATGTGGGGTCTGGTCCGCCTGATGGATATCGCCTGGTCGGGCGCCGGGAAGATCGACCCGCCGGTGGGCTATTTCTACGGCGCGCTGGACGACGTGATCCCGCGCGAGCCCACCGAACAGGCGGCGCGGCGGCTGAAGCCGACCGACCGGACGGCCTATTACGAGCACGGCTACCACCTGCTGCTGATCGACCGGCAGCGTCAGCGGGTGATGGAGGACGTGGCGGCGTTCATCCGCGACCCGAGCGCGCCGCTGCCCTCGAACCCGCCGCCGATCCGCAACCTGCCGAGACGGAAGGTGTGAGGCCTAGAAGGGGAAGAAGATCGGGATGGCGATCATGGCGGCCGCCCAGGTGGCGAGATTCAGCGGCAGGCCGACGCGGACGAAGTCCAGGTAGCTGTAGCCGGCCATGTTGTAGACGAGCACGTTGGTCTGGTAGCCGAAGGGGGTCGCGAAGGCCGCCGAGGCCGCCATCATCACCGCCACCAGGAACGGACGGGGGTCCACCCCCAGGCTTTCGGCCAGGGCGACGGCGATCGGGGTCATCAGCACGGCGACGGTGGCGTTCGACAGCAGTTCGGTGGCGAACAGCGTGACCCCATAGAGCACCGCCAGGGCGCCGAGGGGACCCAGGGGGCGGATGACGTCGATCAGGCGTCCGGCGGCGGAGGCGGCGAGGCCGGTGATCTCCATGGCGGTGCCGATCACGACCATGCCGGCGATCAGCAGCAGGATTTCGGGACGCAGGCCGGCATAGGCCTCGTCCGGCGTGATGACCTTGATGAGGATCAGGACCACGGCGCCGGCGAAGGCGGCCGCCGCGATGGGCGCCCAGCCGAAGGCCGCCGAGGCGATGACCCCGGCGAAGACCAGGAAGGACAGCAGCGCCGGCCGCAGGCGGAACGGGCGATCGGCTGCGCCGTACAGCGCGACGTCGCCGAGGGCGGCGTCGCCCGAGCCGTCGGGCAGGTTGCGGGCCTCGCCCAGGCGCAGGCGCGGTCGGGACGGGGCGTCGGACTCCTCGCGCGCGGCGGCGCCCTGCAGCTGACGGGCCCCGACGAAGTACAGCCAGAGGCCGCCGACGGAGGCGATGACCAGGCCGACGGGCGTGATCTCGAACAGGCTGAAGACCGGCTGGCCGGCGTTGCGGGCCATGTCGTTGACCAGCAGATTGGTGGAGGTGCCGATGAGGGTGAGGAGCCCGCCCATGACGGTGACATGGCTGAGCGGCATCAGGAACCGCTTGGGCGACAGGCCGAGGGAGCGGGCGACGTCGCGGATCACCGGGGCGGCGAGGACCACCACCGGCGTGTTGTTGAGAAAGCCGCCCACCGAACCGCAGAGGCCGATGACGATCCAGATTCCCAGCGCGCCGATCCGCGAGGACATGCGCGTGGCCTGGCGGATCAGGAGGCCGAGCAGGCCGGAGAGCTCGATCGCGTAGGCGATCACGAACAGCCCCGCCAAGGCGATCACGGCGGGGCTGGCGAAGGCGCCCTGCACCTCCACCGGGCGCACGACGCCGAGCACGAGCAGCACGGCGGCGCCCATCAAGGCGACGACGTCGGCCCGCATCCGCCCGTGGATCATCAGTCCCACGACGCCGACAAGCACGACCAGCGCGACGATCTGGTCAAAGGTCATGCCCCCTTTGCAGCGTGGCCCCGGCGGCGAGGTCAATCGGAAAATTTCGCCCGCCGCCCTAGCTTCGGCGCCGTCGCGTGGTAGGGACGTGCCATGTTCAAGGCGATCGACCTGCGCTTCGGCGTGTCGTGCGCCGTGCTGGGGCTGGCCCTGGCGGGGTGCGACCGTAAAGCCGAGACGCCCTCCGCGCCGCCGGTCGCGGCGCCGCCGCCGACCCCGGCTCCGGCCCTGACGCCCCCGACCCTGGGGCGACTCGACCTGCTGAGCGCCATCGCCGCCGCCCGCTCGGCCTACGCCGCCGGCCAGACCGACGCGGCCGAGTCGCTCACGGGGCGGCAGTTCACCATCCGCCAGCCGTTCGGCTGCGCCGGGCCCGCCGCTCAGAGCCGTGAAGGGGAGGCGAGATGGAACCCCGACCCGGAGCGCAGGACCATCGAAATCCGCCTGACGCCGGCGGACTGGACGAACGCTCCCGTGCTGGCCGGCGCCGGCGGGGCGTGGGAGGCGGTGGAAGGCTTCTGGCTGAGCCGTCCCTGGCTGCTGGCCGACGGTTGCCCCACCCCGACGATCAGGCCGGCGACGGAGCCGGCGGCGCCCGGCGCGATCGCCACCGCCCCGGTCTCGGGCCTCGCCGCGGTGTTCAAGACCGGGGGATCCCGCGTCGGCCGCCGCGACGGGCGGGCCTATGAACTCACGCTGCGGGGCGATCCGGTTCCCGAGCCGCCGGTCGGCGGCTATCGCCTGTTGATCGAAGGGCGCCTCGTGGCCTTCCCGGACGGCCGTTCCATCCGCTGCCAATCGCCCAGCGCCGATGTCGAGCCCGTCTGCGTCGCCGCCGCGGACGTCGATCGGGTGGCGATGGAGGACGCGTCCGGCAAGCTGCTGCGCGAGTGGCGACGGGGTTAAGTCCGAAGGCGCGCCGCAATGCTCGCGCGAGGTTGTCCGGCGCAACAATTTGAAACTGCAAGTGCAGCGCGGGTTCTTATATTCATTGTGGCGGCCACGGGAGATTGTTTCGCCCGGCGGTCAAAGTCATCCATAGGAACGAGCCGCAAGTCATGCCGAAGTTCGCCGCCGGTGTTGTCAAATTTCAGCAAGAAGTGTTCCCGGGTAATACGGCCCTATTCGAAAAGCTGGCCAAGGGTCAGTCGCCGGAAGCCCTGTTCATCACCTGCTCGGATTCGCGCATCGAAACCGGCATGCTGACCCAGAGCCAGCCGGGCGACCTGTTCATCGTGCGCAACGCCGGCAACATCGTGCCGCCGCACTTCCAGGGCGCGGGCGCGACCACGGCGGCCATCGAATACGCCTGCGTGGCCTTGAGCGTGCCGCACATCGTGGTCTGCGGTCACACCAAGTGCGGCGCCATGAAGGGCGCCATGAACCTGGACGCGCTGGACGCCCTGCCGCACGTGAAGGAGTGGCTGTCGTACTCAAAGGCGGCCGTCGACATCACCAACGAGCTGGGCAAGGACCTGGACGACGACGCCCGCGACCTGCTGCTGCTGGAGCAGAACGTGATGCTGCAGCTGGCGCACCTGCGCACCCACCCGGCCGTGGCGGTGCGCCTGGCGCGCGGCGACCTGCGCCTGCACGGCTGGGTCTACGACATCGCCGACGGCGAGGTGTACGCCTACAATGAAGAGGGCGAGACCTTCGAGCCGGTGAGCAAGGTCTACGCCGCCGAGGTGGCCAAGCACCTGGCGCTGCACACCCACGATCATGACTAAGGCCGGCGGACCGGGACGACGGTTTTGGGGCGGGCTCAGGTCCGCCCTTTCCGTTTCGAGGCTTCCAAGACCGCGAGACGGGAGCTAGGGCGTTCGCGCCGCCGCCCGCCGCGCGGCCCAGGTGCTGAGGCCGATGCCGGCGGCGATGAGGGCGAGGCCGGCGGCGTGGAAGGCGTGGAAGCGTTCGCCGAGCAGCAGCACGGCGAGGACCGCGCCGAACACCGGCTGCAGGTGCATGAACTGGGTGGCGCGGGCGGGGCCGATCAGCTCGACGCCGCGATTGTAGAACAGATAGGCCAGGAACGACGGGAAGACCGCGACATAGGCGACGCCGCCGATGACCGCCGGGGTGATCGGCTGCGTCTGGCCGGTGACGACGTCGGCGAGGAAGAAGGGCGCCAGCAGCAGGGTCGAGGCGGCGCTGATCGCCCACAGCAGGCTGAGGGGCGAGACGGCCGGCCGCCGCTTCAGCAGCAGGGAGTAGGCGGCGTAGAGCACGACGGCGATGGCGATCAGGCCGTCGCCGATGTTGAGCCCGACGTGCAGCAGGTCCCAGGGGCGGCCCTGGGTGATGACCGCGACGACGCCGAGCATGGAAAGGGCGATGCCCGCGACCTCGCCGCGACCGGTGCGTTCGCCGAGGGCCAGCCAGCCGAGCAGCATGACCAGGGCCGGGATGGCCGCCTGCAGCAGAATGCTGTTCAGCGCCGTGGTGGTGTGCAGGCCGAAGTAGAGCAGGGCGCCGAAGGTGGTGACCCCGGTGAGGGCCAGGGCGAAGATCATCAGCCAACGGCGGCGAAGCTCCGGCAGGTCGGCCTTGAGGCCGCGCCAGGCGAAGGGCGTGACCAGCAACAGGGCGACGAACCAGCGCCAGAACGACAGGCTGAACGGCGGGATCGAGTTCGCCAGCGCCCGGCCGACGATGGAGTTGCCGGCCCAGAACAGCACGCTCAGCGTCAGCAGCAGGGGCGCGGCGCGCCAGACGGAGAACGGCTTGGACGGCATGCGCCCGGTGAAGCAGACCGGGCGACGGCGCGCAACCTCGTGCGCCGCCGCCCGGGCGGCGGCGTTTAGGGCACGTCGCGCACCGTGGGCTCGCGGGCCCAGATGCGGCCCGACGCGGCGGTGGTGATGAAGTCGTCGACCGAGGCCGTGGCGAGCGAGATCACGCCGGGGTCGGCGTCGGGCGTGGCCTCGGCGAGGCCGCCCTTGACGAACAGCGGCGTCGCGGTCGGCAGGTAGGCGATCACCTTCAGGTGGCCGAAGGCGTCGCGCACGAAGTTCACCGCCTCCGACATCGTCGCCAGCTTGGCGCCGCCCTCCAAGGAGGGGGCGAGGACGACGGCGTCGAACAGCACCGAAGGGCCGCCCTCGACCTTGTGGTCGACCGGCATCTGCTCGCCCGCGGCGGTGACGACGCCGCCGATCTTAGGACCGATCAACTGCAGCCTGGCGCCGGCCGCCCCGACCGCGGCCCTGAGTTCGCCGATCAGGGCGTCGTCCACGCCGTCGCTGACCAGGCAGCCGATCTTGCGACCTTCCAGGGTCGGCGGCGTCTTGGCGACGATGCTGAGGGCGGGGGAGGGGTCCATGTCGCTCGCCGGCACGGGCGCCTCCGCCGGGGTGATCGGCTCCAGCATGCCGAGGCCGCCGGCCACGCGCAGGGCCAGGGTCTCGTCGATGTGGACGAGGCGCGACAGCATGGCCTGGCGAACGCGGGGCACGACGCACTTCGAAAGCTCGAACACCAGGGCCGAAACGATGTGGTTCTGCTCGGGCGCAGTCTGGCTGCGGAAGAACAGGCGCGCCTGGGTGTAGTGATCGGCGAACGTCTCCGACCGCACGCGCAGTTGTTCGCCGGCTTCGGGATTGGGGAAGGTGCGATAGCCGCCCTGAGCGTCCTCGTGCTTGATGTCCGGCCCGAGGCTGGACGGCTCGTAGTTCACCTGTCCCCTGGGGACGGCCATCTGCATATGGCCGTCGCGCTGCAGGTTGTGGAACGGGCAACGCGGCTGGTTGATCGGGATCTGGTGGAAGTTCGGCGAGCCCAGGCGCTTCAGCTGGGTGTCCTGATAGGAGAACAGCCGGCCCTGCAGCAGCGGGTCGTTGGTGAAGTCGATGCCGGGCACCACGTGGCTGGCGCAGTAGGCGACCTGCTCGGTCTCGGCGAAGAAGTTGTCCGGGTTGCGGTCGAGCACCATGCGGCCGACGACGCGCAGGGGAATGACCTCCTCGGGGATGATCTTGGTGGCGTCGAGGACGTCGAAGCCGAACTGCTCAGCCTGTTCGGCGGTGAAGGTCTGCAGGCAGAATTCGTATTCGGGGAAATCGCCGGCCTCGATGGCTTCCCAGAGATCGCGACGGTGGAAATCCGGATCGGCGCCGTTGATCTTCACCGCCTCATCCCAGACCACCGATTGGGCGCCGAGCTTGGGCCGCCAATGGAACTTGACGAAGGTGGAGGCGCCCTCGGCGTTGACCAGGCGGAAGGTGTGGACCCCGAAGCCTTCCATCATCCGGTAGCTGCGCGGGATCGCCCGGTCGGACATGATCCACATGATCATGTGCATGCTTTCGGGGGTCAGCGAGATGTAGTCCCAGAAGGTGTCGTGCGCGGTCTGGGCCTGGGGGAACTCGCGGTCGGGATCCTGTTTGGCGGCGTGGACCAGGTCGGGGAACTTGATGGCGTCCTGGATGAAGAAAACCGGGATGTTGTTGCCGACGAGATCGAAGTTTCCCTCGTCGGTGTAGAACTTCACCGCGAAGCCGCGAACGTCCCGCGCCAGATCGAACGAGCCCTTGTTGCCGGCGACGGTGGAGAAGCGGGTGAACACCGGCGTGCGCTTGCCGACCTCGCCGAGGAAGGCGGCGCGGGTGATGTCCGAGCAGTCGTCCAGGCATTCGAAGAAGCCGTGCGCCGCCGAGCCCCGGGCATGGACCACGCGCTCGGGAATACGCTCGTGGTCGAAGTGCATGATCTTTTCGCGCAGGATGAAGTCCTGCAGCAGCACCGGGCCGCGCGGGCCGGCCTTCAGCGAGTTCTGATTGTCGCTGATCGGGACGCCCTGGTTGGTGGTCAGCAAGGTGTCGACGCCGTCGGCCTGCTGATGCAGTTCGGCCCCGGCGCCGAGAGCGGTTGGGGGCGTGGTGGCGGGCGGCTCGCCGGCGGTGGCTTGGCGCGCGGCCTTGGGGTCGGCCGGCTGGGGCTTGGTGGTCTTGGCCATGATGATCCTCGCGGCGCTGTGCGCCTGACTGAAGGGAAGCGAGTTAGGCGAGAGGGGCGAGCGCGGGCGGCGGAGCGAGCATCGCCATCAGCTCGGCCTTGCGGGCGGCGAGCTTCTGGCCGAGATCGACGAGGTCGAGATCGGTGGCGCGCACCTCCGGGAAGAGTTCGCCCTCCTCCTCCTCGACGTGGTGACGGACCTGTTCGCCCAGCACCTTGACCTTGGCGTCGTACAGCGGCTGGCCGGGAGCCATGGCCTCGATCTGGGCGACCAGGTTCTTCGCGCCCATGTGTTCGACGGTGGCTTCGTCCAGCAGGTCGAAGTCGCCGGTCTTCTCGCGAGCCGGCGGGTAGAACAGCTCTTCCTCGATCTGGGCGTGCACCTTCAGGGCCAGGCAGATCTTGTCGGCCAAGGCCTTCTTGTCCGCGTCTTCGGTCAGGTCGTCGTACTGCTCGAACCAGGCTTCGACTTCGCGGTGGTCGGCTTCGAGCAGGGCGAGCGCGTCGGGCGCAGCGGCGGGCTTGGATGCGGATTTCGGTTTTGCGGCGCGCGCGGCCTTGCGCGTGGCTTTGGTCTTGCTGGTGACGGCCATGAGCCCCTCGCTGTGCTGTGTCGCGCTTCACAACCCGACAGCGAGCAGGCCGTTCCTGAGTCATCTCTCCGACAGTTTTTTCTCTCGAGGCGCCAGTGGAACCGGCCGCGCCCCAGGGGTTTGCATCGACGTGGATTTTCTCAACACGAGCGGCGCTCCGAGTTGGCTTGGCTGGTCGAAATATTCCTCCCAATCGCGAACCCGCGAGGACGACCCTATCCCGTCGCCATGTTCGACCTGCTGCAACGCGGTTTGACGGTCAGGTTCGGCGGGGTGACGGCCTTCACCCGCGCACCGGCGAAGGGGCGCTGGAGGAAGGGCGAACGCCAAGAGCACGATGACATCCTGATCATCGAGGTGATGACGCCGAACCTCGACGCCGCCTGGTGGCGCGACCTGCGAGCCCAGCTCGAAGTCGTGATGCAGCAGAAGCAGATACTCCTGAGGGCGCACGAGGTCCGGCGCCTGTGAGCGGCGCGGGCCGTTCAGTGCGCCGGCGGTCTCGGGACGGCGAACGAGCGGACTTCCTTGGCTTTCAGCGCCGTCTGGTCGGCTTTCTTGCCGTTCTGCGGCTCGGGGGCGGAACGCGTGAAGGCGTTCTGCATCGGAAGCTGCTGTTGGAACCCGCTGGTCATCACGCTTCTCCCTAGGTTCGGGGCGGTCGTCATGCCGCCGCCTGCAAATCGTTTTCGGCGTGGACGGTCACCTTGACGGTGAGGGTCGAGCCTTCCGGGTCGCCGACGATGGCGCCGCTGATCGGGGCGGCCTGGTCGGGGGTGCGGGTGACGGCCACGGGGATCAGATTCGGCGATTCCGCCAAGCCGTTGGTGGGGTCGAATTCGGTCCAGCCGAGGTCGGGCAGGAAGACCTCGCACCAGGCGTGGGTGGCGCCGGCGCCGCGCGCGGCGGTCTCGGCGTCGCGGCCGGGGTCGAGCCTGGCGCTGTAGAGATAACCGGTGACGAAGCGCGCGGCGAAGCCCAGGCGGCGCAGGGACTCGACCATCAGCCAGGCGAAATCGCGGCAGGTTCCGCTGCGCTGGGCGAGCGTGTCGCCGGGCGACTGCGTGCCTTCGGCCGTGCGGGCGTTGTAGCCGAACTGGGCGTGGATGTCGGAGTTCAGCCGCATGACGAAGTCGAGGGCGGTGTCTTCCGGGCGCAGCTTGCCGCGCGCCCAGCGCAGGACGGCGTCGTGGGGGTCATCCTCCGCCGGGGCCATGAAGGGCTCGAGGACGAGGCGGTCGGCGCGGTCGTAGACGATGGGCAGGACGGATCGCGGATCGTCGAGGGTGAGCGGGGCCAGCGGGGCGGGGAAGCGCTCGATCAGCAGGCGGCTCGTCACCACCAGGCTGGAGGCCTGCCCCATGGGCTGCAGCCAGCAGACGCAGTTCCCGAGGGCGTCGTAGACCCAGCGAGTCTGACCGCCTGGAGAAAGCTCCAGCGAGGCGCTGACGATGCGGATGGCGTGGCTGTCGCGCGGGCGCAACAATAGGCGGTGCGGGCCAAAGCCGACCGGTCGCCCGTAATCGTAACGGGTTTCGTGCAGGATGGAGAGGCGCGTCACAGTGACCGCCGAACGTCATGGGGCGAGGAGGGTTCCGAAGGCGCGAAGCGTCGGTTCGACTAAAGCAGCGAGGTCTGTCGGAAGACGGCGGGCAAGGTCTTGGGCGCGGTGATCCTCAGCTGCTTGTGGATGCTCGTGCGGCCGAAAACCACCTCGATCGCCGAGGGAGAGACATCGAACTGCCGTGCCAGGAAGCGGACCATGTGATCCGTCGCGCGTCCCATCTCGGGGCTCGCGGTGACGCTGACCTTAAGCTGCGCGCCCTTGGGCTTGCCGATCGCGTCGCGGCTGGCGCTCGGCGTCCCGAGGATGTTGACCACCAGCGTGTCGCCTTCCCACCAATGGAAAGGGCCGTCGGCGCCGGTCGGCGAGCGGCCCTTGGCGTTCCGCCCGGTCAAGCCGCCTCCATCGCGCCGGGATGCCGCCGAACCATGCAAAACCTCCACCGGCGACGCAGCCGATCCCAAAGCGGGGAGCATCTTTTTATGTCTACAGGCAATTTATTGACCTATAAATAGATGTTTTGTACATCACCTTGATGCTTCCATCCACCCTGTTGCGCGCCGCCTGGGCGCTGCTCGGCCATGCCTGACGGCTCGTCAACCGCGCACCTCTATCGGCCGAAACTCGCGACGATATTGCGCGAAGGATACGGCGCCGGCGACCTGCGCGCCGACATCGCCGCCGGGCTCACGGTCGCCGTCGTCGCCTTGCCGCTATCTATGGCGATCGCGGTCGCCTCGGGGGTCACGCCCGAGCGCGGACTCTACGCCGCCATCGTCGGCGGGGCGCTGGTCTCGGCGCTCGGCGGCAGCCGGGTGCAGATCGGAGGGCCGGCCGGGGCGTTCATCGTGCTGGTGGCCTCGACGGCTGCGAGCCTGGGTCTGCCCGGCCTGCTGACCGCCGTCCTCCTGTCCGGAGCGATGCTGGCCCTGCTGGGGTTTCTCCGTCTCGGCTCGCTGGTGCGGCATATGCCACACGCCGTGACGGTGAGCTTCACCTGCGCCATCGCCGCGGTCATCGCCGCCAGCCAGCTGAAGGATTTCGGCGGCCTGCGCCTGTCGGGGCCGGAGCCCGGGGAGTTCTTCCCGAAGCTGGAAGCCCTGGCCAGGGCGGCGTCGAGCATCAACCCGTGGGCTCTTGGATCGGGATTCGGCGTCGTGGCGATCATCCTCGGCCTGCGCAGGCTGAGGCCAGGCTGGCCGGGTATGCTGATCGCCGTCGTCGCGGCGTCGGCCGCCGCCTGGGCCTTGGGCCTGCCGGTGGAAACCATCGGCAGTCGTTTTGGCGGCATACCGCGCGGCCTGACCGCGCCGGCCCTTCCGCCCCTGGACACGGCCACGGTCCTGCGGGCTCTGCCCGCCGCGATTTCCTTCACCCTCCTGGGCGCGGTCGAGAGCCTGCTGTCCGCCAAGGTCGCCGACAGCATGACCGGACGCCGGCATCGCTCGAACATGGAGCTGGTGGCTCAGGGCGTGGCCAACGTCGGCTCGGCCGTGTTCGGCGGCATTTGCGTCACCGGCACCATCGCGCGAACGGCGACCAACGTGCGGGCCGGGGCGCACAGCCCGGTGTCGGGCATCCTGCACGCGCTCTTCCTGCTGGCCTTCATGGTGGTCGCCGCGCCGCTGGCCGCCTACATCCCGTTATCGGCCCTGGCCGGAGTGTTGCTGGTGGTCTGCTGGACCATGGCCGAGAAGGCGGAGTTCGCCAGACTGCTGAAGTCCTGGCGAACGGCCGTGGTGGTGCTCACGACCTTTGCGGTCACCCTGCTGCACGACCTGACCAGCGGGATCGTCGCCGGCTGCGTGCTGGCCGCGCTGCTGGCCTTGCTGCGCCGACCGGTTCCCGAAGAAGGGGCGTGACGCCCAGGCGGTCGCCGCGCCCGATGTCAGCCCTTTTCGATCAGCCGCACGCCGCGTCCCTCGCCGGCGCTGCGGGCGCCGGGGCCGATCAGTTCGACGCCGCCGGCGTTAAGGGCGCCGACCACCTTCTCCAGGCTGTCGACCACCGCGCGCACCGATCCTTCCGACGATTCCATGCGCTGGACGGTGGGGAGCGAAATCCCCGCGCGCCGGGCCAATTCCTTCTGGTCGATGCCGAGCAGCGCTCGGGCCGCCTTCATCTGCGCGCCGGTGATCATTCGCCGATCTATCGTGATGCGCCGCGCCTCTACAAGCCCCTTGCCGACGGCGGCTTTCCCGATGGCCCGAGGGCGCGCCGCAAACGCCGGGAGGCGGCCCAGCGCCGGGCTACATCTCAAGAATGATTTCAAGGCCGGTTGTATTGATGGTTGACACATCAGGAGGCCGGATCGGACAAGGACCCGTCGAAGCGTCATCCGCGGGCGATCCCGCCACGACCGGCGCTTGAGGGGCGCGCCTGCCGGGTCGATCCGGTCTTTGGCGCCGAGCCGAAGGAGATCCGCCCATGGCCGTCCATCCGCTGGTCGCCGGCCTGCGATGCCGCTGCCCGAATTGCGGAGAAGGGCCCCTGTTTCGCGGCTTCCTCAAGGTCCGCGAGCGCTGCGTGAGCTGCGGGGCGGACCTCACGCAGGCCGACTCCGGGGACGGGCCGGTGGTCTTCATCTTGCTGATCGTCGGCGGCATCGGCTGTTTCGGGCTGCTTTTCACCGAGGTGGCCTTGCGCCTGCCGGTCTGGATCGAACTGGCGATCTGGCTACCCGTGATGGCCGTGATGACCCTGGCCGCGATACGGCCGTTCAAGGCCGTGCTGATCGCTCTGCAGTTTCACAACCGGGCGTCGGAGGCCGGTCGCGGCGATGAACGGCCCTGAGACTCCGAAGTCGGGGCGGTGAGACCGGACGGGCGCAAAAGGGCTATGGAAACTTAGCCTTAGCGAGATTTCGCTCGACGGAACAAATGAAGAACAATAGGGTCCCGTCATGGCCCTGTTGGACCTCAAGCGCAAGCTCGCCATCCTCTCCGACGCCGCGAAGTACGACGCCTCCTGCGCCTCGTCGGGGGCGGCCAAGCGCGACTCGATGGGCGGGCGGGGGATCGGTTCGACCGAGGGCATGGGCATCTGCCACGCCTATGCGCCGGACGGGCGGTGCATCAGCCTGCTGAAAATCCTGCTGACCAACTTCTGCGTCTACGACTGCGCCTATTGCATCAACCGGGTGTCTTCGAACACGCCGCGGGCGCGGTTCAGCGTGCAGGAGGTCGTCGACCTGACGCTGAACTTCTACAAGCGGAACTACATCGAGGGGCTGTTCCTCTCGTCCGGCATCATCCGCAACGCCGACTATACGATGGAGGCGCTAGTCCGGGTGGCGAAGTCGCTGCGGCTGGACCATGACTTCCGCGGCTACATCCACCTGAAGCTGATCCCCGAAGCCTCGCCGGCTCTGGCCCTGGAGGCCGGGCTCTACGCCGACCGGGTGTCGATCAACATCGAGCTGCCGAAGGACGAGAGCCTGCAGGCGCTGGCGCCCGAGAAGCAGGCCGGCGACATCAA
Organism: Caulobacter sp. HJHS_5; assembly: GCF_056683955.1. NCBI lineage: Bacteria > Pseudomonadati > Pseudomonadota > Alphaproteobacteria > Caulobacterales > Caulobacteraceae > Caulobacter > Caulobacter sp. HJHS_5. The sequence goes on along the minus strand of NZ_JBWZNC010000005.1, from coordinate 19,277 downwards.
GCGGGCGATGGGGCGGGTGCGGCTGGCCATCGAGGACACGACCGAGACTAAAGCCACGCGGGCCAAGCCGCCGAAGTTCGCCCCAGCCGGGCAGTCGACGCAGCTGATCGTGGGGGCCGACAGCGCCGCCGACGGCGACATCCTGGCGCGCAGCGAGACGCTGTACGGGGCCTATCAGCTGCGGCGGGTCTATTATTCCGCCTTCAGCCCCATCCCGCAGTCGTCGTCGAACCTGCCGCTGAAGCGGCCGCCGCTGATGCGCGAGCATCGGCTGTACCAGGCCGACTGGCTGATGCGGTTCTACGGCTTCACCCGGGCCGAGATCGCCGATCCGGGCGAGAACCTCGATCTGACGGTCGATCCGAAGACCGCCTGGGCGCTGAAGAACCGGGGCGACTTTCCGGTGGACGTGAACACCGCCGACCGCGAGCGGCTGCTGCGCACGCCGGGGCTGGGGACCCGGGGCGTCGACAAGCTGCTGGCCGCGCGGCGGCACAAGCGGCTGACGCTGGACGATGTGGCGCGGATCTGCGGCAACGTCGCGCGTTCGAAGGCCTTCGTCGTGGCCGAGGGTTGGTCGCCGCGCGCGCTGACCGACAGCGGCGGGCTGGACGCGGCGGTGCGGCGGGCGGAGCCGGCCGAGCAGCTGAGTCTGTTCTGATGCGGCTGGTGCGGCTGGCGTCCGAGATCGACTTCGACGGCTGGCGCGCGGCGGCGCGCGGGCTGCGCCAGGAGGGCGTGGGGCCGGAGGAGGTGCTGTGGAGCGTGGATGCCTCACAGTTCTCCCTCCCCCTTGATGGGGGAGGGGCAGGGGTGGGGGTGACCTCGGCGGATCAGCTTGAACTTTCGGGTGTGGCTGAAGCTCAGCAGTCACCCTCACCCCTGCCCCTCTCCCATCAAGGGAGAGGGAAATCGTTTTCCGTGCCCCGCACCTTCGTCGACCTCGCCGGCCTCGCCATCCTGCACCGCTCGCCGGACAGGTTCGCGCGGCTCTACAGCCTGCTCTGGCGGCTGCAGCGGGAGCCGCATCTGATGGAGGTGGCGTCCGATCCCGAGGTCGCCAAGCTGGGCGAGATGGCGCGGGCCGTCTCGCGGGCCAGCCACAAGATGAAGGCGTTCGTGCGCTTCCGGTTGATCGAGGGGACGGACCCGGAAGCCTACGCCGCCTGGTTCGAGCCGCCGCACCGGGTGGTGGAACTGACCGCGCCGTTTTTCGCGCGGCGGTTCGCCAACATGGCCTGGTCGATCCTGACGCCGGACGCCTGCGCCCACTGGGACCAGACGCTGCTGACCTTCACACCGGGGGCCGACCCAGCCGACGCGCCGGGCGAGGACGCGCTGGAGGCGGCGTGGACGACCTACTACGCCTCGATCTTCAATCCGGCGCGGCTGAAGCCGAAGATGATGCAGAAGGAGATGCCCAAGCGGTACTGGAGCAACCTTCCGGAAGCGAAACTCATTCCGGAGCTGATCGCCCAGGCTGAAAGGCGAACCGACCTCATGGTGGCCGCCCCGCACGTCCAACCCTCGACCCGCGCCCTGAAGGCGCAGCTGCGCCGCCAACGCGACGCGACCTATGACGACCTGTCGCCGGACACGCTGGAGGGCGTGGCGGCGGGCGTCCAGCTCTGCGAGCGTTGCCCCCTGTACAAGGACGCGACCCAGGGCGTGCCGGGGGAGGGGCCGAAGTCGGCGCGGCTGATGTTCGTCGGCGAGCAGCCGGGGGACCAGGAGGATCTGGCCGGGCGGCCGTTCGTGGGGCCGGCGGGGCAGGTGTTCGACCGCGCCTGCGCCGAGGCCGGCGTCGACCGCGCGCGGGCGCTGGTCACCAACGCGGTGAAGCACTTCAAGCACGAGCTGCGCGGCAAGCGCCGCATTCACAAGACACCGGACCGGGGCGAGGTGCAGGCCTGTCGCTGGTGGCTGAACGCCGAACGGGCGATCGTGCGGCCGCGGGTGATCGTGATGCTGGGCGCAACGGCGGCCTATGCGGTGACCGGCAAGCAGACTCCGATCGCGGCCAATCGCGGAGTGGTGCTGCCGCTGAGCGAGGGGGCGAAGGGTGTGGTGACCTACCACCCGAGCTTCCTGCTGCGCCTGCCGGACGAGGCTGCGAAGAAGAAGGCGTACGCGGCGTTCGTGGAGGACCTGCGGTTCGCGGCGGGGTTGGTGGGTTAGGAAGTTCGACGCGCCGTCAGGTCAGGTTGCGTCAGATGAAAACTATCGTCCGGCGGAAGCTCCCACGAGAAGCGTCCCCGACGGTCCGGCCAGAAGAGTTGGAGGCAGGGGACTTCCAGCGACCCGTAGAACCATTGGGTCCAGCCGATGAAGTCGCCGTAGTAGCTTTTGGCCATCGGTTTCAGGATGACCGGATAGCCTTCCAATACGTCCAAAATGATCCTGTCGGTGGGCAACCACCCGCTTTCCGATAGGAGGCGGTCAATATTGCACAACACCTGATGTCCCACCTTGCCAGGTAGGAAGGTGAAAACCTCCGGACGACCGTGCCTTAGCCAGAACCCCGTGCTGTAGGCAAACCCCGGCCCTTCGTCGTCATCCTCGACCGTAGTGGCGGCCCAACCGAACTTGCGCACCTTGTCGAGGAAGCTGCGTTCGCCGTCGTCGAGTAGGTGGTCCGGCGTGTCGAGTTCCGTTCTCATAGTGCTCCCGCTTCCCGCCGCATCGCGAACTCCCGATCAATCGTCTCGCCCACCGGGTAGTCGAATTCGCCCATCTTCTCGAAGCCGTAGCGGGCGTAGAAGCGTTGGGCCCGGTGGTTGAGGGACCAGACGCCGAGCCAGACGGGGCGGCGGTCGGCGGCGAGCCAGGCGAGGGCTTCTCGCATCAGGCGCGGGGCGAGGCCGGCGCCCTGGGCGGACCGGGCGACATACAGGCGGTGAAGTTCGACGGCGTCGGGCTCAAGTCCGTCGACAGGCAACTCGCTGGGGCCGGCGAGGCAATAGCCGACCGGCCGGCCCGCTGCGTCCTCCGCCATCCAGATCGCCAGCTCGGGATCGACCAGCCATTCGGCGTAGGCGGCGGGCGAGTGGCTCTTGGCGATGAAGGCTGTGATGTCGGCGTCGGAATAGGGAATGCCGAAGCCGCGCACGAAGGTGTCGAGGAACAGTTCGGCCGAGAGGGCGGCCAGGGGTTCGGCGTCGTCGGCCGTCGCGCGGCGGATGGCGATTTCACCGGTCTGGGGTAGGCTGTCGGTCATGGCCTTCGCCCTCTACACCCACCCGGACATGTTCGACCATCGTCCCGGCGAGGGGCACCCCGAGCGCCCGGAGCGGCTGGGCGCGGTGGTCGATGCGTTGCAGGACGACGCGACCCTGGACTTCGAGGCGCGCGAAGCGCCGGTCGTCGACACGGCCGACCTGGAAAGGGTGCATCCGGCCGCCTTCGTGAAGCGCGCCCTGGCCGCCGCGCCGCATTCCGGACGGGCGGCGCTCGATCCCGACACAATGCTTTCGCCCGGCAGCATCGTCGCCGCGCGGCGGGCGGCCGGGGCCGTGGTGCAGGCGGTGCGCGACGTGGCGAGGGGCGACATCGACCGGGCGTTCTGCGCCGTGCGGCCGCCGGGGCATCACGCCGAGCCCGAGACCTCCATGGGGTTCTGCGTCTTCTCCAATGTCGCCGTGGCCGCGCGGGCGGCGCAGGACGCGGGGCTGGCGCGGGTGGCGGTGGTGGATTTCGACGTCCACCACGGCAACGGCACCCAGGCGGCGTTCGAGCGCGACCCGAGCCTGTTCCTCGCCTCGGTGCACCAGTCGCCGCTGTATCCGGGGACGGGCGATCCCTCCGAGCGCGGGGTGGGCAACATCGTCAACGCCATCGCCCCGCCGCATGCGCCGCGCGAGCGCTGGCGGGCGGCGTTCGAAAGCCTGATGGCGCCGCTGGACGCCTTCGCGCCGGACATCGTCCTGATCTCGGCCGGGTTCGACGCCCATGCGCGCGATCCCCTGGCGGCGCAGTCGCTGGAGGCCGAGGACTTCGCCTGGGCGACGCGCGCCATCGCGGCCGTGGCGCGGGCGCGGTGCGGCGGGCGGGTTGTCTCGTCCCTGGAGGGCGGCTACGACCTTGAGGCTCTGGGCCGCTCGGCCCTGGCCCATGTGAGGGCGCTGCAGGAGGGCTGATGGGGACGGCCGCGACTCCGCCTGCGCAGGCAGGCGCCGTCACGCGCAGCGGCGCGATCGTGCTGGCGCGCCACGGCGAGCCGGACCTGTCGCGCAAGGTCCGCTTCAGCGCCAAGGCCTATGGCGAATGGTGGGGCGTCTACGAAACCAAGGGCCTGCGGCCCGGCCAGAGCCCGCCGGCGGACCTGGTCGACTACGGCCGTGGGGCCGGCGCCCTGGTCGCCTCGATCCGTCCGCGCTCCATCGAGACGGCCCGCGCCGTGGTCGGAGAGCGCGTGTTCGCCATCGATCCGCTGTTCATCGAGGCGCCGCTGCCGCCGCCGCCGTTTCCCGGATGGGTGAAGGCCTCGCCGAAGGTCTGGGGCTTTCTCTCGCGGTTCTGGTGGTGGTTCTTCAACAACCATCGCGGCCAGGAGAGCCGCAAGGCGGCCGAGGCGCGGGCCGAACAGGCCGCCGACGTGCTGGAGGCCTTGGCCGCCGAGGGCCAGGACGTGCTGGTGATGGCGCACGGCTTCTTCAACACCATGATCGGCCGCAGCCTGCAGTCGCGCGGCTGGAACCTGACCGAGAACCAGGGCTACGGCTACTGGGCGATGCGCCGGTTCGAGCGGGGGTGATCCGCGGTGCGTCGCCTCGTCCTTCGACAGGCTCAGGATGAGGCGATTGTAGACCCGACGCCCAATGAAATCCTCATCCTGAGCTTGTCGAAGGACGAGGATTTCACCCCGCCAGCGAGTAGCCTTTGCGACGGCTCCGGCCTAAATAGCTCCCATGACCACGTCCCCCGACATCGCCGGCCTCAGCTTCGAGCAGGCCCTGGCCGAGCTGGAAAAGATCGTCGCCGAGCTGGAGAGCGGCCAGGCGCCGCTGGAGCGCTCGATCGAGATCTATGAGCGCGGCGCGGCCCTGAAGGCGGTGTGCGAGCAGCGCCTGGAGGCGGCGCGGCTGCGGGTGGAGAAGATCGTGCTCGGCGCCGGCGGGGCTTCGGGAGTCGAACCCGCCGAGTTCGCCTGATGGCCGCCTCCCTCGCCGAGGTCGAACGACGCCTCGCCGAGGCGGCGACGCTGACGTCCGACCTGCTCGACGTGCTGGTGGCCGAGGCCGAGGGGCCCGAGCAGCGGCTGACGCACGCCATGCGCTACGCCGTGCTGGCGCCCGGCAAGCGGCTGCGGCCCTATTTCGCGCTCGAGGCCGGCAAGATGTTCGACCTGCCCGAGCAGCCGGTGTTGCGGGCGGCCTGCGCCCTGGAGTGCGTGCACGCCTACAGCCTGGTGCACGACGACCTGCCGTGCATGGACGACGACGACATGCGCCGTGGGCGGCCGACGGTGCACAGGGCCTATGACGAGGCCACCGCCGTGCTGGCCGGCGACGCCCTCTTGACCATCGCCTTCGAGATCATGGCCGACGAGGCGACGGCCAAGGATGGGGCGATGCGGGCCGAGCTGGTGCGCCGCCTGGCGGTCGCGTCGGGCGCGCGGGGCATGGCGGGCGGCCAGATGATCGACCTCTTGGGCGTGCGCGACGACCTCGGCGCCGTGGCCCGCATGCAGCGGATGAAGACCGGGGCGCTGATCGCCTTCGCCTTCGAGATTCCGCTGATCCTCGCCAGGGCGGGGGAGGGCGAGCGGCACGCCCTGTGCGCCTTCGCCCAGGACCTGGGCCTGGCCTATCAGATCGTCGACGACCTGCTCGACGCCGAGGGCGAGGCCGACCTGCTGGGCAAGGCGGCCGGCAAGGACGCCGACAAGGGCAAGGCCAACTACGTCACCCTGCTGGGCGCACAGGCGGCGCGCGAGCGACTGACGCTGCTGGCCGCCCAGACCAAGGCCCACCTCGACCCGTTTGGCGCGAGGGCCGACATTTTGCGGGCGTCGGTCGATTTCGTGCTAGACCGCAGACGTTGAAGCGCGTTTTCCGAAGCGTAATGTCCTCAAAGCCCACCCCCATCCTCGACAAGGTCGCGTCCCCGGCCGACACGCGCGGCCTTTCGCTGCCCGAGCTGACTCAGCTGGCGGACGACGTGCGCACCACGATGATCGACGCCGTCTCCGTCACCGGCGGGCACCTGGGCGCGGGCCTCGGCGTGGTCGAACTGACCGTGGCCCTGCACCACGTGTTCGAGACGCCGAAGGACATCCTGATCTGGGACGTGGGCCACCAGGCCTATCCGCACAAGATCCTGACCGGCCGCAGAGACCGGATGACCACCCTGCGCCAGGGCGGCGGCCTTTCCGGCTTCACCAAACGGGCCGAGAGCGAATACGACCCGTTCGGCGCGGCCCACGCGGCCACCTCGATCAGCGCCGCCCTGGGCTTCTGCGCCGCGCGCGACGCCAAGGGGGAAGACAACAAGGTGATCGCCGTGATCGGCGACGGCTCGATGAGCGCCGGCATGGCCTATGAGGCCATGAACAACGCCTGCGAGACCACCAAGCAGCTGATCGTCATCCTCAACGACAACGACATGTCGATCGCCCCGCCGGTGGGCGGCATGAGCGCCTACATGGCGCGGCTGGTGTCGGGCGGCGGCTACCAGTCGCTGCGCAAGCTGGGCAAGAGCGCGGCGCGGGTGCTGCCCAAGCCGCTGAAGGAAATGGCCCGCAAGGCCGAGGAATACGGCCGCGGCATGCTGACCGGCGGCACCTTCTTCGAAGAACTGGGCTTCTACTACGTCGGTCCCGTCGACGGGCATGACCTCGACGTGCTCGTGCCGCTGCTGGAGAACGTGCGCGACAACGTCGACCGGCCGGTGCTGGTGCACGTGGTCACGCAGAAGGGCAAGGGCTACGGCCCCGCCGAGAACGCCGCCGACAAATATCACGGCGTGGCCAAGTTCGACGTGGTGACCGGGGTGCAGGCCAAGGCCTCGGCCGGCCCGCCCAGCTACACCAAGGTGTTCGCCGAGGCCCTGGTGCGGGAGGCCGAGAATGACGCGCGCATCCTCGCCATCACCGCGGCCATGCCGTCGGGCACCGGACTCGACATCTTTGGCCAGCGCTTCCCGGAGCGCACCTTCGACGTGGGCATCGCCGAGCAGCACGCAGTGACCTTCGCGGCGGGCCTGGCCGCCGACGGCATGAAGCCGTTCTGCGCCCTCTACTCGACCTTCCTGCAGCGCGGCTACGACCAGGTGGTGCACGACGTGGCGATCCAGCGCCTGCCGGTGCGCTTCGCCATGGACCGCGCCGGGCTCGTCGGCGCCGATGGCCCGACCCACGCCGGCAGCTTCGACATCGGCTTCATGGGCGCCTTGCCCGACATGGTGCTGATGGCCGCCGCCGACGAGGTGGAACTGGCCCGCATGGTGGCCACCGCCGCCCAGATCGACGATCGCCCGAGCGCCTTCCGCTATCCGCGCGGGGAGGGTCTGGGGCTGCAGATGCCGGAAACGCTGGAAGCGCTGGAAGTCGGCAAGGGCCGGATCGTGCGCGAGGGGACCAGCGTCGCCATCCTGTCGTTCGGCACGCGGCTGGGCGAGAGCCTGAAGGCCGCAGACCTGCTGGCCGCGCGCGGGCTTTCCGCCACCGTCGCCGACGCCCGCTTCGCCAAGCCGCTCGACATCGACCTGATCCTGCGGCTGGCGCGCGAGCACGAGGCGCTGATCACCGTCGAGGAAGGCGCCATGGGCGGCTTCGGCGCCTTCGTGCTGCAGGCCCTGGCCGACCACGGCGCGCTGGATCGCGGTCTCAAGGTCCGGACCTTGGTGCTGCCCGACGTGTTCCAGGACCAGGACAAGCCGGACGTGATGTACGCCGAGGCCGGCCTCGACGCCGAGGGCATCATGCGCGGGGCGCTGCGGGCGCTCGGCATGGACAACATGGGCGTGGCGGGGCGGCGGGCCTGATCTCCTCGTTCCTTCCCCCTTGATGGGGGAAGGGTAGGGATGGGGGTGACTGCTGAGTTTGAAGCCATGGCGCGAGCGGCGGTGCCGCTGTCACCCTCACCCCTGCCCCCCTCCCATCAAGGGAGAGGGATCATGTATTTTCCTATGGACAAGGGTTCGGCTGCCTGTTGTGCAGGGCGTCCACCGCCGCGTCCATTTCCGGCGTCCAGTCGAGATCGAAGGCGGCGAGGTCCGCCTGCAGCTGCTCCATCGTCGAGGCGCCGATCAGGGTCGAGGTGACGAAGGGCTTGGAGTCCACGAAGCGGTAGGCGAGGGCGGCCGGATCGACGCCGAGGGACGCGGCGAGGTCGAGGTAGGACTGGATGGCCCCGTCGGCTTGGACCTTTTCGTAGCGACCGAGGCGCTGGAACAGGGTCTTGCGGGCGCCGGCGGGCAGGGCGCCGCCCTGGTACTTGCCGGTCAGGTAGCCCTGGCCCAGCGAGGAGTAGGCCAAGAGGCCGACGTTTTCCTGCAGGGCGATTTCCGACAGGCCGAGTTCGAAGGTGCGATTGACCAGGCTGTAGGCGTTCTGGATCGAGGCGATGCGCGGCAGGCCGAACCTGTCGGCCGCGGCCAGGAACTTCATGACGCCCCACGGGGTCTCGTTGGAGACGCCGACGTAGCGGATGCGGCCGGCCTCGACGTGGCGGGCCAGGGTTTCGAGCTGGGCCTCGAAGGACTGGTAGTCTTCCGGATAGTCGGGGTGGACCAGGGTCCCCCACTTGTTGACGTCCCGGTCCGGCCAGTGGATCTGGTAGAGGTCGATGACGTCGGTCTTCAGGCGGCGCAGGGAGTTTTCGACCGCATAGTCGACCTGCTCGCGGACGATACGGTTGGGGCCGCCGTTCGGGCGCATCCAGTCCATGCCGCTGTTGCCCACGACCTTGCTGGCCAGGAAGACCTTGTCGCGGGCGCCGGTGGCCTTGAACCAATCGCCGATGATCGTTTCCGTCGCGCCTTGCGTCTCGCGCGTCGGCGGCACGGCGTAGACCTCGGCGGTGTCGAACAGGTTGATCCCGCGTTCGAGCGCGAAATCCATCTGCGAGAAGGCATCGGCCGGCACAACCTGGCTGCCGTACATCATGGTGCCGAGACCGACGCGGGACACGCTCTGGCCCGTGCGGCCGAGTTCGGAATAGCGCATGACGAAATCCATGATGTGGGAGGTGCGCGCGGGACCGCGCGCGCCGGGGTGGTAGCGGCGCGCGGCGGAAGGCGTCAAGCGGACTTCGTCAGGCCGTCGCGCAGGCCTTGAAGAACCGGTCGACGGCGGGCTTGTCCTTGGCGCCGGCGGCGATCTTGACCTTGCGGCGGCCGTCGATGAGGGCGAGGTCGCCGGTGCGCTGGAACCCCTTCAGAGGTGCGGCGGCCATGGGGGCGGAGGCCTCGACGAGGGAGACGGCGCCCTCGAAGCCGGTGGTGGCGGCGCCGCGGAACTGGGTCTTGGCCGCGCCGCTGGCCAGGGTGACGCCGATGGGAGCCTTCTCGGTGGTCATGGCCGACAAGGCGACCCGGCTGGAGCCGGGGCTGCAGGTCATCATCAGCACGACGTTGTCGCTGGCCGGAGCCCCGTAGGCGAGCTTGGCGCCCTCGGCGGGACTCTGGTTGAAGGCCCAGGCCATGTTCGCCGAAGCCGCGAAAGGGGTCATCTGGGTCGCGCAGGCGCAGACCCCGATGGCTAGACCCAGTCCGATGATGGCGCGGCGCTTCATGACGACCCTCCGCTCAGACAAACGCCCCGACCCGGCAAGAGTTGCCCGATCGGTCGGACGAACGCCCGCTAGAACGGGCTGAACTTCTCCACCAGGGCCTGGCCGGCCGGCGTCTTTTGGACGCGGGTGATGTCGCCGCGGCCGCCATAGTTGATGCGGGCTTCGGCGATCTGGGTGTGGCGGATGGTGTTGGTCGAGGAGATGTCCTCGGGGCGGACGATGCCGCTGACCGTCAGGCTGCGCAGCTCGGCGTTGGTGCGCACTTCCTGGCTGCCCTGGATGACCATGTTGCCGTTGGGCAGGATCTGCGTGACGACGGCCGCCACGGTCAGGTTGATGCGCTCCGAACGGCTGATCGAGCCGGCGCCGCTGTGGTCGGTCGTGGCGTTGGTGTTGATGGCGTTGGCGGGATCGAAGCCGCCCGGCAAGGCGCGGCCCAGGCTGCTTTCCAGGCCGAGCAGGTTGGTGATGCCGCCGCTCATGGTGTTGGTGCGGCTGCTGGTCGAGGTGTTGGCGGTCTCGGCCCGGTCGTCGATGGCGATCTGGACGGTGAGGATGTCGCCGACGCGCATGGCGCGCTGGTCATTGAAGAAGGTGCGCGCCCCGGCCCGCCACAGCGAGTTGGCGCTGGCGGGAGCGGGCATGTCGCGGGCCTGGCTCAGAACCTGCGGCGTCTGCGGGGTGAGGGCGGCGGGATAGCCCATCGGCGTGAGCGAGGGGCCGGCCACGACCTCGCGCACCGAGCCGCAGGCGGCCAGTCCGCAGAGGGGGGCGATCAGGGCGAGAACGGCGAGGGTGCGCATCGGACTGGACCTCTAACGGGCGGCGTAGGCGCGGGCGGGGCCGCGCTGGGACTGGGCTTCGGGGCCGACCATCGCGGCGCCCGGGCCGGTGGCGACGGCCTGGATCGTCTTCTTCGAGGTGAGGTTCTGGACGTTGAACAGGTCGCCGGCGGCGGCGGCCGTGAGGGCCTTGGCCTGCAGCGTCAGGGTAATGCCGCCGTCGGCGTAGGTGACGGTGATCATGTCGCCGGTCTTGATGACCTGCGGGGCCGAGACGTCGCGGGCCGAGGCGACGGCCCCGGCGCGCAGCGGGCGCTTGGCGGCCAGGCCGATGACGGCGTCGGCGTCGCGCGGCGCGTCGGCCGGGGCGGCGGCGGCCTTCGACCACACCAGGTCGGAGGGCTGGACGATCTCGCCCGTCGAAAGGCTGCGGGTCCAGGTGAGGACCTCGACATTGCCGCTGACGGCGGTTCTGACGGCCGACGCCGGCGCGGTCTCGGCCCCGGCGCGCACGACGATGCGGCGGATGCCCTGGGCGTTGGTCCACTCCAGGCCCGCGCGACGGGCGGCGGCCTGCACGGCGCCGGCGTCCAGCACCGCGGTGGGCCCCGAGCGGGCGGCGATGACGATGTCGGCGGCGGCGCCGGCCCCGTCGAACAGCTCGCCGAGGGTGACGCGGCCGTCGGCGTCGGTGGTGTCGGAGCGCAGGGTGACGGTGGCGGCCATGGCCGGGGCGGCGATGGCGGCGAGCGCCAGGGCGAGGGCGAGAGTACGCATGAGCTTACGCCTTCAACTGGGCGGTCGCCTGCAGCATGTCGTCCGCCGAGGTGATGACCTTGGAGTTCATCTCGTAGGAACGCTGGGCGACGATCAGGGCGGTGATCTCGCTCACCGCGTCGACGTTGGAGGCTTCGGTATAGCCTTGCAGCAGGGTGCCGACGCCGGTCACGCCGGGGATGCCGGTGGTGGCGGGGCCGGAGGCGGCGCTTTCGAGGAACAGATTGTCGCCGATGGCGTCGAGGCCCGCTTCGTTGACGAAGGTGGCCAGCTCCAGTTGGCCGACGACCGTGGGGGCGGTGGCGCCCGCCTGGGTGACCTGCACCTGGCCGCTCTTGGAGACCGACACCGAGGTGGCGTCGATGGGGATGGTGACGGCCGGCTGAACCAGATAGCCGTCCTCGGTGACGAGGTTGCCCTGGTCGCTGACCGCGAAATTGCCGGCGCGGGTGTAGGCCAGCTCGCCCGAGGGCATCAGCACCTGGAAGTAGCCCCGGCCCTGGATGCCCAGGTCGTACTGGTTGTCGGTGCGGGTCATCGAGCCCTGCTCGGTGATGCGGTAGACCGACCCGGCCTTGACGCCGCCGCCCACCTGCACGCCCGTGGGCACGATGGTGCCCTGGTCGGAGGACTGGGCCCCGGCCCGTTCGATGGTGTTGTAGAGCAGGTCCTGGAACTCGGCGCGCTGCTTCTTGAAGCCCACCGTGTTCATGTTGGCGATGTTGTTCGAGATGACCTCGACGTTCAGCTGCTGGGCGGCCATGCCCGTGGCGGCGGTGCGGAGCGCTTGCATCGGTTACTGTCCTCAGTTCAGCCGGCCGAGGCGCTCGATCGAGCGCTTCGACAGGTCCGCGGCGTTGTCCATGGTGCGGGCGATGCTCTCGTAGGCGCGGGTGACCTGGATCATCCGCGTGATTTCGAGCACCGGCTTGACGTTCGAGCCTTCCAGCATGCCCTGCATGATGGTCGCATCGGGCGCGGCCTGGGCGGTCTGGTTGGAGGTGTTGCGGTAGGCGTTGTCGCCGTCCTTGGCGAGCGAGGCCAGGTCGTCGAAGCGGGCGAGGCCGACCTTGCCGATGCGGGTGACGTTGGCCTGTACGCTCTGGGTCATGGTCCCGTCCTTGCCGATGGACACCGGGCCCTGGGTCGTGTCGACGGTGATCTCGCCGCCGCCGTCGTCGAGCACGGGGTGGCCGTCCTGGGTGGTCAGCTTGCCGGTGGGGTCGAGGGTGAAGCGGCCGTCGCGGGTGTAGCGTTCGCCGCCCGGCGTCCGGATCTTGAAGAAGGCCTGGCCGTCGATGGCGAGGTCGAACGGCGCGCCGGTCTGGGTCATGGCGCCCTGGCTGAAGTCGCGGGCGACGCCGGTGTCGAGCACGAAGGCGATCGGACGATTGTCGCTGCTCTTCATCGAGCCCGGCGGCCGCGCCGGGTCGGTCTCGAGCATCATCGACTCGACCTTGAAGCCCTGGGTGTCGGCGTTGGCGAGGTTGTTGGCGATCAGGTCCAGTTCACGCCGAAGCGTCATCTGGCGGGACAGGCCGACGAAGAGCGTGTTGTCCATTTACCTGTCCCGGGTGCGACAATTCGACGGCCGATCCGTCACGCTATGGACTGCAAGGTCTGGGCCAACCTGAAATACCAATGAAAACAGCGGGAAAGAAAGTTAACGCGCGCCGCTCGGCGGTTCTTTCCGGGCAAGTTCTGCAGTCTTCTAAAACCGATCGTTAACCAGGGTCTGAGAAGAAAAGAGGCCAGGAGTCCCCTGGTGACTCGGGGCAGCGCGCGTGGCGAAGAAAGAGAAGAAGGCTCCGCCTGCCGAGGCGGAGGTCGCCGAGGGCGCGGAAGGCGCCGACGGCGAAGCCGCGTCCGGCAAGAAGAAGCCGCCCCTGATGATCCTGATCGCGGCCGGCGTCGGCGCCCTGGTGGTGCTCGGCGGCGGCGGCGCGGCGGCTTATTTCATGTTCCTGAAGCCCAAGCCCGCGGAGCACGCCGAAGCCGGCGGCGAGCACGGCGAGAAGGCGGCCGAGCACGGCAAGGAAAAGAAGAAGGAAGCCAAGAAGGAAGGGGGCGGCCACGGCGGCGGTGAAGGCGGGGCCACGGCCGAAGCCGGCGCGCCGACGATCAAGGAAGGGCCCGACGGCGTCTACTTCTACACCATGCCCGACATCATCGTGAACATGCAGACGGCGACGGGCCGGCCGACCTTCCTGAAGCTGAAGCTGACGCTGGAGCTGCCGGAAGAAGATGTGGCCGAAAACCTGACCCCGAACATGCCCAGGCTGCAGGACATGTTCCAGACCTTCCTGCGCGAGCTGCGCCCCGAGGACCTGGCCGGCAGCCAGGGCAGCTATCAGCTGCGCCAGGAGATTCTGCGTCGCGTGAACCTCGTGGCGGCGCCGCAGAAGGTGAATGCGGTGCTGATCGAGGAGATGCTGGTCAACTGACATGGCCGACGAAGTCGAAGATCAATCGGCGATGGCCCAGTGGGCCGCGGAGAACCCCCCGGAGGAGGGCGGGGAGGCCCTCGCGTGGGGCGACGACGCGGCGCCGGGTTCCGAGCGGATTCTGAATCAGGAAGAGATCGACAGCCTGCTGGGTTTCGACCTTTCGGGCGACGGCGACGCCGACCGCACGGGCATCCGCGCGATCATCAATTCGGCGCTGGTCTCCTACGAGCGCCTGCCGATGCTGGAGATCGTCTTCGACCGCCTGGTGCGGCTGATGACGACGTCCTTGCGGAACTTCACCAGCGACAACGTCGAGGTCAGCCTCGACAATATCTCGTCGATCCGCTTCGGCGACTACCTGAACTCGATCCCGCTGCCGGCCATCCTGGCGGTGTTCCGCGCCGAAGAACTCGACAACTTCGGCATGCTGACGGTCGACTCCAACCTGATCTATTCGATCGTCGACGTGCTGCTGGGCGGCCGTCGCGGCACGGCGGCCATGCGCATCGAGGGCCGCCCCTACACCACCATCGAGCGGGTGCTGGTGGAGAAGATGGTCGAGGTGGTGCTGGCCGACGCGCGCGCCGCCTTCGAGCCGCTGACGCCGGTGAACTTCACCCTCGACCGGCTGGAGACCAATCCGCGCTTCGCCGCCATCGCGCGCCCGGCCAACGCGGCGATCCTGGTGAAGCTGCGCATCGACATGGAAGATCGCGGCGGCCGCATCGAGCTGTTGCTGCCCTACGCCACGCTCGAGCCCATCCGAAAGATGCTGCTGCAGCAGTTCATGGGCGAGAAGTTCGGCCGCGACAACATCTGGGAAGGCCACCTGGCCACCGAGCTCTGGACGACCCAGACCGAGGTGCGCGTCGTGCTCGATGAGCAGCAGATGGGACTGAAGAAGGTGCTGGAGCTGAAGGTGGGCGACACCCTGATGCTCAACGCCACGCCGGAAAGCCTGGTCGAGCTGCGCGCCGGCCCGATCTCGCTGACCCGCGGCCGCATGGGCCGCCGCAACCAACACATCGCCGTGCGCTGCGAAGCGCCGCTGACCCCGCAAGCCAAACAAGCCGTGCAGAAGATCTGATGAGCCTGATCGCCCTTACTCTGAACCTTGTTCTCGCCGGCCTGCTGGTCGCGGCCCTGATGATGGGCGCCCGCCTGAACAAGCGGCTGAAGACGCTGCGCGACAGCCACGAGGGCTTCACCCGGGCGGTGGCCGACCTCGACGCCGCCGCGATGCGCGCCGAGCAGGGCCTGGCGGACCTGCGCGCCGCCACCGACGAGGCGGCCGAGGTGCTGGGCGAGCGGATCGATCGCGCCCGCGCCCTGGCGTCCAAGCTGGACGAGCGGCTGGCCCGCCCGGTTCCCACCGAACTCGACGCCCGTCGCGCGGCCCTGGAGGCCCGCGTCAATTCCCCGGTCGAACGCAGCGCGGCCGTGGCCCGGCTGGCGCCGGTGGAGACCACCCGCTCGCGCGCGAGCGTCGACGACGATCTGTTCGAGGGCGTGACCCTCAAGGCGCTGGCCGGAGGCCGCCGATGAAGACTATCCCCCGCATCCTGCCGCTGGTGGGCGTCGCCGTGGGCGGCGTCCTTGCCGTTAATGCCCTGTCGGGCGCCAAGTCGCTGCCGGACATGATGAACGGCGCCAAGGCCTTCGCCGAGGAAACCGCCGCCAAGGTCGCCCCGGGCAAGACGAATGGGGCCGAGAAGGCCGAACTCGGCCCCGACGGCGCGCCGAAGGAAACCGCCGAACTGCCGCCGGAAGCCGGCGCGCTCGCCAAGGCCGCCGCGCCGAAGCCGCCGCTGGCCTGCGCGCCCTCGGCCGCCGATCTGGCCAAGCAGGCGGGCCTCTCGCCCGCCGAGCTGCGCATCCTGCAGAGCCTGCAGGCGCGCCGCACCGAACTCGACCAGCGCGCCAGCGACACCGACGTGCAACTGCAGCTGCTGGCCGCCGCCGAAGCCAAGCTCGACGCCAAGCTGAAGACCCTGAACGGCCTGAAGGGCGACATCTCGGGCCTGCTCGGCCAGGTCGATCAGCAGCAGCAGGCCGAGGTGGACCGCATGGTCACCGTCTATTCGGCGATGAAGGCCAAGGACGCGGCCGCCCGCTTCAGCGTGCTGGACGACAGCGTGCGCCTGCCCATCGCGGCCAAGCTGAAGGAGCGCACGCTCTCGATGATCCTGGCCAACATGTCGCCGGTGGAGGCCAAGGCCCTGACCGAGAAGCTGGCCCAGCGGTTCGCCGTGGCCAAGGCGGCGGCGGAAGCCAAGGCGGCCTCCATCGATGCGCCGGCCGCCGATAAGCCGGTGAAGACCGCCCAGAATACGCCGAAGCCGGCTCCGGCCCGCAGGGCGGCGGCTCCCGCCGCCAAGCCCGCCGCCGCGCCGGCGACGACGCCCGCCGCTCCGGCCACGCCGCCGCCCGCCGGGTAATCCATGGGCCTGCGCACCGTCCTTCGCTCCGGGGTCGCCGCCGCCTGCATCGTGGCGACCGCCGCGCCGGCCGGCTGGGCCGCCGCGCCCGCGCCGGTGAAGGCGCCCGCGCGCGGGGTCCTGGAGGTGCGCACCGGGCAGGGGCCCGACTTCTCGCGCATCGAGTTCCACTGGCAGGGCGGCGCCCGCGTCGCCAGCCGCCGCGAGGGCCAGGTGCTGACCCTGCGGTTCAGCCGCGACGCCCAGCCGAACCTCGCCGAGCTGAAGGTGCTGCCGCCCAAGTGGCTGAAGGGCGTGGCGACCAAGCATGTCGGCGGCGCGCTGGAAGTCGCCCTGACCCTGGCCGACGACGCCGACGCCAAGATCGGTCAGGCGGATGGGGCGACCTTCGTCAACCTGTTCGCCAAGGCGGCCACCGAAGCCAAGGCGGCCGCGCCGGTCGAGGCGCACGCCGAGGCCTCGCCCGCGCCGACCCGGCCCGACCCGACGCCGCGCGGCGGCGTGGTGCGCGTCGCCGTCGCCAAGGCCGGCAAGGGCGTCCAGCTCACCTTCCCCTGGGCCGCGCCGGCCGGGGCCGCCATCTTCCGTCGCGGCGACGCCCTGTGGCTGGTGTTCGACGCCCCGGCCCGCATCGATCCTTCCGCCATGCCGAAGGACGGTTCGCTCTATGCGAAGGTCGAGGCGCTGCGCGGCGCCGACTATTCCGCCCTGCGCATGCAAGTGCCGGCCAGCGTCGCGGTGAACGCCCGGTCGGAGGGCTCGAACTGGATCCTGACGGTGGGCGGCATGCCCGCGCCCGGCTCCGGCCCCAGCCTGATCAACGTGCAACGCGACATGGAGGCCCCGACCGCGGGCCTGGCGGCCGTGGTGGCCGGCGCGACCCGCACCGTCTGGGTGCAGGACCCGGCGGTGGGCGACAAGCTGGCGGTGGTGACCGCGCTCGGCCCGTCGAAGGGCATGCCGATGCGGCGCGACTACGTCGACCTGGCCATGCTCGGCACCCTGCAGGGGCTGGCGCTGGAGAGCTACGCCGACGACCTGACCGTCCAGGCCTCGGGCGACCTCGTGCATATCGGCCGGCCGAAGGGGCTGGCCCTGTCGCCGGCGGCGGCGACCAACGCCCGGCTGGAGGCCGAACTCGGCGCGCCGCAGCCGGCCGCCATGCCCGGCCTGATCGATCCCGACTGGGGCAAGACCGCGCCGGGCGGCTTCCTGCGACGCTACAACGGCCTGATGGACGCGGCCGCCGTCGAGAGCGGCGAGGGCGAGGGGCGCACGGTGACCGCCCGCATGGCCCTGGCCCGCTTCCTGATCGGCGAGGGCCTGGCCTACGAGGCCATTGGCGTGCTGAACGGCGCGGCCAAGGCGCGTGAGAGCCTGCAGGGCGACGGCGAGTTCCGGGCGCTGCGCGGCATCGCCCGCACCCTAGCCGGGCGGGTGAAGGAGGCCGAGACCGATTTCTCGACCGCGATCCTGGCCGACGATCCGTCGACGGCGCTGTGGCGCGGCTACATCTCGGCCCAGGCCGGACAGTGGGCCGACGCCCGCCAGAAGTTCGCGCAGGGTCACTCGGCCCTGGCCCTGAACACGCCGGTGTGGCGCGCGCGGTTCGCCCGCGCCGACGCCGAGGCCGCGCTCGAACTCGGCGACTTCCCGGCCGCCGGGGCGGCGATCGCCGAGGCGCTGAACCAGGACACCGTTCCAGAAGAACAGCTGCAGACCCGCCTGGTGCAGGCGCGCCTGATGCAGGCGATGGGTGATACGGGCCGGGCGCTGAACGTGTTCGACGCGCTTTCGCGCGCCGCCATGCAGGAGGTGGCGGCGCCGGCGCTGCTGCACGCCACCCAGATCCGCCTCGACCGCGGCCAGATGAGCCCCACCCAGGTGGCCGAGACCTACGACAGCCTGCGCTATCGCTGGCGCGGCGACGGTGTGGAACTGGACACCATCCGGGCGCTGGGCGACCTCTATCTGCGTCAGGGCCGCTATCGCGAGGCGCTGGAGGCGATGCGTTCGGCCGGCCAGCGGCTGCCCGACCTGCCGCAGGCCGTGGCCCTGCAGAACGACCTGTCGTCGGCCTTCCGCGCCCTGTTCCTCGAAGGCCAGGCCGACGGCCTGCAGCCGATCCAGGCCCTGGCGCTGTTCTACGACTTCAAGGAGCTGACCCCGATCGGGGCCGACGGCGACCAGATGGTCCGCAACCTCGTGCGCCGGCTGGTCGACGTGGACCTGCTGCCGCAGGCGGCCGAGCTGCTGAAATATCAAGTCGATAACCGGCTGGACGGGGCGGCCAAGGCGCAGGTGGCGACCGATCTGGCGCTGATCTACCTGATGGACCGCAAGCCCGAGAGCGCGCTGGACGCCATCAACCAGAGCCGCACGACGCTGCTGACCAATTCGCTCAACGCGGAGCGCCGGGTGGTCACCGCCCGCGCCCTGATCGGCCTCGGCCGCCTCGACGCCGCCGAGGAGATGGTCGAGCAGGACAAGACGCGCGAAGCCCAGGACGTGAAGGCCGAGATCGCCTGGAAGGGCCGCGCCTGGGCGGGCGCGGGCGCGCTCTACGAAGGCGCCCTCGGCGATCGCTGGAAGACCCCGACCCTGCTAACGGCCGACGAAGAGGCCAAGCTGATGCGGGCCGGCATCGCCTTCAGCCTGGCTGACGACGACGCGGCGCTGGCCCGGTTGCGCAGCCGCTACAGCGGCTTCATCGAGGCGGCCCGCAATCCGGAAGGCCTGCGCGTGGCCCTGAGCGGCGTCGCCGCCGCCGGCGACTTCACCCGCATCACCACCGACAACGAAGCCTTCGCCGGCTGGGTGGGCCGCATGAAGCAGCGCTTCCGCCAGAACGCCTCCAGCGCGCAGCAGGCCAGCAACGCCCCGGCCGGGTCGAACAGGGGGTAGGGGCGCCGGGACGAGCCCGCTCGTCTACTTTATCTTCGTCATGGCCGGCCTTGTGCCGGCCATCCAGGAACACCGTTCTTGCGGGCGCGCTTGCGCCTCTGCCGACTCACCACGCATGGGTTGCATGTTGAGCCGACCTCCGAGAGGAGGGTGACGCTGGCGGTCCCTCGATCATGGGTGGGTCTTGCGACCGTG
>NZ_JBWZNC010000004.1:0-430027 GCF_056683955.1 Caulobacter sp. HJHS_5 | reverse complement strand
TGATCGGCAGCACCAGCGGCGACACCCTGGAGGGCGGCTCGGGCAGCGACATCCTGCAGGGCGGCGACGGCAACGACCGGCTTTCGGGCGGTCCCGGCAACGACAGCATGTTCGGCGGAAACGGCGACGATGTGATGGAGACCAAGCGCGGCACCGGGCCGGATTACTTCGACGGCGGGGCCGGCACAGACCGGGTGGTCGCCGACTTCCTGACCACGAACGTATCCATGCACCTCGACCTGACCGACACCACGGTGTTGCAGGACCTGGGCGGCGGCGCGTTCATGGTCAACGTCGAGTTCGTGGAGTTCACCAGCGGCCTGAAGGACGACGTCCTGATCGGCGGGGCCTTGAACGACACCCTTAACGGCGGGGCCGGCGACGACTTCATCATGGGCGCCGGCGGCAACGACCGCCTGACTGGTTCAACCGGTGCGGACACCTTCGCCTTCGCCGGCTCCTGGGGCGTCGACACGATCCTCGACTTCGAGAAGAACGTGGATCATATCGATATGCGGGGGACGGGCCTGACGTTTGGCGATCTGCAGTTCAGCGCCAGCGGAACGTCCACGGTCGTCCACGTCGCCGGGTTCGGCGACATCAACATTCTGAATACCGCCCCAAGCCTGTTCGCGGCCGACGATTTCATCTTCACCTGAGGGTCGAGGCCGACCGTCGGGTTCAGACCTCGAGGATGTCCAAATAACTCTGGGCGGCGCGCTCGACGGAGAACACCTTCGCGCGTTCGGCTGCGACGGCGCCGGCCTGCGGGTTGTTCAGCACGGCCTGCATGGCCTCCGCCAGAGCGGCGTCGTCCCCGACCGGGACGAGGGGACCGTACTTGCCCCCGTCCAAAATCTCCTGGGGTCCGCTGGGGCAATCGGTGGCGACCACTGGCGCGGCGCAGCTCATCGCCTCGACCAGAACGTTCGGAAAGCCTTCCCAGCGCGAACTGAGCACTAGCATCGCGGCGCGCGACATGGCGGCGAAGGGGTTGGCGCAGAAGCCCGGCAGGGCGACATCGGCGGCAAAGGGCGAGGCTTGGATCTGGGCTTCGAGGGCGGCGCGCTCGGAACCTTCGCCGAAGATGATCAGGCGCGCCGGTCGCCGGTCACGCAGGGTGAAGAACGCCCGCAACAGCGTCGCGAAGTCCTTCTGCTCATGCAGCCTGCCCACGGCGATGATCACCGGGCTTCCGCCGTCCTCGAGCCACGGATGGGGCGCGGCGGCCTGGCCGCGCACGATCAGGCCGGCGTCGTAGACCGGGTTGTGGACGTAATGGACCATGGCCGGCGGCAGACCCGCGAACTTTACGAGGTCCTTCGCGACGCCGTCCGAAACCGCCACCACGCCGTCGGTTCGCCCGTAGGCCCAGGGCGCGACGCCATAGGTGATGCGCTCGCGCAGGGAGCGGGCGGCCGCGGCCTTGGCGGAGATCTGGTTACGTTCCGAAACCACGACGCGGCCTTTGAACCCGGCCAAGGCGGCCGCGGCGACCGCGGCGACGTTAACGTGGGTCAAGGCGGCCAGGAACGTCTTCGGCTGCTTTTCACGCAGGACCTTGGCGATCTTGGGGATCGCGCCGAAGACGGAGCCGCCGCCCAGGTCGCTCATGGTCACGCCCGGCGGAATCTCACCGAGGTAGTCGCCGGTCGCGGCGACCAGCAGCAGATGAATGCGCCTGCCCGCCTGGTGCATGCCGCCGGCAAGCCGCAACACCGCGCGCTCGGCGCCCCCGCCTCGCAGATCGTGCAGCAGGATCAGGACATCCGGGGACGCGTCGGGCGGGGACGCGTCGGGCGCGGCGGCAGGCATCGGGAAATCTCCGCGCAATGGTGGGCGCTCCGGCGTGTCCCGAAGGATGCGGGAGCCGACGATTGGCGGACCTGATAGCTTATTCTATCGCGATTTCGCCACGAGATAGGCGACGCCTACCCAAAACAGCCCCGCTGAGCCCATGATGGCCGCGATGCGCAAGCCGGCGGGCCAACGTTTGACCGGCGTTTCCGCAAGTTCACGAGCCAGGGTCTCTTGCAGCGCGAGGCAGTGAGACGGGACAGGAGCATGGTCGTCGGTGGCGACCTCGGGTCGAGGCCCGACTGACTTACGCGGCGCAATCAAAGGCGCGCTCAGCGCCGTTCCCATGGTCGTTCTGACCAAGCTCGCCATCACTGTCTCCAGATGCCCCGTCGAACAGTTCTTCTGTTCATAGGTCAATCATGGCGTGTGCTTGTTAATTCAGAGTTCCAACCCATGGTAAAGATGAATGAACAGAGTGGGTTACCGGCATTTTAAGCATTCTTCGAACGCTAGGGGGAGCGTCCGCCGAGCGAGGCGTCGAGCTTTCGACTCCAGGCCGTGAGGGCTTCCATGTCGCCGGGCGCCGGCGTCCAACGCGGGTCTTTCGGACCGGCCGCGGGCCACGGAAGGTCGGGGCCGTCTCGCCAGGCGCCCACGCGGTCGATCGCCGAACGTCGAATTCGCTCGGAAAAGCCATCGGCGGCCGCGGGCCGCGACCCGGCGTGGGCGATGGTCGCCCGCACCTGGGGAGGCAGAGCCTCGCCCAACTGAGAGCGATGATTATCGTGGACGAGAACCCGACCCTTGGTCATCGGCTTCACATAAGACACCGGCCGGGTCACCCGGTTGCCATACACGGTGGGACCGTCGACCAGCCAGTTGCCCGCGAACTCAGCGGCGGCGGGTCCGACGCCGTCCTGGACATAGACGTGCGCGGCGTCCTCGAAAGGCGAATAGATGACGTTGTCGAGAACCAGCGCCTCACTATCGGTGTGGAGCGCGGGGTTGCGGAAAAAGTTGAAAGCGAAAAGGTTGGCGACGATGCGGACGCCGCGATTGCGCCGCCCGATCAGCATTCCCATGGCGTGCGCGCCCTTGGGGTGAGTCCATTCGGGGTGCGTCGCGCCGCCCGCGATCCTGAGGGCTTCGGCGAAGATGCAGTCCTGGATCAGCGCGTCCTCGACCGCGTCGTTCGCCAGGCTGAAAACCTCGTCGCAACTCCAGCCCACCGACACATTGATGATGCGCAGGCCGCGGGTCGGTCGCTTGGCGCGTGTAGGAAGGACGCGAATTCCGTCCCGGTTCTGGCCGTCCGGCCCCGGCCCGGGCAAGACGGTGAGGTGGCGGAGCGTGACGTTGTTGGCTCGAAGGCACAGGCCGAACTGCGAAAAGATCACCGGCTCGGGCGCCGTCTCGCCCAGGACGTGAAAATCGTCGTTGGCGATGACGCTCTCGCGCGGGAGCGGGAAGTAACCTCCGCGGTCGAAGACGACGGTGCGCGGCCCCTTCGCCGCGCAGGCGGCTTGCCAATCCTCGACGCTGGCGACGCGGATGATCTCCATGGCTCCTCCTGGGGCAGGCGGACAGGCATGCGGCGCCGGCGTTTTAGTCGCTGTTGATCGTCAATTCGGCCGATTTCATGGCCGCGCACCCCGGGCCCGCCACCCACCTATACTCTGTGAACGAACACCGCTTTACTGCGCTTGACGCTGTCCGATCATGCGCCCGCCCAACCATGCTTGCCGCAGGGAGGGTGTTCAGCTGCGCGCTGATGTGGTGATTAACCTTTCGGCGAGCACTAATGATACAGTTATATAATACTTTGAACGCTGTTCGCCGCACTATCATAGCATTGTGCGACCATATCAGGTGTGTATAAAGCCGCGCGACTGCCGAAGAGCCGAATGGCCGCCAGTGATGCACGAAATCGCCCGCGAGTTGTCGGAGCACCGTTAATGACAGTTGAACGATCCGCTCGGTTTATCGATTATCTTAAAAAGCATCACGCTAACGCGTTTGAAATTCTTGCCGAGGCTCGCTCACATCCCGACACGCCCCTCCAAGATGTCTGTGACGTAGTATACACGCTGGAGTTGCTCGACTGCTCCGCCCTGATCGCTTCCGACGGGGCGCAGGCCTTTTGGGACCATGCCCGGCGCTGGAGCCTGGCCGGCGGACTCAATGCGGCGTCGGCGGACGCTCCCAAGGCGAACGTTCACCTCACCGCCTACGCGCTCGGCGCGCTCCGGCTTCTGCTGTCTCATGGCCTGAAGGTCGACCGGCCTCTGTTCGCCGACGGCGATTGGCGCGTTTCCGAACTGGTGGATGAGAAGCATCTGCCGCGCTGGTCCAAACTCTGGAGCCACCATAGTTGGCGGGTCAGCCATTGGATCGGTGGTTCGGCGTCGATCGTCCTGGCGTTGTGGGCGCTCGATCCCGAGGGGGCGGCCCGGCGTGGCGTGCCGCCGGTGCACGCCGTTCTGGAAGCCGCGGATTCCCTGGTCGACCCCTCCACGGGCTTGCTGAAGTGCTACAGCAGCCGGGCCCTGCACCTCGTCTTCAACACGCTCTATCGTCTGCGTCACGACCCGGACGCCGGCGAGGTGGGGGGCATCGTTCACCTGCATTGGGTCAACTACGCTGTCGACCGGCTGCCGTATAAGGCCAGCCAGGCGCTCTACGATCGCGCCGCGGACATCTATAAGCGCAGCCCGTTCATCGAGGCCGTGCCCTATTGCCTGGATTTCGATATCGTCCAGATTCTGCGCACCGCGGCGGCGACCGCCGAACTGCCGGCGGCGCAGAAGGTTCGCGCCCAGGCGTTCATCGACGATATCGAGAAGTTCTTCGAAACCCGCCTTGATGGCGACTACGCCCTGCATAAACTCCCCGGCGCACTGGCCACGCAGCATGAAGCGGCGATCATCCTCGGCGCCAAGACGGTCGAACCGCTGGGGGTGGCCCCGATCGACATCATCAAACGCGCCGGTTGGATCTAAGCCTCGATGAGCGACACCTCCACCGCCCGGCGCCTGAAGATCGTTTCAGTCGCGTCATTCATGAACGTGGCCGGAGCTCAGGAAGCGCTGGTTCGCCTTTCGGGGCAGTTGCGCAAGCGTGGCCATGATGTGGAAGTGCGTTTCTTCTACGTCGAGGCCCCGAGCTTCCAGTCCGATCCCCACGTCAAGACGCTGATCGACAAGCCTAGCCTGGGCGCATCCGGCTATCTCAAGGCCTTCCGCCTGTTCCACGCGGAACTGCGCCGCGACCGCCCGGACGCCGTTGTCTGCTTCCTGCCGCTCGGCGCCGTGATGGGCGCGGTGGCGGCCCGGTTGGCGGGCGTGAAGGTGGTCCTCGCCTCGCAACGGGCGCCTGGCTCGACCTTCGGCAAGGTCATGCGCGGCCTCGACCGCATTTGGGGAAGCATCGGCCTCTACAGCAAGATCATCTGCGTTTCCGGCGCGGTGGCGGAGTCGTTCGCCAGCTATCCGGCTTCCTATCGCAGCAAGCTGTCGGTGGTGCACAACGGCATCGAATGGACACCGTCGAAGCTCACGAAATCCGAGGCGCGCGCCCGATTCGATCTGCCCGAGGACAAGGTGCTCATTCTGAGCCTGGGGCGGATGAAGAAACAGAAGAACTATCCCTTCCTGCTTCATCGCATCGCCGAGACGCCTAATGCCTATCTCGTCGTCGCCGGCGACGGGGAAGAGCGGCCGATGCTCGAAGCGATCGTCGCCGAAAAGAACATCGGATCGCGCGTGCGCTTCCTCGGCAACGTCGATCGTCAGGGCGCCGTCGATCTCTTGGCGGCCGCCGATATTTTCATTCAGCCCAGTCTCTACGAGGGCCAGAGCAACGCCCTGCTCGAGGCGATGCACGCGGGCCTGCCGATCATCGTCAGCGACCGGCCCGAACAGCGCGAGACGGTCTGTGACGAGACGGGGTGCGCCGCCATCGTCTGCGACCTTGACGACCTGGCCGCCTGGCCCCTCGCCATGAACAGCCTGATCTCAAATCCGCGGGAGCGGGAGCGACTGGGCGCCGAGGCCAGGGCGATGGTCGAGCGCCGGTTCGGCCTGAGCGCCATGATCGACGGGTTCGAGAAGGTTCTGATCGAGGAAGCAAGCCGATGAGCGTCCGCAGCGACACCGGTGCGGCCAAGGTCATCATCGGCGGCATCCCCGTCGACCGGTTGGATGCAAGCCAGTGGTGCGACCAGCTCCTGAGCGACTGGCGGGCCGTTCGGGAAGGCCGCGGATCCTGCAAGGTGGTCACCACCGCCAATGGTCAGGTGGTTTCGCTGTTCGCCACCCACCCCGAGTACCACCAGGCGGTGTTGGCGGCCGACCACGTGGCCGCCGACGGCATGTCGGTGGTCAATGCGTCGCGTCGGCGGACCCGGCTTCCCTTGCCGGAGCGCGTGTCGACCACGGACTGGTTCCACGACGCCGCCCGCACGGCTTCCGAGCACGGTCTCAAGTTCTACATGATCGGCGCCACCCAGAGTTCCAATGAAGCGGCGGTGGCGGCCGTGCGCCAGATGTATCCCGACCTGCAGCTGGTCGGGCATCGCAACGGCTATTTCAAGGACGAGGAAATCCCCCACATCGCCGAGCAGGTGGCCGCGTCCGGGGCTGACGTCTTGTGGCTGGCGGTGGGTAATCCGCGCCAAGTCATCGTCGCCCATCGTTTCAAGGCCTTGCTGCCTCAACTGACTTGGGTGCGGACCTGCGGCGGCCTCTTCGACTTCTTGGCGAACGAGAAGCCGCGCGCGCCGCTGTTCCTGCAGAACGCCGGCCTTGAATGGGCCTGGCGCGCCGCCCTGGAGCCTCGCCGTCTGCTGTGGCGCTACCTCACCACCAACGTCCACTCCAGCTACCTGATGGCCTTCCACTCGAAGCAGCCGTCCTAGTCCCCGACCTTATCGAGAGCTTTCAGACATATGACTGGCACGATCATTGTCACCGGCGCGGCTGGGTTTATCGGATTTCGCCTGACCCAGGCGCTGCTGCGCCGCGGCGAGCGGGTCATCGGTTTCGACAACCTCAACGCCTACTATGACCCCGCGCTGAAGCGGGGGCGCCTGGCGGAGTTGGCCAATATGCCAGAGGCCGGCCAGTTCACCTTCGTCGAAGGCGACCTCGCCGATCGGGATGCGGTGCGCGCGCTGATCGCCGACCCCGCGGTCGACCGCGTGGTCCATCTCGGCGCTCAGGCGGGTGTTCGCTATTCGATCGAGGCGCCGTTCGCCTATCTCGACTCAAACCTGTCGGGGCACCTGGCTGTGCTGGAAGCGGTAAGGGCCGTCGACGGCCGCATCAAGCATCTCGTTTACGCCTCTTCGAGCTCGGTCTACGGCAACCGGGCGGAGGGCGCCTTCAGCGAGGACGACGCCGTTGAGGCGCCCGTGTCGCTCTATGCCGCGACCAAACGCTGCGACGAGCTGATGTCGAGCACCTACTCGCACCTCTACGGCATCAAGCAGAGCGGCCTGCGCTTCTTCACCGTGTACGGCCCTTGGGGCCGGCCCGACATGGCCTATTGGATGTTCACCAAGGCGATCTTCGCCGGTGAACCGATCAGGGTCTTCAACCAGGGGAACATGCGCCGCGACTTCACCTACATCGACGACATCGTCGCCGGCGTGGTCGCGACCCTCGACAATCCCCCGGCCGAAGCGAAGAACCGCATCTACAACATCGGCAACCACAACCCCGAGCAGCTCGGCGACATGATCGCCATTCTAGAGCGCGAGATCGGGGTCGAGGCGAAGAAGATCATGCTGCCGATGCAGCCGGGCGACGTCGTCTCGACCTACGCGAACATCAGCAAGATGCAGTCGGACTTCGGCTGGGGGCCGACCACGAGCCTGGCTGAAGGTTTGTCGCGCTTCGTCGCCTGGTATCGCGCCCGCTACATCGACGTCTAGTCGAAGAAGGGCATAGCCTCTCGGCTTCGCACCCGCCTCCAAGGGGGCGCCGGCGAACGCCTTATGCAAAGACAATTTCCACGATTACGGCCTCTTATGGCGTAAGGTGTGGCGAGGTTCTTCCGATGCCGACGTCGAGTTCTGCGTCATGCTGAAGGCCCTTTTCGGCCAGCGTTCAAAGCCCGCTGCTCCCGCCGTGCCGGATGGCGTGGTCGCCTACGCCATCGGCGACGTGCATGGCCGAGCCGATCTTCTCGGGGTGATCCTCGACGCCATCCTCGCCGACATGAAGACGACGCAGGCCGAGGTGATCGTTATCGGCCTCGGCGACTATGTGGATCGCGGCCCCCACTCGCGCGTGGTCGTCGACCTTCTGCTGGACTGGCGGGCGAAAACCCAGACGGAAGTCCATTTGCTTCGCGGCAACCATGAGAAGGCCTTGCTCGACTTTCTCGAGGACGCGGCCTTCGGGCCGACTTGGCGGACCTACGGTGGCGGCGAAACCCTGGAATCCTATGGCGTCAAGCCTCCGGAGGGCGACGATCAGGAAGGATGGATCGCGGCGCGAGACGCTTTCGAAAAGGCGTTGCCCCCCGAACATCTGGACTTCTTCCAGACTCTCGAGCCCAGCTTCACCCTGGGAAGCTACTTCTTCGCGCACGCCGGCGCCCGACCCGGCGTTCCGCTCGATAGGCAGGAAGAGCAGGACCTTTATTGGATTCGGGATCGCTTCCTCAACGACCGACGGCGATTCGACAAGCTCGTGGTGCATGGCCATTCGGTCAGTCGGGGCATCCACAGCGACCAACGTCGGATCGGCATCGATACGGGCGCCTACGCCACGGGTCGGTTGACCACGGTGCGGCTCGAAGGCTCGGAGCGGATGTTCATATCCACCGACACGGGCCCCAAGGGGTTTTTCCTTCACGCCCAACGCCAGGCATGAGGGCGTCCGCACCGCCGACTCGCCTGATCCGCGAAAGCGGCTGACCGCGGGCCCACGGCTGTGCATGGGTGATGGCGGCGTTGAAAGAGGTTGGGGAACTGTGTCAGGCGCCCCGCCCGCGCGCGCCGGACCATGGCTTCGAGTGACCCATGCTATCGTTGAAAGGCCCCGCGGCCGAAAAATTTAGATGGGCGGAGGATCGCAAGGGCGTGGTCACCTTGCACCATGATCGGCCTTCGTCCGACGCCGGGTCTCGTGACTCAGCTTCGAAGGCCGGCGGACAAATGCCGTTCGCGGTCTTCGCGCTCGTTGTGATGGTGGTGGCGGCCGTGTGCGGCGGCGCTGTGCTCCTGCTGCCGCTTTAGTTCCAGACCGCGTCGTCCTCCAGGCTGATCCGAAACAGGGTCTCGCGTCCAAAATTTAGCTTCAGCACGGTCAGCAGCCCGCTCGCGTGGGCGCCGGTGTCGATGCCGATCCGGCCCTGGCCGAGCAGCGGCTCCATGGTGGTCGAGTGGCCATGAACGATGATCTTTTCGAAGCCGCCCTCGTGGTTGAGGAAGCGGTCGCGAATCCACAAGAGGTCCGTCGCGGCTTGCCGGTCGAGCGTGCGGTCCGGTCGAACGCCGGCGTGCACGAAGAAATAGTCGCCCACCACCATCGCCGTCTTGAGGCCTTCGAGGAACTCGATGTGCTGTTTTGGGACCGCCTGCTGCAGGGCGCTCGCGGCCTTGATCCAAGCCTTGGGATCCGCCTCGTCGGCGGGAAGGCTGACGCCGTAGGAGGCGATCGTGGTCGCTCCGCCGTGCATCGCCCAGAGGGGAGCCATTGAAGGGTCTTCCAGAGTCTCGACCATCATCAATTCGTGGTTGCCCTTCAGGGCGACGATCGACAGGTCGTGGATGTCGAGTGTGAGAAGTCGCTCGATGACACCGCGGGAGTCGGGACCGCGATCGACGTAGTCGCCCAGGAAAATCAACAGGCCAGCCTTGCCGCCGCCCGACCGCGAAAAATCCGCCTCGATGAAGGCGAGCGCGCGATCGAGCAGATCGAGGCGTCCGTGAATATCCCCCACCGCATAGACCACGATGTCCGAGGGAAGCTGTCCGGGCCTGGCGAGCGTCTTTATGGGCGTCATGAGGCGAGACTTGACGGTGGGCATGAGGCGGTCACTGCAAGTGTCGAGCCGAAGGTCGTCGACGCCGGGCCGTTCATCGAAGCCATTCGCCGCGGGGCGAGGAGCGGTTGGATCCGGCCCTCGGGCGCGCTACGGATGATTAACTGAGCGACGCCAAGGCTTGTCCAACGGCGAAGCCGAAGATGAGCGTGACAATCCCAAACCCGCCGATGCCAAGAAGCCACGTAATCGCGCGCAACAGGCCTTCCGGGGGGCGAACCTGCTGGGGGATCCGCCGCCGCCGATAGGTCCGATGATACGAAGGAAAGGAGTAGCGCATGCTCGGGCCACGCTAGCTTAATCAAGAATCTGATCTCCTCCTACGGTCAAGATTGAGACTCTCTGGGCGCCAAGCCGCGTTGGCCCACGGCCCGCGGCGGCCGCTTCTCGTCAAACCGCCACGGTCTCCGATAAGATCGCTTCGGCGCCGGGGCGCCTCGCCGTAAGAGTTGTCTGGAAACGCATCTGGATGGGAGTTCATGCCTCAACCCGTACTTGTCACCGGCGGCGCGGGTTACGTCGGCTCTCATGCTTGTCTGCGGCTCTCCCAGGCCGGCTTCACGCCGGTCGTCTATGACGACCTGTCGAACGGCCATGCTGAGTTCGTGCAATGGGGGCCGCTGGAGCGGGGCGACATCCGGGACGCCGCGCGGCTCGACGCCGTCTTCGCCGCCCACAGGCCCGTGGCCGTCATGCACTTCGCGGCCCTGATCGAAGTCGGCCACTCGGTAGAGGACCCGCTGGGCTTCTATGAGATCAATGTCGCCGGCGCCCTGTCCGTCATCGCCGCCGCCCGCCGTGCGGGCGTCGACAAGCTGGTGTTCTCATCAACCTGCGCCACCTACGGCGCGCCCGTGCGCGTGCCGATGGACGAAGCCCATCCTCAGGCCCCGCTGAACCCATACGGCGACTCGAAGCTGATGGTGGAGCGGGTGCTGCTCGATCTGGATCGCTACAGCGGCTTCCGTTCGGCGATCCTGCGCTATTTCAACGCCGCCGGCGCCGACCCCGAAGGCCGGATCGGCGAGAAGCACGATCCCGAAACCCACGCCGTCCCGCTGGCCATACGCGCGGCGCTCGGCCTCGGCGGCGGGTTCAAGGTGTTCGGCACGGATTATGACACGCGCGACGGGACCGCGGTCCGCGACTATATCCACGTGCTGGACCTGGCTGACGCCCATGTTCTCGCCCTCAAGCGCCTGCTGGAGGGCGGTTCGACCGAAGCGTTCAACCTCGGTACAGGCCGTGGGGTGACGGTGCGCGAGTTGGTCGGCGCGATCGGCCAGGCCTGCGGCGGCTTTGCGGTCGAGGAGGGCCCCCGCCGGGAGGGCGACGCCCCGATCCTGGTGGCTGACGCCGCAAAGGCGGAGAAAATGCTGGGCTGGAAACCCACACGCGGCCTGCATGAGATCGTCAACAGCGCCGCCGAATGGCACCGTCGCGAAATCAAGGTTTGATCCGGAGGCCGGCGGACGCCGGCCCGCCAGGCGTCACCAGCGCGTGCCGCCGCGATATCCGCCGCCGGTGTGAACGCCGACGTTGACGCTCGAGCTGACGCTGGAACTGCTGAATGCCTGGCCGCCGACGCCGGTGCGGGCCCACGAGCCCGCGCCGCCCATGCCATAGCTGTTCATCGAGGGCTGCGGGACCCAGCCACCGCCGGCGCCGTAGCGGCGCGGAGCGGAAATGTAGCCGGCGCCGTAGCCATAACCATAGGCCGAGACGCCGCCGTCATCGTAGTAGACGGCCGGGGCGCCGACGCTCTGGCTTTCCGAATAGCGGTACGAGGCGGTGTCCGAACTCTCGATCACGTGGCCTCCGACGTAGCCCGAGGCGTAGTGATCGTCGCAACCGCAGTCCCGGATCGGCGGCAGCGGACGCGGCGGCGGGGGAGGCGGTGCGCGGTCGACATAGACCACGCGGTCGACCGGGACCTGCACCGGCACCGGCACCTCGACACGGCGCTCGACGATCCGGTCCACCGGGCGGTCGACGTAGACAGGCTTCTCGACGATGCGGTCGACCGGCACCGGCACTTTGACCACGCGATCCACTGGCCGATCGATGTAGATCGGCTTTTCCACGATCCGATCGACCGGCTTTTCGACGACCTTCACCACCGGCACCTCGATCCGCTTCTCGATCACGCGGTCCACCGGGCGGTCGACATAGACAGGCCTGTCGACGATGCGGTCGACCGGGACTTCGACGCGCTTTTCGATGACGCGGTCGACCGGCTTTTCGACCACCTTCACCACCGGCACCTCGACGCGCTTCTCGATGATGCGATCCACCGGACGGTCGACATAGACCGGCTTTTCCACGATGCGGTCGACCGGCACCTCGACGCGTTTCTCCACGATCTTCTCGACCGGGTGATCGATGTAGACCGGCTTCGGCACGATCTTTTCGACCGGCACTTCCACGCGCTTCTCGACGACTTTCTCGACCACCCGGTCGACGTAGACCGTGCGGGTCTGAGGCTTGGCGGACGCGCGGGCGGGCGGCTTCGGCTTGGCGGCATAGCCGTCGGCCAGCACCGGACCGGACACAAGGGCGGCGGTCGCCGCCGCGGTGAACATCATCGTCTTGAGGCGCATCGCTCAACTCACCTGCTGCAAGGCGGACGCGCGAGCGTCCCCTTTTGGGCCATTTCGGTGAGGGGTTCGCAAGGATCGGGCCGCGCCCGGGCCTCGTTCAGCGTCGCAGGCGACGCGGCGCGAAGCGGCGCAGCGCGACGAGCAATTGAGCGCGGCGCGACAGCGGTTGATCTCCGAATAGCGCGATCAGGGCGCAAAGTCCCGGCGAGCGCACCAGTCGCAGGGCGACGGGAATGCTGACCCAGCGGCGTTGACGCTCGTGCGCTTCGGGAAAATCCTCGGCTTCCATCTCGACCTTCAGCGGATAGAGATCGACCTGCAGCCGGCGGCCGGCGAACACGGAGCCCTTGCGATGCCCGAAGGCGCCGATCGGCTCGGCGGCGATCTCGCCGCGCACACCCGCCTCTTCCCAGGCTTCCTCAGCGGCGGCCTGCGCCGGCGTGAGGCCGCGCATCGGCTTACCCTTGGGCACCAGCCATTGCCGGCCCCCGCGTGTGGTGATCAGCAGCACCTCGCGCCCGGCGGGGCCCTCCCGCCAGGGCAGGGCGCCGAGTTGAACGCCGCGAGGCGCGGGTGTGGGCGAACGCGGCATCAGGAGAAGACAAAGCCTCCCAGCCAGTAGAACAGCGCCGCCACGGCGGCGGCGGCGGGCATCGTCAGGAACCAGGCGGTGACGATCCTGCGGGCCACGCTCCAGCGCACGGCCGAAACCCGCCGGGCGGCCCCGACGCCGACGATGGCGCCGGTGATGGTGTGGGTGGTGGACACAGGCACCCCCAGGCTCGTGGCGAGGAACAAGGTGATGGCTCCGCCGGTCTCGGCGCAGAAACCCTGCTGCGGGGTCAGGCGGGTGATCTTCGAGCCCATGGTATGGACAATGCGCCAGCCGCCAAAAAGCGTGCCGAGCGCGATGGCGGCCTGGCAGGTGATCACCACCCAGAACGGCACGTGGAACTCCGAGCCCGGCGGCGCGCGCGAGTAGAGCAGCACGGCGATGATGCCCATGGTCTTCTGCGCGTCATTGCCGCCGTGGCCGAGCGAATAGGCGCTGGCCGAGAGAAACTGCAGCCGGCGAAACACCCGGTCGGCGAACAGCGGGTTCGCCCGCACGAACAGCCAGGAGACGATCAGCACCAGCAGCAGCGCCAGGGCGAAGCCGACGGCGGGCGACAGGAAGATCGCCATCACCGTCTTCGACACCCCGGAGACGACCACCGCCCCCAGGCCGCCCTTGCAGATTCCCGCGCCCAGCAGGCCGCCCACCAGCGCGTGCGAGCTCGACGACGGAATGCCGGCGATCCAGGTGACCACGTTCCAGATGATCGCGCCGGACAGCGCCCCGAAGATCACCTGGTCGGTGATGATCTCGGGCGAGATGATGCCCTTGCCGATGGTGTTGGCCACGTGCAGGCCGAAGACCAGAAAGGCGATGAAGTTGAAGAAGGCGGCCCACCCCACCGCCAGCGCCGGCGGCAGCACGCGGGTCGCCACGATGGTGGCGATCGAATTGGCGGCGTCATGCAGCCCGTTCAGGAAGTCGAAGAGCAGGGCGACGCCGATCAGGA
The DNA here is from genome assembly GCF_056683955.1 of Caulobacter sp. HJHS_5. Lineage (NCBI taxonomy): Bacteria > Pseudomonadati > Pseudomonadota > Alphaproteobacteria > Caulobacterales > Caulobacteraceae > Caulobacter > Caulobacter sp. HJHS_5. The sequence goes on along the minus strand of NZ_JBWZNC010000004.1, from coordinate 416,010 downwards.
AGACCAGCACCATCAGGGCGGGGTCCATGGTCAGAGGTGCTCTACCAGGATGCCGCTGATCGTGTTGGCCACGTCCTCGAAGCGGTCCACCACCTTCTCGAGGTGATCATAGAGTTCCGCCCCGATCAGGAAAGCCATGGCGTCGCCGTTGCGATGCGCCTCGAACAGGGCCCGCATGCCGGCGTCGTAGAGGGCGTCGCTTTCGGTCTCGAGTCGCACCATCTGTTCGGTGAGCTCGTTCAGGCGGCCCTGGTTGCGGCGGATCTGGGGCAGCAGGGCGATGGCCTCGACGGCCAGGTCGGCGCAGGCGACCGCGATGTCGCCCAACTGCTGCATGTGCGGCGCGAAGGCCTGCAGGTCGTAGAGGATGACGACCTTGCTGGTCTTCTGCATCTGGTCGATGGCGTCATCGAGCGCGTTGGTCAGCTCGCGGATGTCCGAACGGTCGAAGGGGGTGATGAAGCTCCGGCGGACCGCCAGCAGCACCTCGCGGGCCACGGCGTCCGCTTCGTTTTCGTACTCGACCACCTTGGCGCACCAATGGGCCGTATCGGGTCCGCCATCGAGCATCGCCCGCAAGGCCTGGGCGCCCCGTGGCAGGGTGGCCGCATGGTCGGCGAACAGGCGGAAGAACTGATCTTCCTTGGGCAGCAAGGCCTGGAACCAGCTGAGCATGACATCCCCGAATCCGCGCCGTTCCCCGCGGGCGCACGCCGGCTGTCATGCCAGTGTCGAGAATTCGTCACAATGCCAAGTATTACGCCTCAGGCGCGGAAAGCGTCGCGAGCCCGGGCCAGGCGCTCGGCGCCGAGATCGAGCGTGGCGTCGGACTTGGCGAAGCAGAGGCGGATGAAGCCCCCCGCCGACCCGTCGCCGAAGAAGCTGGACAGCGGGATGGCGGCGACGCCGAACTCACGCGTCGAGCGCCGGGAGAAGGTCGCGCCGTCGAGGTTGACGCCCGAGGCGGCCAGATCGACGCACAAGAAATAGGTCGCCTCGCTCGGCGCCACCTCGAAACCCTCCGCCGTCAGCCGCGCGGCCAGGCGGTCGCGGGAGGCGGCGTAGCCGGCGCGCATGTCGTCGAACCAAGCCTCCGGCCAGGCGAGGCCCTCCGCCACCGCCAGCTGCAGGTTGGGCGGAGTGGTGAAGGTGAGAAACTGGTGGGCGCGGGCCACGGTTTCGATCAGCGGGCCGTGGGCGACCATGAAGCCGACTTTCCAGCCGGTCATCGAAAAGATCTTTCCCGCCGAGCCGATCTTGATCGTGCGTTCGGCCATGCCCGCCTCCGCGGCGAGCGGCCGATGGCGGCGGCCGTCGAAGACCAGATGTTCCCACACCTCGTCGCTGATCGCGATCAGGTCGTGTCGCACGCAGACCCGGGCCAGGGCGGCCAGCTCTTCGGCGCTATAGGCCCGGGCGGCGGGATTGAGCGGGTTGTTGAACAGCACGGCGCGGGTGCGGGGCGTAACCAGCGCCTCGACGGCGGCCTCGTCGATCGCCCAGCGCGAAGGCTCCAGCCGCACGGCGCGCGGCGTTCCGCCGGCCATCTCGATCAGCGGCCGATAGGCGTCATAGGCCGGCTCGAAGATGATCACCTCGTCGCCGGGCCGCACCACCGAAACCAGGGCGGCGGCGAGGGCTTCCGTCGCGCCGGAGGTGACGACAACGTTCTCGGGGCCGACGGAGAGGCCTTGGCGGCGGGCGTAGTGTTCGGCCACGGCGGCGCGCAACTGCGGAACGCCGCGCATCGGCGGATATTGGTTGTCGCCTTCGATCAGCCAACGACCGGCCGCCTGCCGCATCGCCAGCGGGCCCTGCGATTCCGGAAAGCCCTGGCCGAGATTGATCGCCCCCGTCTCGCGCGCGAGGGCCGACATCTCCTCGAAGATGGTCGCGCCCATGCTGGCGAACAGCGGATTGAGCCGCATAAGCCCTAGAGGTCGGAGGGTTCGGCCAGGGCCTTGGCGAGGGCCAGCATGCCGCGTCGCACATTCTTGGCCGGCACGCCGTTCAGGGCCAGGATCAGCTCGCGTCCGAAATCGCTGGAGGCGAAGTCGGCGATGGCGCGGTCCTCATGGCTGGGCGGGGCGCCCTGGTGGCTCGACATGCCGTGGAAGAAGTAGCCCACGTCGGTCTGCAGGGCGTTGGCGATCTCGAAGAGTTTCGAGGCGCTGACCCGGTTGTGGCCGCGCTCGTACTTCTGCACCTGTTGAAAGGTGAGGCCCAACTGCTCGGCGATGGCGTGCTGGGTAAGTCCTACGGCCTTGCGTCGAAGACGAATCTGGCGACCGACATGGACGTCTACGGGATGGGGTGCGTCAGCCATTCTGGGATGTGCTGTGAAACCTGTCCGCCTAAATGGCGCCATCCCGCTCCCGGGTCAAAGTCAACTGACGCAGAGCCTCCGACAGTTCAGCCGCCCGAGCCTTGTCCGTCGGATTTGTCGCGACCAGATAGCGGCGATCCAATTCGGCCCGCGTGCGAGCCTCGCCATGCTCGGCGACGAGCGCGCGAACCATCGCTTCGGCCTGCCTTCGCGGGTTACGCCGGTACAGTTCGCGTTCAATCAGGCCGTAGGCCACGATGGCGACCATGCCGTAGGCCCAGAACAGGCGGCCATAGAAAATGACCCTCGCGTCGATCGGCGCCCCGATCAGGCCGGCGACGTGGGTAAGCGTGCTCATCAACCAAAGCGCCGTAGCCACCACGAGCCACCAACGACGGTTCCGCAGCAGGGTGAGCGACAACAAAACGAGCAAGGCGATATCGGCGATCATTACGCCATACCGCGCCGCGCTGGGGTCGTGAGGTTCAAGAAGCGGGCTGATCAGGGCGTTCGCCACGATGGCCGCGCCCGCATATCGAAGCGGCCGGTCCCCGCGTAAAACCGCAATCACGCAGATGCCATAATATAGCATGCGGCCGATCAGTCGGGCGGTATCGAGGTCCATCGCGTGTATTCTGATAAGCTCTGGCGCGACGGCGATCACCGTCGCGCCAGATCGACTCTAGGCCGCGTTGGCGACTTGCGCGAGTTCCTGGCTCACCCCGGGGGGCGGCTTGGTCTCGTCCGGGCCGCCGGCAGTGATCGGGATGTGGTGGTCGAGGCGGACCGCCTCGAGCGCATTGTGGGCCAGCGTCATGCTGCCCTGGGCGGTCACCAGCGCGGCGATGGCGTCGCCGGTGTGGCGCAGCACAACTTGGCCGACGGTGGCCGAGAGACCGGCTTGGCGGCGCAGTTCGGGCAGGCGGGCCATCATTTGGCTGGCGCGGGTCAGGGCGTCGTCGAGAGCGATTTCGGCTTCACGGACGGCGCGCTTGGCGCTGGCGGCGGCGGCGAGTTTCTTCATGAGGATCGGCTCCGTAGAGGTGAGGCGCGGGGCCTCAGCTCATCAGCCGGGCGATCGCCTCGAGGGTCATGCGCGCCGCGAAAAGCGCGCCGGTGATCAACAGCGCCGCGCCGAAACCAATGCCGGCGACCAACGCTAAGGTCTGAGCGGGCGCTAGGGCATGGAGGAATCCTCCTCCAGGCTCGAAATCTCCGTCGAGATCGGCGGCCGCTCCTCCTGCACTATGGCGGCGAGCACCAGGATCTCCCGCAGGAGTAATTCCGTCGGCATACCCTCGGGGTTCGAAGCCCGGAGGTTCACCAAGGTTTGGGCGAAGTTCGCCAGGGCTCGTTCCGACGCCAAGTCGACCAACTGGCGTTCCAGCTGCTTCCAGGTGAAGGTTGGGAAGGTCCCGCCGGGCGATTTCGCCGGCGGAAACTGTATCACGAAGCTCTCGCGTTCGCGTTTCAGGAACTGGGCTTGGGCTGCCGCCTGGCCGAGGGGAAAATTCATCGACTACCTCCGTGGAGGCAGCAGACGCATCCGGGGCGGCCGTCGCAATTGCTGCAAAATCACCCCCCTCGAAGTTAGGGGGGGCCTCGAAGCGTCTGAGCACGATGGCCGCCTCGCGGCGGGTGGCCACTTCCAGCTTCTGCAGCGCTTCACGCAGGTGCTTATCGACCGTGTAAGGCGAGATGCCCAACTGCTTGGCGATAGCCTTGGAGGTGAGGTGCAGGGCGACCAGCCGCAGGCAATCAAGCTCCCTCGGCGTCAGAAGAGTCAGCGGCGAACGTTCACGCGTCTGCATCCCTCTCCTTTCTCCGCTGGAATGGCTAACAAGCCAAGCTTGGCTAACTCGAATCCTTTAACGCTCTTATTCATCCTTCAGGCGAGTTGTCTTGATGCCGCACGCGTGGAAAGGGTGCGACCCCCGTTTGGGGGAAGCCGCCGTGGAAAGGCGTCGTTGGCGCGTCTGCTGGCGCCGGGCCGGGCAGACGCGCTAGTAACCGCTCAGCGTCGAGCGCGGCGCCAGCGACAGGCGAGGCCAATGAGTGTGAGCGCGAACGGCAAGACGGCCCTGATCACCGGCGTCACCGGCCAGGACGGCGCCTACCTCGCGCGGTTTCTGCTCTCGAAGGGCTATACGGTGCACGGCTCCAAACGCCGGGCGTCGTCCTTCAACACGCAGCGGGTCGACGGCATCTATCAGGATCCGCATGAGCCGAACCCGCGCTTCTTCATGCACTACGCCGACATGACCGACGCGCTGAACCTGACGCGTCTGGTCGCCGAGGTGCAGCCGGACGAAATCTACAACCTGGCCGCCCAGAGCCACGTGCAGGTGAGCTTCGAGACGCCCGACTACACCAGCGATGTCGACGGCGGCGGCGCGCTGCGCCTGCTGGAGGCGATCCGCCTCCTGGGCCTGAAGGATAAGACCCGCTTCTACCAGGCTTCGACCTCGGAGCTTTACGGCAAGGTGCGCGAGACGCCGCAGACTGAACTGACGCCCTTCTATCCCCGCAGCCCCTACGCGGTGGCCAAGCTCTACGCTTACTGGATCACGGTGAACTACCGCGAGGCCTATGGGATGCATGCCTCGAACGGCATCCTGTTCAACCATGAAAGCCCGATGCGCGGGGAGACCTTCGTCACCCGCAAGATCACCCGCGCGGTCGCCGCGATTCATCTGGGCCGGCAGGACCGGCTGTGGCTCGGTAACCTTGACGCCAAGCGCGATTGGGGTCACGCGGCGGAATATGTGCGCGGCATGTGGCTGATGCTGCAGCAGGACGCGCCGGACGATTATGTGTTGGCCACCGGGCAGACCACCTCGATTCGCCAGTTCGTCGAGGCTGCGTTCGCCGAGTTGGGCGTCACCCTTGAATGGCGCGGTCGGGGCGTCGATGAGGAGGGCGTCTGCGCCGCGACCGGGCGGACCCTCGTCAAGGTCGATCCACGCTATTTCCGACCGGCCGAGGTCGACGTGCTGATCGGTGACCCCAGCAAGGCTCGCGAGAAGCTCGGCTGGGTTCATGAGACCAGTTGGCGCGACCTCTGCGCCGAGATGGTGGCGGCCGATCTCGCCGTCATGGCCGACCAGACCAAGTCCTGATCCCGTGACCGCGCCGGCGCCCATGGTGTTCGATCTCGCGGGCAAGCGGGTGTGGGTCGCCGGCCATCGGGGCATGGTCGGCTCGGCCATCGTCCGAAGGTTGGCTTCGGAAGCGTGCGAAATCCTTACGGTCGATCGTGCGACGGTCGATCTGCGCGATCCCGTCGCCGTGCGCGGCTTTGTCGACCGCGAGCGCCCGGACGCCATCTTCATGGCGGCGGCCCGCGTCGGCGGCATCCTCGCCAACGACAGCTATCCGGCCGATTTCCTCTACGACAACCTGATGATCGCCTCGAACGTCACCGAGGCGGCCTTCCGCGGCGGCGTGGGCAAGATGCTGTTTCTCGGCTCCAGCTGCATCTATCCGCGCCTCGCGCCGCAGCCGATCCCTGAGGACGCTCTGCTGACCGGACCGCTCGAGCCGACCAATCAGTGGTACGCGGTGGCCAAGATCGCCGGACTGAAGCTGGCCGAGGCTTACCGCCGCCAGCACGGCTGCGACTTCATCAGCGCCATGCCGACCAACCTTTACGGCCCGGGCGACAACTACGATCCGCGGCTGAGCCATGTGCTGCCGGCGCTGATCCGCAAGGCCCACGAAGCCAAGATGGCCGGCGCCGACCACATCACCATCTGGGGGACGGGCGCGCCGCTGCGCGAGTTCATGCATGCCGACGATTGCGCCGACGCCTGCGTCTTCCTGATGCAGCGTTATTCCGCGCCCGAGCACGTCAATGTCGGCTCGCAGGAGGAAATCTCGATCCTCGATCTGGCGAACCTGGTCTGTCGGGCCGTCGGTTTCGAGGGCGATGTGCGCACCGATCCGAGCAAGCCGGACGGGGCGCCGCGCAAACTCATGGATGGCGGCAGGCTGAGGTCGCTCGGCTGGTCCGCGCGCATTCCGCTGGCCGAGGGCGTACGCGCGGCCTACGAGGCCTCGCCCTTCATGCGGCCCTGAATCGCGGGCTTGGCGATTCCTTAATTTCCCTCCACCGATCCTCTACCTGAGCGCGCAGTCATGGCGCGCGTGGCGGTCCTGATCGCCGGGGGAGGGTGCTTTGAAAACCATCCGCTATGCCGTGCTCGCCATCGGCCACGAGTGGCGCATCGTCACCGATCGGCATCACATTGGACACTTCGCCTCACGCGCACGGGCCTTCGAGACGGCGCTGCGCATCGCGCGGGAGGCTTCACGTTCCGGGCACAGGGCCGAAATTCTCTACACCGACCAGGGGGGCGAACTGCACAGCCTGCGCCTGCCGAGACTCGCTCAGCCTGCCGGCGAACCGGCGGCCGTGGTGATGCTGACGCCCGCCGACCGGTCGGAACCCAAGGCCTGGCCAGGGCGGCTCGAGCCACGAGCCAGGGCCTAGCCGATCGTCGGGGCCGCCAGGGCGCCGGGACGGCTGGTGGAGCGGGCCGTGGTGACTATTCGCGTCTCATAGGGCTTGGCCAGAATGGTCGAGACGGCGAACAGCTCGGCCTTGGCGCCTTCCGGGGTCAGGGTCAGCAGGGCGAAGCCCTTGCTGAGCTGATCGTTGAAAATCACCTCGTCGTTGCGGGCGGCCACCGCCAGGCCAAGGGGCAGCTTCGGCGCGCTGTCGCCCCACGACGGGCTGGTGATTCCCGTCGTGCCCAACTCCCAAGCCACGCGGCGGCCAGAGGCGTCCATCAGGTCGTTGATCCAGAAGGCGTGGCTGTCGCCGGCCAGGACGATGGGATTGGCGTCGGCCGCCCTGAACAGGTCGTAGAGCCGCTCGCGCGCCGCCGGATAGCCGTCCCAGCTGTCGAGGTTCATCGGAAGGCCGAGCTTGAACAACTGGGCCGCCTGGGCGACCTGCCTGCGGGTGTCTTCGTCGAGGCCGGCCAGGATCTGCGGCCAGGCCGCGCCAGCCATCTTTTCGAGGTCCGGGCCGAACACCCGGCCCATCACCACCTGGTTGCCGATCACCTGCCACTGGCGGCCCGACTGGCGCGACCGCTTCAGTTCGTCGCCGATCCAGGCCTCCTGCTCGCGGCCCAGCAGCGCGCGTTCGGGGGCGTTCAGCCGGGCCATGAAGCCCCTTACATCGACGTTGGGCTGGCCGTCCGGGCCGGCGGTGATCGGCAGGTCCTTGGCGAAGGTCAGCTGTTCGCTGCGCGCCTGCAGGCGGGTCTCGACCATGATCAGGGTGGCGAGGTCGCCAAAGTCGAAGCTGCGCTGGATGGCCTCGGCCATGCGACCTTTAGGCTCGCGGATCGGCATCCATTCGAAGTAGGCCTTCAGGGCGGCGGCCTTGCGCGTCGCCCAGGCGCCTTCCTTCTCAGGCTGATGGTTCTCGGCGCCGCCGAGCCAGCTGTCGTTGGCCGTCTCGTGGTCGTCCCACACGCAGATCCAGGCCGCGCGGGCATGGGCCGCCTGCAGGTCGGCGTCGGCCTTGTAGAGGGCGTGGCGGCGGCGATAGTCGGAAAGGGTGACGATCTCGTGCGGCGGATCGGGCACGCGGCCGATCTTCGAGCCGATCTCCATGCCGTACTGGCCTGGCTCCGCGCCGTACTCATAGATGTAGTCGCCGAGGTGCAGCACCGCGTCGATGCGCGGCTGCCGGGCCAGGGCCTCGTAGGCGTTGAACAGACCGCCCGGATAGAGCGAGCAGGAGACCACCGCCAGAACCACGTCGGGGGTCGCCCCGACTGGCAGGGTGCGGGCTCGGCCGACCGGCGAGGTCACGCCCTGGGCGCTGAACCGATACCAGTACTCGCGGCCCGACTTCAGCCCGCCGACATCGACCTTCACCGTGTGGTCGGAGGCGGCCTGCGCGATCGCCGTGCCCTTGGCGACGACGCGCGTGAAGCCCGGGTCCTCGGCGACCTGCCAGGTCACGGCGGGCGTCGCCGCCGGCTCGGTGGTGACGCGGGTCCACAGGATCAGACGGTCGGCCAGGGGATCGCCGGCGGCGACGCCGTGCTTGAAGGCGACGGCGGCCGGCGTCTGGGCGTGAACGGCGGGCGCGGCGGCCACCAGGCCGAAGGTCAGCGCCCGGCGGCGGTTGAAGGTCAGGGCCACGGGGCTAGCGTCGGAAAGTCAGGTTGACGCCGACGAAGCGCGGCGGACCGGCGATGAAGGTGGGCATCCCCAGGCTGTCGCCGGTGTTGCCCGCATCCCGGATGTAAGCCTCGTCGAGCACGTTGTCGGCGAACAGCTCGACCCCCCAGGCGGCGTCGGCGGCGCGCCAGCCGAGGCGCAGGTTCAGCAGGCCGTAGGCCTTCTGCCGCTCGTCCTGGAGGTTGTCGGCGACCAGGGCCCGGGGCGGCTGCTGCAACGAGGGCTTGTCGTTGTCGTCGTCGAAGAACACCTCCGACTGCCAGGTGTAGGTCGGGCGGAAATAGGCCTGGCCGCCCGCGGCCGGCAGATGGATGTCGGCCCCGATCGAGGCGGAGTTGTCCGGCGACAGGCGGAAGCGATTGCCCTCGCGGATGCCGGTCTCGAAGCGGGCGTGGTTGTAGGCGTAGGTGGCGAACAGGTCGAAATGCGCGTTGGCCTGCAGGCGGCCCTGCAGTTCCAAGCCGTTGGCCTTGGCCTCGCCGGCGTTGGTCACCACGAACAGGGTGCCCTGCTGCTCGGTGGTCTGGAAGTTCTTGTAGTCGTAGTGGAAGACGGCCGCGTCGAGCTGCAGCCGTCCGTCCAGCAGCACGCCCTTGTAGCCCAGCTCGAAGCTGTCGACCGTCTCGGCGTCGACGGTGTTGAAACGCACCGGCCCGAACGGCGCCGAAGGCGCGCTGGCGGCCAGCACCTTCGGGCGGCGGCCGCGGGCGTAGTTGGCGTAGAGGTTGGCGTCGTCGCCGAGGGCGTAGCGCGCGGTCAGGCGCCAGGTCATGCCGCTGTTGTCGAGGTCGGCCGTGGCCTTGTCGCCGTTGTTGGCGGTCGGCTGGGCGCCGAGGCCGAACATCGGCACCGGATACTGGGCCGAGGTCGGGATGTTGGCCGCGCCGGGAGCTGCAAGGGCCAGCAGCAGGGCGTCGCGAACGGGGGCCGGCTGGGCCAGGGCGCCGATGAAGCCGCCGAGGATCGAGCGCCCGTTCTGCACCGCCGAGGTGAAGCCCGAGGTCTTCTCATCGCGCGTGTAGCGCAGGCCGCCGCCGACCTCGAGGCGGTCTGTCAGGTCGAAGCTCGCATCGACGAAGACGTCGACCGAGTCGGTGTCGGAGGTGTTGGTCGAGGTCTCGCGGTGGGCGGACTTCAGGTTGGCGGCGATGGCCTGGGCCTGGGCCGTCGGCAGCAGCACGCCGCTGGCGCCGGCCACGCCCTGCAGCAGTTGGCCGGTGAAGGCGGGATTGCCGAACAGGGCCAGCGGGGCCGGATCGGTCGCGGGGCGGCCGGGAATGGCGCCGCCGCCGTTCAGGGTGTTGGTCAGGCGAGCGAGCAGGACGCGCTCGTCGAACTGGGTCGGCACGCGCTGGCTGCCTTCCTCGTGGAAGACCGACAGGCCGGCGAACCAGCGGGCGCGGCCGCCATTGTCGTAGTTCAGCCGGAAGTCCTGGCTCGCCTGCTTGCCCTCGGCTCCTTCGGCGGCGGTGAGGGCCGGCAGGCCGATGCCGTCGGCGTCGAAGATCTCCAGCGAGTCGAACTCGCGATAGGCGCTGGTCGAGGTCAGGGTGAAGGCCTCGTTCAGCTTCCACGAGGCGAGGCCGGTCACGCCCCACACGTCGCGGTTCAGGCCGAGGCCCTTGCCGCCTTCGAAGCCGTCGCCGGCGATCAGCGCCGCCGGCTCCTGCGGCTTGCGGCCGCCCAGCACGGCGCCGGTGGTCGGGTCGGTCGGGTTGTAGGCGATGGATTTGAAGGCCGTGCCGTTCGGCTCGTCATGCTGGTAGTTGGCGATCAGGTCGATGGTCACCGGGCCGGGCTCGAACCGCAGGGCCGCCCGATAGGCCTGGGTGTCCACCGAGTTGAAGTCGCCGCCGCCGATGGCGTTGTCGACATAGCCGTCGCGATGCTTCACGCGGGCGGCGAAGCGCACCGCCGCGGCCGGTCCGACGGGGGCGTTGAACACGCCTTCGAACAGGCTGCTGCCGAAGTTGCCGAACGACGCCTGGCTGGAGGCGGAGAAGCCGCCCGGGTCGGCCTTGTTCTGCACCAGGTTCACCGCCCCGATCAGGGCGCCGCGCCCGTACAGGGTCGACTGCGGGCCCTTGGCGATTTCGACGCGCTCGAGGTCCAGCAGTTCGACATAGGAGCCGCGCGACTTCGAGATCGAGACGCCGTCCTGGTAGACCGAGACGCGGGGCTCCTGCGTGGCGTCGCCGCTGTCCGAGGTGATGCCGCGCATCACGAAGCCCGGGTTGTTGGGCGACTGGTTCTGCACCTCGAAGCCCGGCACGAAGGTCGAGAGGGCGTCGAACTCCTGCACGCCGATCGATTGCAGGAAATCGCCGTTGTAAGCCGTCAGGGCGAAGGGAACGTCGACCGCCTTCTGCTCGCGCAGCTGGGCCGTGACCACCACCTCCTCCACGCTTGAGGCTTCCTGCGCCAGGGCGGGGCCGGCGAAGACCAGGGCGGCCAGGGCCGCGGCGGAAAGCAGTTGGGTCTTGTGTTGCATGGTCGCCCCTCGAAACCTGAGCGGCGATAGCTCCGACGCGTGCAGGATCGGCGACGCTATTACGACAGTTCTGTCTCGGATCCCGCCATGTCGGAACGCCGACCGTGATCTCTTGCCCGGTTTGGCCGTAGCTGCAGCCAATGCGCTGCGGCGAAGGGGCGCGCGCGATGGTAGACGTGAGGAGCATATCGGCGATCCAGCGGCCTCCGGGCCGGATGCTTCGCGCCCCTCTTCGCTATCGCCGCCTTCGGCGGCTGCTCAACGGTCGACACCTTGAACGCCATCGAACCGAAAGGCGGGCTGCGGATCGCCCGCAACATCGCCTACGCTCCGGGCCCCCGCGGCAAACTCGATGTCTACGCGCCCCGGGAACGAAGGCCTGGGCGGCCGGTCGTGGTCTTCTTCTACGGCGGCGGCTGGGAGGCGGGCGCCAGGGGCTTGTACGGCTGGGCCGGCGCCGCTCTGGCGCGTCAGGGCTATGTCGTCATGGTCCCCGACTATCGCATCTATCCCCAGGTGCGCTGGCCGTCGTTCCTGGAGGATTGCGCGCGGGCCGTGCGCTGGGCGCGCGATCACGCGGCCGACCATGGCGGCGATCCCACCCGCCTGGTGCTGATGGGCCACTCGGCCGGCGCCTACAATTCGGCCATGCTGAGCCTCGATCGCCGCTGGCTCGGCGAAGTCGGTCTGAACCCGGACAACGACATCAAGGCCGTCGTCGGCCTTGCCGGTCCCTACGACTTCCTGCCCCTGCGATCCGATGTGCTGAAGACCATCTTCGGGCCGGAGGAGACCCGCCCGGCCACCCAGCCGATCCAGTACGTCACCGCCGCCGCCCCGCCGATGCTGCTGATCGCGCCGGAGAAGGACACGGTGGTCGATCCCGAGAACGTCACCCGCCTCGCCGCCCGCATCCGCGAGACGGGCGGTCGGGTCGAGACCAGGCGCTATGCCCGCATCAACCACGCGCTCACGGTCGGCGCCCTGGCCGCCCCGCTACGCTGGCTGGCCCCGGTGTTGAAGGACAGCGCGGCCTTCATCGACAGACAAACCGGGCTGGCCGGATGATCGCTCTCCGGGCCGGCGCCGGCGCTGAAGGCTTGATCGCCTGGCGCTCTGCGGCGAGGCTCGCGCCATGCCCAGGGATAACCATCTCGACGAACTGCTCGCCGACACGCTCGCGCGCCGCCAGGGCATCAGCTTCAAGCGGATGTTCGGCGGCCGCTGCTGGCTGCTGAACGGCAACATGCTCTGCTTCGCCCAGGAGGAGCGGTTCATGTTCCGCGTCGGCAAGGACGCGGAGCCCGGCCTCCTCGAACTGCCCGGCGTCGAGCCGATGGTGCATGCCGGTCGCCGCATGGGCGGCTTCGTCTTCGTCGAGGCCGATGCGGCCATCGACGAGGGCCTCGACGCCTGGATCGAGCGGGCGTCGGACTTCGTCGGCGGGCTGCCGCCGAAGTGACCGGTCGCACCTAGGAGGGCGTCGCCGCGTCCGGCTTGCCACGCAGGATCACCCCCGCCGCGATCACCACCAGGGCCACGGCTATTCCCGTCCAGTCGAAGCTGGCGCCGAGGGCGTAACGGACCACGGCGCGTCCGGCGACGGCGAGGCCGAGCAGGAAGGTCAGCAGCCGCGCCTCCGCTCGTCGCATCAAGAGGGCGGCGATCTGCACCATGGCTAGGACGATCGAGGTCCCGGCGCCGCCGTTGTGCTGCTCATCGAACACCGTGAAGCCGCCATGCACGATGGCGACGACCCCGGCCGCCAGAGCGAAGATACGTCGCCAGTCCGTCAAGGGGCGGTCAGAGGCGGTCATTCGCTTTCGTAGAGCTCCAGCGGCAGACCATCGGGGTCGGCGAAGAAGGTGAAGCGGCGGTCGGTGTAGGGATCGACGCGGATCGGTTCGGTCGTGACGCCGTGCTGCTCCAGCCGGGCGATCTCCGCCTCGATGTCGTCCACCTCGAAGGCGAGGTGGCGCAGACCGCAGGCCTCGGGGCGGGTCGGGCGTGGCGGCGGATCGGGGAAGGAGAACAATTCGATCTGGGCGTTGCCCGCGTCGAGGTCGCATTTCCACGAGTTGCGCTCTTCCCGATAGACCTCGCGGATGACCGGCAGGCCGAGCGTCTCGACATAGAACCGCCGCGAGCGGTCGTAGTCCGAGGCGATGATCGCGATGTGGTGGATGCGGCGCATGCAGATCGTTCCTTAGGCGGCGCCGGTCTAACGGGCCTTCAACTCGCGGTCCGCGAAGTCGAGGTACTGCGTCCAGTCGTAGGCGGTTACGTTGTGGCCGCCGGTGCGGACATGATAGGCCACCGCGCCGCTGCCGATCGGATGATCGAGGGCCGGCATCGGCCCGTCGGGCAAGCCCGGTTCGCCATAGAGGGCGTAGAGGGGCGTCACCGCCTTGGTCGCCAGATACTCGCCTTCGGGGTCGGAGTAGGGGTCCTTGTCGGCGCTGCCGACATAGAGCGGGCGCGGCGCGATCAGCGTCAGCAGCAGATGGCCGTCCACCGGCAGGTCGTTCGCCCGGCCGTGGTAGCGCTTGAGGTTGATCGAGTTCCAATAAGGAAACGCCTCGATGACATGGTCGAGGGTCTCGCCGCCCGGGTGTTTCACCAGCGAGGCGCCGCCCTTGCCGGTCTCGTTGGCCAGCACCAGGGCGAACCGCCGGTCCTGCGCGGCCGCCCACAGGGCCGCCTTGCCGAACCGTGAGAATCCAAAGGCGATCAGGCGCCGGGAATCCACCGCCCGGTCGGCCGACACCACGTCGGCGACGCGACTCATGCCCCAGGCCCAGGCGCCCATGGCTCCCCAGGCGTCCGGCGCGTCCAAGGTCTGGGCGGTGGGCTGGAACAGGGGGCGGACGCCATGGGCCACGCCGCCGTCGAAGTCGGGCTCGATATCCCCGGCGTAGATCGTCGCGAAGCCGTAGCCACGCTTCATCAGCATGGGGACTTGCCAGTTGGCCGCGGCGCGTCCACGCGTCGCCGCAGTCGCCGGCTGTAGCACCTGTCGGGCCGTTCGCCCCGCCGGCATGGGGTTCGGCGCCGCCGGGTCGCGCGCCCAGACAGGGTTGAGGTCGATCCCAGGGTCGGCGTCGACGGTGTGATTGCCGGCGAAGTTGAGACCGATGATGGTTGGGACCGGCCCCTTGGCCTGGGCGGGAATATAAAGCAGCAGCCGCCAGGTCCGCTCGCCCTTGGGGCCCACGGCCAGGGTGATCTGCTTGCGGAAGGCCAGGCCGTTGAGGGCGAGTTCCTGCCGGACCTCCATCACCTTCACCGGCATCCGGCCCGTCGGCGTCCGCCCGTAGACGTTCTCCGCGAAGAGATTGAGGATTTCCGGCCGCCGACGCCGTTCGAAATCGGCCTTGCCGCGCACCGCCGCGCCGTTGGCGAACACCAGGGGATCGGGAACCTGAGCCTGGACGTTCAGGCCGCCCAGCGACAGCCCGGCGGCGAAGATCAGGCCCAGCCAGGCCGACGATGCGATACGCCCCATATTCCGTTCCTTCTGGCGAGGATTGACCCGGAGGAGCGCACGCCGGGCCGGGCCGGTCAATCGTCAGCCGGCGCCGCGCGGCGTCGGGCGCAGCATCGGCGGGCGGCGGCCCAGGTAGGCGACGGCCAGGGCCACGCCGCCGCCGGCGAGGGTGGCGATGACCCGCCGCACGGCGCCGACGGCCTCGGGCTCATGCAGGGCCAGCAGGAAGACCACCGTGGCGGTGACGGCGGCGGAGAACACGGCATAGTTGGCGCGCTGCAGGGCATAGGCCAGCCAGGCGCAGACCAGGATGGCGGTCACCAGCACGGCCGGCGTCGCGGGGAAGGCGAGGGCGAACAGGCTGGCGGCCGCGCAGCCGCCCACGGTGCCGGCGAGGCGGAACAGGCCGCGCACCTGGGTGTCCCTGAGGCCGGGTTTCAGCACGATGAGGGCGGTCATCGGCGCCCAGTAGCCGTTGCCGAGCTTGAAGCTCAGCGCCAGCCAGGTGGCGATGCCGACGCTTGCCGCCGCCCGAAAGGCATGGGCCTGGAACAGGGCTGGCCGCACTGGGGCTTGCGCGGGAATCGGTCCCTCCCGCTCGCGCAGGAACCCGACGAGCAGGATCTGCACCCCGCCGCCGACCGCCACGGCCAGGGCGCGATCGAGGGCGACCTCAAATGGGCCCGCGAAGTAACCCGCGACGAAAAAGGCGATCGCCGTCTCCAGCGCGATCCACCAGATGTTCTCCTCGTAGAGGGCGAACCACGCGACCAGGGCGGCGAGGCCCGCCGAGCAGAGGGTGAAGGCCACGGGAAACTGGCCGACGGTCGAGCCGAAGAAGGCGGCGGCCGTCATGGCCGCGGCGGTCAGCGACATGGCCAGCCACGGCCGCGAACGGATGCGGCGATAGGCGCCGAACCCTACCGAGAAGGCCGCGCCGGCGGCGATGGCGCCTTCCAGCGGCTTGCCGATCACGAAGCCGCCGACCAGCAGCAGGGCGATGGCCGGCGCGCAGTTCAGCGCCTCGCGCCACCGGAACGGCGCGAGGGCGTTCCGCACATGATCGCTAAGGGACGCCATGGCGACACCCTACAGGAGTGGCGTGGAGAATTGCGATATGCCACGCTCACGCGAACCGCCGCTGGAGCGCGCATGGACGCCGAGACTTCCCGCGCTCATCTTTCGGCCGCCCTCGCCCTGGTGGCGGGGGGCGACCGGAACGCCCTGGAGGAGGTCTACCGGCTGACCTCGCCCAAACTATTCGGCGTGATCCTCCGTATCTTGCACGACCACGCCGAGGCCGAGGACGTGCTGCAGGAAGTCTACCTGACCATCTGGCGCAAGGCGGGCGGCTTCGACGCGACGCGCGCCAGCCCGATCACCTGGCTGGCGACCCTGGCGCGCAACCGCGCCATAGATCGCGCGCGCAGCCGGGGCCTGCGGCCTACCGTGCCGGAAGAGGCCGCCGCCGCGGTCGCCGACGACGCCCCGCCCGCCGATGCGCGGCTGGTGGTCTCGCAGCAGGCGCGGCGGCTGGAGACCTGCCTCGACCAGTTGCCCGGCGAGCACGCCGCCGCTGTTCGCACCGCCTTCTTCGGCGGCGTCACCTACGAGGTTCTGGCCGAACGGCTCGGCCTGCCGCTCGGCACCCTGAAGGGTTGGATCCGTCGTTCGCTGATGAAGCTGCGCCTCTGCCTGGGCGACGCCCATGGCTGAGGACGACCTCGAGGGCTTCGATCCCACCGCGGCCGAGCTGGTGCTCGGCGTGCTCGACGCGTCCGCGCGCGCCGCCGCCCAGACTCGCATCGAGACCGACCCGGCGTTCGCGGCCGAGGTCGCCGCCTGGGAGCTGCGGCTCGTTCCCCTGATCGAGCGCGTGCCCGGGGTGCGTCCGCCCCCGGCGGTCTGGCGGCGGATCGCCATGGCGCTGGGGCCCGAACCGGCCGCCCGCCGTCCCCGCATGACCGAGAGCGTCGCCTTCTGGCGCGGCGTCGCCGGCTTCAGCGCCGCGGCCGCGGCGGCTTGCCTCGCCGTGCTGTTCGTCGTTCCTCGTCCCGCGCCGACGCCGGTCGCGCCGCCGCCCGCCATGGCGCCGCGACCGATGATGGTCGCACGCCTCGCCGGCGAGGACGGACCGCCGATGTTCATCGCCACGCTCGACATGGAGCATCATCGCCTGATGGTGACGCCGGCCGTGGTCAGCGCCGCGCCCGAGCACTCTCATGAGCTGTGGCTGATGCCCGCCTCCGGGCCGCCGCGCTCGCTGGGCGTCGTCTCCGCCGATCGCTCGATGATGCTGAGCGCTCCGGCCGACATGCCCTCCGACGCGATCCTGGCGGTGTCGGCCGAACCGCTGGGCGGCTCGTCCACCGGCCTGCCGACCGGTCCGGTGGTGGCGCGGGGCAGACTCGCCTCCTGATTGCAACTCACTGGAGTTGCAATGGAAAATAGACAACATGCCGCAGCCGTTAAGCATGTTGCTTTACGCTCCTCACTGACCCGCGCGCGCAGGTTCGGCTTCCCATTGTGGTGAGATCGAATGCGTCAGCTGTACCTCTGCCTCACAACCCAACACGACTTCCGACTCGTGGCCCTGGCCGCGCTGGTGTGCGTTCTGGCGGCCGGCACCCAGGTGAAGCTGTTGCGCATGATCGCGACGCGCAACGGCCCCTCCCGCGTGATCTGGCTGGGCGTCACCGCCGCGGTCACCGGCATCGGCGTGTGGGCGACCCATTTCGTGGCCATGCTGGCGTTCGATCCCGGAATGCCGATCGCCTATGCGCCGGTGATCACCGCGCTCTCGCTGCTGGCGGCTGTTGTCCTCATCGGCGCGGGTCTGTGGGTCGCCTCGGACCGCGCGTCCAAATCACCCATCTTCGGCGGTCTGATTGTCGGTCTCGGCGTCAGCGTGATGCACTATTCCGGCATGGCGGCCGTGCGCCTGCAGGGCCACTTCATCTGGTCGCCGGCCATGGTCGTGATCTCCATCGCCATCGGCATGGCCTTCGCCGCCGCCGCGCTGAGCCGCCTCTCCCGCAACACCAGCCGGATGAATTCGCTTCAGGCCGTCGCGCTGATGACCCTGGGCATCTGCGGGATGCACTTCATGGGCATGGGCGCGGTGACCATTCTGCCCGACGCTAGTGTCGGCGTGCCGGGCGGCGTGGTCTCCGGCCACGTGCTGGCGGTCGCCGTGGCCGGCTCGGCCGGGGTGATCCTGTTTCTGGCCGTGGTCGCCGTCACCGTCGAGCGCCGGCAGAAGGCGGCCGGCGAGCGTCGCCTGCTCGAACTGGCCAACGCGGCCGTCGAAGGCCTTGCCGTCTGCGAGGACGGCCGCATCGTCACGGTCAACGCCAGCCTGGAGCGTATGCTCGAGGCGACGGCCGCCGAACTGGTGGGCCGGGAATTCGGCGGCCTGATATTCGACAAGCCAGACTTCCGTACGGACGACCTGGAAGACGGCGGCCACCTGGAGGCCGAGATCGTCTCGGCCGTCGGCGAGCGCATTCCCGTGGAACTGGTCGGCCGGGCCATGCGCCTCGGCGGAGGACGCCGCACGGGCGTCGCCGTGCGCGACCTGCGCGACCGCATCGCGGCGGAGTCGCGCATTCGCTTCCTGGCCCACAACGATTCCCTCACCCGCCTGGCCAACCGCGCCAGCTTCAACGAACGTTTGGAGCACGAATTCCAGCGTCACCGCCGCAAGGGCGACCGCTTCGCCGTGCTGTGCCTCGATCTCGACCGCTTCAAGCAGGTCAACGACGTGTTCGGTCACGCCGCCGGCGACGCCGTGCTGCAGGCGGCCGGCGGGCGGATCACCGCCGTGCTCGGTCCGCATGACGTCCTCGCCCGTCTGGGCGGCGACGAGTTCGCCATCATCCACACCGGCGACGCCAAGGTCGAAACCCTGGCCCGCCTGGGCCGCGACATCATCCTGGCCATGCAGGCCGAAGTCGACTTCGGCGGCCGCAGCGCGGCGGTCGGCGTCAGCGTCGGCATCGCCGTGTTCCCCGACGACGGGGCGACCCCGGACACCCTGCTGAGCTGCGCCGACGCCGCCCTCTACAAGGCCAAGGCCGACGGCCGGAACGTCTATCGCTTCTTCGAAGCCGAGCTCGGCGCCGAGCTGCGCGAACGCCAGGCCATCGAGTTCGACCTGCGCCGCGCCATCGGCAACGACGAACTGCATGTCGTCTACCAGCCGCAGACCAGCATCCGGACCCAGCGCACCTTTGGCTTCGAGGCCCTGCTGCGCTGGAACAGCCCGACACGCGGCGAGGTCCCGCCCACCCTGTTCATCCCCCTGGCCGAAGAGTCGGGGCTCATCCTGCCGATTGGCGAGTGGGTGCTGCGCCAAGCCTGCGCCGAGGCCGCTTCCTGGCCCGAGCCGCTGCAGATCGCCGTCAATCTCTCGGGCGTGCAGCTGCGCTCGCCCGCCTTGGCCGTCAGCGTCGCCGGCATCCTCGCCGAGACCGGCCTCGATCCCGCTCGTCTGGAGCTGGAGATCACCGAGACCGCCATGGTCGAGGATTTCGCCAAGGCTCTGCAGACGCTGACCGCGCTCAAGGCGTTGGGCGTGAAGGTGGCGATGGACGATTTCGGCACCGGCTATTCGTCGCTGTCGAACCTGCGGTCGTTTCCGTTCGACAAGATCAAGATCGACCAGACCTTCGTGCGCAACGTCCAGACCAACCACGAGGCGGCGACCATCGTGCGCGCCATCGTCGGCCTTGGCCGCGGCCTGAACCTCACCGTTCTCGCCGAGGGCGTGGAGTCGCCGGAGGAGCTCGCCTTCCTCGATCAGGAGCTGTGCGCCGAGGCTCAAGGCTATCTGTTCGGAAAGCCGGGCGCGATTTCGAACTTCGATGTCGAGGTGGGGCGCAGGCGGCCGAAGCGCCCCAGGGCCGCCTGATCCGCCAGGCGACCGGGATGTTCACTCTGGTCACCCTGCTCAAGATCACGGGGTGAATCCTTTTCGGCCGCCTCGCGTTGAAACGGGGAATCTGAACGGGAGAGCCGCATGACCGCCGCCCACAGCTTCTTCGTCAGCCCCCGGGGCGACGCGCGCCACGGCCATGTGGTCGAGGCCGGCTCTTTCGAGGAAGCCGCCGTCGCCTTCGCCGAACGCTGGAGCCCGCCGACCGACGCCGATGGCGACGTCGCCTTGATCATCCGTGACCGGGACAACGGCCGCGAGCTTTGCCTGCGGCTCGACCTCGACAGCGGCGAAGCCCGGCCCTGCGGTTGAGCGCGACGCGGATTGGGCGTCAGGCCATCGTCGAGCGCATCGCCGCCAGCCGCGCGAAGGCCAGGGTCAGGGCCTTGCGGCGGGCGCCGACCAGGGGCGTGCTCGGCGCCTCGCGGGTCACCGCCCCGCCGAAGGCGTCGGCGACGATCATCCCCGGCTCGGGCGGCAGGATGTCCTGCGGAAAGTGCGGCCCGACCGCGAAGTAGAAGGCGTCGCAATAGGGCAGGTACTCCGGCCATTTGCGGTCGGTGCGGAAGTCCTCCAGCCCCGACTTCACCTCGACGATGGCGATCTCGCCCTTCGGCCCCAGCGCCATCAGGTCGGCGCGGCGGCCGTTGGGCAGGCCGACCTCCGCGATCGCCGCATAGTTCATCGCCGCCAGCAGGCGGTGCGCCCCGCGGGTGACCTCGCCGGTGGTCTCTGGACGGCTGAGCGGGACAAGGGTGATGACGGCGGCTTCCATGCCGCGATCATGTTCCGGCTTCGTTCGCGGATCAAGCGGCGCGGGCGTCGCATACGACCTTGAATGACGGGCCTCGGCGCCCTACTTCGCCGCCCGCGAGGCCACGTCCTCCCTCCGCTACGGTGGGGTTCAGGTCCGGGACGGCCCGGCGTCACCCAGGAGAGGTGCGCCGATGGCTTGGTTGTTTCTGATTGTCGCGGGTCTGCTGGAGGTCGTCTGGGCCTTCTTCATGAAGTCGTCCGAAGGCTTCACCCGCCTGGTTCCCAGCATCATCACCCTGGTGACCATGGGAGCCAGCTTCGCCCTGCTGTCGCTGTCGATGCGCACCCTGCCGCTGGGCACGGCCTATACCATCTGGACGGGGATCGGCGCGGTCGGCGCCTTCGCGGTCGGTGTCGTGGCGCTCGGTGAGGCGGCCACGCCGATGCGTCTGGCGGCGGCGGGGCTGATCGTCTCCGGCCTGGTGCTGATGAAACTGTCCGGCGGTCACTGAGCCGCTGGGATCAGCCGGCCTGGGCGGGATATTCCAGACGCTCGACCGGATAGCCCAGGGCCTTGAGGCGGGCGACCGCCCCGGCCTTGCCGGCTTCGCTGAGCTGCGGCTTGCGCGCCAGCAGCCAGACGAAGTTGCCGCCGGGGGTGGCCATGATCGCCCAGCCGCCCTCGGCTTCGCTGGTGTCGAGCACGAAGTACTGCTGCTTCACCAGGCCGAAGAAGGTCATGGTGAACTTGTTGCGCGCGGGGTTGTCGACCTTGCCCTTGGTCTTGAACACCTTCGTCGGACCGGTCGGCGAGCCCCGGTGGCAGGTCTGCACCACGTCGAACGCACCGGGGGCGCCCCCGGTGAACTGGCTGGTCGCCCCCTGGCAGTCGCGCTGGTTGTTGTTGGGCAGGCGGGCGATCTCGTACCAACGTCCGCTGTAGAAGGTCGCGGGGGTCGCCTTGGTTGGCTCGGGCGCCGCGGCCCGGGCGGGAAAGGCGGCCAGGCTTGGGAGGGCGAGACTGGCGGCCAGGACGAGCGCGGCGAGACGGAGCATGGCTATCGATCCTTCGAGTGGACCCAACGCACGCGCCGCGGCCGAGGTTGCGCGTTGGATTCGCCTGAGGCGTGAAGGTTTCAACTCTCGGGCTGCGACAGCCGGTCGCGAGGGTTGACGCCCGTTCACCGTGATTGTTGCGCGGTTCGTTTACAAGCCACGGCCTAGGTTTATGGCTAGGCGGGGCTCCAAGCGGTCGATTTCGACGGCTCCTCCGCGAGGACGTGGAAGGCAATGATGCGACGCTTGGCCCAGCTTGCGAGCCTGATCGCGCGGCCCCGCCGTGGCGCGAGCGCCGGCGGTGTGGCCGTGCAGTTCGCCTTCCTCATCCTGCCGCTGGCCGTCCTGACCTTCGGCCTCATCGACTACAACCGGGCGACTTCCGAGAAGCGCCGCCTGCAGGATGCGCTCGACGCCGCCACCCTGGCCGCCGCCCGTTCGACGGCCGTGACCAACGCCGAACTCCAGACCGTCGGCGACCAGAACCTGTCGGCCAACCTGGCGGCGATGAACCAGGCGACGCTGCTGAGTTCGTCCTTCACGCTCGACAGCCCCAAGGTCGTCGGCGTGGCGACGGCGAAGCTGACGCCGATCGTCGCCAACCTCTGGATGGCCGGCGACATGGAGGTCAGCGTCAGTTCGGAAGTGGTGCGCTCGATGAACAAGATCGAGGTGGCCATGGTGCTCGACACCACCGGCTCCATGGCCGGCAGCAAGCTGACCAATCTGAAGACCGCCGCCAACAACTTCGTCGACACCCTGGCCGCCGCCGCCTCGCGCTCCACCGAGGTCAATCCGGTGAAGATCGGCATCGTGCCGTTCTCCAGCGCCGTGCGCATCGGTTCGAGTGCGAGCGAGATCAGCGAATACCAGAAGGCGGCCTGGATGGATAAGGGCACGGCTCCTGTTGGCGCCGATATTTTCAACGGGCTCGCCGGGGTGAACCGGTTCACCCTGCTGAGCAACATGGACCGCACCTGGGGCGGCTGCGTCGAAGGCCGTGCGATGCCTTACGATGTGCAGGAAACTGCTCCGAACGTGGGCATGCCGGCGACGCTCTACACGCCATATTTCTATCCCGACGAAGCCGACAACGATTCCGCGAAGAAGGCCAACAGCTACCTGAAGGACGGTTCGTACCTAAGCCAGACCGTGCAAGGGAATGGGGTCTCTGACGAGTATCGCCGTCGGCAAGGCTACAAGGGCAAGTATAAGAGCGCCGGCAGCGGCGATGGCCCGAACAGTGGCTGCAACATGCAATCCCTGGTTCGCCTCACGACGGACTGGACGGCCCTCAAGAGCAAGGTCAACAGCTTCAATGCTGTCGGCGAGACCCACATTCCTCTGGGCCTAGCCTGGGGCTGGAACGTTCTGTCGCCCACGGGGCCGTTTGGCGACGGCGTGGCTTACAACACACCGAAAACCACAAAGATCGTCGTGCTGATGACCGACGGTGAGAACACCTACACCAATCCAGGCACCTTCAATAAATCGTCCTACGACGGTTACGGCTACATCTGGGCCAACCGCTTTGGCACGACCAGCAGCAATACCGGCACCCGCACCGCGGAAATCGACAAACGCCTGTCGCTGCTGTGCTCCAACATGAAGAGCGCCGGGATCGTGATCTACACGGTGCGCGTGGAGGTGAAGACCGGCTCGTCGGCCCTGCTGCAGGGCTGCGCCAGCAAGCCGGAGTTCTTCTACGACGTGCAGAGCGCCTCGAACCTCAACGCCGTGTTCAGCGCCATCGCCGGCTCGATCGAGAACCTGCGCATCAGCAAGTGACCGGGCGCCCGCCCGGTCGGCCGGCCTGCGAGGTGACTAGAGCAGCTTGATCTCGCGCAGGCGCTGCTTGAGGAACTCGTCGGCCGTGATCGGCTCCGGATAGCGGTTCGGATTGTCCGGCGTGATGCAGCTCGGCAGGGTCTCGATCCGGTAGTCGGGCGCGAAGTGCAGGAAGAACGGCGTCGAATAGCGCGGCACGCCCCGGCGCTCCGGCGGCGGATTGACCACCCGGTGCGTCGTCGACGGCAGCACGTGGTTGGTCAGGCGCTGCAGCATGTCGCCGATATTGCAGACCACCGAGCCCGGCGGCGGATTGATCGGCAGCCAGGCGCCGTCGCGATCCTTCACCTCCAGCCCCGCCTCCTCGGCGCCGAGCAGCAGGGTGATGGTGTTGATGTCCTCATGCGCCCCGGCCCGCACGTTCGGCCCGTCGAACGGCGTCGGCGGATAGTGCAGCAGGCGCAGGATTGAATTGCCGTCCTTCACCGTCGGATCGAAGAACCGGCGGTCGAGCTTCAGATAGTCGGCGATGGCCTGCAGCACCCGACCGCCCAGGTTGTCGAGAGCGTCGTAGAGCCAGGTCAGGTCGTCCCTGAACGCCGGAACTTCCGCCGGCCAGACATTGTCGGGCATCTGCGAGCGGAAGGGGTGGCCCGGCGGCAGCTCGCGGCCGATATGCCAGAATTCCTTCAGGTCGAAGTGAGCCGCGCCCTTGGCGGTTTCGATGCCGAACGGCACGTAGCCGCGCTGGCCGCCCTTGCCGACCACGTACTGCTTCTTGGTGTCCTCGGGCAGGGCGAAGAAGGTCTTGGCGTCGCCGATGGCCCGCTCGATGCGCGCCTGATCGAGGTCGTGGTCGCAGATCACCGCGAAGCCATAGCGCGCGAACGAGCCGCCCAGCTCCTGGGCGAAGCCATCGAAGTCGCTCTCGTAGCGCTTGAAGGAGACGGGCTGGATGGCGGACGCGGCGGGCAAGGCGGAACTCCGGAGGCGAAGGCGGCGAAGACTACACCGAACGGTCCCCTCGGGCGAAGGTCGCGTTGACGCCGCGCAACCGGCGCCGAGGCGCTAGAGCGCGCCAGGGTTAAGTGTGCGCGGTTAACCCGCCCGGGCGCGCTCTAAACATTGGAAAGTAGAGCCTTTTTCAACGGGCCAGATGATTCCATCTGGCCCTAAAAGGCTCTAGCGGCCTTCGTTCGCCCGCTCGCGCAGTTCCTCGTCCAGGCTGGTGGTGTCCCAGCCGGAGGTGTCGGTCGGCTTCATCCGCTCGAGATCCTTGGCCAGCAGGCGCTCCATGGTCTGCTGGCTGTCACGGGCGGCGAGGATGTAGTTTTCCTCCTGGCCCCACATCGGCGCCAGCTCCTCGAAGCTGCGGAGGTCGTGGTGGCGGAAGTAGTCGCCGGCGCGGTGCGCCCGGTGGGCGCGGAAACCCAGCTTCCGCAGGGCCGTGACCCCCAGGGCCAGCGCGCCTTCGAAGGTCTCCCGCTCGATGGCGTCGGCGCCGTTGCGCAACAGGTCGTAGGCGTGGCGCCGGTCGAACGCCCGGGCCAGGACGATCAGGTTGGGGAAGGCCTTCTTGGCCGTCTCGACCAGCTCGACCGCCTTTTCCTGGTCGTCGATGGCCACCACCAGCATCTTGGCGCGCTCGGCGCCGGCGGCGCGCAGCAGGTCCAGGCGCGTGGCGTCTCCGTAGTGCACCGGTCGGCCGAACTTCCGGAGCACTTCGATCTGCTCGATGTCGCTGTCGAGGACGGTCGAGCGGAAGCCGTTGGCCTGCAGCAGGCGGCCGGTGATCTGACCGAAGCGGCCGAAGCCGGCGATGATGATGTCGGGCTCGGCGTCGTCGAAGGTCGGGTCCTCCGGCGGCGGCGGCGCGTTGGCCGCCTCGAGCTTCGCGGAAATCTTTTCGTAGAGCAGCATGACCACGGGC
The DNA here is from genome assembly GCF_056683955.1 of Caulobacter sp. HJHS_5. Lineage (NCBI taxonomy): Bacteria > Pseudomonadati > Pseudomonadota > Alphaproteobacteria > Caulobacterales > Caulobacteraceae > Caulobacter > Caulobacter sp. HJHS_5. The sequence goes on along the minus strand of NZ_JBWZNC010000004.1, from coordinate 391,036 downwards.
GAGAGCGCCATGGAGACGGCGACGGCGGCGGTCAGCCGCGCGGCCAGCTCGGTCCCGATCACGCCGGCGCCGACGGTGAAGCTTAGCAGGACGAAGGCGAACTCGCCGCCCTGGGCCAGGGCCACGGCGACGGTGGCGGAGGTCGGGTTGGACGCGCCGCCCAGCCTCGCCAGGCCGAACATCACCAGGAACTTGATGACGATCAGACCGAGGACGATTCCCAACAGCACGGCGGGTTCTCGCAGCACCAGGGCGAAGTCGATGCTGGCTCCCACGGTGATGAAGAACAGGCCGAGCAGCAGGCCGCGGAACGGCTCGATGTCGGTCTCCAATTCACGGCGGAACTCGCTCTCGGCGAGCACCACGCCCGCCAGGAAGGCGCCGAGCGCCGGCGAGAGGCCGACGATCTGCATCAGGGCGGCGACGCCGACGACGATCAACAAGGCGGAGGCGGTGAAGATTTCGCGCAGGCGCGCCGAGGCGATGAAGCGGAAGACGGGCCGGATCACGTAGCGTCCGCCGAACACCACGGCGGCGACGGCTCCCAGCACGGCCAGGGTCTGGGCCCAGGCCGGCAGCTCGCCGATCAGGCTGCCCTCGCCATGGCCGCCGCCCGCGGCCTCGTGAGCGGCTGGGGCGTGGACGGCCAGCAGGGGCAGGAGGGCGAACAAGGGAATCACCGCCAGGTCCTGCAACAGCAGCACGCCGAAGGCGGCGCGGCCGACCGGGCCCTGCCTGAGGCCCTTTTCATCCAGCGTCTGGAGCACGATGGCGGTCGACGACATGGCCAGCGTCAGCCCGACGGCGATGGCGGTGCGCCAGTCCAGCCCCAGGCCCATGCCTGCGGCGGCGATGACCAGGCCGGTGGCCAGCACCTGCGCTCCGCCCAGGCCGAAGATGGTCTTGCGCATGGACCAGAGGAGGGCGGGCCGCACCTCCAGGCCGATGAGGAACAGCAGGATCACCACCCCGAACTCGCCGAAGCGCATGACGTCGGCTTGCTCGCCCACGATCGACAGGGCGAAGGGGCCGATCACGGCGCCGGCGATCAGGTAGCCGAGCACCGACCCGAGCCCGAGCCGCTTGGCGATCGGCACGGAGACTACGCCGGCGGCGAGATAGACCAGGGCCTGCAGAAGCAGCGAACGCTCGTCCATCAGCTCGCCACCTCGGCGATGCCGCCGGTCAGGCCGACGATACGGTTGCGGTAAGCGGCGGTGCGGGCGGCAAGGCCGCCGTCGTCGCAGATCGAGGCGCTGTGGGCGACGAAGGGCGGCTCCCAGGTCATGCCGCACAGATAGGCCGTCTGCTCCAGCGGGCGCAGGAATTCCTCCATGCTGAAGCGGTTGCCGCCCTCCGCCTTGTAGAGGTCCTGCGCTCCGCCGGTCGTGCAGGCCACGAACATCCGCTTGCCTCGCAGGCGGTCGCCGGTCTTGCCGTAGGCGAAACCGTGCAGCCAAACCAGGTCCAGCCACTCCTTCAGCAGGGCGGGGGTCGAGTACCAGTAAAGCGGAAACTGCAGGGCGATGACCTCGTGCGAAACCAGGCGCTGCTGCTCCACCTCAACGTCGATCACGAAATCCGGGTACACCTCGTAGAGATCGTGGAAGGTCACGCCCGGAAGTCCCTTCACCGCCTTGGCCATGGCCCGGTTGGCGCGCGAGCGTTCGAGCGCCGGATGCGCGAGCACCAGCAGCACGCCGCCCACGGCGTCGTTCGCCGGTTGCAGGTTCGATTGCACGGCGGTGGCCTGGCTCATCAGAGCTCCATCAATTCAGCGAACGGCAGATGTAACCTTTCGCCGCGTTTGAGCGTACCTAGTTTCGAACGGGCCTCGGCCCAACCTGCATGGACGCTTGAAATGAAGCTTTCTCGCCTCGCCGCGCTGCTCGCGCCGCTTGCGCTCCTGTTCACCGCTGTCGTCGCCCCGGCCGGCGCGCGCGCGGAGACGGCCATTTTCGCCGGCGGCTGCTTCTGGTGCATGGAGCACGACATGCAGGCCATCCCCGGCGTGCAGAAGGTCGAGTCCGGCTACATCGGCGGCCATGTGAACAATCCCCGGTACGAGGACGTCACCAGCGAGACCTCGGGCCACTATGAGGCGGTTCGCGTCACCTTCGACGAGAAGCGCCTGCCCTACGGCCTGCTGCTCGAGCGCTACTGGAAGCTGGTCGATCCCACCGACGCCGGCGGCCAGTTCTGCGACCGGGGGCCCTCCTACCGCACCGCCGTCTTCGTGACCGGCGCGGCCCAGCGTAAGGCGGCCGAGGCTTCCAAGGTGGTCGCCCAGGGCAAGTTGAAGCAAGGCAAGATCGTCACCCCCATCATCGACGCGCCCCGCTTCTGGCCGGCTGAGGAATATCACCGCGACTACGCCAAGCGGAACGCGATGAACTACAACATCTATCGCACAGGCTGCGGCCGCGACCGCCGTCTGGCCCAGGTGTGGGGCGTGGCGGGCCGCTAAAGCCGCCTCACCACTTGGTGTGCTGATCCGGCGGCTTGCCGGTGGCGGGGTCGCGGGGCAGCGGCCGGAAGTTCTCGCCGATGAACAGGTCGGTGCGGCGGCTGCGTTTGCGGTCGAGGCCGACCTTGACGATCTCCGTGCCGTAGACCTTGCCGAAGTCGGCCTTGAACTCCTCGCGGAAGCCGCCTTCCAGGGCCGCGCCCAGCACGCGAGCGCCGAACTGGGCGGTCAGCGGCTGCTCGGCCTCGGCCTGGCTCTGAGCCTTCGCCTCGTGCACCCACATCTTCAAGGGCGGGTCGCCGGGCTTTCCAAAATAGTCCCGGCCATAGTAGGCGGCGGCGTTGAACAGGAACCGGTCGTCCACGACCACGGCGTTCAGCGGCGTGTTGGCGTGCTCCAGCTGAGCCCGCTCGATCACCGCCTGGGTGACGGCCTCCCAACCCTTGGCGCGCTTGAAGGCGTTGGCCGCACCGATGCTCTCCCCGAACCTCGGCGACAGCACGCAGGCCAGGAAGACCACGGCGATGACGCCCTGGATGGCCAGGGCCGCGACGGTCCATTTTCCCGCGCGCCAGCGCACCAGCCAGTGAGCGACCAGCAGGGCGCCGGCCACGTAGCCGATGCTCGCCCAGTTGGCGTTGGCCCGCGACAGGAACGCCTGCAGCGTGACCGACAGCAGGGCTGGCAGGGCGAAGCACAGCAGCATTAGGTCAGGTTCGGGCAGCTTGCGCCGCCGGATCGCGAGGCCGCAGCCGACCAGCAGGGTCACGAACGGCACGGGACCGAACACCGCCAGCTGCGAAGCCAGGAAGTCGAACATCTCGCCGATGTTGAACATGTCGCCGGCATGCCAGTTGGCGTTGGCCGCGGTGTGCTCGAAGGTGTGGAACTGGTGGGTGGCGTTCCAGGCCATGTTTGGGCCGAGCGCCACGGCGAAGACCACCGCCGCCAGCAGCATGGCCTGCCAGGTCCAGGCGCGGCGCGCCTGGCGGGACAGGATGAAGTGCAGTCCCAGTCCCCCCAGCAGATAGACCGCCGCGTACTTGGCGAGGAAGGCGAAGCCGACCGCCGCGCCGACGGCGGCGGCCAGCCACAGGCGCGCCCGGCCCTCGGCGGTGAGCAGGGCGGCGTAGGCCCAGAGGGTGAGGGCGGCGCAAAGCATCAGCGGCGCATCGGTGGCGATCACGGCCGACGACAGCTGCACGCCGGGCATGGTCGCATAGAGGGCGCAGGCCAGAAGGCCGGTCGTGGCGTCGAACAGTCGGCGGCCGGCCATGAACACCGCCATGGCGGCCGCGCCCTGAATCAAGGGGGCGCCCAGGCGCACCCAGGCTTCGCCGTCGCCGCCGATGCCGGTGGTCGCGGCGATGATCCAGGCGATGAGCGGCGGCTTGGAAAAGTAACCGAAGGCCAGGGCCCGCGACCACATCCAGTACTGGGCTTCGTCGGGATAGAGGTCGAGCGGGGTGAGGAACAGCGCCAGCACGCGCACGACGGTCAGCGCCAGCACCAGCGCGGCCGCCATCCGCAGGGCCCGCGAGTCGTCCTGCGGCCCGATCGCGCCGCCGCTGGCCGCCTGTTTACGCGTCACCTTGGCCCGTCCCCGCAGTGCGACTGAGAATCGTGGCCTTTAAGCCACAAGGCGACGCCGAAGGCGAGGGGAGGGGCGTCGCGAAGCTCGCATCCCGGCGGAGGAATTGCCCCGGAAATGCCCAGTTTTCCTCCGGAGTCCGCCCCAAAATCGCCGATTCCAGCCCAGCTGACCTTCAATTTGGCCATCGGCGCGGCCAAACTCGGGCGGCCTGTTGTGAATCTGTCACCAATCTGTCTTGCAGGGGGGCTAGAGGGTGCCGCAGGTGCTTAGGGTCCGATGCGGCCCGTCGCCCTCTTTGATGGGGATATCAAATGAATTCGAGAATTAAGCTCGCCGGCGGCGCAGCGCTTCTGGTGCTGGCCATGGCGTCGGCCAACGGCGTGTACGCGCAGGAAACCACCGGCGCGATCCGCGGCCAGGTGACGGACGCCAGCGGCGTCGGCGTCTCCGGCGCGACCGTCGTGGTCACCTACGGCCCGACCAACGCTTCGGTCACGACCATGACCGGCGACAGCGGCTTCTTCACGGTCCGGGGCCTGCGGGTCGGCGGCCCGTACACGGTCAAGGCGACTTCGGCCTCGGGCGAGACCGCCACCCAGACGGCCGGTTCGGTCGCCCTGGGCGACCCGACCCAAGTCAATGTGGCGCTCGGCGCCGCCGCCGCGGTTGAGGAAGTGGTGGTCATGGCCGCCGCCGTCGCTCCCCCGACCCAAGGCCTCGGCACCAACTTCACCTCGGCCGACATCGCCAACCTGCCGTCGATCGGCCGCGACCTGAAGGACGCCGTGCGTCTCGACCCGTTCGCCACCATCGACCCGACCAACCAGGACGCCCTGTCGTTCGCGGGCACCAACACCCGCTTCAACCAGATCACCGTCGACGGCATTCGCCAGAACGACGACTTCGGTCTGAACAACAACGGCTACCCGACCCAGCGCTCGCCGATCTCGACCGAAGCGGTCGCCGGCATGCAGGTGTCGATCGCCCCGTACTCGGTCGTGAACAACGGCTTCATCGGCGGCTCGATCAACGCGGTCACCAAGTCCGGCACCAACGAGTTCCACGGCGCCCTCTACGGCGACAAGACCTCGAACGACATGCGGGGCAGCAAGTACAACTACTACGACACGCGCGCGAACAGCCCGACGCGGGGCAGCCGCGCCGAGCAGCGGGTGGTCGCCGAGTTCGAAGAGAAGACCTGGGGCGTCAACCTCGGCGGGCCGATCCTGAAGGATCGCCTCTACTTCTTCGGCTCGTATGAAAAGTACGAAGGCAATTTCGGCCTCGACGAAGGTCCGGCCGACTCCGGCCGCGGCACCGTGATCCCGCGCATCACCACGGCGGCGATCGATGCGTTCCAGGCCGCGACCAAGGCCAAGTACGGCGTCGATCCGGGCAACTGGGTGCAATCGACCCCGCCGATCACCGACGAGAAGGTTCTCGCCAAGATCGACTGGGACATCACCGACAATCAACGCCTGAGCGTCACCTGGCAGGACACCAAGAGCGCCTCGTTCAACGGCTCGGTCAGCGATCTGTTCGCCGGCGGCGACAGCACGAGCCAGCCGCGCCTTGGCCTGAGCAGCTATCAGTACACCAAGGACGAGCACCTCACGAACTACACGGTGCAGCTCAACTCGCGCTGGTCCGACAACTTCAGCACCGAGCTTCGCCTCGGCAAGAAGGAAACCGAGACTATCCGGACGACCAACGCGCCGGCGGGCGTGGGCGAAATCACCGTCAACGTTTCGGATATGGCGGGCGTCCTCGCTGGCTCCGGCACGCCGCAGATCCGCTTCGGCACCGAGCTGAACAGCCAGCCGAACTATCTGTCGACCAAGACTGACACCGCCGAGTTCCGTGCGCGCTATTCGCTGGCCGACAATGAATTCCTCGTCGGCGGCCGCATCGAGAAGCAGGACATCCTGAACATCTTCGGCCGCCAGTACCTGCCGGCCTACAGCTTCGCCAGCTTCGCCGACTACATGGCGGGCAACGCGACCCCGACCTACGGCACGACCTTCTTCGTGACCGCGGTTGAGCCGGACGGCGGCACCCAGCCGGCGCTGACCAACCGCGCGGCGCGCAACGCCGCCGCCGGGTCGTTCAACCTCTACAGCCTCTATGCGGAAGACACCCTGCAGGTGACGCCGGACCTCACCATCCTGGCGGGCGTGCGCTACGACACCTACACGCAGGACGACAAGGCGGACCTCAACACCGCCTTCGTTTCGCGTAACGGCTTCAACAACCAGGGCAGCCTCGACGGCAAGTCGATCGTGCTGCCGCGCGTCTACGCCAAGTGGACGCCGACCGACCGGCTCGATTTCGCCGCCGGCTTCGGCCGCTTCTCCTCGCAAGGCCTCGGCGTGTGGCTGCTGAACCCGATCGGCAACAGCGGCGTGGTGCAGGTGAACGCGGTCTGCCCGACCACGAACATCACCCTCACCGACCTGGCGGCGGCGCCGGCCGGCTGCACCGGTACTCCGGGCAACGGCAACACGAACTCGCTGGACCCGGCGCTGAAGATCCCCAGCACCTGGAAAACCACGTTCACGGCGGGTTACGAGCTCGACGCGACGCGTTGGGGCCTCGGCGACGGCTGGCGCGTCCAGCTCGACCTGATCCATCAGGCCAACCAGAACTCGCTGTTCTGGTACAATCTGCGGTCCCAGCAGATCGGCGTGGCGCCTGACGGCCGTCCGGTCTACGGGCCGACGACCCAAGGCACCATCGGCGCCAACGTCTTCGACATGATGCTGACCAACCTGAAGGACGGCGGCACGACCAACTCGGCCGCCATCTCGCTGGGCAAGGGCTGGCGCGAAGGCTGGCTCGACGGCCTGAAGATGAACACGGCCTACACCTACACCGAGGCCACCGACCGTAACCCGATGACCAGCTCGATCGCCGACTCGAGCTACACCCGGTTCGCGACGTCTAACGCCCAGAACCCGGAAGAAGCCACCTCGGACTACGAGATCCGCCACAAGTGGTCGATGGCCCTGGCCTACGAGCGCATGTTCTTCGGCGACAACAAGACGACCATCAACGTCTTCGCCCAGAGCCGCACGGGCCTGCCGTTCAGCTACACCTTCGACGCCTCGTCGACGAGCCGCACGGACACCGAGTTCGGCAACTACGTCTCGACCTATAGCGGCCGCCAGGCCAAGTCGAACGCCCTGCTCTACGTTCCGCAACGCGACAGCTCGGGCAACGTGACGGCGACCAGCGATCCGCGCGTGAACTATGCGCCGGGCTTCGATGTGGCCAACTTCAACCAGTTCCTCAAGAACACCGGCCTGATCGACTACGCCGGCCGCATCGCCCCGCGGAACGGCTTCCGCACCCCGCGGGTGACGACGGTCGACCTGAACATCAGCCAGGAAATCCCGGCCTTCTTCCCGACCGGCGCCAAGCTCCTGGGCTTCGTGACCATCGAGAACTTCGGCAACCTGCTGAACAACAAGTGGGGTCGTCTGGAGCAATACGACTTCTACCGCGGCGTGCCGGTGGTGAACCTCACCTGCGGTGGTCCGGGCGGCAGCTGCGCCGGCGCGACCTCCTATACCTACAGCGGCCTGCAGACCGCTGCGGGTACCGATCCGGCGGCGGGCGTGCGCAACCGCGACCAGCCGTTGCGTCCGTTCGGTGTGGCGAACGCCTCGCTGTGGCAGGTCAAGGTCGGCCTGAAGTATCAGTTCTAAGTCGCCTCCAGCGACAAAGCGTCCAGAGGGGGCGGCTCTGAAAGGAGCCGCCCTTTCTTTTTGTGGGCGAGCCACTATCTGACCGGCCCTTCCATCGCCCCGTGTTTTCCGTCTTAAGGGAGCCCATGGCCTTGATCGTCCCCGCTGAATGGTCGCCGCACCGGGCCCTCTGGCTCGGCTTCCCCAGCCACGAGGAGCTGTGGGAGGAAGACCTCAACGCCGCCCAGTTCGAGGCAGCCGCCTTGGCGCGCGCCCTCGCCGGCCCCGGTGACGAGCGCGTGCGCCTGTTGGTGGCCGGCGACGCCGCCGAGGGCGCCGCCCGCGCCCTGCTGGAAGGTTCGGGCGTCGAGATCGTCCGGGGTCAGTTCGGCGACATCTGGCTGCGCGACACCGGCCCGATCTTCGTCGACGACGGCCGCGCGATGGGCTTCAGGTTCAACGGCTGGGGCGGCAAGTACCAGCTGGAGGGCGACGATGCCGTGGCCGAGCAGATCGCCGCCGCCGCGGGCGCACCGCTGACAATCAACGACTTCATCCTCGAGGGCGGGGCGGTGGACCACGACGGTCTCGGCACGATCCTCACTACTCGACAGTGCCTGCTCAATCCGAACCGCAATCCGGGCTGGGACCAGGCGGCGGCGGAGAGCGCCCTCAAGGCCGCGCTCGGCGCCAGGAAGGTGCTGTGGCTCGGCGACGGCCTGGCCGAGGACCATACCGACGGCCACGTCGACAACCTCGCGCGCTTCGTCGGCCCCGGCGTGGTGGCCTGCCCGGTCGCCTTCGGGCGCGACGACCCCAACGCTGAGATTTATGCCGAGACCGCGCGCCTGCTGGCCGGCATGACCGACGCGCAAGGCTCGCCCCTGCAGGTGATGCGCATCCCCTCGCCGGGCCGCATCCTCAATGAGGATGGCGATGTGGTCCCCGCCTCGCACATGAACTTCCTGATCGCCAATGACGCGGTGATCGTGCCGCTCTACAGCGAGGCGGCCGCCGGCTACGCCATCGAGGCGCTGGAGGCCCTGTTCCCCGAGCGCGAGGTGATCGGCCTGCCGTCCAAGGCCATCCTCACCGGCGGCGGCTCGTTCCACTGCATCACCCAGCAGGAGCCGGCGTAATGGTCCGCAGCATCACTGTCGCCGCCCTGCAGACCGCCTACGGGATGGATCTGGCAGCCAATATCAAAAAGACCGAGGACCTGATCCGCCTGGCGGCCGACCGCGGCGCCCAGGCCATCCTGCCGTCCGAGCTGTTTCAGGGGCCGTACTTCTGCGTCGCCCAGGAAGAGCGCTGGTTCGCCGAGGCCAAGCCCTGGCGCGAGCACCCCTGCGTCACCGCCCTGGCGCCCCTGGCCGCCGAACTGGGCGTGGTGTTGCCGATCTCGATCTTCGAACGCGAGGGGCCGCACTATTTCAACAGCCTGGTGATGGTCGACGCCGACGGCTCGATCATGGGCGTCTATCGCAAGAGCCATATCCCGGACGGTCCGGGCTATATGGAGAAGTACTACTTCCGCCCCGGCGACACCGGCTTCAAGGTCTGGGACACGAGGTTCGGCCGCCTCGGCGTCGGGATCTGCTGGGACCAGTGGTACCCCGAAGCCGCCCGCGCCATGGCCCTGATGGGCGCCGAGGTGCTGTTCTATCCGACCGCCATCGGCTCCGAGCCGCACGACCCCAGCCTCGACACCGCCGCGCCGTGGCGCCGCGCCATGCAGGGCCATGCCGTTTCCAACGTCATCCCCGTGGTCGGGGCCAACCGCATCGGCTTCGAGCCGTGGGAAGGCTATCCGAACGGCGGGCAGCGCTTCTACGGCTCCAGCTTCATCGCCGACCATCGCGGTGACCTCGTGGGCGACCTGTCGCGGGATGAGGAGGGGGTCACGGTGGCCGCTTTCGACCTCGATTTCCTGGCCACCCACCGCGCCGCCTGGGGCTTTTTCCGCGACCGCCGGCCCGAGCTCTACGGCTCGCTGGTCAGCCCGCGACCGGCATAGGCCGACCGCGCGCAAGGCGTTGCGAAAAGCGCGATTCCGACGCTTGCAATGCCGGCGGCTTTCAGCGATAAGCCGCCTCTCGATTTTGGGCGGGCGTAGCTCAGTGGTAGAGCACAACCTTGCCAAGGTTGGGGTCGAGAGTTCGAATCTCTTCGCCCGCTCCAATATCGAAACCTGAAAAGGCCGCCTCCTCGGGCGGCCTTTTTCGTTTCTGGAGTCCGCCTCAACGTGGAACCGCGAAGTAGGCCTTGCGGCTGGCCTCGGCCTCGTTGGCGCCGGCGCAGACCCGCAGCAGATCCTTGCGTGTGATCAGGCCGACGAGCCGGCCGGTCGCCGGGTCGGTCACGGGCAGGCGGCCGAGCTCGTTGACGAGCATGGCGTCGATGGCGCGGGCGACCACGGTCTCGGGATAGACCACGGGCAGGCCGGCGTCCGACACGCGCTCGCCGAGGGTCTCGCCGGCGTGACCGCCCTCCACCGTCCATTGCAGGGCGTCGGCGCGGGAGATCAGACCGACGGGGCGGCCGCCGGCGTCGACCACCGGATAGATGCGATGGTCGCCGCGCTGCAGCACGGCGATGGCCTGCGGCACGGTCATGTCGGCGGTCAGGCTGTCCACCTTGCGCACCATGATGTCGGACACCCGGGCCAGTTCGAATGGGTCGACGGCGTATTCGCGGGTGATGTGCTGGCCGCGCCGGGCGATCTTTTCCGTCAGGATCGAGCGCTTCATCAGCAGCACCGTCACGGCGTAGGCGGCGACGGTGGCGGCGATGGCGCCGGGCAGGATCGCCGCGTTTCCCGTCAGTTCCAGGGCGAACACGGCCCCGGTCAGGGGCGCGCGCATCGTACCGCCGAGGATGGCCGCCATGCCGAGCAGGGCCCAGAGGCCGTGGGGGCCGGGCAGGGCAAGGCCGCACAGCCAGCCCAGCGCCCCGCCCAGGATCAGCAGCGGCGCCAGCACGCCGCCCGAGGTGCCGGAAGACAGCGACACCAGCCAGATCGCCGCCTTCACGAGCATCAGGACCAGCACCGCCCGGGCCGCTAGCTGCCCGCTCATCAGGTCGCCGATCACGTCGTAGCCGACGCCCAGGGCGCGGGGCTCGATCAGGCCGCCAAGTCCGACCGCCAGGCCGCCCAGCGCCGGCCACCACATCCAATGGATCGGCAGGCGCTCGAACCCGTCTTCCAACAGATACAGCAGCTTGGTCAGCAGGCCGGACAACAGGCCCGCCGCCACCCCGACCGCGCTGGCCGCCAGGAGGGGCCACCATGCCAGCGCCGGCTCCACGGCCAGCGGGAACAGTGCGCCATGACCGAACAGGCTCGGCCGCAGGCTGGCGGCGACGATCACCGCCGCCGACACCGGGATGAAGCTTCTCGGGCGCCATTCGAACAGCAGCAGCTCCACGGCGAGCAGCACCGCCGCGGCCGGCGTGCCGAAGATCGCCGTCATCCCCGCCGCCGCCCCGGCCACCAGCAGGGCCTTTCGCTCCGCCGCGCTGAGGTGGAAGCACTGGGCGAACAGCGAGCCGATCGCCCCGCCGGTCATGATGATCGGGCCCTCGGCGCCGAAGGGGCCGCCCGTGCCGATCGAGATGGCCGAGGACAGCGGCTTCAGCACCGCCACCTTGGGCGACATGCGGCTGCCGCCGATCAATATGGCCTCGATGGCCTCCGGGATGCCGTGGCCGCGAATCTTCTCGGAGCCGAAGCGGGCCATCAGCCCGATCGCCAACCCGCCGAGGACGGGGGCCGCGACCATCCATGGGCCGCGCACCGCCTCGCCCATGGAGACCGCCTCCACCGACAGGCGGCCGAACCAGACGAGGTTGGTCACCACGGCGATCAACTTCAGCAAGACCCAGGCGGCCAGCACGCCGCCCGCTCCCACCACCACGGCCATGGCGATGAGCATCAGCAGCCGTCGGTCGGCCTTGAAGTCGGCCAAGACGGCCGCGGGCGTGGCGTGTGGGATCGTCGAGGTTTTCGCGCTATGGGCCATGGGCTGCTCCTTCGAGCGCGCCATATACATCGTATTGCGATGCAACATAGCGAATTGTGCGAGGGCGAATGACTAATCGGCGCCGGGAGGGCCTCTCGCGGGAAGAGTATGGAGCGATCGCCGCCTTCCGCTTCGAACTGCGGCGGTTTCTCGCCTTCAGCGAACAGGCCGCCGCCGGGCGCGGCCTGCCGGCGCAGCAGCACCAGGCCCTGTTGTCCATCGCCGGTCACAAGGGGCCGCAGCCCCCGACCGCCGGCTCCCTCGCCGAGCAGCTGCTGATCGCCCAGCCGACGGCGGCCGAGCTGGTGGCGCGCATGGTGGAGGCGAACCTTCTGAGCAAACGGCCGAGCCCCGACGATCGCCGCCGGACCGAGCTGGCCCTGACGCCGAGAGCCGAGGCCCTGCTGCACGAGCTCACCGAGGCGCATGTGGCCGAACTCGAAGTCCTGGAGCCGGCCCTCACCCGGGCGCTCAGCCGCTTGGGCGCCGACCGACGCGGCGGCCGTGAACCGCGTTCCAACGGCTGACGCCGACCCTCTCGCCTGTCATAAGATCCCGATGAGCGTCGCCTTCACCCGCGAGGAGGACCTTGAGTCCACCGCCGCCGACCTGCCGGATCGGCCGATCTCGCCCAACCGCAATCTCGTCACGCCGGAGGGCCTCGCCGCCATCGAGGCCGAACTCGAAGCCGCGCGAGAGGCCTACAACGCCGCCCGCCTGGCCGGCGACGTCTCCACCGACCGCACCGCCATGGCCCGCGCCACCCGCGACCTGCGCTACTGGTCGGCCCGTCGCGGCACGGCCGAGCTGACGCCTTTCGAGGGCGGCGAGGTGGTGCGCTTCGGCGCCCGGGTGACCTTCGAGCGCGAGGACGGCCGCCGCCAGAGCTATCGCATCGTCGGCGAGGACGAGGCCGATCCGACCGCCGGTCTCGTCTCCTACGTCGCGCCCCTGGCCCGCGCCCTGCTCGGCAAAAGCCTGGGTGAGACGGCCAATACGCCCGGCGGCGAGGTGGAAATCGTGGCGGTCGACTAGAAGGCCTTCCGCCGTCGCCCCGCATCACGGCATAAGCAAGCTTCCATGCCGTCCATCGCCCCCCTTCACAGCGATCCGCTCGACGCGGCGCGCGCCATCCTTCGCGACACGTTCGGCCACGCGGACTTCCGCGGGCTGCAGGCGGGGGTGGTCGGCGAGGTGCTGGCCGGGCGCAGCGCCCTGGCGGTGCTGCCGACCGGCGGCGGCAAGAGTCTCTGCTATCAGATCCCGGCCCTGGTGCGCCCGGGCCTCGGCCTTGTCGTCTCGCCGCTGATCGCCCTGATGGCCGACCAGGTCGCGGCGTTGCAGCAGGCCGGGGTGCGCGCCGCCCGCCTGGAGAGCGGCCTTTCCCTGGACGACCGCTCGGCCCTGTGGCGGCGCATCGAGGGGGGCGATCTCGACCTGCTCTACCTTTCGCCCGAAGCCCTGATGGCGGGGCCGACGCTGGACCGCCTGGCCCGCACGCCCCTGGCCCTGATCGCTGTCGACGAAGCCCACTGCGTCAGCCAGTGGGGCCACGACTTCCGGCCCGAGTATCGCATGCTCGGCCGCCTCGCCGACGCCCTGCCGGACGTGCCGCGCCTCGCCGTCACCGCCACCGCCGACGCCCGCACGCGGGAGGACATCCGCCGCGAGCTCCGCCTCGAAGGCTGCGCCGAGTTCGTCGACAGCTTCGCGCGGCCCGAACTCGCCCTCTCGGCCGAGCGCAAGCGCGGCAAGGGCCATGCGCGGGTGGCCGAGCTGGTCGCCGCGCGGCCGGGCCGGGCGGGGGTGATCTACGCCGGGTCTCGCGACGGCACGGAGACCCTGGCCGAGGCCCTGCGCAAGGATGGGGTCGACGCCACCGCCTATCACGCCGGTCTCGACAAGGACGTCCGTGCCGAGCGGCTGGAGCAGTTCCTGGAGGCCGAGGCGGGGGTGATGGTGGCGACCATCGCCTTCGGTATGGGCATCGACAAGCCGGACGTCCGCTACGTCATCCATGCCGATCCTCCCGCGTCCATCGAGGCCTACTGGCAGGAGGTCGGCCGCGCCGGCCGCGACGGCCAGCCGGCGGAGGGCATCACCCTCTACGGCTCCGCCGATCTCGCCTGGGCGCTGCGGCGCCTCGACAGCCGCGACACCTCCGCCGAGGTGAAGTCGGTGCAGGCCCGCAAGGCGCGCCAGCTCTACGCCATGCTCGACGGCGCCACCTGCCGGGCGGCCGCCGTCCGCCGCTACTTCGGCGAGGAGGCGGTGCAGGTCTGCGGCCAGTGCGACCTCTGCCTCGCGCCGCCCAAGCTGACCGACGCCACCGAACTGGCCCAGAAGGCGATCTCGGCCGCGCACCGTCTCGGCGGCCGCTTCGGGCGCGGCCGTCTCGTCGACCACCTTACCGGCAAGACCAAGGACGTGATGGACTCGGAGCGGGCGCTCTCGACCTGGTCCATCGGCGCCGACACCGCCGCCAACACCTGGCGCGACCTTGTCGACCAGCTGCTGTTCGAGGGACTCCTGAAAGAGGATCCCAACGATGGCAGACCTCTGATCGGGCTCGGCGACGCCGAGGGCGTGCGGGCCGTCTATCGCGGCGAGCGGCGGGTCTCGGTGCGCGAGCAGGCCGTCGCCGTCGGCGGCAAGAGCGCGCGCGGCCGCAAGGGCGCCAAGGCGGCGACCGCCTATGTCGACCCGGCCGACGCCCATCTGTTCGAAGCCCTGCGCGGCTGGCGGCGCGAGGAGGCCGGCCGTCAGCACGTGCCGCCCTATGTCATCTTTCACGATGCGACGCTTGCGGCCATCGCCGGCTCGCGTCCCCGGACGGAAAGCGCCCTGCGCGCCGTCGATGGCGTCGGCGAAGGCAAGCTCGCCCGCTACGGCGAGGCGGTGCTCAAGCTGGTGCGGGAGAACTAGCCGCTCAGGCCTTGGGGCCGGGCCTTCGCCCGCTTGAACGCCCAGCGCGCCAGCAGCAGGCCGAACCCCGCCACCACGACGCCGGTGCCGGCCTGGGCCGGGTTGCTGTCCTGGCCCAAGACCTTGACGCCGTGCAGCAGGCTGTAAATCCCGAAGCCCATCATCACGATGCCGAACAGCAGCATCATGCAGACGCTGAGCCAGTGCGCGGCCTTGATGTCCCAGGCGTCCTTCGGTTGCTCTTCGCTCATGGCGGCGCGTCCTAGACGTCCACCTCGGCGTCCAGGGCGTTGGCCTGGATGAACTCGCGGCGGGGTTCGACCATCTCGCCCATCAGGCGGGCGAACATGTCGTCGGCCTCGTCGGCGTGGCCCACCTTCACCTGCAGCAGGGTGCGCGCCTCGGCGTCGAGGGTGGTCTCCCACAGCTGGTCGGGGTTCATCTCGCCCAGACCCTTGTAGCGTTGGATCGACAGGCCCTTGCGGCCGGCGTCCATCACCGCGTTGACCAGGTCGATCGGGCCGCGCACGGGGCTCGACTTGTCCTTGCGGCGGAACACGGCGCGGCCGGAGAAGGTTTCGGCCAGGGCCTCGGCGCGCTCGGCCAGGCGGCGGGCGTCGGCGGCGTGCAGGGTCTGGTCGTCGAGCACGATGCGTTCGGAAACGCCGCGCTTCACCCGGCTGAACACGAAGCCGGCTTCGCCGCGTTCCCCCGTCCAGTTCCCGTCGCCCTCGTCCGCGTAGAGATCGAGACGCTGGGCGGCGGCGACCGGGTCGGGGCTGTCGCCCAGCAGGCCGGCCAGGGCCGCCTGTTCGACCGCGAAGGCCGGCACGCGGGCGGCCAGGCGTTCGATATTGGCGCGGGCCTGACGGGCGGTCTGCACCAGGGCCAGGAGGTCGCGGCCGGTGAGACGCTCACCACTGGAGAGGTCGAGTTCGGCGCCGTCGACCCCTTCCTCGATCAGGAAGGCCTCCATCTCGGCGTCGTCCTTCAGATAGCGGGACGACTTGCCCTTGGCGGCTTTGTAGAGCGGCGGCTGGGCGATGTAGATGTAGCCGCGCTCGATCAACTCCGGCATCTGCCGGTAGAAGAAGGTCAGCAGCAGGGTGCGGATGTGGGCGCCGTCGACGTCGGCGTCGGTCATCAGCACGATCTTGTGGTAGCGCACCTTCTCGGCGTTGAAGTCCTCGCGGCCGATGCCGGCGCCCAGGGCGGTGATCAGGGTGCCGACCTGCTCGCTGGACAGCATCTTGTCGAAGCGCGCGCGCTCCACGTTGAGGATCTTGCCGCGCAGCGGAAGGATCGCCTGGTTCTCGCGGTTGCGCGCCTGCTTGGCCGAGCCCCCGGCGCTGTCGCCCTCGACGATGAACAGTTCGGACTTGGCCGGATCGCGCTCCGAGCAGTCGGCGAGCTTGCCGGGCAGGGAGCTGATGTCGAGCACGCTCTTGCGGCGGGTCAGCTCGCGCGCCTTGCGGGCGGCTTCGCGGGCGGCGGCGGCCTCGGCGATCTTCTGGACGATTCCCTTGGCCTCGGCCGGATGTTCCTCGAACCAGGTGGCCAAGCCTTCACTGACCAGGGCCTCGACGGCGGGGCGCACTTCGGACGAGACCAGCTTGTCCTTGGTCTGGCTGGAGAACTTCGGATCCGGCACCTTCACCGACAGCACGCAGGTCAGGCCTTCGCGGGCGTCTTCGCCGCTGACGCTGACCTTCTCGCGCTTCGAGGCGCCCGAGCTTTCGGCGTAGTTCGAGATGATCCGCGTCAGGGCGGCGCGGAAGGCCGAAAGGTGCGTGCCCCCATCCCGCTGCGGGATGTTGTTGGTGAAGCACAGCATCTGCTCGTGGTAGCTGTCGTTCCACCATAGGGCCAGGTCGAGCTCGACCTTGCTGTTGGCGCCGCGCACCACGATCGGCGCGCTGATCAGCGGCTTCTTGGCCTTGTCCAGGTGGCGCACGAAGGCTTCGACGCCGCCGTCGTAATGCAGGATTTCCTCGTAGGGCTCGGCGTCGCGCAGGTCGCGGAAGACGATGTGAACGCCGCTGTTCAGGAAGGCGAGCTCGCGCAGGCGGTGCTCCAGCGTCTTCCGGTCGAAGTTGATGTGGCTGAAGGTCTCGAGCGACGGCATGAACGTCACTTCGGTGCCGGTCAGCACCGTGCCGGCGCGCGGGCCTTCCGTGCGGTTCGGCGCCTCGCCGGTCACCTTCAGGGCGACGACGGCGTCGCCGCGCTCGAAGCGCATCTCGTGCTGCTGGCCGTCGCGGAAGATCTTCAGTTGCAGCCAGTCGCTGAGCGCGTTCACCACCGACACGCCCACGCCGTGCAGGCCGCCGGAGACCTTGTAGCTGTTCTGGTCGAACTTACCGCCGGCGTGCAACTGGGTCATGATGACCTCGGCCGCGCTGACGCCCTCGCCCTCGTGGATGGCGGTCGGGATGCCGCGACCATCGTCGGTGATGGTCGCCGAGCCGTCGGCGTTCAGGGTCACGCCCACGCGGGTGGCGTAGCCGGCCAAGGCCTCGTCGATGGCGTTGTCGACCACCTCATAGACCATGTGGTGCAGGCCCGAGCCGTCGTCGGTGTCGCCGATATACATGCCGGGGCGCTTGCGCACCGCGTCCAGGCCCTTGAGAACCTTGATGGATTCGGCGCCGTATTCGGACGCCTGGGCGGCCTCGGGAATCGCGTTTTCGTCGCTCAAAATCAGTCGTCCATGACCACCAGGCCCGATGCGTCCACGCGAACGCCGAGGGCCCGGCCCTTGAGGGAATCGAACAGCGACTCGTCGGTGCCGGTAAGAAAGGCCTGCAGCCTGAGCGCGCTGATCTCGTCGCCGAGCGCGGCCCGCCGCAGCGGGTCGAGGTGCGCGGCGACCTCGTCTAGCAACACTATAGGATTCGGGCCGGAAATGGCACGCGAAAGTCGCGCCGCCTGGGCCAAAACGAGGTTCAGAATCAAGGCTTTCTGCTCGCCGGTGGAGCATTCGGCGGCGGGCCGGTCCTTCTCGGCGTGGAGCACGGAAAGATCGCCCCTGTGCGGGCCGGTCAGGCCCCGTCCGGCGGCGGCGTCACGGGGCCGCGCGGCGGCCAGGGCGGCGACCAGGCGAGCCTCGATTTCGGCTTCGTCGTCGCCCGCCAGCGCCATCTGTTCCCACTCGCCGCTCAGGCTCAGGATCGCCTGGGGGAAGGGGCGGTCGCCGCGGTTGTCGATCTCGCCCTGCAGCGCGGTCAGGGTCCGCGCCCGGGCGGCGGCCATCCGCGCGCCCGCCTCGGCCATGCGAGCCTCCAGCGCCTCCAGCCACAGGGGGTCGGGCGGCGGGCCTTCATCGGTGAGAAGCCGCATGCGCTCGCGCAAGGCCTTGTCATAGGCGGCGGCGTGGGCCGCGTGGGCCGGCTCGGCGGCGAAGGTCAGTCGGTCGAAGAACTTCCGCCGCTCGCCGGGCGCCTCCAGGAACAGCCGATCCTGCTGCGGCGTCAGCCACAGGGGGCGGACGTGATCCGCCATGCGGCTTGGGGGAACCGGTTCGCCGTCGATCCGCACGATGCGCCGGGAAGCGCCCGGCGTCTCGGTCCCCGTGCCGATCTGCACCTCGCCGTCCGGATCGCCGATCACGGCCGAGACGGCCCAGGCTCGCCCGACCGCCTCGCCGGGCATCCGCCGCCCGATCTCAGGCAGGCTCGCGCCGCGCAGACCCTTGCCGGGGCTGAGCAGGCTGATGGCTTCCAGGAGGTTGGTCTTGCCCGCCCCGTTCGGCCCGAACAGGTACACGCTTCGCCCCTCCGCCGGCAGGCGCGCGGCGGCGTAGGAGCGGAAGTCGGTCAGGGCGAGGGTGAAGAAGGCGGACATCTGCCACGGACAACGCGCGGTCAGGCCGGGCGACGGCTGACGCCCGCAAAGATAGAATCGAGCAGCGCCACTTCGCCCTCGCGCCGCCAGCGTTCGGCGGCTCCGGTCAGCCCCCAACGGGCGTTGTGGATCAGCACCTCAGCAAGCCTCTGTTCGATCCGCGCCCACTCCATCTCTTCGAGTGAAAGCAGACGGCGGAACTCAGCATAGACCGCGTTGAAGCGGCGGCGTGGGTCGAGCTCCTCGTCATAGCCTTCGTTGAAAACCGTTTCGAAGGTCGCGAACCCGAGTTCGCGGATCATCTTCAACGCTCCCGGATTCCCTAAGGTCAGAAATGGCTGGAAGTTCAGCAGCGGCTTCAGCGGCTTTTCAGTGATGCGCGTCGGTTGTGCCCACATTTCGGTTTCGGTCACCACCGTGAACCAGGATTGGGCATACTCGTCGAGGGGGGGGGCAAGCTGAGTGCTCAGCTTGTGCTGATGGAAATTCGTAGGCGCATCGTCCAGGAGCACACGCCCCTTGGCGTCGAGAGCGTCGAGGTGCGGATGGACCTCGCCGATCAAATCGTTGAACCCGGGCAGGTGCCGCTTCAAATATCCGTACTTGGGGCGCCGGTTGACTGCGCTCTCGCCGCCAAAGCCGCCGAAAGAGATGAAGCCGTCATCCCATAGCCCGTCGCGCAGAAGGCTAAGCAGGAAAACGATCTTCGCAGGGCGTGGTGAGAGGTTGAGCGAGATGAAGCGGCGTGGGCGCGTGGTCGCCCGCGCTTCAAAGGCTGCCAAGCGTGCCTCGAACGTCCGCTGGCCGTTCACCGCCTCTCGTTTGAGAAGATACCAGATGTAGTAGTCGTGGAAGATCACCTCGATGGGCGGGCCGAGGCCGAGCTCGCGGAGATGGGAGAGATAGGCCTCGCGGTACCGCCGGTTCTGAGTCATGTAGACACAGTTGAGCGGCGAGACGCCCCAGCGCGAGAGGGTGCCGTGGAGGCCCTCAACCGTCTCGGTATCGGCTTCCCAACCCTCGGTCGAGCCGTCGAGCACGAGCCCGGTCTGGCCGGCGGCGATGCGCCGCCGCAGCCTCTCAGGCAGGTCGTGGGCTAGGGCGGCCTTCAGGTGTCCGGTGGTTCCTACCGGAAGGACAACGAGGTCCGGCTCGCCGCCCTCGCCGACATACTGCACTTCGACGCAGGCTGGAGGCGCGTCGCCGTCAAACATCTGCTTACCGGGCAAACTCGCGGCAACCCGCAAGGGGCGCCCGAGGTCCAAGCAGGACGGGGGCACTAGGTCGGTCAAACCCGCAACGGCATCAGCACGTACTTCACCGCCGCGTCGGCCGGGTCGAGGACCAGGGTCGGGCTGGCGGGGTCGGCGAAGCGGAACTCGGCGTTCTCGCCGCGGATCTGGCCGGTGACGTCCAGCAGGTAGCGGGCGTTGAAGCCGATTTCGAAGCTGTCGCCGTCGTAGTCGATCTCCAGCTCCTCCACGCCCTGGCCGGCTTCCATGTTGCGCACGGTCAGCAGCAGGCGGCCCGGCTCGACGGCCATCTTCACCGAGCGCGACTTCTCGGCCGAAATGGTGGCGACGCGGTCTACCGCCTTGGCGAACAGCTCGTTGTCGACCAGCATCGACTTGGGATTGTCGCGGGGGATCACGCGCAGATAGTCGGGGAACGAGCCGTCGATCACCTTCGAGGTGAGGGCGGTCGCCTGGCCGAACTCGAAGCGCACCTTCTGCGGCGAGACCTGCAGGTCGATGGCGCCGGCCGCGTCCTCGATCAGGCGGCGGGCCTCCTGCACGGTCTTCCGAGGGATGATCACGCCTGGAGCCCCCGCCGCGCCTTCAGGCGCGGGCATCTCCGCCAGAGCCAGGCGGTGGCCGTCGGTGGCCACGGCGCGCAGCTTGGTCTCGCCGCCCTCGGTCACGGTGTGGAGGTAGAGGCCGTTGAGGTAATAGCGCGTCTCCTCGGTGGAGATGGCGAAGCGGGTCTTGTCGATCAGCCGGGCCAGATCCGTCGGCTCGATGCTGAAGCCTGAGAGACCCTCCGAAGACATCACCGGGAAGTCGCCCGCCGGCAGCACCGGCAGGTTGAAGCGCGAGCGGCCGGCCACGACCTGCAGGCGCGGGTCCTCGCCGCTGTAGACCAGCTGCACGTCCGCCCCCTCGGGCAGCTTGCGCACGATCTCGTAGAGGGTGTTGGCCGGGGCGGTGATCTGGCCGGGGGTGTCGACCTGGGCCAGGCCCTCGTCGATGATCTCCATGTCCAGGTCGGTGGCCGAGAAGGTCACCTGATCGCGCGTCGCCGACAGCAGCACGTTGGACAGGATCGGGATGGTGTTGCGCCGCTCGACCACGCTCTGCACGTGTCCCAGCGCCTTCAGCAGCGCCGCCCGTTCGATGGTGATCTTCATGCGCGTCGTCGTTCCGTAGCGTGTCTAGGCCGTGGCGAATCGTCAGCAGCTTCCGGCTGTCCGCCGAAAGGGCCGCCAGATTAGCGAAATCAGCGCGTCGCGCCACAGCCGGTTTCAGCTTGGCTGTGGAGCGTCGCAGAACGATCAGGCCTTGGTGTCGACCTCGTGCGCGGAGTCGTCGCCCGTCTGGCCGGCGTAGGGGTTGGCGGCGGCCGTCGGCTCGGGAGCCGCAGCCGCTGGCGCCTCGCCCGTCGAGCCCTTGGCGGCGACCACCACCATCGCCGGGCGTACGATGCGGCCGAACAGTTCGTAGCCCGTCTGCAGGGTTTGGATCACGCCGCCGGCGGCCACTTCCGTCGACGGCTGCTCCATCATCGCCTGGTGCAGGTGAGGGTCGAACTTCGAGCCCTTCGGCGGGGCCACCTTCTTCAGGCCGTTGCGCTCGAACGCCTGCTGCAGGGTCTTCTCGATCATCTCCACGCCGGTCGCCAGGGCGGTCAGGGCCCCAGGGGCGTCTTCCGGGCCGGTGTCCTTCGGGGCGGCGGCCAGGGCGCGCTCCATGGCGTCGGCGGCGCCCAGCAGATCGCGGGCGAACTTCTGGATCGCATAGGCGCGGGCGTCGTTCGCCTCGCGTTCGGCCCGGCGCTTGGTGTTCTCCGCCTCGGCGGCGTAGCGCAGGGTCTGCTCTTTAAGCGCGGCGACCTCGGCGCGCAGGGCTTCCAGTTCGGCGGCGTCCAGGTCCGCTTCGATATCTTGGTTGGCCGGCGTTTGGTCGTCGGTCATCGGTCTTGCCTCATCCGTCCATCATTCGGCCGAGCACCTTGGCGGTGTAGTCCACCAATGGGATCACTCGGGCGTAGTTCAGTCTCGCCGGGCCGATCACGCCGATCGAACCCAACACGCGTTGTCGGCCCGACATATAGGGCGCCGCGATCACGGCGGAACCCGAAAGCGAAAACAGGCGTGTTTCCGCGCCGATGAAGATGCGCACGCCCTGGGCCGCCCCGACGTTGTCGAGCAGGCCGATCAGTTGTTCCTTCTGCTCCAGATCGTCGAACAGCCGACGCACGCGCTCCAGGTCCTCGGCCGCCGAAGGATCGCTCAGCAGGTTGGCGCGGCCGCGCACGATCAGGGCCCGATCGGCTCCATTGGCGCCCTCGCCGCCGCTCCAGGCGGCTAGGCCGTCCTCGACCAGTCGGGCGGCCGCCACATCCAGTTCCTTGCGCGCCAGCTCGAGCTCGGCCCGCGCCTCGGCTCCGGCTTCCAAAAGCGTGCGGCCGCGCAGGCGGGCGTTGAGAAAGTTGGAGGCCTCGCTCAGGGCGGCGGGCGTCACCCCCGCCTCGCGCTTCATCAGCCGATTCTCGACCACGCCGTCGTCGAACACCATGACCGCCAGGGTCTGGTCGGCGCCCAGCGAGACGAACTCCACATGCTTGACCCCGCCCTCGCGGACGGGGGCGACGACGATGCCCGCGCCTCCGGCCAGGCCCGAGAGAATGGCGCTGGCCTCGTTCAGCGCCTCGTCGAACGACCGCCCCTTGGCGAACAGGCGCGCCTCGATCGCCTTCCGATCGTCCTCGGCGATATCGCCGACCTCAAGAAGCCCGTCGACGAACAGGCGCAGGCCCGCGTGGGTCGGCAGACGGCCGGCGCTGGTGTGCGGCGCCCCGAGCAGGCCCAGGACGGTGAGGTCCTGCATGGTGTTGCGGATCGAGGCCGGCGACAGGGCGACGCCGCCCCGCGAGAGGGTGCGCGAGCCGACCGGCTCGCCGGTCTCCAGGTACTGCTCGACGATCCGGCGAAAGATGTCGCGCGCCCGGCCGTCGAGCTCGGTCAACGAGGCGGAAGGCGCGGCGGCCGACAGTGGGCCGCCCAGGGTGATCGGGCTCATGTTCGCGGGGACATGGGGAAGGGCGTGACCTTTGGGGCGGCCTGCAGGATAAGCAGCGACTTCGACGGCGCAAGCCGCACTCCACAAGGAACGATTTCATGCGTCATTCCGGCCGCGCCCCCGATCAGCTTCGCGCCGTGGTCCTCGAGACCGCCGTCAATCGCTACGCCGAGGGCTCGTGCCTGATCTCGTTCGGCCACACCAAGGTGCTGATCACCTGCACGGTCGAGGAAAGCCTGCCGGGCTGGCTGCGCGGCAAGGGCCAGGGCTGGGTGACGGCGGAATACGGCATGCTGCCTCGCGCCACCCACACGCGCGGCCGGCGCGAGGCCGCGGCCGGCAAGCAGTCGGGCCGCACCCAGGAAATCCAGCGCCTGATCGGCCGCTCGCTCCGCGCCGTGGTCGACCTCAAGGCGCTGGGCGAACGCCAGCTGACCCTCGATTGCGACGTCATCCAGGCCGACGGCGGCACCCGCACCGCCGCCATCACCGGCGCCTGGGTCGCCCTGCGCCTGGCCACGGGCTACCTGCTGAAGGAAGGCGTCCTGAAGGCCGATCCGATCCTCGGCCAGGTCGCGGCCGTCTCCTGCGGCGTGCACGCCGATACGCCGGTGCTCGACCTGGACTACGAGGAGGACTCGGCGGCCGAGGCCGACTCCAATTTCGTGCTGACCGACAGCGGCGACATCGTCGAAATCCAGGCCACCGGCGAAAAGCGCGGCTTCACCCGCGCCGAGTTCGAAGCGCTCTACGGCCTGGCCGAAAAGGGCGTCGGCGAGCTGTTCGCCCTGCAGCGAGCGGCGGTCGGCTAGGTCTCCGGCCCCTCGACGTCCTCGTCGCCATCCCCAGGGCTGGCGTCGAACACCAGCAGGTCGCCGGGCTGGCACTGCAGTTCGCGGCACAGCAGGTCGAGCGTCGTGAAGCGGATGGCGCGGGCCTTGCCGGTCTTCAGGATCGACAGATTGGCCAGGGTCACGCCGACCCGGTCGGAGAGTTCGGTCAGCGACATGCGGCGTTCGAGCAGCACGCGATCGAGGTTGACGCGGATGGACATCGGCTTGCTCCGCCTCAGATCGTCAGTTCGGCTTCGCGGCGAAGGCGCGCGCCCTCGCGGAAGACTTCGGACATCACCAGCACCACCAGCACCGCGAACCAGGCGGTCAGGCTGAAGCCGCGCCCCTCGTTGTCCTGATCGAGGAAACGCGACGCCGCCTTGAACACGTAGCGCGAGATCTCCAGCCCCCCGAGCAGCAGGCCGATCAGGCGCAGGCGCACGACGTTGTCGGGGTGGAAGGGATCGCCGGCGGTGAGGGTGAGGAACACCTTCCGCAGGCGCTGCACGATGGCGAGGATGATCCCGAGGTAGGCCCCGGCGCAGAACAGCACCCAGGCCAGCAATGGCCCCTTGCCGCTGAGGTCGCCGTCATCGCTGTCGAGATGGATGTGGCCCATGAAGGTCGGGTCGAAGCTGAACAGCAGGGCCACCAGGATGCCGATGCCCACGCCGCCGAGGCCCACCCACAGGCAGACGTAGACCACGTCGAGGATGATCTTCAGGAAGCTCGAGAGCGAGCCTGGGCCGAGAGCGCGCATGGACCTTCACACCTTGCCGATGCCGCACGCTTAGGAGCGCGCGGTCGCCGAATCCAGCGAATTATCGTTTTTCGATATTAAGATTTGGCAATCTGAACCGCGCGTATTTCCTCCGCCAGCACCGCCACCAGTTCGCTCGCCGGCATCACTCGCGACAGCGGCGCGCCCTGGCCCG
Organism: Caulobacter sp. HJHS_5; assembly: GCF_056683955.1. Lineage (NCBI taxonomy): Bacteria > Pseudomonadati > Pseudomonadota > Alphaproteobacteria > Caulobacterales > Caulobacteraceae > Caulobacter > Caulobacter sp. HJHS_5. Next base: position 366,433 of record NZ_JBWZNC010000004.1, on the reverse strand, counting down.
CCCACTGCGCGCCGTAGCTGCCTTCGCCCTTCAGCTTGGCCGCCGCGTTCAGCGCCTTTCCGGCGTCGTAGGTCATCGGGTAGCCGGCGCGGGGCAGGTCGGCGTGGGCCTCGGCCCAGGCGGTGAAGCGGTTGACGAGGCAGCGGGCGGGGCGGCCGGAGATGGCGTCGGTCACGGTGGTGTGCAGGGCCGCGTCGCTGGCCAGGGCGGCGCGATAGGCGGCGTCGGCGGCGCTCTCCGGGCAGGCGACGAAGGCGGTGCCGAGCTGGGCGGCCATGGCCCCGAGATCGAGCGCCGCGGCGATCCCGGCGCCATCCATGATCCCACCGGCGGCGATCACGGGCAGGCCGGAGCGCTGCACGAGCAGGCGGGTGAGGGCCATCGTCCCCAGACGGTCATCCGGGGCGTTCGGGTCGAACACGCCGCGATGGCCGCCGGCCTCCCAGCCTTGGGCGACCACGGCGTCGATCCCCGCCGCCCGCGCGGCCTCGGCCTCGGCGAGGCTGGTGGCGGTCGAGAAGAGGAGGCAGCCTTTCGCCTTCAGAGCCGCGATCCTGTCGGCGCCGGGCAGGCCGAAGTGGAAGCTGACCACGGCGGGCGCCAGGTCCAGCAGCACGGCCAGCATCGCGTCGTCGTCGATGAAGCTGCGATAGATTTCGCGCAGCTCGGTCGGCGGCGCCGCGCCTTGGCGCTCGAACTGCGGCCGCAACGCTTCCAGCCACGCCGCCGCCGATACCGGTTCGGCCTCGGCGCGGGCATGGACGAACAGGTTGACATTGAAGGCCCGGTCGGTCCGCGCCTTCAGCTCGCTGATCATTTTCTGGGCGCCGGCCGCGTCGGTCGCGCCGACCGAGATTGACCCGAGGGCGCCGGCGGCGCACACGGCGGCCGCGAGTTCGGGCGTGGAGGTTCCCGCCATCGGGGCTTGCACGATGGGCAGGGCGACGCCCAATTTCGCCAGCAAAGACATGAATGGAGTTTCCTCGTGGCCCTGCGCCTGCACCCCGGCGAACGCATCATCGCCGCCACTCACAATCCCGGCAAGGCGCGGGAGCTGGCGGCGCTGCTGGAGGGCAGGTTCACGGTGATCACCGCCGCCGAGGCGGGGGTGCCCGAGCCGGAAGAGACCGAGGCCACCTTCACCGGCAACGCCCTGCTCAAGGCCCGCCACGCCGCGCGGGTCGGCGGCGGCGTCGCCCTGGCCGATGATTCCGGCTTCTGCGTCGATGCCCTCGGCGGCGCGCCCGGCGTCTATTCCGCCCGCTGGGCCGGTCCTTCGAAGGATTTCCGCGAGGCGATGAAGAAGGTCGAGGAGCGCTGGGTCGAGTCGGGGTCGGAGGACCTCAACGCCTGGTTCGTTTGCGCCCTCGCCGTCGCTTGGCCGGACGGGCCGGCGGTGGTCGTGGAAGGGCACATCGACGGCACGCTCTGCATGCCGCCGCGCGGCGATCGGGGCTTCGGCTACGATCCGATGTTCATCCCCGCCGGCGCCGACCTGACCTTCGGCGAGATGGAGCCGGCGGCCAAGGATGCGATTAGCCATCGCGCCCGCGCCTTCGCGGCCCTTAAGGCGGCGCTGGTTGACTGAACTTTCTCCGCTCGCGGTCTACGTCCATTGGCCGTACTGCGCGCGCATCTGCCCCTATTGCGACTTCGCCGTGGTGCGCGATCGCGGCCGCACGGAAGAGCAAGCGCGGCTGGCGGCGGCCATCGTCGCCGACCTCGAAATCCAGCGCGCCCTCACCGGCCCGCGCCGCCTGACCTCGATCTTCTTCGGCGGCGGCACGCCGTCGCTGATGGACCCGGCCCAGGTCGCCGCCGTCATCGACGCCGCCAGGCGCCTGTGGTCTCCGGTCGACGATCTGGAGATTGGCCTTGAAGCCAACCCCACCGACGCCGAGGCCGGCCGCTTCGCCGCCTTCGCGGCCGCCGGGGTGGAACGCCTCTCTCTGGGCGTGCAGGCGCTCGATGACGCCGCTCTCAAGGCGCTCGGCCGCAACCATGGCGCCGAGGAGGCCCGCCGCGCCGCCGCCCTGGCGGCGGCGACCTTCCCGCGTCTGTCCATCGACCTGATCTACGCCCGTCCCGGCCAGACCGTGCGGGCCTGGAAAGCCGAACTCGCCGAGGCCATTGGCTGGGGCGCCGGCCACGTCTCGCCCTATCAACTGACCATCGAAGCCGGCACGCCGTTCGACCGCGCGGTCGGACGCGGCGCGCTCGTTCCGCCGGGCGAGACCCTGGCCGGCGACCTGTTCGACGCTACACAGGCTGTCCTCGAAGCGGCGGGCTTCGACGCCTACGAGGTGTCCAACCACGCCCGCGACGCCGCGTCGCGCTCGCGGCACAACCTCGCCTATTGGACGGGCGTCGATTACCTCGGCGTCGGCCCCGGCGCGCACGGCCGTATCGCCGACGGGCAAGGTCGCCTCGCCACCCTGGCCCCCGCGCGCATCGCCGACTACATCGCCGCCATCGAGGCGGGCGGTCCGGGCTTCGGGAGCGGAGAGCGACTGACCGCCGTGGACATCGCTGAGGAGCGGCTGCTGCTCGGCCTGCGCATCGACGCCGGCGTGACCTTCGCCGAGGTCGCCGCCTTGGGCCTGACGCCGGACGATCCCCGCGTGCGCGACCTCGTCGAGACAGGCTTGGTCGTCGGCGATCCTGTCCGCCTGCGCGCCACCCGCGCCGGCCGCCTGCTGCTCGACCGTCTTACGGCCTCGCTGGTCTGATCCGGCGGCGCAGGCTACCTAAACGCATGGCCGACCGTCCGCCGCCTCCGTCGCTGTCCGACGCGCCCCTGGCGCCGGGGCTCTATGTGGTGGCCACGCCTATCGGCAATCTGCGCGACATCACCTTGCGCGCGCTCGACGTTCTGCACGGCTGCGATCTCCTTCTCGCGGAAGACACTCGCGTCACGGCCAAGCTGCTCAGCGCCTACGGCCTCTCCAAGCCGCTGGCCCGCTACGATGAGCACTCCGCAGATCGCGCCGGCCCCAAGGCCCTGGCCCTGCTGGCCGAGGGCGGTCGCGTGGCCCTGGTGTCCGACGCCGGCACGCCGCTCGTTTCCGATCCCGGATACCGCCTCGTCGGCGAGGCCCTGGCGGCTGGCGCGACCGTCTATCCGATCCCCGGCGCTTCGGCGGCCCTGGCGGCCCTCACGCTCGCGGGTCTGCCCACCGACCGTTTTCTGTTCGCCGGCTTCCTGCCGCCGAAATCCGCCGCCCGGCGCACGGCGCTGGAGGCCCTGCGCGACCAGCGCTGCACCCTGATCTTCTACGAGACCGGTCCGCGCCTGCGCGCCTGCCTCACCGACATGGCCGCCGTGTTCGGCGACCGCCCGGCCGCCGTGGCCCGCGAACTGACCAAGCTGCACGAGACCTGCGTGCGCGGGCGGCTCAGCGCCCTGATGGCCGATCCGGCCCTGGAGGAGCCGCGCGGCGAGATCGTGGTGTTGGTCGGCGGCGGCGCCGAGGCCGTCGCCACCGAGGCCGACGCCGACGCGGCCCTCGCCGAAGCCCTGCGCCGCCTGCCGCCGGGCGAGGCCGCCGCCGAGGTCTCGGCCCAACTCGGTCTGTCCCGCAAGGACCTCTATAGGCGCGCCCTCGCGCTGAAGGGGGCGAAGTGAGCCCGGCGAAGTTCGAGGTCCGCCAGGCGCGGGGCCGGGCGGCGCGCCTCTCCGGCCGACGCGGCGAAGCCATCGCCGCGCTCGTCCTGATGTTGAAGGGTTACCGCATCCTCGGCTTTCGCCTCGCGACGCCGCCGGGCGAGATCGACCTTCTGGCCCACAAGCGCGGCCTGGGCGGCGGCGTGCTCGCCGTGGTCGAGGTCAAGCGTCGGCGCACTGTCGAGGAGGCGCTGGAAGCAGTGTCCTTCACCCAGCGAGAGCGCCTGCGCCGGGCGGGCCTTCATGTGGCGGCTTCGCGGCCGGCCCTGCGCAACGCGTCCATCCGTCTCGACCTTATGGCCTTGGCGCCGGGGCGCCTGCCGCGTCATGTTCCCGACGCTTGGCCTGATTTGGGTCGTTGAGCGCGTACGATGACTCGAGAAGACGCCGAGGAAGTGCTCCGAAAGGCCGGCAAGGCCGGGGACGACGCCTTTCCCCTGTTCGAGGCGGCGCTCGCTTGCGCCATCCACGACGACGACAGCCGCGACGCCCAGTCCGCCCGTCACCTGGCGGAGGAGGGCGTGCGTCACCTGCGCGAACGCCTGACCATCGAGTCTCCCGAGGAAGCGCTGGCCGAGGCGATGAGCGGCGACCTCGGCCTCTCCGGCGACCTGATGACCCAGAACCATCCGGAGAACGCCGACGTGCTCGGCGTTTGCGCCCGCCGCAAGGGTCTGCCCGCCGCGCTCGGCATCTACTATCTGCACGCCGCCCGCACCTGCGGTCTGCAGGTCAACGGCGTCGACTTCCCGGGCCACTTCCTGCTGCGCATCGAGACGGAGGAAGGGCCGCTGGCGCTCGATCCCTTCAGCGAAGGCCGCATCGTGCTGCCGTCGGAACTCTCTCGCCGCGCCCTTCGCACCGGCCTGACCCCGGACGTCGCGGCCCGCCTCGACCGCTTGATGACCCCGGCCAGCGACCGCGCCGTGCTGATCCGCCTGCAGAACATCATCTTCGCCCGCGCCCAGGCGGCCAGGGACTACGCTCGCGCCGAACGCTCGGCCTTGCGCCGCGCCCTGCTCGACCCCACCGACCACCGCCCCTGGCTCGACGTCGCCGCCGCCCGCGAAGGGCAGGGGGCGCTGGCCGGCGCCCTGCAGGCCCTCGCCCAGGCCCAGCTCCTCGACGGCGGCGCCGCCATCGCCGCCCGCGCGGCCCGCGAGCGGGTGCGGTTGCAGCTGAACTAGCGCCGCGGCTCTGGCGCCGGAGGCCTCGACGGCCTAAGTCCTCGGTCCGGAAGCTGGAGCTAGCCCATGTCCCTGCGCGTCGCCGTTCAGATGGATCCGATCGAGCGGGTCAACATCGAGACCGACACCACCTTCCTGATGATGCTCACCGCCCAGGAGCGCGGGCATCGGCTCTATGTCTACACGCCCGACAAGCTGACCCTCGACGAAGGCCGCGTCTTCGCCCGCGCCCGTCAGGTCGATGTCCAGGCGGTGAAGGGCGCCCACGTCACCTTTGGCGAGGTCCGCACCCTCGACCTGTCCGAGGAGGTCGACGTCGTGCTGATGCGGCAGGACCCGCCGTTCGACATGGCCTACATCACGGCCACCCACTTCCTCGAGAAGGTCCACCCGAAGGTCCTGGTGGTGAACAACCCGGCCGAGGTGCGCAACGCGCCCGAAAAGCTGTTCGTCACCGACTTCCCGGGCGTGCAGCCGCCGACCCTGATCACCAGCGACGTCGAGGCGATCTACGACTTCCGCGCCCGCCACGGCGACATGGTGCTGAAGCCGCTCTACGGCGGCGGCGGCTCGGGCGTGATCCGGCTGAAGGCCGACGACCCCAACCTCGACGCCCTGCTCGAACTCCACGCCATGATCGGCCGCGAGCAGGTCATCGCCCAGAAGTTCATCCCGGCGGTCAGCAAGGGCGACAAGCGCGTGCTGCTGGTCGACGGCGAGCCGGTGGGCGCCATCAACCGCGTGCCGGCCGAGGGCCAGGTGCGTTCCAACCTCGCGCGCGGCGGGCGAGCCGAGGCGGTGGAGCTCACCGCCCGCGACCGCGAACTCTGCGCGATCATCGGCCCGGAACTGCGCCGCCGGGGCCTGCTGTTCGTCGGCATCGACGTGATCGGCGACTACATGACCGAGATCAACGTCACCTCGCCGACCGGCGCCCAGCAGCTGAAACGTTTCGGCGGGCCGGACGTCACGGCGACAATGTGGGAGCGGATCGAGGCGATCCGCTCCGGGCGCTAAGGCTCGCTACGCTTTAAGGATTGACGCAGCGGAACGACGCCGCGCTCTCGGTGTCGCCGCCCTGATAGCGCGGTTGCTGCGGCCAGGCGCAGAGCAGGCGGGTGCGGCCGGGCCAGGGCGCGCCGGGCCGGGCCGTCGCCGTGAACTGCGTCGGCGCCACGTCGCGCTCGCGCCAGGCGACCAGGGCGCCGAAGGCGTCGAACTGGTCGGTCGCCGGCCCGCCCTGGCCGTGGTTCATGCCCGGCACCGGGAACAGGCGCACGAACCGGGCCGCCTGGCCGCGATCCATGGCGTTCACCTTCTCCCACCAGGCGATGGTGTCGTTGATCGAGAACACCGGATCGCTGACCCCGTGATAGATCAGCAGCTTGCCGCCGCGCCGGCTGAACTCCGAAAGATCGCCGCTGTCGGCGTTCATGAAGTCGACCGAGCTCTGGTTCAGCGCCCCCCACTTCACGCGGCCCTTGCGGGCGTTCTCGGCCACGTCGACGCCGAGGCTGTAGCGGGTGAGGGCGCCGGGGTCGTCGGCCACCGCCGTCGGCGGCGAGGTGAACACCGCCGAGGCCGACTTGCCGCCCAGCACCACGGCCAGGCCGTTGTTGGTCGGCGAGGCGTAGGGGCCGAGCTTCCACATCCGCCAGCCGCCGCTGACGCTTCTCTGCGCGGTGCGGTAGGCGATGCCGGCGTCCCACGGCCAGTCAGCGTAGAGCAGGCGGCCGTCCGGCCCCCTGGCGCCGTCGAACATCTTGCGCAGGGCGGTGACCTGGGCCGGCGCCAGGCAATCGGCGGCCTTGGCGCCCGTGCAGGTGACCGTCGCCAGCGCCGGGGCGACCCGTGCCGTGTCGCAGGCGGGGAAGGCCTCGACGATCCCATCTTCCAGGCCGTCCAACCCGTCGCAGGCTTTCAGCACCGCGCCGGAGACCAGCAGCAGGTCGTCGTCGGTGAAGGCCTTGTTGAGCAGGGGTTGGCCGTCGGCCGCCGTCGCGCCCATGGCCCGCGCCGCCTCGGCCATGGCCTGGGCGTCCCACATCTGGCCCACGCCGCCGGCGTCGGCCAGGCGGAAACCCGGGTAGCCGGCCAGCACCCCGTCGAACAGCGTCGCGTAGCGCTGCACGGCCATGAAGCCTTCCTGCCCGCCCTTGGAGCCGCCGACGTAATAGCTGAACTGCGGCGCGCGGCCGTAGTAGCGGGCGATCAGGGCCTTGGCGGTCGCCGCCACCGGCGGGATCGAGGCCCCGCCGTAGTCGGCCCGCGCCTGGGCGTCCCAGCCGAAGGTCACCTCGCCCTGCCGCGCCGGGTCGCGGTTGACGTCGTTGTCGTGGCCGGAGTCCTGGCTGACCACGGCGTAGCCCTGGCTGACCGCGTTGCTCGGCTGGGCCCCCATCAGCGGGCCGATGGCGTTGCCGATGGCGCCGTTCGAGCCGCCGCCGCCCTGGAAGAAGAAGCGGCCGTTCCAGGCGTCCGGCAGGCGCAGCTGAAACTTGATGACATAGGTCTGGCCATTGGCGCCCGCGCGCTCCAGCAGGCGGCCGACGACCTCGCAATGGGCCGGCGCGTCGCCCGGCCCCTGGCCGGGGCCGCCCTTGATCGGGCCGGCGGCTCGAGGCTCGGCCGAGACGATGGTCCCGGCGACGGGGAGGGCCGCGTCCTTCAGGGCCGCGCAGGCGGTGAGCGACCCACGGTCCGTCGCCGCCGTCGGGACGGGCTGCGCCTTGGCGGAGGCGCAGCCGATCACCAGGACGGCCGCCGCCAGCGGCGCGAATCTCATCTGATGCACGGAATCACCCCATCACCTCGGCCATGGCCGTCGCTAGTCAAAGCGAAGCTTGCCGCAAGCGCCGCGCCGCGCAAGGGTGAGCGCCTGTTTGGAGCTTGAGCACAGTCTCAAGAGAGTCACCGAACTGTCTGACTCCTTTCATTTTCTTATAAAGTTCCTTTTTTGTTCTTGATCTGGGCCGCGTGGCGTGCTCGGCTTGTGGATAAGTGCGGGCTTTAACAAGGGCTGGCGGGAGGCTTATTTCATGGTCGCGCGCGTCGTCACGGTCGCGTTCGAAGGGGTCGAGGCGCGTCGCGTCGAGGTCGAGGTGCAGTTCACCGGCGGCCAGGTGCAGTTCGTCGTCGTCGGTCTCGCCGACAAGGCGGTGGCCGAGAGCCGCGAGCGCGTGCGCGCCGCCTTTACCGGCCTCGGTCTCGCCTTGCCGGCCAAGCGCATCGTCGCCAGCCTCGGTCCGGCCGACCTGCCGAAGGAAGGCAGCCACTACGATTTGCCGATCGCCCTGGCGGTGATGGTGGGCATGGGCATCATCCCGGCCGGCGCGCTCGACGGCTGGGCCGCGGTGGGCGAACTGGCGCTCGACGGCCGCATCATGCCTGTGGCCGGTTGTCTGCCGGCCGCCGTGGCGGCGGGGGCCATGGGGCTCGGCCTGATCTGCCCCGAGTCCTGCGGGCCGGAGGCGGCCTGGGCGGGCGAGGCGCCGATCCTGGCGCCGGCCTCGCTGATCGCCCTGATCAATCATTTTCGCGGGACCCAGATCATGGGTCATCCGAAGCCGGGCCAGCTTCTGGAAGCCACGGGCGGCCCGGACATGCGCGACGTCAAAGGCCAGGAGGCGGCCAAGCGCGCGCTGGAGATCGCCGCGGCCGGCGGTCACAACCTGCTGTTCTGCGGCCCCCCGGGCTCCGGCAAGTCGATGCTGGCGCAACGCCTGCCCGGCCTTCTGCCGCCGCTGTCGGCTCAGGAGCTGCTGGAGACCTCGATGGTCCATTCGGTGGCGGGTCTGATCGCCAAGGGCGCGCTGACCCGCGCCCGCCCGTTCCGCAGTCCGCACCATTCGGCCACCATGGCGGCGCTCACCGGCGGCGGCCCGCGCGCCAAGCCCGGCGAGGTGTCGTTGGCCCACAACGGCGTGCTGTTCCTCGACGAACTGCCGGAATTCAGCCCCCAGGCCCTCGACAGCCTGCGCGCGCCGCTGGAGACCGGCGAGGTGACGGTCGCCCGCGCCGCCGCCCATGTGCGCTATCCGGCCCGCGTGCAGCTGGTGGCGGCGATGAACCCTTGCCGCTGCGGCCACGGCGGTTCGGGCAAGGGCGCCTGCGGCAAGGCGCCCCGCTGCCAGCGCGACTATCAGGGGCGGGTGTCCGGCCCGCTGATGGACCGCATCGATCTCGCCGTCGACGTGCCGCCGGTCACCGCCGCCGATCTCGCCCTGCCGCCGCCTCAGGAGGGCACGGCCGAGGCCGCCCGCCGCGTCGCCATGGCCCGTGGGGCTCAGGCCGAGCGCACCATCGGCGTCGAGGGCGCGCCGATGATCAACGCCCGCGCCGACGGCGGCTTCCTTGAAACCATCGCGGCGCTCGACGACGCCGGCCGCGCCCTGCTGACCCGCGCCGCGGAGGCCGGCGGTCTCTCGGCTCGCGGCTGGGCCCGCACCCTGCGCCTGGCCCGCACCATAGCCGACCTGGAAGGCTCCGACGCTGTCCGCCGCCTTCATATCGCCGAGGCCCTGGCCTACCGGCGCACGGTGGTCGGCGCCGAAGCCGGCTTCGGAGAAGGCTCCCTGACCGGCTGGTAGGCGTTTGACCGTCTCTTAAGCCCCGGCCGGTAAGCTTACCGCCATGTCGCGCGAACGCTCCGTCACCGCCGCCCAACTGGCTACCCTGAGCCACGAGTTCCGCACGCCGCTCAACGGCGTGCTGGGCATGGCGCGCCTGCTGGACGGCACGCGACTGACAGCCGAACAGCGGTCCTATGTCTCCGCCCTGCGCGACAGCGGCGAGCACTTGCTGGGGCTCGTTAACGACGTGCTGGATTTCGCCCGCCTCGGCGAGGGCCGCATCGAGGTGCATCCCGCTCCGTTCGCCGCCGAGGATCTGCTGCGCCAGGTGGCCGAGCTGATGAGCCCGCGCGCTCACGAGAAGGGCCTGGAGATCGCCTGGACGGTCGAGCCGGGCATCCGCGAGATCGTCGGCGACGAAGCGCGCCTGCGCCAGGTGCTGCTCAACTTCGCGGGCAACGCCGTGAAATACGCCCAGACCGGCGGCCTGCTGCTCGCCTGCGACAGGGCCAAGGGCGGCCGCGTCCGCTTCTCGGTGTGCGACACCGGTCCGGGCGTGGCGGCGGAAGCCCGCGAACGCATCTTCATGCCGTTCGAACAGGCCAATCCCAGTGAGGACTGGAAGCACGGCGGCGCCGGCCTCGGCCTCGCCATCGTCTCGCGTCTCGCCGAGGCCATGAACGGCGCCGTGGGCGTCGGCGACGCGACCTGGGACGGCGAGGTCGGCGGCGCGGCGTTCTGGCTCGAAGCCGCCCTGCCGGCCCCGCGCGGCGGCGACCGGTCGCTGGCGGACCTCACCGTCGCCATCGCCTCGCCCAGCGTCGTCGTCCGCCGCGCGGCGGCTCGCCAGGTGGCGGCGAGCGGCGGCCGGGCCCTCGTCTTCGCCTCGCTCGAGGAGGCTGTCGCCCAGGCCCCGGCCGAGGCCGTGCTGCTGATCGACCAGGCCCTCGCCGGCAGGGGCCGCCCCCTCCGCGCGCCGGCCGGCCGCCGGGCCATCGTTCTGCTGAAGCCGGAGGAACGCGGCCAGATCGCCCGCCGGCGCGCGACCGGGTTCGCCGGCTATCTGATCAAGCCCCTGCGCCGCGCCTCCCTGGCCGAACAAGTGCGCCACGCCCTCTCGGAGCCGATCGCCGCGTCCGCCGCGCCGGCCAAGGACGACGACCGCGTCGCGGACGCCTCGGCGCGCGGCGTCCGCGTGCTGCTGGCCGAGGACAACCCGATCAACGCCCTGCTGGCCCGCACCCTGCTTGAGCGTGAAGGCGCGAAGGTCGACCGCGCCGGCAGCGGGGAGGAGGCGCTCGCCGCCCTCTCGGCCCAGGTCTACGACCTCGTCCTGATGGACGTGCGCATGCCGGGGCTGAACGGCGTCGACGCCACCCGCGCCCTGCGGACGCGCGGCGTGCGAACGCCCGTCGTCGCCCTGACCGCCGACGCCTTCGACGACGACCGCCGCGCCTGCCTGGCGGCCGGCATGAACGACTTCCTGGTCAAGCCCTTGACGCCCGACGCCCTGCGCTCGGTCCTCATCCGCTGGACGCGGCCCGCTCGGAAGGCCAAGGTCGCCTCCTGAGACTCAGGGGACCACGATGACGCAGACCGAGGCGAAGGCGCCCAAGCGCGGCGGCCTCGCCGGCCTCAAGGCTTTCGCCAACCGCAAGTCGCTGTGCATCCTCGGGCTCGGTTTCAGCTCCGGCCTGCCGTTCATGCTGGTGTTCGACACCCTCTCGGCCTGGCTGCGGGAGGCGGGCCTGTCGCTGGAGGTGATCGGCTTCTTCAGCCTCGCCACCCTGTCCTACAGCTTCAAGTTCCTCTGGGCGCCGCTGATCGACCGCACCGCCGTGCCGGGCCTGACCCGGCTCCTCGGCCACCGCCGCTCGTGGATGCTGGTCACCCAGGCGCTGGTGATGCTCGGCCTATGGCTGATCTCCAGCGTCAACCCGATGACCAATCTTGGCCTGATGGCCGCCTTCGCGGTGTTCGTCGGCTTCGTTTCGGCCACGCAGGACATCGTCATCGACGCCTGGCGCATCGAGGTCTCCGAGCGTGAGGAACTCGGCGCCACGGCGGCCGCCAACGCCTGGGGCTATCGCGGTTCGATGATCATCTCCGGAGCCATCCCCCTGCTGCTGGCCACCGCCTACAACTGGAACGTCGCCTACGCCGTCATGGCCGCCATGATGCTGATCGGCGTGATCAGCGTGATCTTCGCCCCGCGCGAGACGGAGCACCGCCTGCGGCCGATCCACGCCGAGGGCGTCGTCGCCAGTCCCGGCCGCGAGACCATCGAATGGATCGTGCGCGGCCTGCTGATCGTGGCCGGCGCCCTGATCCTGGGATCGGGCCTGGCGGGCGACGCGTCGGTGATCTCCAACCTGCTCGCCGCCCTGGGTCAGGCGGGCTCGGGCGAAGCCCTTGCGGGCGCCTGGAAGGGGCAGGACTGGTCGATCTTCGTGCAACTGGCCGGCGTGCTGGCGGGCGGCGCCCTGATCGTCCTCGCCGCCCTGCCGGCTCCGGGGCGTCGCACGCGGCCGGGGGTCTATCTCGGCGCGGCGCTGGGCGATCCGTTGCGGGATTTCTTTCGGCGCTACGCCGGCGCGGCCGGCCTGATCCTGGCGCTGATCTGCGTCTACCGGGTCTCCGACTTCGTGCTCAACATCATGAACCCCTTCTATCTCGACCTCGGCTTCACCAAGCCCGAGATCGCCGAGGTGCGGAAGGTGTTCGGCGTCGCCGCCTCCATGGGCGGTGTGGCCCTCGGCGGCTGGATGGTCGGCCAACTCGGCCTGATGCGCACCCTGGTCATCGGCGCCTTCGCCGGCCCGCTCAGCAATCTGGTGTTCGCCTGGCTGGCGGCCCAGGGCCACAGCGTGCCGGCGCTCTATGTCGCCATCGGCGTCGACAACGCGTTGGGCGGCGTCTCCGGCACCACCCTGATCGCCTACATGTCCAGCCTCACGGGCTCCGGCTTCACGGCCACCCAATACGCCCTGTTCAGCTCGCTCTACGCCCTGCCGGGCAAGATCATCGCCAGCCAGTCGGGCCGCATCGTCGAGGCCGCCGCCAAGTCGGCCGAGGCCGGCGGTCCCGCCGCCCTGTTCAAGCCGATGTTCGCCGGCCTGCCCGCCGAGAGCCTCACCGCCGGCGCGAAGATCGGCGTCGCCCCCGCCGCCATGGGGGCCGGCTACGTCACCTTCTTCTTCTACTCGGCCGTGATCGGCATCGCCGGCGTCGTGCTCAGCTTCATCGTCGCCGCGCGCCAACCGCCGAATCCCGACCCGGCGACGGCCGAGGGCTGATCAGGCCAGCAGGCACACCACCTGCGCCACCCGCAGGTCGCGGCGCAGGCCGTCGGCGACGCGGCCGTAGTTGTCGGTGGTGATCGGTTCGCCGGTCGGCAGGGCGCTGGGGCCGCGGCGGCCGCTGGCGGCGAGGGCCTCGGCCATGGTCTCGGGGGCGGTGGTGTAGATGCGGCCTCGGCGCGGGGCCTCGGCGACGGTGACCCCGATCACCCGCCCGGCGGCGTCCAGCGCCGGGGCGCCGGAAAGCCCGGCGAGTGTCCCCTTCAGGCTGTCGGTGCGGCCGACCTCGGCCCAGACCAGCACCGGCTCGGACCGCGCGCCGCGCCCATGCACGACCAGGGTCTCGCGGCCCAGCAGGCGCGAGGTCGCCTCGCCCGGATGGCCTTGCGGGAAGCCGGGGTGGAAGGCGCGGTCGCCCCGGCGCAGCGGCGCGGAGAGCGCCAGCGGTAGGGCCGGCGACCCGCCCTCGGTGGTCAGCACCGCCGCGTCGCCGCGCGGATCGACCCGCACCCGCGCCTGCACCCCGCGCCCATCGGCCACAACGATGGCGGCCGAGGGACAACCGTCGACCACGTGCCGCGCCGTCATCCAGGCGCCGTCGTCGCCCACCGAGAAGGCCGTGCCGGTGGAGGGGCGAACCTCTCCCGCCACCTCGACCACCACCTGCGGATCGAACGGCGAGGCGGGGCCCAACGGCACGCCCTCCTCACCCGGCGTCGGCGGAGGAGGGGCGGGGGCGTCGGCGCTCTCCCGCCGGCCGATGGCGGCGATCAGCAGGGCCGCCACTACCGCCGAATAGATCGCCCAGTCCGGAAGCCTGGGAAAATGCATGACTTACCCTTCGGCCATGCGACGGGCGGCGAAACCGGCTTCCACTTTCGCCTGTCGCATGGCTAGCCGGAGACCGCCGCCGCGACGATCAGGGCCGTCGCCAGTTTCGCCCCGACCAGCATCACCGCCGCCGAAACCTCACCGTCCTGGATGCGCTGGGGCAGGCCCTTCAGCAGCATGTCCATGATCCGGAAGACCAGCAGCTGCACCGCCACGGTGGCGCAGCCCCAGATCACGATCTCGATCACCGAGGTCGAGGCGCTGAGCGACACCGCCAGCGGAATGGCCAGGCCCACCATCACCCCGCCCAGCGACAGGGAGGCGGCCGAGTTGCCCTCGCGGATCAGCTGCACCTCCTTGTGAGGCGTGAGGAAGGCGTAGACCACCGTGCCGAGGATCAGCACCGTCAGGGTCACCGCCGCATGCAGCAGGGTGACCGGAAAGCCGGTGGCGAAGGCCTGGACTTCGGGCGACTGCAGTTGCGACGGCATGAGCGCTGGAATGACGAAAGGACTAGGCGAGGGTTAGCACGGCCGCGGGGCCGGGCGCGAGGCCTCAGCCGTCCACGGCGGCGTCGGCCGGCCCGGGCTCCAGGGTCGGCTCGATCGCGAGCTTGCGACGGGCGCTGGCGCGCAGCTTCTCGCTCTCGCTTTTCAGCTGGCCGCAGGCGGCCAGGATGTCCCGCCCGCGGGGGGTGCGGATCGGGCTCGCATAGCCGGCCTTGTTGAGGATGGCCGCGAAGGTCTCGATCGTGCTCCAGCTCGAGCACTCGTAGGGGCTGCCCGGCCAGGGGTTGAACGGGATCAGGTTGATCTTCGCCGGGATGCCCTTGAGCAGCTGCACCAGGGCGCGGGCCTCGGCCGGGCTGTCGTTGACGCCCTTCAGCATCACATATTCGAAGGTCACCCGCCGGGCGTTGCTCAGGCCCGGATAGGCGCGGATACCCGCCATCAATTGCTCGATGGGATACTTCTTGTTCAGCGGCACCAGGGTGTCGCGCAACTCGTCGTTGGTGGCGTGGAGGCTGATCGCCAGCATCGCCTGGGTGCGGTCGCCGAGATTGGTCAGCTCCGGGACGACGCCGCTGGTCGAGACGGTGATCCGCCGGCGCGACAGGCCGATGCCTTCGCCGTCGGAGATGATGTCGATGGCGTCGGAGACGTTGTTCAAGTTGTAGAGCGGCTCGCCCATGCCCATGAACACGATGTTCGACAGCAGGCGGTCCGGCCGGTCCGAGGGCCATTCCCCGAGGTCGTCGCGGCAGACCTGCACCTGGGCCACGATCTCGGCGGCGGTGAGGTTGCGCACCAGGGGCTGGGTGCCGGTGTGGCAGAAGGTGCAGTTCAGCGTGCAGCCCACCTGGCTGGAGACGCACAGCGCCCCCGAGCGGCCGACGTCGGGGATGTAGACGCTCTCGATCTCGATGCCCGGCGCGGTGCGCAGCAGGTACTTGCGGGTGCCGTCCTTCGAAACCTGGCGCTCGACGATCTCAGGGCGCGCGAGCGTGAACGTCTCGTCCAGCCTGCCGCGCAAATCCTTGGCCACATTGCTCATCTGGCCGAAGTCGGTGACGCCGTAGTTGTGGATCCAGCCCCAGATCTGGCCGGCCCGCATCCGCGCCTGCTTCTGTTCGACAAGGCCGGCCTCGACCAGGGCGCTCGCCAGCCCGGTCCGCGTCAGGCCCGACAGGTTCACGCGTGGCGGGGCCAGAGGCGTCGAGGGCGAACGGGAAAGATCGAGGGTGACGTTCAAGGCGCTGGCGTCCGGTCTAAAGACAAGCCCTTAGCAGATAAGGGGCCTCGGCCCCAAACCGAGAGGATGCGACGGTTCGCGCGCTCTTCTCGCCATCTCCAATCTCCCGCCTCCCTCGGCCTTGTGCCGAGGGCCCCTCTTGGCGGCGATGCTGAGCGATTCCAGCGACCTCAGCGCTGGCGGACACAGGGGTCCTCGGCACAAGGCCGAGGAAAGCGGGTTGGCTGCGGCCGCGCCGACCAGAAAAAGCCCCGGTCCGCGAGGGGCCGGGGCTCAAGTTGGCGAACCGGCGGGGTGGGGAGCCGGTCGCTCGACAACGGGGATCACGCGCGAACTCAGAGGCCGACGGCGGCCGACAGGTTCGGGACGATCACGAGGGCGATCATCGGCAGCAGGCCGAGGGTCAGGGTGGCGAACGTCGAGAGGTTCGAAAGCCGGGTCATGGTATTCATCCTTGCAAGCCGCTTGGGCGATTGTGGTGGCCACGTCGCCGTGTCCGATGAGCAAGGATGTAGTCCCGCGAAGTACAGAAAGCTCGTTACGTCTCGGTCATGACCTCGATTTAAGGAAGTGTCGGTCGGGTCACAAAATTACGCCCATGTAATCGTCGCGACAGATGCGGTCGTCGGTCATGGCTCCGAAGCCGTCGCGATGTTGACAACCCGATCCCGGCGCCGGCGCGTTAAGCCGGCATGCTGAAGCCGCAAGACCTGCTCTGCCCCCGGCCCGCCGGCCTCTATTGCCCGCCCGGCGACTTCTACATCGACCCCGTGCGGCCGGTGGACCGGGCGGTGGTCACCCATGGCCACGCCGACCACGCCCGCGCCGGCCACGGCGTCGTCACCGCCACCCCCGAGACCCTGGCGATCATGGGCGAGCGTTATGGCCTGGACTTCGCCGGCCGCCGCCAACCGCTGGCCTATGGCGAGAGCGTCACGCGCGACGGGGTGGAGGTCAGCCTCGTCCCGGCCGGCCACGTGCTCGGCTCGGCCCAGGCGGTGGTGCGCTGGAAGGGCCTGACCATGGTGGTCTCGGGCGACTACAAACGGCGGCGCGATCCGACCTGCCTGGCCTTCGAGCCCGTGCCCTGCGATGTCTTCATCACCGAGGCCACCTTCGGCTTGCCGGTGTTTCGTCACCCGCCCGACGGCGAGGAGATCGCCAAGCTTCTGAAGTCGGTCGCCCAGTTTCCCGAGCGCAGCCACATCGTCGGGGCCTATGCGCTCGGCAAGGCCCAGCGGGTGATCAAGCTGCTGCGCGAGGCTGGTTCGGATCGCACCATCTATGTCCACGGCGCCTTGGAGCGGCTGAACCGCCTCTACCAGGCCCATGGCGTCGACCTCGGCCCGCTCGCCCCCGCCACCGTCGCCCGCAACAAGGACGCCTTCGCCGGCGAGATCATCGTCGCCCCGCCGAGCGCCTTGCTGGACCGTTGGAGCCGCCGCTTCCCCGAGCCGGTCGCCGCCTTCGCCTCGGGCTGGATGCGGGTGCGGGCCCGCGCCCGGCAGAAGGGCGTCGAACTGCCGCTGATCCTTTCCGACCACGCCGACTGGGACGAGCTGACCATGACGCTCGACGAGCTGGCCCCGGGCGAGGTGTGGATCACCCACGGCCGCGAGGAGGCCCTGCTGCGCTGGTGCGAACTGCGCGGCCTGCCCGCGAAGGCCCTGGCCCTGGTCGGCTACGAAGACGAGGAGGAAGAGGACTGGGAGCCGGAACCGCCATCGGAACCCCTTGCGGCTCCGGCGGATTGAACCGGCATGGATGATCCTCGCACGCCCCCCGACCGTGATCCCCGCACCGGCGCGCCCGACGCCGGCGTCGCGCCCTTTCCCGGCGGCGGCGCAGACGAGGGCGGCCCGCCCAGCCCCGACAGCCCGATCACCCCCGGCGGCGTCGAGGGCGACTCCAAGCCCGAACGCGAGGCCGATCCCTCGCTGAGCATCGAGTCGATCAACGGCGACCGCGCCGACGAACGCGAAGGCGGGATGATCGGCGAAGGCGGTCACTAACCGCTATAGTCGAGCCAGATGCGCGCCTTCGCCCACCTGCTCGACCGGCTTTCGCTGACCGCTTCGCGCAACGCCAAGCTGACCCTGATCCGCGACCATCTGGCGACGACGCCGGATCCGGATCGCGGCTGGGCGCTGGCGGCGCTGACCGGCGACCTCCGCTTCAACGCCGCCAAGCCGGCCTTCATCCGCAAGGCCGTCGAGGAACGGATGGACGCCGTCCTGTTCCGTTGGTCCTACGACTACGTCGGCGACCTGGCCGAGACCGTCGCCCTGGTCTGGCCCGCGCGCCCGGGCGCCAATCGAGAGCCCGAACTGTCCGAAGTCGTCGACGCCCTGCATTCGGCCAGCCGTGCCGAGGTGCAGCGCCTGATCGAAACCTGGCTCGACGCCCTCGATCCGGACGGCCGCTGGGCCCTGCTCAAGCTGATGACCGGCGGCCTGCGCGTCGGGGTCTCCAGCCGCCTGGCCAAACAGGCCTGCGCCGATCTCGGGGGCGTGCCGATCGGCGAGATCGAGGAGGTGTGGCACGCGGTGAAGCCACCCTACGGCGACCTCTTCGCCTGGCTGGAAGGCCGCGCCGAACGGCCGTCGCCGGACGCGCCGGGCCGCTTCCGACCGGTGATGCTGGCCCAGGCCATCGACGAGGCCGTCGACTTCGCCAGGCTCGACCCCGCGTCCTACGCCGCCGAGTGGAAATGGGACGGCATCCGCATCCAGGCGGTCAGCGAGCGCGGCCAGCGGCGGCTCTACACCCGCACCGGCGACGACATCTCGGGGACATTCCCCGACGTGTTGGAGGCCATGACCTTCGAAGGCGCGCTCGATGGCGAACTGGTCGTCATCCGCGACGGCGCGCTGGCCAGTTTCGGAGACCTGCAGCAGCGGCTGAACCGCAAGACCGTGGATGCAAAGATGCTGTCGGCCTATCCCGTCGGCATTCGCGCCTACGACCTGCTGCTCGACGGCGAGACCGACCTGCGCGGACTGCCGTTCGCCGAGCGGCGCAAGCGCCTGGAGGCCTTCGTGGCCGCCGCCGCTAGCCCCCGCATTGACCTCTCGGCCCTGCAGCCGTTCGAAACCTGGGCCGAGCTCGCCGCCCTGCGCGCCGGACCGCCGGCGGGCGATCCGCGGCTCGCCGAGGGGCTGATGCTCAAGCGGTGGGACAGCGTCTACGAGCCCGGCCGCCCGAAAGGCCCGTGGTTCAAGTGGAAGCGCGACCCCCACCTGATCGACGCGGTGCTGATGTACGCTCAGCGCGGCCACGGCAAGCGCTCGAGCTTCTATTCCGACTACACCTTCGGCGTTTGGCGGGAGGACGCCA
This sequence comes from Caulobacter sp. HJHS_5, assembly GCF_056683955.1. NCBI lineage: Bacteria > Pseudomonadati > Pseudomonadota > Alphaproteobacteria > Caulobacterales > Caulobacteraceae > Caulobacter > Caulobacter sp. HJHS_5. The sequence continues at coordinate 347,793 of NZ_JBWZNC010000004.1, read as the reverse complement.
ACGGCGACCGGTCATTGACCCCCGTGGGCAAGGCCTACTTCGGCTTCACCGACGAGGAGCTGAAGCAGCTCGACAAGTTCGTGCGCGACAACACGCTGGAGCGCTTCGGCCCCGTGCGCTCGGTGCGGGCCAACCATGACTTCGGCCTGGTTCTGGAAGTCGCCTTCGAAGGCCTGCAGCGCTCGACCCGCCACAAGAGCGGCGTCGCCATGCGCTTCCCTCGCATCAGCCGCATCCGCTGGGACAAGCCGGCCCGCGAGGCCGACGAGTTGGCCACGCTGGAGCGGATGCTGGACTAGTTGAACGCCTGCCAGAAGGTGAAGCCCTGGTAGCCGGCGGCGATGGCGATGCGCGGGACGAAGGCGAGGTCGGTGAGGGCGAGGCCGACGGCGAAGATCGTGTCGGAAACGCCGGGGACGAACATCACCAGCAGTAGGAGCGCCACCCCGACGAGCGCGCCGGCCTTATTGACCAGCGGCTGGGCGCCGGCCGGCAGATAGGGGCGGATCACGCCGAAGCCGTCGAGGCCCGGGATCGGCAGCAGGTTGATGAACAGGGCCGTCGCCTGCAGGAAGGCCAGGAACGCGAGCGCCGCGCCGAACTGGCGGAAACCGAACGCCATGGCGAAATGAAACCCGACCGCCAGGGCGACCAGGCAGGCGAGGGTGCCGAGCGGCCCGGCCAGGGAGGCGAAGGCGCGGCCCGCCCGCGTCCGCATCAGGTCGTCGCGCAGATAGACGGCGCCGCCCGGAAAGCCGATGCCGCCGAGAGCCAGGATCAGGACCGGCAGCACGATGCTGGTGCCGATGTCGGCGTATTTCAGCGGATCGAAGGCGAGGTAGCCGCGCTCGTTGACGGAGTGGTCGCCCGCGCGCCAGGCGGCGAGGGCATGGCAGAACTCATGGACCGCGACGCTCAGCACCCAGGCGCTGATCACGAACAGGAAGACGAAGACGCGCGGCGCGGCCGGAACCGCCGCCAGCACGGCGCCGAGCGCCAGGGTGACGCCGATCAGGATCAGGCCGTTGCGGCTGAGGCCCGGACGCGGCGCCTCGGGACGAACGATCTCGGCGGTCATGGCTTGCCCGGCTATGAACCCTTCCCCCTTGATGGGGGAAGGGCAGGGATGGGGGTGATACGGCGGGTCAACTTGCGGGGGGCGGTGGGCTGAACCTCAGAAATCATCCTCACCTCTGCCCCTCCAGAGGGATCGCGTTTACCCGTTGAAGCCGTTCACCGCGTCGATCACCCGCGCCTGCGTCGCCTCGTCCAGATAGGGGTGCATCGGCAGGGCGATGACCACGCCGGCCTTGGCCTCGGACACCGGCAGGCCGCCGGGGCCCCGGCCGAACCTGGCGTAGGGCGCCTGCAGGTGCAGCGGCACGGGATAGTAGACGGCGCTCGGCACGCCCTGGGTCTTCAGGTGGGCGGCCAGGGCGTCGCGCGCCTCGTGCTCGATGACGTATTGCGCCCAGACGGAGACGCCGCCGTCGATCACCTTCGGGGTGGCGATCACGCCCTTCAGCCCGTCCGCGTAGCGCTGGGCCACCACCTGCCGCAGTTCGATCTCCTCGGCGAAGATCGCCAGCTTCTCCAGCAGGATGGCGGCCTGGATCGTGTCCAGCCGCGAGTTCATGCCGATGCGGGCGTTGAGATAGCGCGGGTCATAGGCGAACACCTCGCCCTTCAGGTCCGGCGCCACGGCTTTGCCGTGCACCCGGAAGCTGTCCATGATCTGCCAGTCGGTCTCGTCGTGGGTCAGCACGGCCCCGCCGTCGCCGTAGCAACCCAGCGGCTTGGCCGGGAAGAAGCTGGTGGTGGCCGCGTCCGCCCAGGCGATGGGATGCTTGCCGTTCAGGGTGCAGCCGAAGCCCTGGGCGCTGTCGGCGATCAGGCGCAGGCCCTCGCGTTCGCAGATGGCCTTGATGGCCGGGTAGTCGGCGGGCTGGCCGAACAGGTCGACCGCGATCACCACCTTCGGCGTCAGCCGGCCCTCGGCCCGCACGGCCTTGATGGCGGCCTCCAGGTGGGCCGGGTCCATGTTGTAGGTGTCGGGCAGGATGTCGATGAACACCGGCTCGGCCTCGGTCCACGGGATCACCTCGGCGGTGGCCGTGAAGGTGAAGGACGGGCAGAACACCGCGTCGCCCTTGCCGACGCCCCAGGCCATCAGCGGCAGGACGATGGCGTCGGTGCCGTTGGCGCAGCTCAGCGAAAGCTTGGCCTGGCCGAACTCCGCCAGCCTGGCCTCGAAATCGCGGACCTCCTGGCCCATCACATAGCCGCCGTGCGCCAGCACCTTCTGGATCGCCGCGTCGATGCGGTCCTTGATGCGGGCCTGCTGGGCGGCGAGGTCGATAAACGGGATCATGCTCATGGGCGCGCGCCTTAATGCGTGTCGGGGCCGAATTCGAGACAAACCCTGTAACGGGCTGTTTCGCCAAGAGCTTCGTGCGAACCTCGTTCGAGGAACTTCACTGCACCGCCCCCGTTGACCCCGCGGGCGGCGCGAGACATCGAAACGACATGCAGGACCTGACCAAGGCGGCCGACGAACGGCTGCTCTCCAATCTTCGCTACGATCACGGCGTGGTCACCAAGTTCGTCGACGCGGCCGGCGACCTGGCGGTGAACCTCTGTGTCGCCGTCGTCATCCTGATCGTCACCTTCTGGGCGGCCGGCTGGGTCTCCAGGCTGGTGCGCCTGGCGGTCGGGCGCCTGCATCGCGGGCGCGATGTCGACACCACCCTGCAGAGCTTCCTCGGCTCCCTGGCGCGCTATGTCATCGTCATCGTCGGCGGCGTGGCGGTGCTGCAGAAGCTGGGCGTTCAGGCCACCTCCATCCTCGCCGTGCTCGGCGCCGCCTCCCTGGCGGTCGGCCTCGCCCTGCAGGGCGCGCTGTCCAACGTGGCGGCGGGGGTGATGATCTTGATTTTCCGGCCCTACCGCGTCGGCGACTTCATCGAGACTTCCACCCGCAAGGGCACGGTCCGCTCCCTCGACCTCTTCGTCACCGAACTGGCGACCCCGGAGAACCTGCGACTCATCGTGCCGAACTCGAAGGTCTTCGGCGACGTCATCGTCAATTACAGCCAGTACCCCAAACGGCGGGCCGACGCGGTGTTCAAGCTGCCCTTCGCCGTCGACGCCGAGATGGTGATCGCCGGCCTGAGGGCGCGTATCGCCGGCGACCCTCGCGTGCGCAAGCAGCCGCCGCCGCTGTTCGAGGTTGTCAGCCAGGCGCACGACAATATCGAGCTGGCCGTGCGCGTCTGGACCGTCCGCGAGGACGAGGGCGCCCTGAAGTCCGACATCATCCGCGCCGCCCACGTCCTGGCCACCCATCCGGACGCCGAACTGCCGCCGCTCACCCCGCCGACGCCGCGCCCGAAGCCGGCCGAACGGGCTGAGCGTCGCCGTTTGAGGCTCGGCCTGAAGCTGCACCACCGGCACGACGAAAAGCTCGAGCAGAAGCTGAACCCGGAGGCGAAGGGCGGCTAGAAAAGCCGTTCCCTCCCCCTCGAAGGGGGAGGGGCAGGGGTGGGGGTGTAGCCGCTGAGCAGCCGAGCGGGCGCGGAGGGCTCGGCCTGTTGAGCGTGCCCGGCAAGTCATTGCCAGCACCCCCATCCCCGACCCTTCCCCCTTCGAGGGGGAAGGGGGTCAGCGCAGCGCCTGCTCCAGATCGGCGATCAGGTCGTCCGTGTCCTCGATGCCGACCGACAGCCGCACGAAGCTGTCGGAGATGCCCAGCGCCGCCCGCTGCTCGGCCGGGATGGAGGCGTGGGTCATGATCGCCGGATGCTCGATCAGGCTTTCGACCCCGCCCAGGCTCTCGGCCAGGGTGAACAGCTGCGTCCGCTCCAGGAATCGGCGGGCGCCGGCCAGATCCATGTCGAAGTCGACGCTGATAACGCCCCCGAAGCCGCCGGTCATTTGGCGCTGGGCGAGGTCGTGCTGCGGGTGGCTTGCGAGGCCGGGGTAGATCACGCGCCGCACGTCCGGCCGCGCCTCCAGCCAGCGGGCGATCGCCAGGGCGCTGTCGCAATGGCGCTGCATCCGCAGGGGCAGGGTCTTAAGGCCGCGCAGGGCCAGGAAGCTGTCGAACGGCGAAAGGATCGCGCCTGTCGCGTTCTGCAGGAACTTCAGCTGCGTCGCGAGCTCGGCGTCGCCGCCGACCACGATCACGCCGCCGACCATGTCCGAATGGCCGTTCAGGTACTTCGTCACCGAGTGGACGACGATGTCGATGCCGAACTCCAGCGGCCTCTGGACATAAGGGCTGGCGAAGGTGTTGTCGGCCACGCTGATCAGGCCGCGCCGCTTGGCGATCCCGGCGACGGCCGCCAGGTCGACCAGCTTCAGCATGGGATTGGTGGGCGTCTCGACCCAGATCATCCGGGTGTTCGGCCTGATCGCCGCCTCGATGGCGGCGGTATCGGAAAGGTCGACGAAGCTGAAGTCCAGGCCCGCCGACTGCCGCCGCACGCGCTCGAACAGTCGGAACGAGCCGCCATAGATGTCGTCGGTGGCGATCACGTGGTCGCCGCTTTTCAGCAGTTCCAGCACGGTGGCGATGGACGACAGGCCGGACGAGGCCGCGAAGGCCGCCGCGCCGCTCTCCAGATCGGCCACGCAGCGCTCGAAGGCGAAGCGAGTCGGATTCTGGCTGCGGGCGTACTCGAAGCCCTTGTGCACGCCCGGGCTGTCCTGGGCAAAGGTCGAGGTGGCGTAGATCGGCGTCATCACCGCGCCCGTCGTCGGATCGTGGCTCTGGCCGCCGTGGATGGCGCGCGTGGCGAAGGCCAGGCGGTTCGTGCGATCTGACATGCTGAGCCTCCGAAAGGAGGCGTCAGCTTAGCCGACCTGCTTGATCTGGTCTTCCAGGCCTTGCTCGCGAACCTTGCGATAGAGGGTCGAGCGGCCGATGCCGAGGCGACGGGCCACCTCGCTCATGTGACCCGCGTAGATCTCGATGGCCAGCTGGATCAGGTCGCGTTCGATGTCTTCCAGCGTGCGCAGATGGCCGCGGCCGTCCAGCACCCGCACCGGGGTGTCCTGGGGCAGGGCGGCCTGCAGCTCGCGGGCGGCGGGGATCGAGATGGTCGGGGCGGCGGCCTCGCCGATCATCTCCGGAACCTCGACGGCGGCGGGCGCGACCTTCACGCCCGAGATCGCCGGGAAGTCGTGCGGAGCCAGGTAGGGCGCGTCGGCCAGCACGATGGCGCGATAGACCGCGTTCTCCAGCTGACGGACATTGCCGGGCCAGTCGAAGGCGACAAGGTGGGCCATGGTGTCCGACGAGACGCCGACCACGCGCTTGCCCTCTTCCACATTGAAGCGGCGGATGAAGGCGTCGATCAGGGCGGGGATGTCTTCCTTGCGCTCACGCAGGCTCGGCGCCTCGATGGGGAAGACGTTGAGGCGGTAGTAGAGGTCCTCGCGGAAGGCGCCGGCGGCGGCGGCCTGGGCCAGGTCGCGGTTGGTGGCGGAAACGATGCGCACGTCCACCTTCACGGCCCGCTTGGCGCCGATCGGATCGACCTCGCCCTCCTGCAGGGCGCGCAGCAGCTTCACCTGGATGTCGAGCGGCAGTTCGCCGACTTCGTCGAGGAACAGGGTGCCGCCGTTGGCCTCCTGGAACTTGCCCAGATGCTTGTCCGAGGCGCCGGTGAAGCTGCCCTTTTCGTGGCCGAACAGGATCGATTCCACGAGGTTCTCGGGGATCGCCCCGCAGTTCACCGCCACGAACGGCTTGCCGGCGCGGTCGGACGAGCCGTGCACCGCGCGGGCGATCAGCTCCTTGCCGACGCCGCTTTCCCCGGTGATCAGGATCGGGATCGAGGACTTGGCCGCCCGTTCGCCCAGGCGCTTGACCAGGGTCATGGCCGGGCCGTCGCCGATCAGGTCGCCGAAGGTGGTGCGACCGGAGACCTGCTTCTTCAGGCGATCGACCTCGCCCTTCAGGTCGCCCATCGACAGGGCGTTGCGGATCGAGACGATGATGCGCTCGGGCGAGGCGGGCTTGACGAAGAAGTCGCAGGCCCCGGCCTGCATCGCCTTGACCACGGTGTCGACCCCGCCCGAGGCGGTCAGCACGATCACCGGCTGGGTGAAGCCCCGCGCGCGCATCTCCTTCAGGGCGTCCTGGCCGCTGATGCCGGGCATGACGAGATCGAGCAGGATCACGTCGGCGGGCTGGCCGGCGACCAGGCGCTGGATGGCCAGGTCGCCGTTCTCGGCATGCGCCACGGCGAACCCATCACGCTCCAGAACCGACTGGATCAGGCGGCGCTGGGTGGGATCGTCGTCGACGACGAGAACGGTCTTGGTCATCTCGTAAGCTCACCGAAATTCTGTCGGTCGCGCCGCGGTTGGGCGCGCTCGTTGTCCCGCTTCAATACAGCCGGGGGGTAAAGGCGCGGTTTCGGAGACGTGAGTCGGGAGTTAACGGGGCGGTCGATCGGGGAGATCGTCGTCGGCCCGCACCAGCACCAGGGTGCGCCCGTCGGCCAGGGTGAGAAGCAACTGCTGATCGTGCAGGCGATAGCGGGTCGCTCGCGGCAGGGCGGTTCTCAATTGCGCCAGCGGCTTGTCACAGGCGGCGCTGCCCACTGGACGCGTCATCGTGATCTCTCCGGCGGGACGCAGGCGCCGCCGATAGCGGCCTTCCAGCCGGCCGCAGGCCGCCTCCACACGGTAGTCGCCCTTGCGGAAGGTCAGATAGGTCGGGTTCGGGGCCAGGGTCGGCGACGCCACGCGCCAGTCGGCGGCGAAGCCGAAGGTCGAGAGGCCGAGGAAGGCCAGGCCCGCGAAGGCCGCCAGGAAGGTCGCGAGGACGAGGAAACGGCGCACGGTCCTTTCCTTTCCGCCCGGCTGCTTCCGCTGGATAGCGGCGCGGCGGGCGCTTGTCGCCTCACCGCCGCGGGTCCATATCGCCAAGGCCATGAACGCGCCCTTCAAGCCCGACACCCTGCCTGAGTGGCGGCTCGACGATCTCTATGTCGGCCGCGACGATCCCCGCATCGAGACCGACCTTGCCTCCGCCGTCGCCTTCAACGCCGAGCTGAAGGCGCTGGAGGGCCGCTTCGTCTCGGCCCGCGCCGAGCCGAAGACTCTCGGCGAGCGGATCGACCGGGGCGTCGAGCTCTATGAGCTGGCGCTCAACAAGCTGTGGGGCGTCGGCGCCTACGCCTCCCTCGCGGCCTCGACGGCGCGCGACGACGCGGCCTGGGCCAAGTTCGAGGCCGATCTGCGGGCCCGCGCTTCCCAAATCGGGGCCGAGAGCCTGTTCTTCACCCTGGAGCTCAACCAGTTGGAAGACGGCGAGATCGCCGCCGCCCTCGACGCCCATCCCGCCGCGCGGCGCTGGTCGCCCTGGCTGCGCCGCGTGCGCCTTTCGCGGCCGCATGAGCTGTCGGCCGAGGCCGAGCGGATGATCGTCGATCGCGCCCCGGCCACCGCCAACTGGAGCCGGCTCTATGACGAGACCCTCGCCCGGCTGACCGTCAAGGTCGGCCGCGAGACGCTGACCCTGCCGGACGCCCTTCACCGCCTCTCCGACTCCGAGGTCGGCCGCCGCAAGGGCGCCGCGCAAGGGCTGGCCAAGGCGCTGGAGGAGCGCGCGTCGGTCCTAGGCCTCTGCCTCAACACCCTGGCTTTCGAGAAGCAGGTCGAGGATCGCTGGCGCAAGTACGAGACCCCGGCCCAGGCCCGCCACCTCGCCAACGAGGTCGACGCCGCCGCTGTCGAGGCCATGGAGGCCGCGGTCGTCGAGGCCTATCCGCGTCTGTCGCACCGCTACTACGCGCTCAAGGCCAAGGTCATGCGCCGCCGGTCTCTCGACTACTGGGACCGCAACGCCCCGCTCGACGCCGCCTCGCCGCGCCTCTACGGCTGGGACGAAGCCAAGAGCATGGTGCTGGACAGTTTCGAGGCCCTGTCGCCCGCTTTCGCGGAGACGGCGCGGGGCTTCTTTACCCAGGGCTGGATCGACGCGCGGCCGCGCCCCGGCAAGCAGTCGGGCGCCTATTCTCACCCGGTCACCGCCGACCGCCACCCCTACGTCTTCCTCAACTTCATGGGCGAGCGGCGCGATGTGCTGACCCTGGCCCACGAACTGGGCCACGCCGTGCACCAGACCCTGGCGGCGCCGCTCGGCACCCTGCTCGCCGATACGCCCCTGACCCTGGCCGAGACCGCCTCGATCTTCGGCGAAGGCCTGGTGTTCGAACGGCTGCTGGCCGAAGCGACACCGGCCGACCGTCGCGCGCTTCTGGCGGGGAAGATCGAGGACGGGCTGAATACCGTCGTCCGCCAGATCGCCTTCCACCGTTTCGAGGCCCGCTTCCACGCGGCCCGTCAGGCCGGCGAGCTGTCGGCCGACCAGATCGGCGGCCTCTGGCGCGAGGTGATGGCCGAGAGCCTCGGCCCGGCCGTGAAGCTGAACCCCGGCTACGAATACTACTGGGCCTATGTCGGCCACTTCGTGCACTCGCCCTTCTATGTCTACGCCTACGCCTTCGGGAATCTGCTGGTCGAGGCCCTGATGGAGAAGCGGCGCGAGGATCCGGCGGGCTTCACCCCGAAATACCAGGCCCTGCTCGCCGGCGGCGGGGCCCAGACCTATGTCGAGGCCCTGGCCCCCTTCGGGCTCGACGCGCGGGAGAAGGCGTTCTGGGCCGCGGGCTGCGCCCGGCTGGAGCGTCTGGTCGACCAGTTCGAAGCGCTCGTCGATTGATGGAGCTGGCGGCGCCGACCCTGGTTTTCGCCCCCGACCGGGGGGTGGGCGACCTGATGTGGCATCTGCCGACGATCCGCGGCATCGCCGAACAGGCCGGCGGCCCGGTGGTGCTGATCACCCGGCCGAGCACTCGCGCCAAGGATTTGCTCAGCGCCGAGCCGAGCGTCTCCGAGATCGTCTACGTCATCAATCAGAAGGGGACCTGGCGGCGGCTCGCCGAGGCGCGCGAGCTCTATCGCCTGTGCCGCCGGTATCGCCCGCGCGCGCTCTGGACGCTGGAGAAGACTTGGCCCGGCCCCCTCGGCGCGTTCCTGGCCGGCGTGCCCGAGCGCCCGGGCTTCGGCCTCGGCCACGAGCAGGCGTGGGTGCTGACCGGCCCCAAGCTGCCGAAGGCCATGCAACCCGACCACCGCATCGCCAAGCTCGCCGCTTTCGAGACGGCGCACGGGCTGCCGGTCGTCAGCCGAGAACCGCTCCTGCCATTGCCGCGCACCGGCGCGGACGCCATCACCGCCTTCGCCGACCTGCCGCGTCCCTGGGTGGTGTTCGGCGTCGGAACCACCGATCCCGACCGCCTGTGGCCGCTCGACCGGTTCGCCGCCCTCGCCCAGGCCCTGAAGTCGCGGCTCGGCGGCACGGTCTTCTGGCTCGGCGATCCCGAGCGCGCCGAAGCGGTGGCGGGTTTGTTGAAGCCGGGGCAGATCGACGTCAGCGCCTTCAAACTCGACGCCGCCGCCCATCTGATGGCGGCGGCGGATCTCTTCATCGGGGTCGACTCCGGCCCGATGAACATGGCGGCGTCGCTGCAGCGCCCGACTATCGGCCTGTTCGGTCCCAGCCAGGCGCTCGACTATTCGCAATGGCTTACCGCGATCACGCCGGAAACGCCGTCGGACGGCATGAAAGGTGTGGCCGTGGAGGCGGTTTTGGCCGCCGCATCGCGTCTCATCGGGGACGAAGCGCTTGCGCGCTCAGCCGAGCCTCGCTAATCGAACCGTGACTTAGGGCGAGGCGAGCATGGCTTCCGATTATCACCGCGGCGAAATGGACATCCAGGAGCAGGAATCCACCTTCCACGGGTTCATCAAGATGACCAAGTGGGGCTCGCTGGCCATGGTCGTGGCGCTGCTGATGGCCACGCTTTGGTTCTGCACCAAGGCCGGCTTCCTCGGCGGCCTGATCAGCGGCCTTGTCGTGTTGGTGATCGGGATTTTGGTTCTGCGCGAAAAAAAGTCCGCCGCGCACTAGTGCTTTCAGGCGCCCTCCGCTAACCAAGTCGGAGGGCTGTATACAGCAGTCAATCTAACGGATTCCGGGGGAATCATGGCCGTCGTCGCTGTCATTCGTGAGCGAGCGCCGGGCGAAAGCCGCGTGGCGGCCACGCCTGAGAGCGTCAAGAAGCTCGCCGCCATGGGGCTTACCGTGGTGGTGGAGGCCGGCGCCGGCCTCGCCTCCTCGTATCCGGACGCCGACTACGCCGCGGCCGGCGCGACCATCGCCAAGACCGCCAAGGACGCCCTGTCCAAGGCCGACCTCGCCGTCATGGTGCGCGGCCCGGGGCCTGAGGAAGCCAAGCTGCTGAAGAAGGGCGCGCTGCTGGTCGCCCAACTCGCGCCCTATCGCGAGAAGGCGGCCATCGCCGCGCTGGCCGCCCAGGGCGTGGACGCCATCGCCATGGAGTTCATCCCGCGCATCACCCGCGCCCAGTCGATGGACAGCCTGTCGTCGCAGGCCAACCTCGCCGGCTATCGCGCCGTGATCGAGGGCGCCGAGGCGTACGGCCGCGCCCTGCCGATGATGATGACCGCCGCCGGCACCGTCGCCGCCGCCAAGATCTTCATCATGGGGGTGGGCGTCGCCGGCCTGCAGGCCATCGCCACCGCCCGCCGTCTTGGCGCGGTCGTCACCGCCACCGACGTCCGTCCCGCCACCAAGGAACAGGTCGAAAGCCTCGGCGCCAAGTTCCTGGCCGTCGAGGACGAGGAGTTCAAACAGGCCCAGACCGCCGGCGGCTACGCCAAGGAAATGAGCGCCGAATACCGCGAGAAGCAGGCGGCGCTGATGTCGACGCACATCGCCAAGCAGGACATCGTCGTCACCACCGCCCTGATCCCGGGTCGTCCCGCGCCGGTGCTGGTCACCGCCGAGCAGGTCGCCTCGATGAAGCCGGGCAGCGTGCTGATCGATCTGGCCGTGGAGCAGGGCGGCAACGTCGCCGGCGCCAAGCCGGATCAGACGGTCGTCACCGAAGGCGGCGTGAAGATCATCGGCTTCACCAACCTGCCCAGCGCCGTGGCCGCCGACGCCTCGGCCCTCTACTCGCGCAATCTCGTCAATCTCGCCGCGCTCCTGGTCAAGGAAGGGGCTCTGACCCCTGACTGGGACGACGAGATCCTCAAGGCCGCCGTCGTGGCCAAGGACGGCGCTGTCGTCCATCCGGCCCTTCAGTAGGAGCGATAGATATGGAAGCTGTCGACCCGACCGTGTTCCGACTGGCGATCTTCGTGCTCGCCATCTTCGTCGGCTACTATGTGGTGTGGAGCGTCACGCCCGCCCTGCACACCCCGCTGATGGCCGTCACCAACGCCATCTCCTCGGTGATCATCGTCGGCGCCCTGCTGGCGGCCGCGGCGCACGGCGCCCCCGGCGAGGCGATCACCCCCAGCATCTGGACCTCGAAGATCGCCGGTGCGGTCGCTGCGGGTTTTGCGGCGGTGAATATCTTCGGCGGCTTCCTGGTCACGGCCCGGATGCTGGCCATGTACAAGAAAAAGCAGAAATAACGGCGGCGCGGGGGCTCTTCCAATGAACGCCAATCTGGCTGCTATCGCCTACATCGTCTCCGGTGTGCTGTTCATCCTGGCGCTGCGCGGGCTCTCGAGTCCCGTGACCAGCCGCCGTGGCAATACCATGGGCATCATCGGCATGGTCATCGCGGTCGGCACGACCCTGCTGACCCTGCTCGGGCAGGGCGCGCTCGACGCCGTGACCCTCGGCCTGATCGTCGTCGGCGTCGCCGTCGGCGGCGGCGTCGGCGCGCTCATCGCCCGCAAGGTGGCGATGACCTCGATGCCGCAACTCGTGGCCGCCTTCCACAGCCTGGTCGGCATGGCCGCCTGTCTGGTGGCGGTCGCCGCCATCTACACCCCGGCCGCCTACGGCATCCTGGGCGAGGACGGTCATATCCACCTCAACAGCATCATCGAACTGAGCCTGGGTCTGGCCATCGGCGCCATCACCTTCACCGGCTCGGTGATCGCCTTCGCCAAGCTCAACGGCAACATGAGCGGCGCCTCGATCCTGCTGCCCGCCCGTCACCTGCTCAACATTCTGATCGCGCTCGGCATCGTCGCCCTGATCGTCATCCTGGTGATGTCGGGCGGCCAGGCGATCTGGGCGTTCTGGGGCATCTTCGCGCTGTCGCTGATCATCGGCATCACCCTGATCATCCCGATCGGCGGGGCCGACATGCCCGTGGTCGTCTCGATGCTGAACAGCTACTCCGGCTGGGCGGCGGCGGCGCTGGGCTTCACGCTCGAGAACGTCACCCTGATCATCACCGGCGCCCTCGTCGGCTCCTCGGGCGCGATCCTCAGCTACATCATGTGCAAGGGGATGAACCGCAGCTTCATCTCGGTGATCCTCGGCGGCTTCGGCGCTGACACGACCGCCGCGACCGGCGGCGCCAAGGAGACCCGCCCGGTGAAGCAGGGCTCGGCCGACGACGCCGCCTTCATCATGAAGAACGCCTCGAAGGTCATCATCGTCCCGGGCTACGGCATGGCCGTCGCCCAGGCCCAGCACGCCCTGCGCGAAATGGCCGACAAGCTGAAGGAAGAGGGCGTGGAGGTGAAGTACGCCATCCACCCCGTCGCCGGCCGCATGCCGGGCCACATGAACGTGCTCCTCGCTGAGGCGAACGTGCCTTACGACGAGGTGTTCGAGCTGGAGGACATCAACTCCGAGTTCTCGACCGCCGACGTGGCCTTCGTCATCGGCGCCAACGACGTGACCAACCCGGCCGCCAAGACCGACCCCTCGAGCGCGATCTTCGGCATGCCGATCCTCGACGTCGAAAAGGCCCGCACCGTGCTGTTCATCAAACGCTCGATGGGCTCGGGCTACGCCGGGGTCGAGAACGAACTGTTCTTCCGCGACAACACCATGATGTTGTTCGCCGACGCCAAGAAGATGGTCGAAGGCATCATCAAGGCCCTCTGATCAATCCGGCCGGCGTCTTCGGGCGCCGGCCGAATGGCCAAGCTTTTCAAGCGCATGACTCGTGCCATGCTACGGCGGCGACACGTTAACGGCCCTCTTTTCGCCCGCTTTGCGGGGCCATTGGCGGTTAACGAACCTGTGTCGCAGCCGGCCCGTCTCACCTCGTCGGGGCCGATCACGCTGGGGCCGAAAGCCTACGAGGTCCTGTTTGCTCAGCCTGAGCCTGCCCACGCACGACGTGCGCGCCCGACAATCCTTCATGCTGCTGGCCGGCGCCGTCGTCGTCGCCTCGGCTCTGTCGCAAGCCCTGGCGCATCCGATCCTCACCGGCGGGCCGCGCTTCCTGGCCGACCAGCCGATGCTGGCGGCCCCGACGCCGGTCTTGCGGCCTCTTACTGAAATCGCCGCGCCGGCGTTTGCGTTCCAGGCGCCGACCCCGGGATACGAGATCAACTCCCCGTTCGGCCTGCGACGTCTGCCTTGGGAGCCGCGCGGCCGCATGCATGAAGGCGTCGACATCGCGGCGCCCGAGGGCTTGCCCGTGGGGGCCACCCTGGCGGGCGTCGTCCTGCGCGCCGGCAGTTCCAGCACCTATGGCCGCTTCGTCGAGGTGCAGCATGCCGAAGGGCTGACGTCGCTCTACGGCCACCTCGGATCGATCGGGAAGGGCGTCAGGCCCGGCGTGACCCTGGCCGCCGGTCAGGCGGTCGGCCTTGTCGGCAACACCGGCCGCTCCACCGGCGAGCACCTGCATTTCGAGATCCGCAGCGAAGGCAAGCCGCTCAACCCGGCCCTGTTCATGGGCAAGACCTTCGCCAGCGCCGACGAGCTGCCGCTCAGCGCCGCCGCCCGCTTCTCGCGCCGCGTGCGCCTGGCGGTCGTCTCGCCCGCCACCCTCGCCAGGATGATGCCGGCCAAGGCTGCGAAGGGCGCCAGAACCCCGGATGGCGATGCGGCGGCCGGCGCCCGCAACGAGGGCCGCGTTCATGCCGTTCTGCCGCCGAGGGGCGATCCTTCGCCCGCCGCCGTGGCCGCCGCCGCCGCGGCCCGCGGCATCCCCCTGGAGGCGCCTCCCGAGCCTCCGGACGAGGCGGCCGCCCCCTCTATCGCCGCGCCGCCTGCCCAGCCGCCCGTCGTGGCCGACTGACCGGGCCGCCCCAAGGCAAAACAAAAAGGCCGCGCCGGATCGCCGGCGCGGCCTTTTTCAATCTCGAAAGATCGGACGTCGCTTAACGCGAAGCCGGCTTCTTCGGCATCGGCAGCAGGCCCTCGCGCTGGGCGCGCTTGCGGGCCAGCTTGCGGGCGCGGCGGACCGCCTCGGCCTTTTGACGCGCGCGCTTCTCCGAGGGCTTTTCGTAAGCCACGTGGCGCTTCATCTCGCGGAAGCTGCCTTCGCGCTGCATCTTCTTCTTCAGGGCCTTCAGCGCCTGATCGACGTTGTTGTCGCGGACGAAAATCTGGACCAGGGGGGTCTCTCCATCGGCCCCGACAGACGCCGCTCATGACGCTGCCGGACAAAATTATTGCGTGCCCGGGGCCGAGGCCGTCGGACTGAGGGCGGGCAGATAGCAGAGGCGGCCGGCCTTGTCCATGCGCGACAGGCCCTATTCACAAGCCCTGTTGCGGGTATATCGCTGAGCCATGGAAACCGCAGCGTCCTGGGCCGACGAAACCGAGCAGCGCCTGCTCGAAGCCGCCCTTCCGCTCGCCTCCGCCCTCGGTTGGGGGCAGGAGTTGGTCGATCGCGCCGCCCTGCGTATCGGTCTGTCGAAGGCCGACGCCGAGCTGCTGCTGCCGCATGGGCCGCGCGATCTGGCGGCCCTGCTGTCCCAGCGCCACAACGCGACCACCGCCGCCGCGCTCGCCGCCCTCGATCCCAAGGGCCTCAAGATCCGCCAGAAGATTCGCGCCGGCGTCCTGGCCTGGCTCGACGCCCACGCCGCCGACGGCGAGGCCGCGCGCCGCGCCACCGGCTTCCTGGCCCTGCCGCCCAACCTGCCCCTGGCGGCCCGCCTGACCTGGGCCGGCGCCGACCTGATCTGGCGCTGGGCCGGCGATGTCGCCACCGACGAGAACCACTACTCCAAGCGGGCCATCCTCTCAGGCATCCTCGCCTCCGCCCTGGCCATCGAGCAGACCCAGGGCCGCGCCGCCGCCACCCAGCACCTCGACGCCCGGATCGACAACGTCATGGCCTTCGAGAAGTGGAAGGCCGGCTTGCCCAAGCCCTCGGAGATCGGCAAGACCTTCGCCGGCGCCCTGGGCCGGCTGCGTTTCGGCGGCTAGGCCGTCGTTTCAAACTGAACCAGACACGCTTTGGCGCACTGTGCACGCAGAGCGTCACGATTCTTGCAGGTCATCTCGCAACTGCAAAATCCCCTTTCGCGTTTGCGATAGGAGGCGTTAAGGTCTCGGTTACAGTCTCGGGAGGTCCGCCCTTGGATCACGCCGCTTCGACAGATATCCGCATCGCCACGCCGGACGAGGACGTGCGCCTCAGCACCTTTATCCAGGGCTTCCTGTCGGATAACGGCTTTCCCTTCATCATGGTGCGCAGCGACCCCGATCTGGACACCGGCGCCGCCCTCAAGCGCGTGATGTTCGAGACCGATGAACTGACCCGCCGATTCTACGACGCCTGGAGCGCCCACGCGGTCGGCGACCATCGTCGCCTCGCCCGGGGGCGCGCCTGAGGTCAGGCTTGCCGTCTCGCCCGCGCGGGCGGACGATGCGACCATGACCCAGCCCTCCGCCACGCCTGAAGCCGTCGGCTCCGCCCTGGCGCTGATCGGACACACGCCGATGGTCGAACTCACCGCCTTCGACGTCGGTCCCTGCCGCCTGTTCCTGAAGCTCGAGAACCAGAACCCCGGCGGCTCGATCAAGGATCGGGTCGCCCGCTCGATGATCGAGGCGGCGGAGGCGGACGGCCGCCTGAAGCCGGGCGGGACCATCGTCGAGGCGACGGCGGGCAACACCGGTCTCGGTCTCGCCCAGGTGGCCGCGACCAAGGGTTATCGCCTGATCCTCGTGGTGCCGGACAAGATGGCGCGGGAGAAGATCCTGCACCTGCGCGCCATGGGCGTCGACGTGCGCCTTACCCGCTCCGATGTCGGCAAGGGTCACCCGGACTACTACCAGGACCTCGCCCAGCGGGTGGCCGACGAGACCGGCGGCTTCTACGTCAATCAGTTCGAGAACCCGGCCAATCCGCGGGCGCACGAGACCACGACCGGACCGGAGATTCTCGAGCAGATGCAGGGCGATCTCGACGCCGTGGTGGTCGGCGTCGGCTCCGGCGGCACCCTGACCGGCCTCGGCCGCTTCCTGGCGGTCGCCAGTCCGAAGACGAAGATGGTGCTGGCCGACCCCGAGGGTTCGATCCTCGCCGACTATGTCGCCACCGGCCATATCGGCGAGGCGGGCTCGTGGATCGTCGAGGGCATCGGAGAGGATTTCATCCCCAGCAACGCCGACATGAGCCTGGTGTCCCAGGCCTATACGATCAGCGACCGCGAAAGCGTCGACACCGCGCGCGAGCTGCTGCGGCGAGAAGGCGTTCTCGCCGGCTCCTCCACCGGCTGCCTCCTGGCCGCCGCCCTGCGCTACTGTCGCGAGCAGACCGAGCCGAAGCGGGTGGTGACCCTCGCCTGCGACACCGGCGGAAAATACCTGACCAAGATGTTCAACGACCTCTGGATCGCCGCCCAGGGCTTCGAGGATCGCCGCCTTACGGGCCGGGTCATCGATCTGATCGCCAGGCCCTACGCCGAGGGCGGGGTCGTGGCGGTGGGGCCGGACGACACCCTGCTGACCGCCTACAACCGCATGCGTTCAAGCGACGTCAGCCAACTTCCGGTGGTCGAGGAAGGCCGCCTGGTCGGCTTGCTGGATGAGAGCGACCTCCTGGCCGCCGTCGAGCACGACGACCGCGAGCACCGCTTCAAACGGCCTGTGCGCGAGGCCATGACCGAGAAGGTGAAGACCCTGCAGGCCGGCGACGACCTGGCCAAGCTCACCCGGGTGTTCGATCGCGGCGAGGTGGCGGTGGTGGTGGATGGTGATCGGTTCGTCGGCGTGGTGACGCGCGTCGACCTGATCAATCACCTACGGCTGTACGATTGACCGCGGCCAGGACGGGCACGGTCTCCAATCGCGCGTGCAGCAGCATCGCGGCGTCCAGCTTGCGGCCGGCGTGATTGGCGATTTCCAGATGCACGTGCTCGGTGATGCCGGCGTAGCGCGGCTGCAGGTCCTGGGCGGCGCCGATGGGCGAGCCCAGGCGCAGGGCCTGGCCGACCTCGACCTTGGGGTCGACGTAGAAGGCGCGGGCGGTGATCCCCAGGGCGGGATTGTCGATCTCGACGAACCGGAGGCGGGCGTCGTCGGCATAGGCATAGCCGATCTTGCTCACGAATCCGGAGATCGGAGCGCCGACCGGCTGGCCCGCCTGGGCCGTGTAGTCGACGCCGGCGTGGCGGCGCTCGCCCCCGTCGCGCGAGGCGCCGAAGTAGCCGTCGCCGAAGGCGTCATGCCCACGCGGCGCCTGGCCCGTGGGGTTGGCCACGTCCGCCGCGCCGTCGCCGTCGAGGTCCGCCCCGTCCCATATCGTGATCTGCTGGGTCGGCGGCGCCTTAGGGGCCGCGCCGCGTAGGAATTCGACGTAGGGCGCCACGACCTTGGCATGGCTGGCCACCCCCACGGCGAGCGCCGGCGCGCCGATCGCCAGGGTCAGCATCCCGCCGAGAACAACGGCCTTGCGAGAGATGAAGTTCAAAGGAGTCATGCGGGCGACCTGTAAAGCCTGGATCGTCGGTCCGCTCAACTGGGGAATCTTTTCAGTCGATGTAATGTGGCGGATGGTCGCTTCTGAGGCGAATTCCAATCTTGTTCAGATAAAGGCGAGCCGATCCTTTAGGTCAATTCAAGCGCGGCCTTTAACGATGTTGATTAATCGTCACTATCCGCCGATTCATCGCTCTTTCGGCCGAAGCTGTTACGTCGATTCCATTGCCGCTTCTCGCCCTTGGCCTTGGCGGCGATTTCCTTAAGTTTGATCGCCTGGTTGCCGCTCAGCGCCTGGCCGGGCGAGCCCTTCTCGGGATCGGCGAAGGCGCGGCCGTAGGTCTCGATCCGCTGGGAAACCGAGCCGATGAACTCGTCTTCCCAGTCGGAGAGTTTCACGCCCGCCGTGTCGGCGGCGCGTTTGGCGCGCTTCAGCGCATTGAGGGCCGAACGCTTGGCCTGCTCGCGGGCGGCCGCCCGCGGGTCAATCTTGTCTTTCGCCCCTGATCCTGGGGATTTCGGAGGCTTGCGGATCAAAGCCCGCCGATGGCCGACAGATAGAGGTCGAGGATGGCCTCTTCCTCCTGGCGCTTGGCCTTGTCCTGCTTGCGCAGGCGAACGACCTTGCGGATCACCTTCACGTCAAAGCCGTTGCCCTTGGCTTCGGCGTAGATTTCCTTCTGGTCGGCCATGATCGCGGCCTTGTCTTCCTCGAGGCGTTCGATCCGCTCGATGATGGTCTTGAGCTGGGTCTGGGCCGTGCCGTTCAGCACTTCGATGGAGGAGGCGTCGTCGGCCATGGTCGTAGACTCTCGGGTAAGGGTAACGAAGGTCGGAAGGGCTTAGCGGCGCGCACGACGGACGCCAAGACGCACAAACGCCGCGCACGGAAATCCCGAACGCGGCGCTGCATGTATTCTGTGGAAGACTCGATGCGGCGCGAACCCGCGCCGCGCCGCTCAGCCTTGCTTGGCCTTGAAGCGCGGGTCGGTCTTGTTGATCACGAAGATGCGGCCCTTGCGACGCACCAGCTTGCAGTCGCGGTGACGGCTCTTGAGGGACTTCAGGGAGCTGCGGACCTTCATGACATGTCTCGTTGCGCGAACGGCCGGCCCCCGAGTCTTGCGGGTTTTGGACGTCCGGGTGTTCCGGAAAGGCGGGGTCAATAGCTTCGAGACGCCGGGGAGTCAATGCGCGGAGCCCGCCCGAGAAACGGTTTGCGTCATTGAACCGCCTTGGGATGCGCCTTAGCCTCCCCATCATGCCCCGTCGCATGGACCGCCGCGTCTTTATCGTTCTGCTGCTCGCCGGCTGCGCCGACCCGTCGATGACGCCGCCGGCGATCGCGCCCTCGGCCATCGTCCAGGCGCCGACGATCAGCTCGATCCTCGAATCTCAGTCGGCGTCGGCGTCGGCGCCGCCCACGGCCGCGACGCCGTCCGCCCCACCGCCTGTCTCGCCCTCGGTCAGTTCCGGCGACATGACCTTCGACAACTGGCGCGCCCAGTTCGCCGACAAGGCGGTGGCCGCCGGCGTTCCGGTTCCGGTCGTGCAGCGTGAGCTCGCCGGTCTGACGCCCGACCCGGCGGTGGTCAGCCTCGACCGTCGCCAGCCCGAGTTCTCCCGCCCGGTCGGCGACTACATCAAGGGCGTGATCAGCGACGATCGCGTGGCGCTCGGCCGCCGTTATCGCGATGAACTGACCTTCCTGCCCGATGTCGAGCAACGCTTCGGGGTGCCGCGCGACGTGCTGCTGGCCGTCTGGGCCATGGAATCGGCGTTCGGCAAGATCCAGGGCAATAGCGACGTCATCCGCTCCCTCGCCACCCTGGCCGCCGACGGTCGACGCCGCGCCTTCGCCGAAACCGAACTGATCGCGGCCCTGAAGATCATCGCCTCGGGCGAGGCCACCCGCGCCCAGATGAAGGGGTCGTGGGCCGGCGCCATGGGCCAGACCCAGTTCATCCCCTCGAACTTCGATCCGACCGCGGTCGATGAGGACGGCGACGGCAAGCGCGACATCTGGGGCTCCAACGCCGACAGCCTGGCCTCGGCGGCCAACCTTCTGGCCAAGGGCGGCTGGCGGCGTGGCGAAGGCTGGGCCAGGGAGGTCATCCTCCCGGCCGGTTTCGACTACAGCTTCGTTGAAGGCCCGCGCGAACCGTGGGCCGCCTGGCAGGCGCGGGGCGTCAAGCGGGCGGACGGCCTGCCCTGGACGGCGGCGGACGCGGCCGCGCCCGCCCAACTGCTGCTGCCCGCCGGAGCCAAGGGGCCGGCCTTCCTGGCGTTGCCCAACCACTTCGCGATCCGCAAATACAATAACTCCACCGCCTACGCCCTGGGCATCGGCCTGCTGGCCGACCGCTTCAGCGGCGGCGGCGTGCTGGTCGCGGCCTGGCCGGTGGAGCAGCCCCTGTCGCTGGCCGATCGCATGGCCGCCCAAGGCGCCCTCGCGCGGCTGGGCTTCGACCCGGGAGCCCCCGACGGCGTCATCGGCGCGGGCACACGCAAGGCGCTGCGGGACTGGCAGAAGGCGAGGGGGACGCCGCCCGACGGCTATCTGTCGCTCGATCTCGTTAAGCGCCTCAGCCTCGAAGCGGCCAACGTCGCTTCGGCGACTCCTGGCTAGGCTTGGCGCCTAGAGCTCGAGAACGCCCGCGTCCTCGGGCTTCTTGTCGGTCCTGCGTCGCGCAAGCACGGCATGGCTGGCGTCGGTGCGCCGCCGCCGGTCCGGCCCGATAAAGTTGGGCGAGCGGATGAACGGCCGCGGATGGAAGATCGCCCGCTCCAGGCGTTGCACGACGGATTGCCCGGTCACGGGCTTGGCCAGGAATTCGGTCATGCCGGCGTCGCGCGCGGCGAACACGCTGGGTCCGAAGCTGTGGCCCGTGACCATGATCACCGGCAGATAGCGCGCCTCGGTTTCCAGTTCGCGGACCGCGGCGATGAACTTCAATCCGTCCATGATCGGCATTTCGAGATCGACGTAGACCACGTCGATGGGATGGGATTTGACCATCTCCAACCCGTCCCGGCCATTCTCGGCGTGGTGTAGCCGCCCAACGCCGACCGCCATCAGCACCGTGCTGAGGATCGTCCGCATCTGCGGATTGTCGTCGATAATCAGGATGTTCAGGGAATCGAAGCGCGACGTCATGGTCTACTGACGAACGGCGGTGCACTGCGCGCCTGCTTCCACTCGCGCCGGGCGCAGGGAAGGACAGACGGGTATTTTGGCGATACGTGTCAAAATCTGCATTCTCAAATACGAAACGGCTTTCTCATGTTGCCGATATGCGTGCCTGATAACTGCGGATTTCTCTTAAGGGCCCGGCTATTTGCCGACAAGTCGTTTTGAGTTGCTGAGGCGGTTGTGGCCGGCCGCCTTGACGCGCCTCGGTTGTGGCGAGACCCTTCATCCATATGCTGCACAACGCCGGGCGGCCGCGGCCGAACAACGGCGAGGGAGGGTGAAGCCATGGCTTTCAATCGTTCGCTTACCGGGGCCGGGCTGCTGGCGGGCCTGTTCGTCGCCGGGAGCGCCCATTCGCAACCGGCCCAGCCCCCGGCGCCTCTTCCCGCCTACCGCGATGCGACGGCGACCAATGTCCCGCCGGCGCCCGATCTGCACGGCCTCGACGCCGCCCTGGCCGATGTCGACGAGGACGGCGATCTGGATGTCGTCGTCGCCGTGGAGATGGGGCTAAGCCGCCTGTATCTCAATGACGGGACCGGCAAGCTGACCTGGAAACAGGGCGTCTTCGGTTGGTTGGAGCACGACAACGAACACGTTCGTTTCGCCGACCTCGACCGCGACGGCCACGTCGACGTGGTCTTCGCCTCCGAGGAGGATCAGCGGAACCAGATCTTCCTCGGCGACGGCAAGGCGAACTTCCGCGAGGTCAGCGACCGGCTGCCCCGCCAGAGCCAGGGCAACGCGCTGGAGATCGGCGACGTCAACGGCGACGGCCTGCCGGACATCATTATCGGCAATACCGACGAGCCGCCGCGGCTCAATCCCGGCCCGATTCCGAACCCGCACATCTCCCTGTTCCTCAACGATCCGAAGAACCCGGGCCACTTCATCGACGCCAGCGCCAATGTCCCGGCCTCGGCGCGCAACACCCAGGGCATCGCGCTCGCCGACCTCGACAAGGACGGCGACCTCGACATGGTGCTGGCCAACCAGGACCCGCCGAACGTGCTGCTGTTCAACGATGGCAAGGGCAAGTTCACCGACGTCTCCGATCGCATGGAGCTGAAGGTCCCGCTGGAGACCCGCGAGGTGCATGTCTTCGACGCCAACGGCGACGGCCACCTGGACTTCGCCTTCTTCAACCTCAGCAGCAATGCGGGACGCTGGGACAAGGACCCGCAGACCCGGCTGTTGATCAATGACGGCGCCGGCCGCTGGAAGGACGAGACGGCGACGCGCTTCCCGGCCCACCAGTGGTCGAGCTGGGCGGCCAAGGTGGTCGACTTCAACCATGACGGCGCGCCGGACCTGCTGGTCGGCTCCATCGCCGTGCCGGGCCTCGGCCCGCGCCCCCTGCGGGCCTGGAAGAACGACGGCAAGGGTCACTTCACCGACGTCACCGAGTCGACCCTGCCGCCGACCATGGTCGGCCGCAACTGGAGCATGGGTTCGGGCGATCTCGACGGCGACGGCAAGACCGACGTCGTCGTCGGCGGTTGGGGCAGCCAGGTGCGGCTGCTCCTGACCAGGAATCCCAGCTGGCGCTAAGACGTCGCAGGTCGCGTCCACCGCCCATTAAGCATTAACCGCGATCTTGCCCCTGATATTCTTCCGGGGAGGCTGCGGGCCATGTTCCAGATCATCGGCATCGTGCTGCTCTTCGGCCTGGTGTTCGGCTCCTACATCATCTCCGGCGGCCAGATGGGCGTGATCACCCACGCGGCCCCGCACGAGCTGATGGCCATCGGCGGCGCCGGCATCGCGGCCTTCCTGATCTCGAACTCGCTGCACGTCATCAAGGCGTCGGGCGCCGGCCTGGCCAAGGCCTTCGCCGGCCCGAAGTGGAAGGCGTCGGACTACCGCGACCTTCTGAGCCTGCTGTTCAGCCTGACCAAGACCATGAAGTCCAAGGGCGTCATCGCCCTGGAAAGCCACATCGAAAAGCCGCACGACAGCGCCATCTTCGGCCGCTACCCGAAGATCATGAAGGACCACTTCGCCGTGGACTTCATCTGCGACACCCTGCGCATGATGACCATGAGCCTCGAAGACCCTCACCAGGTCGAGGACGCCATGGAAAAGCAGCTCGAGAAGCATCACCACGAGGCGCTCGAGCCGGCTCACGCCCTGCAGTCGCTGGCCGACGCCCTGCCGGCCCTCGGCATCGTCGCCGCCGTGCTGGGCGTCATCAAGACCATGGGGTCGATCACCGAGCCGCCCGCCGTGCTCGGCGGCATGATCGGCGGCGCCCTGGTCGGCACGTTCATGGGCGTGTTCCTGGCCTATGGCCTCGTCGGCCCGCTGGCCGCCCGCCTCACCGGCGTCGTCAACGAGGACGCCGCCTTCTACAAGATCATCCAGTCGGTGCTGGTCGCCCACCTGCACGGCAACGCCGCCCAGATCTCGGTCGAGATCGGCCGCGGCGACGTGCCCTCCACCGCCCAGCCCAGCTTCGCGGAGCTGGAAGAGGCGCTGAACAACATCCCGAACGAATAAGACCATGCGCCGCGCCATCGTCGCCGCCCTCGTCGTCCTCGCCCTCGCCGCCTGCGGCAAGAAGGAGGAGCACGCGACGGACGCTGCGAGCGAGGAGCATCCCACCGCCCAGATCATGACGGCGGAGGAGCAGAACCGCCGCGCCGCCGAAGACGCCGCCGCCGCCGCCAATGCTCCGGCCGAGGCCGTTCCGGCTTCGACCGCCGACGCCACCGGCGCGCCCCCCGCGATGGCCGATGCGGTTCCAGCCGACACCCACGCAGCGCCGGCTCCGGCCACGAAGGCGGCTCCAGCCCCGGCCGCCCATGCGCCCGCCGGCCACTAGGGGCGGCCCCGACACCAGCCCCATCGATTGGCGCGAGGACGGCCTGCCCGCCTCGCGGCTGTATGGCGACGTCTACTTCTCAAGCGATGACGGCCTGGCGGAATCCCGCGCGGTCTATCTCGCCGGCTGCGGCCTGCCGGACGCTTGGGCGGGACGGCGCGCCTTCACCGTCGGCGAACTCGGCTTCGGAACCGGTCTGAACATCGCCGCTCTGCTGACGATGTGGCGCGAGACCCGGCCGCCGGGCGCGGTGCTCAACGTCTTCACCATCGAAGCCCACCCTCTGGCTCGGGAGGACGCCGCCCGGGCGCTCGGTCGCTGGCCGCAGATCGCCCCGGCCGCCGAGGCCATGCTCGCCGCCTGGCCCGGCCGCGCGCCCGGCTTCCATCGGCTGCAGCCCGCCGGCTTCGACGCGGTGATCGACCTGGCCGTCCTGCCGGTGGAGGAGGCGCTGGCCGCCTGGACCGGGCGGGCCGACGCCTGGTTCCTCGACGGCTTTTCGCCCGCTCTCAATCCCGCGATGTGGAGCGAGGCGGTGATGGCCGGAGTCGCCGAGCGGTCCGCCCCGGGCGCCCGCGCCGCCACCTTCACCGTCGCCGGCGGCGTGCGGCGCGGCCTGACGGCGGCCGGCTTCCAGGTCGACAAGCGGCCCGGCTTCGGTCGCAAGCGCGAACGGCTGGAGGCTGTCCTTCCCGGCGCGGCCGTGGACGCTCCACCGCCGAGCCTCGCCGTCGTCGGCGCCGGCGTCGCCGGGGCCAGTCTGATGCGCGCCATCCGCTCGCTCGGCGGCGAGGCCCGATTGTTCGATGTCGCGGGACGTGGGGCCGGCGCCTCGGGCAACCCCGCCGCCCTGGTCACCCCGGCGCTGGACGCCAGCGGCGGCGGCCGCGCCCGGCTGTTCGCCCAGGCGTTCGAGCGGGCGGCAGCCCTCTACAACGCCACAGACGCCGTCATCGCCCGCGGCGCGACCCAGCTTGAGGCGGAACCGCGCGACGCGTCGCGCTTCGACAAGGTAGTGGCCAACGGTCCCTTCGACGCGGGCTCTGTCGTCCGTCTTTCCGCCGAGGACGCCTCGAGCCGGATGGGCGAGCCGACGGTCGGCGGCCTCCGCTTCGAGAACGGTCTGGTGATCTCGCCCTCCAGGGCGCTCGCCGCCTGGGCGGGCGAGCCCGAGGTCGCCGCCGTCGCCGGCTTGCAGCGCGGCGAGACGGGCTGGCGCCTCCTGGGCGCCGACGGCGAGGTCGTCGCCGAGGTCGACGCGGTGGTTCTGGCCACCGGCGCCGATCTCCAGGGCCTCTGGCCCTCAGCCCCGATCCGCCCGGTTCGCGGCCAGGCCAGCTGGGCCGAGGGCTTGACCACGGCGCCCGCGGCGTTCGGCGGCTATGCGATCCCCACCGGCGACGGGGTGTTGTTCGGCGCCACCTTCGACCGCGACGACCGGACGACGGACGTCCGCGACATCGACCACGAGCGCAATCTTCTGCTGGTCTCCGAGGGCCTGCCGACCCTGGCCTCACGCCTGGCGATCCTGCCGCTCGAGGGGCGCGCGCGCCTGCGGGCGACCACGCCGGACCACCGGCCCCTGGCGGGCGCGCTCGGCGATGGCCTGTTCGTGCTCGGCGGCCTCGGCGCGCGCGGCTTCTGCACCGCGCCCCTGTTGGCCGAGCATGTGGCCGCCCTGGCGCTTGGCCGGCCTTCGCCGCTGCCGTTCGATCTGGCGGCCGCCGTCGATCCGACGAGACTCTAGCCAAGCCTTCCTAGAACGACGCCCGCCACATGGCGGAGACGCCGAGGTCGGCCTGGGATCGCTGGTGGGCGGGGTTGAAGGCGGCGGCGGCTTCGAGGCGCAGGGCGCCGAGGCCGAGCGGGCGCTCGACATTGAACCGCAGGTCCAGCTCGCGACTGGTCGGGGCGGCCGAGATGCGACGCTCCGAGAAGGTGATCGGATCGTCGTAAGATGCCGGCATGTCGGCCAGGATGGCGCGGAACAGGCCGCGCTCGACGCGCAGCGGCTGGGCCAGTTCGAATCCGAACCGGGCGCAGGGCAGGGCCTCGTCGCAGGTTCCGCTGAGCGCCAGCCGCCAGGACGAGGCGACCGCATTCTCGACATTGACCAGCCGGCCGCCGCCCTCGGTGCGGCCCACCGAGGCCTCGGCCCGCAGCCACAGCGGCCCGAGCGGACGGTCGAGGCCGGCGGCGGCGAAGCGGGTGCGGGCGGTCAGGCCGAGCGGCGAGTTGGGATCGAGCTCGGAGCCGAGGGCCCCGCGCGGCTCGGCCAGGCGACCGGCTGACAGGCTGAGCGTGAAGTCCGGGCCCTGGTAGGCGGCGGTGGCCGAGGCGTAGCTGGAGCCTTCGACCGGGGTCATCGACAGGGGCGTGCGCCGCTCGGACCAGCCGCCCTCGCCGCTGAAGGCCAACGATCCGGTGCGCCAGACGCCGGCGACGGTGCTGTTCGACTGGGCCAGGGTCTGGAAGGCGTTGCGGCCGCCGAGGCCCTGGGGCGGGCTGACCTGGCCCCGGCCGCGCCAGGCGGTGAGGCCGAAGGCGCCGACCTGCACCGAGGCGCTGGCCGAGGACGGAGCCTCGGGCCGCAGGAAGGTGCGCACCGGCGAGGCGTCGCCCTCGGCGTAGGGGAACATGGCCGCCTCGGCCGCCAGGGTCAGCTGGCCGCCGCTCGGCAGGGCGAGGGTCTGGACGGCATCGTTCACCGGAGGGGCGGCGCTGACGATGGTGCTCGGGCGCTGGCCGCTTCGATAGCCTTGGGCGAGGTCGACGCTGAACAGGCGGTTGTAGTCGTCGTGGATGACGGTGGTCAGGCCGCCGCTGGCGAGGACGGCGTCGCCGAAGGCCGCGCCGAGCATGCTGCCGGGCGTCGCGGCCGTGGGCAGGTCGAGGCTGGCCCCGCCGGGCAGGGCCATGGTCTGGGCGCCCACCGGGGCGAAGGCCTTGGCGAGGTTGAGCGCGCCATTGCCCCACACCGAATCCACCCCGGCGTCGCCCTTGTCGTCCGCCGTCCGCAAGAGGATCGACACCGCGTCACGACCCGAAAGGTTCGGGAAATACTGCAGGAGCAGGGCCAGGGCCCCGGCCACGACAGGCGACGAGAACGAGGTGCCGCTCACCCGCCAGCAGCTCTGGCTGGCGTCACAGTCCGTGATCACGTCCTCGCCCGGGGCGGTGATGTAACCAGCGGCCGAGCCGCCCGCCTTGTTGGAGAAGCTGGCCATGTCGCCGTTCGGCCCGGTGGCGCCCACCGCGAGCATCGACCCGATGAAACCGCTTTCCGCCGCCAGGTGCGCCGGCCAGTGGTCGAGCGCATCGCCCTCATTGCCCGCCGAGGCGGTGAACACCACGCCGGCCGCGATGGCCCGTTGCACGGCGGAGCGGAACGTGGAGGGAGAAGCGTCCTCGCCGCCGAACGACAGATTGATCACCCGGGCGCCGTTGGCGACGGCGTAGTCGATGGCGCGCGAGGAATCGCCGGCCAGAAAGCCGTCGCAGTCCTCGGTGCATCCGGCGTCCGGGACCTGATCGGCGCGCACCGACAGGACGGTCGATTCATAGGCGACGCCGATGGTCCCGCTGCCGTTGAACCGTGAGCCGATCATGCCCGCGACCCGCACGCCATGCCGGTCGGACCCGGTCGGCGCGGCGCGGCTGGCGATGATGTCCGTCGAGGCCGCGCTGTAGGCGCCCTGCATGTCGGCGCCTGACGGGTCGTAGCCGGTGTCGATCACCGCCACGGTGATCCCCTTGCCGGTGGCGCCCAGGGCGTAGGCGGCGTCGGCGTGCACCGCGGCGAGGGCGTAGTTGCGCCGGTATTCGCTGCTGGAGACCGACGGCGGGTTGAGCGGCAGGCTCGGGTTCGTCGGCGGCGGAGGGGGCGTCGGCGTGGTGGGGGTGGTCGGCGTCGGCAAGGCCGGACCGCCCCCTCCGCCTCCGCCTCCGCCGCAGGCGGTGACGAAGGCGCCGGCGGCGGCCAGCAGGGCGAGGCGCAGGACAGCGCCGGAACCAGAACGAACGATCACAGAGCCCCCCGACCCACACTGCCGGCGCCGCGCGTCAAGCACCCTAGGTATAGACCGGGATCGGTTAAACGATAGGGCGAACCGCTCCTAAAAACGTCCGCGCCACATGGCGGAGACGCCGAGGTCGGCCTGGGATCGCTGGTGGGCGGGGTTGAAGGCGGCGGCGGCTTCGAGGCGCAGGGCGCCGAGGCCGAGCGGGCGCTCGACATTGAACCGCAGGTCCAGCTCGCGACTGGTCGGGGCGGCCGAGATGCGACGCTCCGAGAAGGTGATCGGATCGTCGTAAGATGCCGGCATGTCGGCCAGGATGGCGCGGAACAGGCCGCGCTCGACGCGCAGCGGCTGGGCCAGTTCGAATCCGAACCGGGCGCAGGGCAGGGCCTCGTCGCAGGTTCCGCTGAGCGCCAGCCGCCAGGACGAGGCGACCGCATTCTCGACATTGACCAGCCGGCCGCCGCCCTCGGTGCGGCCCACCGAGGCCTCGGCCCGCAGCCACAGCGGCCCGAGCGGACGGTCGAGGCCGGCGGCGGCGAAGCGGGTGCGGGCGGTCAGGCCGAGCGGCGAGTTGGGATCGAGCTCGGAGCCGAGGGCCCCGCGCGGCTCGGCCAGGCGACCGGCTGACAGGCTGAGCGTGAAGTCCGGGCCCTGGTAGGCGGCGGTGGCCGAGGCGTAGCTGGAGCCTTCGACCGGGGTCATCGACAGGGGCGTGCGCCGCTCGGACCAGCCGCCCTCGCCGCTGAAGGCCAACGATCCGGTGCGCCAGACGCCGGCGACGGTGCTGTTCGACTGGGCCAGGGTCTGGAAGGCGTTGCGGCCGCCGAGGCCCTGGGGCGGGCTGACCTGGCCCCGGCCGCGCCAGGCGGTGAGGCCGAAGGCGCCGACCTGCACCGAGGCGCTGGCCGAGGACGGAGCCTCGGGCCGCAGGAAGGTGCGCACCGGCGAGGCGTCGCCCTCGGCGTAGGGGAACATGGCCGCCTCGGCCGCCAGGGTCAGCTGGCCGCCGCTCGGCAGGGCGAGGGTCTGGACGGCATCGTTCACCGGAGGGGCGGCGCTGACGATGGTGCTCGGGCGCTGGCCGCTTCGATAGCCTTGGGCGAGGTCGACGCTGAACAGGCGGTTGTAGTCGTCGTGGATGACGGTGGTCAGGCCGCCGCTGGCGAGGACGGCGTCGCCGAAGGCCGCGCCGAGCATGCTGCCGGGCGTCGCGGCCGTGGGCAGGTCGAGGCTGGCCCCGCCGGGCAGGGCCATGGTCTGGGCGCCCACCGGGGCGAAGGCCTTGGCGAGGTTGAGCGCGCCATTGCCCCACACCGAATCCACCCCGGCGTCGCCCTTGTCGTCCGCCGTCCGCAAGAGGATCGACACCGCGTCACGACCCGAAAGGTTCGGGAAATACTGCAGGAGCATCGCGACGCCGCCCGCCACGATCGGCGAGGCGAAGGAGGTGCCGCTGGCGGAGGCGCAGTTGTTACCGGCGTCGCAGTCGGTGACCACGTCCTGGCCCGGCGCCGCGATGTAGCCGGCGGCGGTCACGCCCGCGCGGTTGGAGAAGCTGGCCATCCCCCCATCGGGGGCCATCGCGCCGATGGCCAGGAAGGCGCCGAGGAAGCGGCTGTCGACGGCGTAGCGGGCGTGGGCGGCCGGATCGGCCTCGCCGGCGTTGCCGGCCGCGACGGTGAACACCACGCCGGCGTTGATGGCGCGGCTGAGTGCGGCCTCGAACTCGGCGCTCTGCATCGGGTCGGTGCGCACGTCGGCGAGCGACATGTTGACGATTTTCGCCCCGTTCGCGACCGCATAGTCGATGGCGGTGGCCAGGTCGTGCATGGTGAAGGTGCAGCTGTTGGTGCAGCTCGGACCCACGGTGTTGTCGGCCCGGATGCCGAGCACCGTCGACTCATAGGCCGCGCCGATCGTGCCCTGGCCGTTGAAGCGCGAGGCCAGCACCCCCGCCACGCGGGCGCCGTGGCTGTCCACCCCGCCCAGTTGGTCGCGGCTGGCGTAGAGATCCTTGGAGGCGGCGCTGTAGGCGCCTTGCATGTCGGCGGCCTGGGGGGCGAAGCCTGTGTCGATGATGGCCACCGTCACGCCCTTGCCGGTGGCGCCAAGCGCATAGGGCGCGTCCGCCCGCACCGCCGCGAGGGCGTAGTTGCGGCGATATTCGTCGCTGGAGACCGACGGCGGATTGAGCGGCAGGCTTGGGTTCGTCGTCGGCGGGGGCGGCGGCGGATTGGTCGGCGGCGTGGGGATCGTCGGGCCGCCGCCGCCGCCCCCTCCGCCGCCACACGCGGCGAGCAATCCACAGGCCAGGGCCAGCGAGGTCAGGGTGGGCAGACGAAACATGCGACCGACAGTTTTGATTCTTTGGCGGAAAAATCCGCGATTTTCCACGACCTATACAATCTGGCCGCGAAAAGAACCTTAACTATAGGTGCGGCTTTTTAGCCGTCGGGCCAAAGATCGGCTGCCTCACCCTTGCGGTTGAGAATGCGGACGGCGCGTTTGACGACAGCCAGCAGCTGCGCCGTGCGGACTTCGTCGTCGAAGGTCATGCCTCCCTGGGCCAGGCCTTCAAGCAGGAAGCGGGCGAGGTCGCGGCCGGTCTGCAGGCGGGCGGCCGCCGCGGCGTTGGACAGGCCCGACAACGGCTCTCCGAACCCGGTGCGGTCGAAGGCCGACAGGGCTCCGGCGATGCGTTCGGCGACGGTGGCGTCGGTGCGGGCCACGGCCTGCAGTTCGCGCAAGGCGACCAGCGGCGTCTCGTGCAGCAGTTCCCAATAGGTGTCGATCGCATGCTCGGCGACATCCGCCCCGGCGGGCCGCGTGCGGGCGGCCGACTCCAGCAGCCGGTCGGCCTCGCGCTGGATGTGTTCGACCACGCCCTCGACGAGGGCTTCCCGCGTGGGGAAATGATACAGCATCGCGCCACGCGTCAGGCCCGCCGCCTCGGCGATCACGGCGTTGCCCGCTTCGTGATAGCCGATGGTGGCGAACAGCTCCGTCGCGCGCGCCAGGATGCGGGCGCGCGTCTTGAGCGACTTGGGCGTATCCTTTGCAGGCCTTGGCTTAACGGACATGAGCTTGATCTAGCGACTGCGATATTGCGTCGCAACAAGAGCGGTTGCGCAACCCCCCGATTTCACGAAAAGCGCAAGAAATCAGGTCAAAAGCGCGGCAACTCGCGCAATTTGGCATTGGGGCACGTCAATGAACGCCGGACTCGACCTTCGCACCTATCGCAGCGTCTTCATCTCCGACATCCATCTGGGCACGCGCGGATGCCAGGCGGAAATTCTGCTCGATTTCATCCGCCACATCGAATGCGAGAAGCTCTATCTGGTCGGCGACATCGTCGACGGGTGGAAACTCAAGAGCGGCTGGCACTGGCCGCAGAGCCACAACGACGTGGTGCAGAAGGTGCTGCGCATGGCCCGCAAGGGCGTGCAGGTGATGTACATTCCCGGCAATCACGACGAAGGCGCGCGCCACTTCCTGGGCACCCATTTCGGCGGTGTCGAGGTGATGCGCGACGCTGTTCACGAGACCGCGGACGGCCGGAAATTCCTGGTGCTGCACGGCGACGAATTCGACGGCGTGGTGCAGCACGCCCGGTGGCTCGCCTTCGTCGGGGATTGGGCCTATAGGACGATTCTGGCGGCGAACACGGTGGTCAATCGCGTGCGTCGCCGGATGGGGTTTGGCTATTGGAGCCTCTCGGCCTTCCTGAAGGTCAAGGTGAAGAACGCTTTGCAGTTCATCGAGAATTTCGAAGCTTCGGTGGCTGAAGAGGCCCGTCGACGCGGCGTCGACGGCGTGATCTGCGGTCATATCCACAAGGCCGAGATGCGCGAAATCGATGGCGTGCTCTATATCAACGATGGCGACTGGGTCGAAAGCTGCACCGCCCTCGTGGAGCACGCTGATGGTCGTCTCGAAATCCTCGAATGGTCCAAGATGCGCTCGTGGTCGGTGATCGACCGCGCGCGCCGCGCCGACGCGCCGGAAGCCCCGCTGGACCTCGGCGCCCTGGGGCTGCCCGGCGCCGCCGCGCCTAGACCGGAGCCTGCGCTCGCCTGATGCGGATTTTGTTGGCCACAGACGCCTGGGAACCTCAGGTCAACGGCGTCGTGCGCACCCTGACCCGCGTCGTGGCCGAACTTCGCGCCATGGGTCACACGGTGGACGTGGTCAGCCCCGACCAGTTCCCCACCTTCCCGCTGCCCACCTACCCCGAGATCAAGCTCGCGCTCGGGGCCTATGAGCCGGTGCAGGAGCGTTTCAAGCTGTTCGAGCCCGAGGCGATCCACATCGCCACCGAAGGGCCCATAGGCCTGGCCGCCCGGCGCATCTGCACCGAGTGGAAGCTGCCCTTCACCACCAGCTACCACACGCGTTTCCCGGAATATGTCTCGGCCCGCCTGCCGCTGCCCCTGGCCGCCGGCTATTCCTACATGCGCTGGTTCCACAAGCCGTCGGGCCGGCTGATGGTCGCCACCCCGACCATGCGCGACGAACTGATCCGCCACGGCTTCCGCAACATCTCCGCCTGGTCGCGCGGCGTCGACACCGAGCAGTTCCGCCCGAAGCGTCCGGACGAGCCCGACCTCTTCGAGGGGCTCGCCCGCCCGATCTTCCTCAACGTCGGCCGCGTCGCCGTCGAGAAGAACATCGAAGCCTTCGCCAGCCTCGACCTGCCGGGCACCAAGGTGGTCATCGGCGACGGCCCGGCCCGCGAGGAGCTGGCCGAGAAATATCCCGAGACCAAGTTCCTCGGCGCCAAGTTCGGCGAGGAACTGGCCCGCTACTTCGCCTGCGCCGACGTCTTCTGCTTCCCCTCCCTGACCGACACCTTCGGCTTGGTGATTCTCGAAGCCATGGCCGCCGGCGTGCCGGTCGCCGGCTTCAACGCGCCCGGTCCGGCCGACATTATCCCGGGCTCCAACGCCGGCGCTCTCGCCCCCGACCAGGAGACCGGCCTCGCCGAGGCCTGCCTGGAGGCTCTGAAGTGCGACCGGGCGGTGGTTCGCGCCTTCGCCGAGAAGTTCTCCTGGCGCGCCTGCGCCGAGGAATTCCTCAAGAACCTCGAGCCCTATCCCGACCCGGAGAAGACCCGCTTCTGGCGGCGTCTGCGCCGCCTCGCCCGCTTGCGCCGCAAGCCCAAGGCCGCCGCCTAGGGGTTTTCCCAGGTCAGCGACACCCGCAAGCCGCCGAGGTCCGAGCGCGAAAGCCCAAGCGTCCCGTTCGTCGCTTCCACGAGGTCGCGGGCGATGGAGAGGCCCAGGCCGTGGCCGGCGCCGGCTTCATCGAGCCGGCCGCCGCGCATCAGGGCCGCCTCCGCGCGGTCGATCAGCAGGCCCGGGCCGTCGTCCTCCACATCCAGGCTAAAGCCGTCGCCCGCGAGACCCACGCCGCTCAGCCGCACCCGCCGGCGGGCGTGGCGGGCCGCGTTCTCCAGCAGCGGGCCAAGGATCTCCATCAGCACCGATTCCGAGAGGGGGGCGGTCAGGGTGTTCGGGACGTCCTGGGTGAAAACCAGGCGGGCGCCGTCGTCGGTCCGCTCAAGCACGGAGAACAGGCGCTCGGCCACCGCGGCCGGTTTCGCCCGCTCGCCGGCGCCGCGCTCGCGGGCCGCCGCCGCCCGCGACCGAGCCAGTTCGGCCTCCAGGGCGGCGGCCATCATCTCGACGGCGCGATCCAGACCGTCGGCGGCTTCGGCCGCGCCCTGTTCGCGCGCGCGCCGGCTCTGCGCCGCCAGGGCGGCCAGGGGGGTCTTCAGGCTGTGGGCCAGGTCGGCGGCGCGGCGGCGGGCCCGTTCGATGTCGGCCTGGCGGGAGTCGGCCAGGGCGTTGATGGCGGTCACCAGCGGCGCCAGTTCGCTGGCCCGCGCCTCGGAAAGGCGTTCGGTGACCGAGCGCTTCATCCGCGCCAGGTCCTCGGGAATGGCGCTGAGCGGGCGAAGGCCGAGCCGCACCTGCACGAAGGCGGCGGCGAACAGCACCAGCCACAGCACCGCCATGAACCCCGCCAGCTCGAGCGCGAACTCGGCCTGCGCCGCGGCCAGGGGCGTCGTATCGGTGGCCACGGCGATCCGCACCGGCCGTCCGGCGAGCTCGATCCGCCGCGCCACCACCAGCAGGGGCCGGCCGAACGGGCCGTCCACCTTGCCGATGCGCCATTCGCTCGGCGAGGTGTCGCTGTCCGGCAGGCCCTGGTCCCACAGCGAGCGCGACCGCAGCACGCCGGACGCCGACGAGACCTGCCAGTAGAGGCCGCTCGACGGAGTCTCGAAGCGGGGGTCCGAGGGCTCGGCCTCGAGGGTCAGGGGATCGGCCGGCGCGTGCAGGGCGCCGGCCAGCATCACTCCGACCCGCGTCAGGGCTTCCGCTTCACGTCGCTCCACGTGGCGGCCGAACAGCCAGGTCATCGCCAGCCAGGCGACGGCCAGGGCGGCGAGTATGGCCACGCTGCCCCCCAGCAGCAGCCGCAGCCGTAGCGACGGGGCCCTCACGGCTGCGCCGAGAGACGGTACCCGAACCCGCGCTGGGTCTCGATGGCCCGCGTCCCGATCTTGCGCCGCAACCGTACGATCAGCGCCTCGACGGCGTTGGTGTCGGCCGCGTCGCCGCCATAGAGCTGCTCGGCCAGCTCTCCGGCCGAGACCGCGCGGTCGGCGTGATGGCCCAGATACTCGATCAGGCGAAACTCCAGGGGCGAAAGGCGCACCGGGGCGCCGCCCTGGGTCACCGTCATCCGCCGCCCGTCGATGGTCAGGTCGCCGACCTGCAGCACTGGCGAGGCGAGGCCGGCGCTGCGCCGCACCAGCGCCCGGACCCGCGTGGTCAGCTCGCCCACCTGGAACGGCTTGGCCAGATAGTCGTCCGCCCCGGCCTCGATGCCCTCGACCTTCTCCGTCCAGTCGCCCCGCGCGGAGAGGATCAGAACCGGGAAGCCCAGCCCCTCGCCGCGCCAGCGGCGCAGCACCGACAGGCCGTCGAGCCGCGGCAGGCCGAGGTCCAGCACCACCACCGCGAAATCCTCGTCGCCGGCCCGCCGCCAGGCGTCCAGCCCGTCGCGCGCGAGCTCGGCCGCGAAGCCGGCGTCGTTCAACGCCCGCACGACATCCGGCCCGACCACCGGATCATCCTCGACGACCAGGGCGCGCATTCAGTCGTCGTCCTCGCGAAGCACCGCGCCGGTGCGGGCGTCGACATCGACCTCGATCACCCGGCCGTCGCGCCTCAGCACCCGCACCTCATAGATGAAGCGCTCTCCACGCCGCTCGAGCTCGACCTTGAGGACGTCCCCGGGCACGCGCCGGCCGACCGTGGTGAGGATGCGGGGCAGGGGTAGGATTTCCTTGCGCTCCAGGGCGCGGCGCGCGGCCTGCTGATCGGCGCGGCCGTCGGCGGCGGCCGGCTCGGCGGCCGCGAGCAGGCTGAACATCGCGACGATGGCGAGAGGGCGGAGCATGGGCCAAGCCTAACCATGTTCGGCTGATATTTCGCTGACGCCCGCCGCCGGGCGTCTGTCAGGTCGGCGGCGACATCCTCGCTCACGAATTCGCGGGGAGGCGGCATGTCGTACAGATCTGGTCTGCCGGGGCTGGCGCTCGCCGCCGGGCTTTTCCTCGCCAGCGCCGCCGCCGCTCAGGAGGTGCTGGTCTACGAGCCCGCCTTCTTCCAGGCCTGGCGGCCGGTCACCGCCCTCGACATGATCGCCCGCGTTCCCGGCTTTGTCCTCGATGAGGGCGATGACGGTCAGCGCGGGCTCGCCGCCGCCGGCGGCAATGTGCTGGTCAACGGCGCGCGCCCGGTGACCAAGACCGACAGCCTTGAGGATGTGCTGCGCCGCCTGCGTCCCGCCAATGTCGCCCGCATCGAGCTGATCCGAGGCGGGGCCGGCGGGGTCGAGATGCAGGGCCATCCCGTGGTGGCCAACATCGTGCTTCAGGCCCAGGCCCAGACGGATCGCGTGGTGGAAGTCGGCGGCCGGGCCTATAGCGACGGCTCCGTGGGCGGAAGCGCGGGTCTGCAGTGGACCCATCGCCTCGGCCTCAGCGAAACCGAGGTCTCGGCCCAGGTCGCGCGCGAGCGTGGTCGCGGGGCGGGGGAGGGCGACCGCGCGATTCAGCCGGTGGGCGGCGCCTTGCAGGCCTTCGCAATTGACCAGACCGAGGACGTCGCCTCGGGCTCGCTGCGCGCCGCCCTGCAGCGACCGACCGCGAGCGGCAAGTACCGCGTCAACGCCCTGGTCTCCAGCGAGCGAAGCCAGGGCGCGACCCGCACGACCGCCGTCTCCGGCGGCGGGTCCGACCAGGTGACCGAGAACGACGAGGACGAGCGCAGTCTCGAACTCGGCGGCCGCCTCGATCGCCGCCTGGCCTCGGGCGTCGACCTCGCCCTCACGGCCCTGCAGACGCTTTCAAAAGAGGATGAAACCGAGGCGACCCTCCAGGACGGGGATCTGGAAACCTTCGGCGAAAGCGCCTTGGCGGGCGAGAGCATCGTCCGCGCCGTGGGGCGCGTGAAGCGCGGCGACGCCTGGACCTTCGAGGCCGGCGGCGAGACGGCCTATAACTTCCTCGACAGCGAAACCCGCTACGCCGAGAACGGCGTAGCCATCCCCCTGCCGTCGGCGGCCGTGAAGGTGGAGGAAAAGCGCGCCGAGGCGTTCGGCACCGTCACGTGGCAGGGCCGTCCGGGTCTGTCCGTCGACGCCGGGGCGCGGCTCGAGGTCTCGGAGATTTCGCAGTCGGGCGACGCCTCGACCTCCACGTCCTTTTTCTTCGCCAAGCCGCGCGTGCTGGTTACCTGGTCGCCCGCCGAGGGCCGGCAATGGCGGGTCCGCCTGGAACGCGAGGTCGACCAGCTGGATTTCGGGGACTTCGTCTCCTCCGCCCAGCTCGACCTCGGCCAGATCAACGCCGGCAATCCCAACCTGCAGCCGAGCCGGGCCTGGGTGCTGGAGGCGGTCTATGAACGGCGTTTCTGGACGCGCGGCGTGTTCAGCCTCACGGCGCTGGCCAGCCGCATCGACAACGTCAACGACCAGCTCTCGGTCGGCGGCTTCAACGCCCTCGGCGATATCGGGGTGGGCGAGCGCCAGCGCCTGGTCGCGGCCCTCACCCTGCCGCTCGACCGTTTCGGCCTGGCCGGCGCGCGTCTTGACGGCAAGATGGGCTGGGCGACGTCGCAGGTCATCGATCCCGCGACGGGCCGGACGCGCCGCCTGTCGTCAGAGGCGGGGCGATTCTGCGACATGGCCTTCATCTGGGACATGCCGGGCGGGCGCTGGAGCCTCGGCGGCGAATACGAGTGCGCCCAGACCGAATTCCAGTTCCGCACCGACCAACTGGTGCGCGTGAAGAGCGCCGCCGAGGCCGATGTCTTCGTCGAATGGAAAGCCGGCGACAGGCTGGCCGTCCGCCTGGATGTCTATAACGCCCTGATCGGCGGCGAGACCCTGGCGCGCGAGATTTATCGTGGCCCTCGCGGCGCCGGCGTCCTGACTCGCGACGACGTGCGGACGATCGAACCCTACCGCGTCGTGGCGCTGCAGGTGCGGCGCACGTTCTGACGGTAGGTCTTCGTCGCCGTCTAGGACTTGCCCAGCCAGCGCTTCGAGGCGAAGGCCAGAACGGCCCACAGCGCCAGCACCGCGACCAGGGCCGCCACCGCGCCCCAACTGGGGTGACGCACGGCCTCCAGCGCGGCCGCGCCGCCGAAGGCCATCAGCGCCATCTTCGGCACGCTGCCGATCGCCGTGCCCGCCAGGAAGTCGGCGGTGCGGATCGGCGTCGCGCCGGCGGCGATATTGATCAGCACCGAGGGGATGGTCGGCACCATGCGGATCAGGGCGCTGGCCCAGAAGCCGTGCCGGGTCAGCCGTTGCATGAAGTCCTGCAGCTTCGGGCCGGAATAGGCCGCCACGATGCGGGTTCCGAAACGGCGGCCGATCATGAAGCCGATGGTGCAGGCCATCATCTTGCCGCCCCACGAATAGAGCAGGCCCCACCAGGGTCCGAAGGCGGCGACCACGGCGGTAATCAGCACGATCTGCGGCGCCCCCAGGGTGGCCAGGGCCGCGAAGCCCAGCATGGCGACCAGCGGGGCCCAGGGGTTGGCGTGGGCGGCCTGCAGCCACAGGGTGAGGCCCTGGGTCACGTGCGGCGGCAGGAACGGCGCGGCGAAGCCCGCGAGGGTGACAATCCCCAGGATCGCAAAGCCGGCGATGCGCGGCAGGCGCTCGAGCTTGCGGGAGGGAGCGGCGGTCATGGGCCGGCTTTGTAGAGCGTCAGGGTCTGGTCGTCGCCGTTGGAATAGTTCCGGCCGGTGATCCGGTCGATGGGCCGCACCGTCAGGCCTCGAGCGTGGGCGGCCCCGAGGAAGGCCGCCTGATCGTCATCGCCGATCAGGGCCACCCCGCAGGCGGCGTCGGCGGCCAGTTGCCTGGCGGCGTCCGGGCCGTCTGGCGACAGCACGGTGCGGTCGCGCCCGTAGAGGAACACGAGGCTGGGCTCGCTATAGGGCGTGGTGATCAGCTTGCCGCTCTCGCAGCCGCGCGCCGCGCGGGCGGCCGCGGCGATGCGCGGGCTCATCCACAGCGTCTCGAGTTGCGGCACGATGAAGCCGAACAGGTTGTTCCAGGTCACGCAGGCCGCGAGCGTCATCGCCCCCACGGCCGCCAGCGGCTTGCGCCTCGCCAGCAGCCACAGGGCCGCGACGACCGCGACGAAGGCCAGTGCGGCCAGGACGAAGGCGACGACGCTGGTCCGGTGCTCGGTCTGCATCAAACCGATCGGCGCCAGGAAGGTCAGGACGAAGCTGACCGCGAGCCAGACGGCCGCCAGCACCCAGAAAGCGATTCTGCCGAAGCGGAAGGGCTTGGCGCCCCCTTGGCTTATCGGCGGCGCGAACAGGGCGGCGGCGGCCAGCAGCGCCAGGGCCGGGAAGGTCGGCAGCACGTAGTGCGGCAGTTTGGTCGCCACCAGCTCGAACAGAATCCAGCTTGGGATGATCCAGCACAGCAGGAAGCGGACCGGCGGTGAGATCCGCTCGCGCCAGGCGAAGCCGACGGCGCGGAACAACAGCAGCGATCCCGGCCACAGGGTCACCAGCAAGAGGGCGAAATGATAGCCGAACGGACCCTTGTGGCCCTGCTCGCTGTCGCCGGCCTTGCCGAGGAAGTTCTTCATCAGGGCGCGCTGATAGAAGTCGCCGTCGGTCTTCACCCCGATCGCCACGTACCAGGGCAGGGCGACGGCCAGGGTGATCAGCCAGCCCCACGCCGGGCGCAGGGCCTTGGCCCAGCGCACATTGCGGTCCCAGATCGCCAGGGCGGCGAAGGTGCTTCCCGAGACCAGCACGATCACCGGCCCCTTGATCATCAGTCCGACGCCCATCGCCGCCCAGAAAGCGACGGCGTTCAGCAGGCCGGGATCCGGCTTGTCGCGCCGCCCCGCCAGATAGGCGCGCATCATGGTCAGCTGCGCGGCGGTGATCGCCGCCAGCAGGGCGGCGTCGGTCTTGGCGATCCGCGCCTCGAAGTTCAGCGAGAAACAGCCGGCCAGAAGCAGCGCCGCCGCCAGGCCCGCCGTCCTTCCGAACACCCGGGCGCCCGCGAAGCCGGTCATCAGCACGGCCGCCAGGGCCGCGAGCAGCGAAGGCAGGCGATAGACCCAGACCTTGGTGTGCGCGGGGCTGTCGAGCAGGGTCGTGGCCGCCGACTGCAGCCAGTAGATGCCCGCCGGCTGCAGATAGCGCGGCAACTCCTGATATCGTAGGTCGATGACGTCGCCGGTCTCGGCCATGCGCTCGCTGGTCACCAGGTAGCGGGACTCGTCGCGGTCGGTCGGCGGCAGCTGGGTGAACCCGGGCAGGAACAGCGCCAGCGCGACGAGGAACAGCAGCGCGAGGTCGCGCAGCGAAAGGCGGTCACCAGCCCGAGCGCCCCCGATGTCCTGCTGGAGGGTCATTCCGCGGGCCGCCGGATTTCGGTGACCGCGTGCGGCGCCTGGGTGCGGCGGGTCAGCCAGATCACCCCCGTCAGGTCCCAGACGCCCACCAGGGCGCGGCCCCAATTGGTGTATTTCGAGACGCCCAGCATCCGCGCCCGGTGCTGGACCTCATAGTTGATCAACGGGTGGCCATAGCGGGCGAACAGCGCCGGCAGGAACCGGTGCATGCCCTCGAAGCACGGCAGCATCAGGAAGTCCTCGCGGCGGAACACCTTCACGCCGCAGCCGGTGTCCGGGCAATGGTCGCCCAGCACGCGCGAGCGCAGGCCGTTGGCGATGCGGGTGGCCACCAGGCGCGAGACCGGATCGTTGCGGCGCACGCGGATGCCGGCCACCAGCGGCGGGGCGCCGGGGGCGGTCCAGGCCGCCTGCAGCATGCCGGGCAGATCGCCGGGATCGTTCTGACCGTCGCCGTCGAGGGTGGCGATCCATTCGGCGCGGGCGGCGACCACGCCGGTGCGAACCGCCTGGCTCTTGCCGCAGCGGCGGTCGTGGCGGACGAGGCGCACGCGCGGATCGCGGTCGGCGATGCCCTGCAGGATGGCCGCGGTGTCGTCGGTCGAGCCGTCGTCCACCCAGACGATCTCGAAGGGCGCGGCCGGCGCCATCTTGCTGAGAATCTCGTCGCACACGGCGGCGACGTTCTCGGCCTCGTTGAGCACGGCGACGACGACCGAAGCCTTCACGTCCGTCATCGATGAAAGTCTCCCGAACCCCGAAACGGGGCGAGTCAGCCCCGCAGCCTACAGCAATCGCGAGCGGATGGCCTGACTCAGCAGGTCGATCAAGGTCACGGCGACGACGATCACCAGGGCGATCGCCGCCACCTGGCTGTAGTTGAAGCCGTTGAGGCTGTCGAACAGCAGCTGGCCGATGCCGCCGGCGCCGATCAGGCCCAACACCGTGGCCGAGCGCGAGTTCGATTCGAAGCGGTAGAGGGCGTAGCTGGTCCACAGCGGGGCCACCTGCGGGATCACGCCCCAGACGATTTCCTGCATCGGCTCCGCGCCGGTGGCGCGCACGCCCTCGACCGGGCCCTTGTCGATGCTCTCGACGGCTTCCGAGAACAGCTTGGCCAGCACGCCGCCGGTGTTCAGCGCCAGGGCCATGACCCCGGCCAGCGGGCCCAGGCCGACGGCGACCAGAAAGAGTGTGCCCAGCACCAGGTCGGGGATCGAGCGCAGCAGGTCCATCAGGCGGCGGATCGGCTGCTGAATCCACGGCGGGGCGATATTGCGCGAGGCGAGCAGGCCGAACGGCACGGCGATCACCACCGCCAGGGCGGTGCCCCAGATGGCCATCTGAATGGTCAGCCACATCTGGGCGACATAGGTCTTGAAATAGGTGAAGTCGGGATGGATCAGCGCCGTCCCGATCTCCTTCATATTGCCGGCGTCGGTGAACAGCTTCGGCAGCCGCGCCATCTCCACGGCGCGGAAGCTGATGATCAGCAGCAGCAGCAGGCCGCCGAACAGGGCGTAGTCGATCAGCCTCTGGCCGAGCGGCTTGATCGGAGGCGCCAGCGACGGCGCCGATCCGGCGGCTGCGACGCTCAAGCTACCTGGCCTTCTCGGCGGCGGCCTTGTCGGCCTTTTCCTGGGCTTCCATCATCGCGCGGATGGGGGCGAGGTAGGTGTCGTCGGCGGCCTCGAACTTCGAGTACTTCAGCAGCTTCAGGTTCTCGCGCTCCTTGTCGCCTTCCGGTCCCGGCGCCGTGCCGTAGGTCAGGAAGAACTGGCGCAGCTTCTCCTTCACCGCCGGATCGAGGTCCTTGCGATAGAGCATGGCGCTCTCCGGCAGGGTCGGGCTCTCCCAGATCACCTCGGTCTTGGCGAAGGCGGCCTGCGCCTCGGGCGTCCCCGTGCGGTAGAAGGTCAGGCCCGTCGAATTGTTGGTCGCCGCATCGACCAGGCCGTTGGCCACGGCCAGCATGTTGGCCTGGTGGTTGGCGCTGCGCACCTGCTTGAAGCACTGTTCCGGCGTCACGCCCTTCGGGTCGAACAGGAAGGTCTTGGGCGCGAGCGTGCCGGAGGTCGACTTGGCGTCGCCGATCCCGAAGTTCAGCGTCTTGTCGCACTTCATCAGCTTGTCGACGGTGAGGCCCGCGCCCTTCCGCGCCAGGATCACCGAGGTGTAGGTGGTGCGGCCCTGCTCATCGACGGTGCGGGCGAACACTTCGGCGTTGGCGCGGTTGGTCGCTTCCACGGCCGGCAGGGCGGAGAACCAGGCGATCTGGGTCTGGTTGTGCTGCATGGCCTGCACCAGCACCGTGTAGTTCGGCGACAGGTACAGCTTCACCTTCAGTCCGGTCTTGCGGTTCAGGTCGTTGATCAGCGGCGTCCAGTGCTGGGTGGCCAGATCGGCGCCCTCGGCGGGCTGGACGGAGAAGTTCAGCTCCTGGCCGGCGGCGTCGCCGGCCGCCTTCTTTTCACCGCAGGCGGCGAGGGCGAGGCTCGCCGCCGCGAGGAGCATCAAGGTGCGCCTGAAGGGAGCTTGAAGGATCATTTGGGGGCTCCTTCCCAGAACACGTCTTCGAATTCCGGGCCGTAGATGTCGATAAGCTTGGACTTGTCGAGGCCGCCGGCCGGTCCGTCGTAGACCTTCTTGCCGGCCTTCAGGGCGACCACGCGGTCGCAATACCGTAGGGCGTAGTCGACCTGATGCAGGGTGACGATCACCGTCAGGCCGTCGGTGAGGTTCAGGTCGCGCAGGATCTCCATCACCTTGCGGGCCGAGACGGGGTCGAGGCTGGCCACCGGCTCGTCGGCGAGGATGATCTTGGCCTTCTGCACCAGGGCGCGGGCGATGGCGCCGCGCTGCTGCTGGCCGCCGGACAGGGTGTTGGCCCGCTGGGCGGCGTAGTCGGCCACGCCCACCCGCGCCAGGGCGGCCATGGCGGCCTCCTTGGTCTCGCGCGGCCACAGGCCCAGCAGGCCCTTCGCGAACGGGATGCGGCCCAGCGAGCCGAGGGCGACGTTGGTGAACAGCGTCAGCCGGCCCACCAGGTTGAACGACTGGGCGATGAAGCCGATGCGGATGCGCGCCTCGCGCACCTTGTCGGAGACCTTGCCCTTGGCCTGCACCTTGCCGCCGAAGGCGTCGATCGAGCCGCCGTCGTCGATGGTCTGCAGGCCGTCGATCGAGCGCAGCAGGGTGGATTTGCCGGAGCCGGAGGGGCCGATCAGGGCGATCATCTCGCCGCGCGCGACGTCCAGCGAGACGCCGTCCAGGGCG
This sequence comes from Caulobacter sp. HJHS_5, assembly GCF_056683955.1. Lineage (NCBI taxonomy): Bacteria > Pseudomonadati > Pseudomonadota > Alphaproteobacteria > Caulobacterales > Caulobacteraceae > Caulobacter > Caulobacter sp. HJHS_5. The sequence goes on along the minus strand of NZ_JBWZNC010000004.1, from coordinate 304,755 downwards.
CGCCGCTTGCCAAAGGTCTTGGCGACCCCACGGATCGAAAGAACGGCTTCGCTCGTCATGCGGAGGCGAGTCCTACCACACAGGCAACCCCTTGATGGAAGGGCTGTGGAAAACATTTTTAGGCCGGCGCGACCGGGTTGCCGCCCCATGCGGCCGTTCGCCGGGACTTCCTTCGTAGGAGTTTCGCGCCCGGCCTATCCGAAGGCGGTTCCGGGCCGTTTGAAAGGTCCCCTCGCTAACGCTTGATTCACCTTCAGCAACCCTGCGACTCTTTGGTTCGCGGAGACTTCCGCTCTGCAGATCATCGCTCGATCTGCTCCTGAACGCCCGAGTCGAGGTCCAGTAAGGGCGTGAATTGATCCCGTTTCGCGGAACTGTCGCGAAACCCCTCGCCGAGGGCGGAAATCAGCCCTTTACAAGCCCGATCGATATCCCTATTTCCGCGCGTTCCGGCGGACCCCGTGTCCATCTGCGCTGCTAACGCCGGCCTGGGTTCAACTGCTATCGGGGGCTACGTGAATTGCACACGTACCATAAACCCCTGGACCTGGTCCGTGAGCGGTCGCCGGAACGTCCTGTCGCACTCGTGCGACCGGGCGCGGTGGCGGTAGCGGCGCGCTGGTTCCAGAACGAATTTAAGGGTGACGTTTTCTACGCGGTGAAGGCCAATCCTTCGCCGTGGGTGATCCGCGAGCTCGCGGACGCCGGCGTCAATTCCTTTGACGTGGCCTCGGTCGCCGAGATCGAGCTGGTGGCGGAATACGCCCCGGGCTCGCGCATGGCCTTCATGCATCCGGTGAAGAGCCGCAGGGCGATCAGCGCCGCCTACTTCGATCACGGCGTGCGGACGTTCTCGTTCGACACCCATGACGAACTGGCCAAGATCATCGACGCCACCGGCCAGGCCAAGGATCTGAACCTCATCGTCCGCATGGGCGTCGAGGCGGAAGGCGCGGCCTACTCGCTGTCGGGCAAGTTCGGCGTGCCGTCCTATGAGGCGCCCAGCCTGATGCTGGCCGCCCGCCGCGCCACTCAGGATCTGATGGGCGTGTCGTTCCACGTCGGCAGCCAGTGCATGCGGCCGACGGCCTACCAGGCCGCCATGGCCCAGGCCTCGCGCGCCCTGGTGCGCGCCGGCGTGCTGGCCGATGTCGTCGACGTCGGCGGCGGCTTTCCGTCGATCTACCCGGGCATGGCCCCGCCGGACCTGTCCGAATACCTCGACAGCATCGACCGCGGCTTCGCCGAGATGATGGTGCACGACACCACCGAGCTGTGGTGCGAACCCGGTCGGGCGCTGGTGGCGGAAGCCTCCTCGATCCTCACCAAGGTCGAGCTGCGCAAGGGCGAGGCGCTGTATCTGAACGACGGGTCCTACGGCTCGCTGTTCGACGCCGCGCACATGAAGTGGCCCTTCCCGGTGAAGCTCTATCGCTCGGAAGGCGGCGACGCCGTGGAAGTCGAAGGCGCGCTGAAGCCCTTCAAGTTCTACGGCCCGACCTGCGACAGCGTCGACGCCATGCAGGGCCCCTTCTGGCTGCCGGAAGACGTGCAGGAAGGCGACTACATCGAGATCGGCATGCTCGGCGCTTACGGCGTGGCCATGTCGACCCGCTTCAACGGCTTCGGCGAGACCGAGACCGTGGTGGTGGAAGACGCCCCGATGGCTTCGATGTACGGCCTGGCCAAGCGCTCGATCCCCACGGTGCGCACCACCGCCGAGGAGAACGCCCGCAAGGTCGTCCGGCTTTCGCGTCCCAAGGGACGGGCGGGCCAGAAGAAGCGTCGCCGCTAAGAGAATCCCGGCCTCCGCCGTGTCGAACCCCGCGGCGGGGGCTGGCTTTCCTCCTTTTGCTGCACTAATGCCGTCGCGGCGCGTTTGAGCGGCGGCGTCCCGCGTTTCAGGGCTGCCGCAAATCCATCGAATCTCCCGGTTAGACCGGGGACCTTGCGGCCCGTCGCTCCGTCCGGGCCGGAGGATTTCTGCAGGACGGGCGCTCAACTTTCAGGGAAACCCGACCGATGAACGCTCCCGTTCCTCCGAACGCCAAGGCCGAATTGCTGCAGAACACCGTCGAGCACGTCGACATCACCTCGTTCGACGCCCGCCCGATCATCGACAGCATGCGCAAGATGTCGTTCAGCTCGCGCGACACCGCCCGCGCGGCCGACATCTTCAACATGGCCCTGGAAGACAAGGCCTGCTCGCCCTGGCTGATCCTCGCCGGATCGACCTCGGCCGGCGGCTGCATGCACGTCTACCGCGACATGGTGAAGTTCGGGATGATCGACGCGGTGGTCGCCACCGGCGCCTCGATCGTCGACATGGATTTCTTCGAAGCCCTCGGCTTCAAGCACTACCAGGCCGCCGGCCCCGTCGACGACAATGTGCTGCGCGACAACTACATCGACCGCATCTACGACACCTATATCGACGAGGAAGAGCTCCAGGCCTGCGACCACACCATCCTGGAGATCGCCAACCGTCTCGAGCCGCGCGGCTATTCCTCGCGCGAGTTCATCTGGGAAATGGGCAAGTGGCTCTCGGAAGGCAACGCCAAGAAGCCCGGCAGTCTGATCCAGACCGCCTATGAGGAAGGCGTGCCGATCTTCTGCCCGGCCTTCGTCGACAGTTCCGCCGGCTTCGGCCTGGTGAAGCACCAGAAGGAGCGGGCCGCCGCCGGCCAGCCCTACATGATGCTCGACGCCATCGCCGACTTCCGCGAACTGACCGACATCAAGATCGCGGCGGGCTCGACCGGCCTGTTCATGGTCGGCGGCGGCGTGCCGAAGAACTTCGCGCAGGACACCGTGGTCTGCGCCGAAATCCTCGGCGTCGAGGCCGAGATGCACAAATACGCCGTGCAGATCACCGTGGCCGACGTGCGCGACGGCGCCTGCTCCTCCTCGACGCTCAAGGAAGCCGCTTCCTGGGGCAAGGTGCAGACCACCTTCGAACAGATGGTCTTCGCCGAGGCCACCACCGTGGTGCCGCTGATCGGCTCGGACGCCTATCACCGCGGAGCCTGGAAGAGCCGCACCAAGCCGCGCTGGGCCAAGCTGTTCGGCAAGTAAGCCGAGTCCAAATCTGCAATGCGATCGGCGCCCGGCGGGAACACCCTTCCGCCGGGCGTTTTCCTTCTGGGGTCAGGAGGATGCCGATGACCGACGATCTTAACTCCAAGGGCCGCGAGGCTAACGATGCGCAGCCGCTCGGCGACCGCGATGGGCTGGTCTCCGACAAGGCGCGCGATAAAACCGCCGAGCGCGAGAAGAACTCCGCCGGTCCCGATGGTCCGGACCCCCGCGACAGCGTCGCGGGCATCAACCCAAAGGCCGATTAGTTGCGAGTCTCGCGCTGGCGCCATACCTCTAAGGCATGGCCCACACCGCGCATTGCGATCACGATCACGCCCATGAGCACGGGCTGGCCGCTCATGCGGTCGCGCATGAGCTCGCCGCCGCCGAGGCGCGCTGCGTCGCGGCCGAGCAGAAGCTGACGCCGCCGCGCCGCCGCGTGCTCGAACTGCTGCTGGAGACCGGGCAGCCGGCCAAGGCCTACGACCTGATCGCGGCCTTCGGCGCCGACGGCAAGCCGGCCAAGCCGCCGACCGTCTACCGCGCGCTTGAGTTCCTCGAAAAGCAGGGCTTCGCGCACCGCATCGAGAGCCTCAACGCCTATGTCGCCTGCCGCATGGGCGAGGCGGGCCACGACGCCGCGTTCCTGATCTGCGATTGCTGCGGCGCGACCCGCGAGGTCGATCCTTCGGCCGCCAAGGGCATCGCCGACGCCGGGGCTCTGGCCGGCTACGCTGTCTCCCACGTAACCATCGAGGCGCACGGCAAGTGCGCGGATTGCCAAGCCTGAGGCTTGCCGGTTCGGCTTCGCTAGCGAATAGTCCCGATTACGAAGTCGGGAGGCGGCCATGGCGGGCAAGCGCAGCTACGATGACGGATGTCTGGTCGCCCAGGCGCTGGAGCGGGTGGGCGAGCGCTGGGCGCTGCTGGTCGCCCGCGAGCTGCTGTTCGGACCCCGGCGCTTCGGCGAACTGCAGGCCGATCTGCGCGGGGTCAGCCCCAATGTGCTCAGCCAGCGGCTCGCCGACCTGACCACGGCCGGGGTGCTCGCCCACCGCCAGCTGCCCGGCGCGGCCAATCTCTGGACCTATGAACTGACCCCCTGGGGCCGTGAGCTGGAGCCGGCCCTGGCCGCGCTCGGGGCCTGGGCGGCGCTGGCGCCGTCGACCGACGACAAGGTCAGCGCCGCCGCCGCGATCTTCGCCCTGCGCGCCGCCTCGCATCCGGTCGAGGGCGCGCGCTTCGACCTCAAGGTCGATCTTGCGGGCCGCGCCTTCCACGTGCGCCTCGGCCGCCAGCGCCTGCGGGTCGAGGCCTGGGAGAAAGGCGCAGCCGACGCGACGATCGCCGCCACGCCCGAGGTCTTCCACCGCCTGGTCTTCCAGGACCGCGATCTCGACGCCGCGGTCAAATCCGGGGCGGTCGTCTGGAAAGGCGACCGCAAGGCCTTCCAGCGCCTGCTCGCCTTCGTTCCCGCCGCCGCCAAGCCGCAGCCGGCCTGGATGGCCGACGCGGATTAGGGGCGAAATCCCCGTGCTTCGAGGCTCGCTGCGCTCGCACCTCAGCAGGAGGATTTCGAATGAAGCGCAGAGCCTCAAGTAGCCCTCATCCTGAGGCCCGCGAAGCGGGCCTCGAAGGACGAGGGTGGCCCCTAGGTCAGCGCTGTCATCACATAGCTCGCCGCGACCCCGGCCTCGGCCAGGAACGCCTCGGCCTCGGCCGCCAGGTCATCGCCCGCGAAGGCGTCGCCATGCAGCCCGCCGGCGATGAACAGGCTGTCCAGCCCCTGGGCGTTGGCGCCCTTGAGGTCGGTCGGCGCGCCGTCGCCGATCACCAGGACGCGCCTGCGGTCGATGTCGCCCAGCGCCCGGAACGCGAGGTCGTAGATCGCCGGATAGGGCTTGCCGGCCATGGCTGCCTCGCCGCCGAGATCGGCGTAGACCCGCGCCAACGAGCCGCCGCACCACACCTTCACCCCCGCCGCGATGGCCTGGATGTCGGGGTTGGCGCAGATCATCGGCACGCCCCGCGCGGCGGCCGGGGCGAACAGGCTTCGATAATCTTCCGGATGGTCGTTCACATCGTCCCGCAGGCCGGTGCAGGAGATGAAGGCCGCCTCGGTCAGGTCGTCGGTGAACGTCAGGCCGAGATCGCGATAGATCGCTCCGTCGGTCGGCTGGCCCACCGCCCAGGCCTTTCCGTCTTCCCGGCGCGCGGCGAGCAGGTCGCGGGTCGCGTCACCCGAGGTGATCACCTGCGTCCAGGCCGCGCGCGGCACGCCCACGCGGTCCAGCAGGCGCTCGGCGACATCGTGCGTCTGTGAGGAGTTCGAAATCAGGAGTACCGGTCCGCGCCGGGCCGCGAACCCCGCCAAGGCGTCCGCCGCGCCCTCGAAGGCGTGAGCGCCGTCATGGATGACGCCCCACACGTCGCACAGCAGGGCGTCGTAGCGGTCTTCGATATCGGCGAGGGCCTGGATAGCTTGCATGGCCGGGCCGCTAAGGCCGCCGGCGCTTGCTGTCAACGCGCCGCCCTGCCTCTATGCTCGCCGCATGATCCGCCTGTTCGCCGCCATCGCCATCCCCTACGAACTGGGCGAGGACCTTTCCGGCCGCCAGGCCGGGCTCGACGGCGCGCGCTGGCGACCGGTGGAAGCCTTCCACATCACCCTCCGCTTCGCCGGCGACCTGCCCGAGCCGACCGCCGACGACTTCGACAGCGCTCTCTCGGCCGTGCGCGGCAAGCCGTTCGAGCTGCAGCTGGAAAGCACCGGAGCGTTCGGCGAGGGGCGGGACATCCACGCCGTCTGGGCGGGGGTCGCCGAGAGCGAGCCCCTGCGCATCCTGCAAGGCCGCTGCGAGAGCGCCGCCCGCAAGGCGGGGCTGAAGCCTGAGACCCGCAAGTACCGCCCGCACGTCACCCTGGCCTACCTCAATCATCCGGACCCGGCCGCCGTCGCCGACTGGCTGCAGCGCCATTCCTGGCTGAAGTCGCCGCCGTTCAAGGTCGACCGCTTCGGCCTCTACTCCAGCCACCAGACCCACGAGGGGTCGCGCTACCGGCTGGAGCGGGAGTACCTTCTTTAACCTTCAGGTCGAGCGCAGGGTCCGCGTGCCCGCGTAAGAGCTCCCGTCCTTGTGCACGTAACCCGTCGCGCCCTGCGGAAGGGCCAGGTCGATGTCGGGGAAATGGCCGCCATCCTCTCCGGGGCGTCGTGAGCCGACCTCCAGGAGCACGGCTTCGCGATCCGAGCGGTTTTGGAAGTGATGGGCGTCCGGCTCGCCGGCCTTGAAACCCGCGCAATCCCCGGCCCGCATGATCACCTCGCCCGCGTCGGTGACGAGGATGACCTCGCCCTCCAGCACCCAGACGAACTCGTCCTCGGCCGTGTGCCAGTGCCTTTGGCTCGACCATTGCCCGGCCGGCAGGCGCAGCAGGTTCACGCCGAACTGGGTCAGGCCCGCGGCGTCGCCCAGTTTCCATCGCCGCCGACCCTTGCAGGGCTCGTCATAGGGCGGAGGGTAGCCCGTTCCGATGCGGGTCGGGGCGGCGTCGATGTCGATCTTGGGCATGTCGGCCTCGGTTGCTCTGTATGCCCGTGAAGCTTAGGTAGCCGACATGGCTTCCGTCACCCCCATCGATGCGGTCGAACTGACGCGCGACCTGATCCGCCGCCCGAGCGTCACCCCCGCCGACGCCGGGGCCATGGATCTCGTGCAGCGCGCGCTGGAAGGCCTGGGCTTCTCCTGCCGCCGCATGAAGTTCGGCGAGATCGAGAATCTCTACGCCCGTCGCGGCGCGGCCAGCCCCAACCTCTGCTTCGCGGGCCACACCGACGTGGTGCCGGTGGGCGACGCCGACGCCTGGTCCCACGATCCCTTCGCCGCCGAAGTCAGCGAAGACGTTCTGTTTGGACGCGGCGCGGTGGACATGAAGGGCGGCATCGCCGCCTGGATCGCCGCCGTCTCGGAAGTGCTTGCGTCCGGCGAGCCGAAGGGCAGCCTGTCGTTCCTGATCACCGGCGACGAGGAGGGGGTCGCCGTCGACGGCACCAAGCGCGTCGTCGAAGCCCTGGCCGCCGAGGGCGAGGTGATCGACCACTGTATCGTCGGCGAGCCGTCGTCGGCCGCCGAGCTGGGCGACATGGTCAAGATCGGCCGTCGCGGCTCGATCAACGCCTGGTTCACGGTCGAGGGCCGCCAGGGCCACGTCGCCTATCCCCACCGCGCCGCCAACCCCGTCGGCCCGATGATCGCCTTGCTCGGCCGCCTGCAGGGCCGCGTGCTCGACGAGGGCTACGAAGGCTTCCAGCCCTCGAACCTCGAGGTCACCACCGTCGATGTCGGCAACCCGGCCACCAACCTGATCCCCGCGCGCGCCACCGCTCGTGTGAATATCCGCTTCAATCCCGCCCACACCGGCGCCGAGCTGGCGGCCTGGTTCGCGGCCGAGGCCGAGGCGGCGGGCGACGGCTTCGCCGGGACCGTCAGCGTCGAGAGTCAGATCAGTGGCGAGGCCTTCCTCACCCGCGAGGGGCCGTTCACCGCCCTGGTCTCCGAAGCCGTGCAGGCCGCCACCGGCCGCACGCCGGATCTTTCGACCACCGGCGGCACCTCCGACGCCCGCTTCATCCGCGCCCTCTGTCCGGTGGTCGAGCTCGGCCTGGTCGGCGCGACCATGCACGCGGTGGACGAACGGGTCTCCACGGCCGAGGTGCGCGCCCTGGCCAAGGTCTATCAGACGCTGATCGAGCGCTACTTCGAAACCTCGCCGTCGTAGCGCACGCCGACGAGGCACAGGCCGTCGGCCGGCGCCACCGTGCCGCAGGCCTTGCGGTCCCTGGCTTCCAGGGCGGCGACGAGGTCGTCGTGCGACCAGCGTCCGGCCCCGACCTCGACCAGCGAACCGGTCATCGAGCGCACCTGCCGGTGCAGGAACGAGCGGGCGGCGAAATGCAGCACCACCTCCTCGCCGTGGCGGCTGACCTGCGCCACATCCAGCGTCTTGATCGGCGACTTCGACTGGCACTGCACATCGCGGAAGGTCGTGAAGTCGTGCAGCCCCACCAGCGCTTGGGCCGCCGCGTGCATCGCCTCGACGTCCAGCGGCTTCTTCACGTGCCACACCTGGCCCTTGTCGAGGGCCGGCGGCGGGATGCGGTTGAGGATGCGGTAGATGTAGCGCCGCTCGGTGGCGCTGAACCGGGCGTGCCAGCCCTCGCCGGCGATCTCGGCGGAGAGGATGGCGATGGGCTCCTGGCCCAGGTGGGCGTTCAGGGCGTCGCGCACCACCTGCGGCCGCCAGGGCCGCGTCAGGTCGATGTGCACCACCTGGCCGGTAGCGTGCACCCCGGTGTCGGTGCGACCGGCCGCCGCCAGGCGTATGTTCTCGCCGCTGAAGGCCTCGACGGCGCGCTCGATGGCGGTTTGCACGCTGGGCAGCTCGGCCTGGGCCTGGAAGCCGCGATAGGGCCGGCCGTCGTACTCGACCACAAGGCGGTAGCGGGGCATCAGGCGAACCTTGTCCCGGCCGGTATCGGATAGCCGCGCAGGAAGGTCGCCGCGTCCTGCGCCGACTTGCCTTCCCGCTGCGCCGCCAGCAGCCGCACCGCGCCGTCTCCACAGGCGATCAGCAGAGTCTCGTCCAGCGTCTCGCCGGGCGTTCCGGTCCCGTCCTCGACGCGGGAGAGCAGGGCCTTCACCCGCTTGCCGTCCGGGCCGACGAACCAGGCGCCGGGGAAGGGCGAGAGGCCGCGGATCTGGCGGTCGATCTCCACCGCGCTCGACGACCAGTCGATGCGCGCCTCGGCGGGTGTAATCTTCTTTGCATAGGTCACGCCTTCGGCCGGCTGCGGCGTCGGGAAGGCGCCGCCGTTGGCGATAAGATCCAGCGCCTTGGGCAGAAGCATGGCGCCGACGGCGGCCAGCCGGTCGTGCAGCGTACCGGCCGTTTCCAGCGCATCGATGCGCACGGTCTCGCCGGCCAGGATGTCGCCTTCGTCGAGCCCGACGCTCATCTGCATCACCTGCACGCCCGTCGTCCGGTCGCCGGCCATGATCGCCCGTTGGATCGGCGCCGCCCCGCGCCAGCGCGGCAGCAGCGAGGCGTGCAGGTTGAAGCAGCCGAGGCGCGGCGCCTCCAGCACCTCCTTCACCAGGATCTGGCCGAAGGCGACCACCACGGCGGCGTCCAGGTTCAGCGCCCTGAAGGCCTCGATCTCCTCCGGGGCCTTAAGCGATTTCGGTGTGCGCACCGGCAGGCCGTGGTGCTCGGCGAAGGCGTGCACCGGCGAGGGCCGCAACTCCTGGCCCCGGCCGCGCGGCTTCGGTTCCCGCGAATAGACGCAGGCGATCTCATGCCCCGCGTCGAGCAGGGCGGCCAGGCTGGCGACGGCGAAGTCGGGGGTGCCGAGGAAGGCGATTCGCATGGTCGGCATGTAGCGGTCCGCACCCGTCGGCGCCACCACGGAACCCAGCTTGGCCGATTCCCGTTTCTTCAGGCGAACTGGAGAGCTTCGCCATGCGCGCCCCTTCGATCGCCCTCGCCGGCGCCCTCATCGTGCTCGGCCTGTCCGCCGCCGCCTGCTCGCGCGAGGACGCTTCCCAGATCAAGGAAGGCGCCCAGGCCATCGGCGGGGAGGTCAAGCAGGCCGCCACCGACATCAAGAACGACCCGGACGTGAAGGAGGCCGGCGCGGCCATCAAGGACGCGACCAAGGACGCGGCCTCGGAGCTGAAGCAGACCGCCTCCGAGGCGGGCGACGCGGCCAAGGACGCCAGCGTCGATCTTCGTCGCGGGGCCAGGGAACTCGGCGACAACGCCAAACAGGCCGGCCACGAGGCCGCCGGCGAGGCGCGCAAGGCGGGCAAGGAAGCCCGCGACGAGATCGATGGGAATCCAAAGACGAGCTGAGGGCGAAAGCCTTAGTACTCGCAGTTCTCCGCCGCGCCGCCGTCCAGGCAGTCGACGCCGATGGCCGGCGCGATCACCACAACGGCGATGAAGCCGGCGAACACCAGCGCGATCAGGGCCGCGAAGGTCAGCCGGCGTCCGGTCATGCGGCCCGAGCCGCCTTCTTGACCTTGGCGATGGCCCGGTCGCGCTTCAGCCGCGACAGGTGGTCGATGAACAGCACGCCCTCGAGGTGGTCCATCTCATGCTGGATGCAGACCGCGTAGAGGCCCTCGGCCTCTTCCTCGACCGCCTCGCCCTGATAGTTCAGGTAGCGCAGCGTCACCTTCGCCGGGCGCTCCACCTCGTCGAAGACTTCCGGCACCGAAAGGCAGCCTTCCTCGTAGGGCAGGACATCTTCCGAGGTCGTCAGGATTTCCGGGTTCACGAAATAGAGCGGCGCCGGCTCCTCGCCCTCGCGGGCCAGGTCCATCACGATCACGCGCTTGGGCACGCCCACCTGCACCGCCGCCAGGCCGATGCCCGGCGCGTCGTACATGGTGGCCAGCATGTCATCCATCAGGGCGCGCAGATCGTCGTCCACGCCTTCGACGGGGGTCGAGACCTGCTTCAGCACCGCCAGATCGGCGGCGTTGTCCACGGTAAGAATTCGGCGAACGGCCATATGCGGCAGGTAAGAGCCTACTCGGCGGCCGTCAAGCTGGCCGGCGAATCCGTCGCGGCCAGTTTCGATAGCGAACGCGGCGTCGCCTCGACCTGCTTCACCTCTTCGATCTCCTTGCCCTGGTGATCCACGGCCAGGTCCTCGAACCGCCGCGCCTGGGTCAGGACCTGGCTCTCCAGCGAGCCGACGAACTGGTTGTAGCGCTCGACCGCCGCCGTCAGCGCCTTGCCCACCGAGCCGGCGTGCGCGCCCATCACGCTGATCCGCTTGTAGAGCTCGCGCCCCAGGTCGGCGACCTTGGCGGCGCTCTTGGCCTGGTCCTCCACCCGCCAGCCGTAGGACACCGCCTTGCAGAGGGCGAAGAGGGTGGTCGGGGTCACCAGCAGCACCTTGCGGGCCATGGCCTCGCTCATCAGGTCCGGCGCGCGGTCCAAGGCGGCGGCCAGGAAGCTGTCGCCCGGCACGAACATGGCCACGAAGTCGGGCGAACCCTCGGCGGCGAACTGGTCCCAGTAGGCCTTGGCCGAAAGGCCGCTCATGTGGGTCTTCACGCTGGCGGCGTGGCGCGCCAGCGCGGCCTCGCGAACAGAATCCTCCACCGCGTCCTGCGCATCGAGAAACGCGTTCAGCGAGCACTTGGCGTCGATCACGAAGACGCCGCCGCCGGGCAGCCGCACCTTCACGTCGGGCCGGCGACGGCCCTCCTCGGTATCGACGCTGAACTGCTCCTCGAAGTCGAAGCGGCTGTTCAGCCCGGCGGCCTCCAGCACGTTGCGCAGAGTCTGCTCGCCCCAGCGGCCCTGCACGCCGGCGCCCCGGCGCAGGGCGGCGGAAAGCTTGCGCGCCTCGTCCTGGGTGCTCTGCGAGGCCTGCATCAGGGCGGCGATCTGCGCCTTCAGCCCGCCGGTGTCCTCGGCGCGGGTCTTCTCGATGGCCTGCACCTGGGCCTCGAACTTGGCCAGGGTCTCGGCCACCGGCTTCAGCTGCGCCTCCAGCCGGGCGTGCGACAGCTGCTCGCGGCTGCGGAACGTCTCGTCGGTACGGGCGATCAGGGCGGCGGCGGCGGCCTGGGCCGACTGCTCGGCCTGCACCCGCATCAGTTCGGCCTGGGTCTCGGCCTGCGCGTCGATCATCCGCAGGCGGGTCTCGGACTCGGTGCAGCGGCTCTGCAGCTCCCACGCCCGCGCCTCGGCGGCGCCCGCGCGCTTGCGCTCCATCATCGCCCAGACGAGGGCGACCCCCGCGGCCAGGGCGGCGATGACGACGGCGATCAGCTCAGGCGAGACAGCGTTCATGCTCCGTTCTTAGCGGGAGTCGGGCCAGGGGGAAAGCTGAGTGCGTCCCCTCGTCCTTCGACAAGCTCAGGATGAGGGGAGTGCTGACGCTGCGTCTAAACTGAAATCCTCATCCTGAGCTTGTCGAAGGACGAGGATTTCACACGCCTAAGCCGGCCTTCTCGCCCGCATCGCCTGGGCGATCGTCCCGTCGTCCAGCCAGTCGAGGTCGCCGCCGACCGGCACGCCGCGCGCCAGCATGGTCACCGTTACGCCCGAGGCGCCCAGCCGTTCGGCCAGGTAGTGCGCCGTCGTCTGGCCGTCGACGGTGGCCGGCAGGGCGAGCACCACCTCGCGGACGATCCCGTCGCCGGACCGCGCCAGCAGGTCGTTGACCCTCAGGGCCTCCGGCCCCCGCCCGTCGAGCGCCGAGAGCAGGCCGCCGAGCACATGGTAGCGGCCCTTGAAGGCGCCCGCCCGCTCCATGGCCCACATCGCGCCGACCTCCTCGACCACGCACAGCAGGCTGGCGTCGCGCTGGGCGTCCGAGCAGACGGCGCAGGGATCGGAGGTGTCCAGCGCGCCGCAGGTCGTGCAGGTCAGCACCCGGTCGCGGGCCGTGGCCATGGCGTCGGCCAGCGGCCCGAGCAGTTGCTCGCGCTTCTTCAGCAGGGCCAGCGCCGCGCGGCGCGCCGAACGCGGCCCCAGGCCCGGCAGCTTGCCGAGCAGGGCGATCAGTCGCTCGATCTCAGGGCCCGCGGTCGCGCCCAAGTTAGAACGGCAGCCCCGGCATGCCGCCCATCATCCCGGCCATGGGGCCGGCGGCCTCGCGCATCATCTCGGCCTGCTTGGCGTCCAGCTTGCGCTTGGCGTCGGCATGGGCCGCCACGATCAGGTCGGCGACCACCTCGCCCTCGCCGGACGTCAGCAGGCTGTCGTCGATCACCACGCCTGAGAGCGCGCCGCCGCCCTTGAGGGTGACGGTGACCATGCCGCCGCCGCTCGTGCCCTCGACGGACAGTTCGGCGAGCTTCGCCTGGGCGTCGGCCAGCTTCTGCTGCATGGCCTGGGCCTGTTTCATGATCGAGCCGATATCTTTCATCGCGCTACGCTAGTCCTCACTGGAGTTGTTGTTCTCGACGCCCTGCTCGGCGTCGGCCTCGGCCGAGATCGCCGCCTCGTCCTCGGCCGCATAGTCGGCGGGGACCACCGGCGGGGCGATGCGCACCTCGACGATCTCGGCGCCGGGGAAGGCGTCCATCACCGAGCGGACGAAGGGATCGGCCTCGATCTCGGCCCGCTGCTCTCGGCGCTCGCGCTTCTCGCGCTCCCAGGCGCTCTCGGCGCCGCCGCCGCCGACCGTGGCGATCAGCCAGGTCTGGCCGGTCCATTCCTTCAGGCGCAGGGCCAGGCGCCGGGTCAGGTCCGAGGGCGTGCCCTGCACCGGTTCGAACTCGATGGCCCCAACGCGGAAGCTGACCGGCCGCACGAAGCGGTCGAGGTCCATCTTCAGCCCGATGTCGCGGCGCGCGGCCACCAGGTTCAGCACGTCGTCGAAGCTGTTCAGCACCGGCGGCGCGTGCTGCACGGCCGGGGCGGGGGCCACCATGCGCGAGGTCGCCCGCGCGGTCGCCCCGCCGCCGCCCGCCGGAGCCGGGGCGCCGCCGCCGGAATTGCCGCCGCCAATCGGCTGGCCGTCCTGCAGCGCCTTCAGCGCCTCCTCCGGGCCGGGCAGGTCGGCCACATAGGTCAGGCGGATCAGGGCCATCTCCGCTGCCGCCGCCGCGTCCGGCGCGCGCCGCACCTCGTCGTGGGCCTTCAGCAACATCTGCCAGAGGCGGGAAAGCACGCCGGCCGAGGTGTGCGCCCCGATGCCGGCCAGGCGCTGGGCCTGGTCCTTCGGCATCGTCAGGGCGTCCGGCCCCAGCGCCTTGGCCACCGAGGCGCCGTGGCAGTGGTCCAGGAGGTCGAGCATCACCACCGCCGGATCGGCCCCCATGCCCCAGAGCATGCGGAACTTCTCCAGCGCCGGCCCCGGCTGGCCGCTCATCACCGTCTCGAACAGGGCGATGGTCTCGCTGCGGTCGGCCAGGCCCATCATGTCGCGCACCACGGCGGCGGTGACGGTCTGGCCGCGCTCGGTCTGGACGATGGCCTGGTCGAGCAGCGACTGGGCGTCGCGCACCGAGCCCTCGGCGGCGCGGGCGATCAGGGCCAGGCCCTCGCGCTCCACCCGCGCGCCCTCCACCTCGGCGATGCGATTGAGGTTCTCAATCAGCACCTCGGGCTCCACCCGGCGCAGGTCGAATCGCTGGCAGCGGGAGAGGATCGTCACCGGCACCTTGCGGATCTCGGTGGTGGCGAAGATGAACTTGGCGTGCGGCGGCGGCTCTTCCAGCGTCTTCAACAGGGCGTTGAACGCCGCCGTCGAGAGCATGTGCACTTCGTCGATGATGTAGACCTTGTAGCGCGCCTCGGAGGGGGCGTAGCGCACCCCGTCCAGCAGCTCGCGCATCTCGTCCACCTTGGTGCGGCTGGCGGCGTCCAGCTCCAGCACGTCCATGTGCCGGCCCTCGATGATCGCCCGGCAGTGGTAGCCCTCTTCCTTCAGGTCGACGCTGGGCGTCTTGACCGTGTCGGTCTCGTAGTTGAGGGCGCGGGCCAAGAGGCGCGCGGTCGTCGTCTTGCCCACCCCGCGCACGCCGGTCAGCATGAAGCCGTGGGCGATGCGGCCCGTGGCGAAGGCGTTGGTCAGGGTGCGGACCATGGCCTCCTGGCCGATCAGGTCCTCGAACTTTCGCGGGCGATACTTGCGGGCCAGCACCGTATAGGCGGCGCTCTCCTCGCCGGAGGGCGCGTCTTCAGCAACTTGGGGCGTTGGCCGCGCAGGCGCAGACGCGGGAACTGCGGCGGGCGGCGGCGCGCCGAACATGTCGTCGGTGTTCTCGTCGCGCTCGGGCTTGTCTTCGTCCCAGGGCGGATCGCCGTCGAGCGTGAGATCGGTGTCGGACATACGGGTTTCCTGCCGCTCCGAAGGGAGGGGCCGAGTCACTTTAGCGCAGAATGTAGAGAGGTGGAGACCGGCAGACGACCCGAGGCGTGACTCGTTGCGGCTGCTTCCTCTCGGACCTGACCGGGTTGGCGAGGCGCTCGCCCGTCGCCGATCTCCGAGGCCTATATCGGGATTTCGGCCCTCCCTGGCAAGCCCGAGGGACGACTTGGTGGCGAGCGTCACGGGCCGGGGGTAGAATCGGCCGCATGTCCTCCATCGCGTTTCAGAACACCTTCGCCGGCTCGCCGCTCGACCGCGCCGCCGCCCGCCGCGTCGATCCCGACTGGCTGGCCGCCCGCCTGATGGACCCCGCCTCCTGGTGCCTGGCCCTGTGGAAGGGCCAGATCCTGGCGGACGACAAGGGCATTGTCGGCCTGCCAGTCGCCTTCGCCACCACCATCGAGACCGATCCCGACAAGCTGCTGTTCCTGGGCGTCGAGGGCAAGGCGGCCGGCTTCGCGGTCGATATCGACAATGACCTCGATCCCGCCGCCGGGCCGCTCGCCGGCCATGGCCGGTTCGAGGAACTGCGCCCGCTTGCCCTGCGCCTGCCGCGCAACGACGCCGCCGTCGCCGCCTGCGCCCGCTCGCTGTTCGAATGGCGCCGCCGCCATCGCTGGTGCGCCAACTGCGGCCAGCCCACGCGCTCGGCCGAGGCGGGCTGGAAGCGGGTCTGCCCCGCCTGCCGCGCCGAGCACTTCCCGCGCACCGACCCGGTGGCGATCATGCTGCCCACCTTCGGCGACCGCTGCCTGCTCGGGCGGCAGGCCAGCTGGCGGCCCGGCATGTGGTCGGCCCTGGCCGGCTTCGTCGAGCCCGGCGAGAGCCTGGAGGAAGCGGCCGCCCGCGAGATCAAGGAGGAAGCCGGCCTCACCGCCGTCCGCGTCCGCTACCACTCCAGCCAGCCCTGGCCCTTCCCCTCGCAGATGATGGTCGGCTTCCTCGCCGAGGTCGCCGACGACCAGGCCGCGCCCGACCAGACCGAGCTCGAAGCCGTCCGCTGGTTCACCCGCGCCGAGGCCGCCGCCCTCCTGCGCGGCGAAATCGAAGACGCCTTCGCCCCGCCGCCGCTGGCCATCGCCCACCAACTGCTGAAGGCGTGGGTGGAGGAGGGCTGAGCCTCGTTTCTGATCCTGCTCGGTGGCGGAAGGGGGAGCCCAGCGAGCGACGTTGGAGGGCCGGGAAGTAGGTTGCCTACCTTCCGCCGCCGATCCACGTCGGGCGCCGGCAAGGTCCTCGACAAAACCTTCGTCATCCTGAGCGGCGCGTAGCGCCAGTCGAAGGACGCACTGCTTTCCAACTTTACGGCAGATCTCGACCCTTAGGCGACGTTGGGAGCGTCCGCTTTTCGGGCTGCTCGAAGACGCATAAGGGGCTCGATCAGTTCGCCCGACCGATGTCAGTCGCGGTCTCCGACAATCTCCCTGGCGCTAACCTTGCCGTTCCTGTTCCGGTCATTGCTTCGAAACCACTGAAGGACATCTGCCTCCGCGTAGGTGACGACACCATCGCAATTGCGGTCCCTGCGCGCGAACCAGCGCGTGCCTTCGTCGGTGCAAGTCGTCGTCCATGCGCCTCCGCAGAAGGCCGCCAGATACCCGATGCGCGAGGTCCTTTCTGTCGCCGGAACTCCGTACACCTCGTCGCCCTTGCCCAACCAGAAGCTCTCCCATTCCATCCGCGCCCATTCGATCTTGTCGAACGCGCCGTCGTGATCGGCGTCGTAGCTCCAGGTCATCGCCCTCTGAGCTTCAGCGGTGGCCTTTGACATCGGTCGACGCGCTAGGCCGGTGGGGTCGACCGTTGGCGCGGGTTCGGAATAAGCGCAGCGCGAGACTAGATAGTCGCGAGATATCGACGCGCAGCCGCCGAGGCCCAACAAAGGCAAGCTGAAAAACAGAAGAGTGCCGCCTCGCGCCATCATGGAACCTCCGAGTTGGAGCCTTGTAATCCGCACCCGGGTTGACCAAGGGTCAACCTGCGCAGCTTACCGAGTGGCGCGCAGAGAGTGCACAGCTTTCAGTGAGGCTAGCATAACGTCTGATATACACCCTTAGATGACGGTCGCCAGCCAACCCTTTGGAGAGTTCGTCACGCCGCCCACGCCTCGATTTCACGGAGCGCTTGGAGGGCAGGATAGTCCCGTTTTTGGATGTATTGGTGCCGGTAATAGGCGTTCCAATAACTGGTCGCCTTCGCACGGAGCTTCCGCATGGTCTGCCGGTTCTCGCGGGCGAGATTGGCGTAAATCGACTGATCGAGAACCGGGAGGGCGTCTCGAATGTCTTCGGCGATCTCGACGACATATTCGCCGAGCAGCAGGACGACAAAGGGCGCAACCCACCGACTTGGCTGGTCGATCAACGACCGGATAGCCTGCTGACGTAGGCGGCCATCTGTTGCGCGGGTGACGAGGCAGCGGGACGCCGGGCTAAGGTTGCTCAGTCCGGCAGCAGCGACGGACAAGCCAGCGAAATGCAGCCGCTGGGGGATGGCGATCATCTGCCCCGTGACATCGACCGCCTCGGATCGCTGACGATAGGTGTCGTCCACGTACGGCGATAACTCCGACGCAGCTTCATTCGCCAAAGAGGCCATACTGGACGGAAAGGCTCGACGTGCAGCTTCCTTGAACGGCTTGGGGGATAACGCATCCATCTGACAGTTATGCGGGCCGAAGCAAATGTCCGCTACCCACCCCTAGCGGACGATCGGCTCAGAGCAGACGGTCGTACCACTTCGTTGGGCCAGGTAAGTGCGTCGCAACGAGGTCGCATTGGCCGCTCTGCCAATCGAACACGTGCCCGGCGTCGAGGCAGCTATCTGCATTGATCTGGCGGTTCGCCCACCAAGCGACTGGAACCGCCGCCGCCATGACGAGCACAGCAATGACAAGTTTGGTCGTGCGTCGGGCCTGCAATGCGATCTCCATGAGCCCGGTGATGGTAGCCGCTCAATGGCAACTAACCACCCGTAGGCGACATTGCGACAGCGCTTTGTATTTCTTAGGCCCGCTGATCGAGCCCTATTCCACTGACCCGTCCAGCCCGGTTCTCCACGGTTGCCTGAACCGACAATCTCGACAGTTGCGGTCGTATGTTCTATATTTGTTCCATGTCCGCCGGTTCAGACAGCGCCGCTCCGCCGACCTCGCGCCTCGATCGGGCGCGTCGGATGTTGCGCGCGCATTTGGCGACCGTGGCGCACCTCGCGACAGTGGCCGTGAAGCTGATGACGGCCGTCGGACATAGCGGTTTCAAGGCGGCCTCCACCGACGCCGGCCCGTTGGCGGCCATCGGCGCCTTCGAGACGGCGCTCCGTCGGCAGGCCAAGGTCTCGTGGGCTCTGCGGCTGATCGCGGCCTTGCGCGCCAAGCTCATCAGCGATCTGCGGCGCACCGAGCAGGGCGAGAGCCTGGACATCGTGTTCGCCGCCGATCCGACGGAGGCTGAGCCCCCGATCAAGACCGAGGGCGACCCGACGCCGCAAGCCGAGCGCCGCGAAAACCTGCGCCCCGAGCGCGAGCGTCGGGAGACCGAAAGCTTCGGCCGTCTCCTCGGCCGCCGCGCCGACGACGAATTCGCCGAAATCCTCAAGCGCCCCACCGAGGAGGTCATCGCCCTGATCCGCGAGGCGCTGGGCGTCGAGGACGCCGAGGCGGCGCCAGGTCCGCCCGCAGACGGGTGGGAGCCCGGGCGGCCGTTCTGCGGACGCCGCCCCCCGCGCCCTCCGCCTCGACGCCACGTCGGCTTGAACTGATCGCTCGCGCGCTAAATCGCTTCTCATGCTCAGCGTGGGAAGGTGCGGGCGTGAACCCTTTCCCCCCCCGGGGGGACCGCGCAGCGGAGGCGAAGCCAACGGGCAGGGATTGGGGGGGCTGCTGAGGTTCCGCGACCGAGGGAAAAGGACTCTTCTCAGGCGGCTAGGCCGGGCGCTTGCCTGAAAGTCTGCACCCCCATCCCCAGCCCTTCCCCCTTCAACAGGGGAAGGGAGAACGCTCCCTAAGCCCGCTCGCGATACGCGTCGGCCGGATAGGTCCCCAGCACCTCGAAGTGGTCCGAAAAGAACTCCAGCTCCTCGAACGCCCGCGCCAAACCCTCGTCTTCCGGCCGTCCGTCGACCTCGGCGTAGAAGAAGGTCGCGGTGAAGGCGGCGTTCTCCATGTAGCTTTCCAGCTTGGTCATGTTCACGCCGTTGGTCGCGAACCCGCCCATCGCCTTGTAGAGCGCCGCCGGCAGGTTGCGGACGCGGAACACGAAGCTGGTCACGCATTTCACATCCGGCGCCGGGCGCGGCGGATCGCGGTCGGCGGTCATCACCAGGAAGCGCGTGGTGTTGCTCGCCTCGTCCTCAATGTCGCGCTTGAGGATGTTCAGGCCATAGATCTCGGCGGCCAGGGCCGGGGAGATCGCCGCCCGCGTCGGGTCGGGGCGCTCGGCCAGGGCCTTGGCGGCGCCGGCGGTGTCGCCCACCGATTCGGTCTTCACCCCCAGGGCCTTCAGCACCTTGCGGCATTGGGCCAGGGCGATGGACATCGACGCGACCGTCTTCAGGTCCTCGAGCCTGGTCCCCGGATTGGCCATCAGCTGGAAGCGGATCGGCTTGAACACCTCGCCGATGATCTTCAGGCCCGACTTCGGCAACAGGTGGTGCACGTCGGCCACCCGGCCGGCGGTCGAGTTCTCGATGGCGATCATGCCCAGCTGGCAGTCGCCGCTCTTCACCGCCTCGAACGCCTCCTCGAAGGTGGCGCAGGGGACGGCTTCATGGTCCGGATAGTAGGTGGCGCAGGCCTCGTGGCCGTTGGCCCCGAGTTCACCCTGGAAGGCGATACGGCTCATTATGCGATCGCCTTTCTTGCAGCGTCTTTGGCGGCGTCCCTGGCGGCTTCGAGATCGGCCGGGGTGTCGACCGAGATCGGCGCCGCGTCGACCACGGCGGCGTGGATGGAAAGTCCGAGTTCGAGGGCGCGCAGCTGCTCCAGCTTCTCGCGTTTCTCCAGCGGTGAGGGCGGGGCCGCGTTGAAGGCCTCCAGCGCCGCGCGGCGATAGCCGTAAATCCCCACGTGCCGCCAGATCGGCGCATCGCCATAGAGCGTCGAGCGGGTGAAATAGAGCGCCCGGCCGCTGCGCCCGCTCTCATTCATGGAGAGCACGGCCTTCACCACATCGGGATTGGCGCGGTCGGCCGCCGACATTTCGGGAGCCACCACCGTGGCGATGTCGCAGCCCTGGTCCAGCAGGGCGGCGGTCGCCGTCAGCACCTCGGCCTGCACGAACGGCATGTCGCCCTGCAGGTTGATCACCGCGTCGTGGCGGCCCTCGGGGTCGAGTTCGGCCAGGGCGGCGAGGATGCGGTCGGAGCCCGAGGGCAGGGCCGGATCGGTCAGCACGGCGCGGCCGCCGGCCGCGGTCACCGCCTCCAGGATCTCGGCGTCGCCGGCCGCCACGGCGACGGGCGCGACGCCCGCGTCCTCGGCGGCGCGCAGCACGCGCACGATCATCGGCAGGCCGCCGATGTCGGCCAATGGCTTGTTCGGCAGGCGGGTGGCCGCCATCCGCGCGGGAATCAGGATGATCGGGGTCATTACCCTATGGGCCTCGCAGCCGCGTCGTGGCCGGGCCAACTGCCCGGTTGCGCGTGCGCCGGTAGCGTGTAAGAGACGCGAGCGCAACACGGCGAGGGTTTGACGCCGTGCGACCGGGGGAGGGGCCTCGGTCCGATTAGAGGGCTTCAAGGCGGATATGAGCGACCTGACGTTCAACAAGATCGCTGGCGGTGTGCTGGCGGCCGGGCTGACCATCTTCGGTCTGAAGGAAATTTCCACCCTGCTCTTCCAACAGCACGAGCTCGAAAAGCCGGGCTACGCCATCGCGGTGCAGGAAGAAGCCGAAGGCGGCGCCGCCGCCGAGGTTCCGCCGGATTGGGGCACGGTCCTGCCGGCCGCCGACGTGAACGCCGGCAAGGCGATCACCGCCAAGTGCATCTCCTGCCACAACTTCGACGCCGGCGGCGCGAACGGCACCGGTCCGGGCCTGTTCGGCGTGGTCGGCCGCAAGCCGGGCACCCATGGCGGCTTCGCCTATTCGTCGGGCATGGTCGACTACGGCAACGCCAACCCGCAGTGGACCTACGAAAAGCTCGACGCCTTCATCAAGGCTCCGCAGAAGGACGTGGCCGGCACCAAGATGACCTTCGTCGGCCTGAAGACCCAGGCTGACCGCATCAACGTCATCGCCTATCTGCACACCCTGGGTTCGACCCTGCCGATCCCGGCCCCGAACCCCGCGGCCGCCGCGGCTCCCGCTGAGGGCGCTCCGGCCGAAGGCGCCGCCCCCGAGGGCGCTCCGGTCGCCGTCGAAGGCGCGCCGGCCGCCGGCGCCCCGGCCTCGCCCGGCGGCGGTCAGTAAGATCGCATCGGACTGGATTTCGAGGGCCCGCCGGTGAAAGCCGGCGGGCCCTTCGCTTTTCAGGCCTGGCGGTAACGCCCCTTGATCAGGGCGTAGAGCGCGCGGATCGCCTGGGCCTCGGCCCCGCTCGGCCAGCCGGGGCGTCCCTTCGGGTTCCAGGCGAAGATATCGAAGTGAATCCAGACGCCGTGGGTCGGCGCGAATTTCTGAAGGAACAGGGCGGCGGTCACCGAGCCGGCCTGGGCCCAGGCGTCCGGATCGTTCTTCAGGTCGGCGATGTCGCTGTCCAGGGCCTCGGCGTAACCCGCCCACAGCGGCAGGCGCCACAACGGGTCGGCCGTCACGGCCGCCGCCGCCGCCATCTCGACCGCCAGGGTGTCGTCGGCCGTGTAGAACGGGATCACCTGCGGCCCCAGCGCCACGCGCGCGGCGCCGGTCAGGGTGGCCAGGTCGATGGTCAGGTCGGGCGAGAGTTCGCCCGCCCGCGCCAGGGCGTCGGCCAGGATCAGCCGGCCCTCCGCGTCGGTGTTGCCGACCTCGACGGTGAGGCCCTTCCTCGTCCGCAGCACGTCGCCCGGCCGCATGGCGTCGCCGGCGATGGCGTTCTCGACCGCCGGGATCAGCACCGCCAGGCGCACCGGCAGCTTGGCCGCCATCACCATGCGTGCCAGGGCCAGGGCGTGGGCGGCGCCGCCCATGTCCTTCTTCATCAGCCGCATGCCGCCGGACGGCTTGATGTCCAGCCCGCCGGTGTCGAACACCACGCCCTTGCCGACGATGGCGATCAGCGGGCCGCCGGTTCCCCAGTGCAGCTCGATCATTCGCGGCGCGCGCTCGGCCACCGCCGCCCGGCCCACGGCATGCACGGCCGGATAGTTCTCGCTCAGCAGGTCGTCGCCGACGATCGCCGAGAAGCCCGCCCCGTACTGCTGCGCGATTTCGCGGGCGATGGTCTCGATCTGGCGCGGGCCAAGGTCGTTGGCGGGGGTGTTGACCATATCG
The DNA here is from genome assembly GCF_056683955.1 of Caulobacter sp. HJHS_5. Lineage (NCBI taxonomy): Bacteria > Pseudomonadati > Pseudomonadota > Alphaproteobacteria > Caulobacterales > Caulobacteraceae > Caulobacter > Caulobacter sp. HJHS_5. The sequence goes on along the minus strand of NZ_JBWZNC010000004.1, from coordinate 282,363 downwards.
CGGGCCAGGGCGCAGGCGTGGGCCACGCTGCGCGCCTCGTCGACATCGGCGCCCGGCACGTAGAGTCGCGCCCGGTCGGCGCCGCGAGCCTTGTAGCGGTCGAAGCGATAGCTCCCCAGGGCGAAGGCCGTCGCCGCCGCCGTCGCATCCAGGCCCTCGGCCATCAGGTGGTAGTCGCCGGCCGGCAGCTTGGCCGCCAGTCCGCGCAAGGCGGTGACGTCCGCCGTCTCGCCGAGCCCGAAGACCACGCCCTTCAGCTTGCCGTCCTGGCCGGGGATCAGCACCGCCTCGCCCGCCTTGGCCTTGAATCCGGCGTCCTCGAGCACGCCCTGCACGAAGGCCTTCGAGCCCTTCGCGAAGGCCGGCAGGCCGGCCGGCGTCAAGGCGACGACGTCGCGAAGCCCGTCGTCGTCGGCGTCGATCAGCGGGTCGTGCGGGTGGGAATGAAGGGTGTCGGCCATGGAAATTATGCTTAACGATTCCTTGAGCCGCAGGCGGCACCCTGGGGGCGTCGATCCTGAGGGATGCTTTCCATGTGTCGCATGACGCTCGCCGCCGCAACCGTCCTGGCGTTTGCCGTCGCCACTCCGGCCCTTGCTGCTTCGAAGCCCGTGGAGCCCGCCAAGGTTCCCGCCGCCGCTCCGGCGGCCCAGGCTCAGCCCGCTCCGCCGGCCAAGGCCACCGCTCAGGAGCGCGCCGAGATCGCTCGCCTCGACCCGCTGGCCCGCGCCGCCTTCTGGACCAATCAGGTGCAGATCGACCCGCGCGACGCCGTGGCCGGGGTCAACCTCGCCCAGGCCCTTCGCGGCCTTGGCCGCTATGAGGAGGCCGCCGCCTCCGCCCAGGCGGTGCTGATCACGGCGCCGGACAACATGGACGCCCTGCTGGAAGCCGCCCGCGCCCATGTCGAACGCGGCCAGGGCTTCTACGCCATCGAGCCGCTGACCCACGCCATGCAATTGGCGTCCAAGGACTGGCGGCCGGTGTCGCTGATGGCCATCGCCTATGAGCAGACCAGCCGCGACGCCGAGGCGCTTGCCTCGCACCGCGCCGCCGTCGCCCTGGCCCCCGACGCCCCGGTCCCGCTCGCCAATCTCGCCATGTATCTCGCCGGCCACGACCAACTAGCCGAGGCCGAGACCCTGCTGCGCCGCGCCGCCGCCATGCCGGCGGCCAACGTCCAGGTGCGGCAGAACCTCGCCATGGTGCTGGGCCTCTCGGGCCGGATCGCCGAGGCCGAGCCCCTGCTGCGCCGCGACCTGCCGCCGGAGCAGGCCAACGCCAACCTCGCCCTGCTGCGCGCCGCCAACCACACCGGCCCGGCCACGCGCTCGTGGGACGCGGTGCGCGCCCAGTAACCGGCTCGAGCGTTTTCTCCTCATGACCGACGCCATCGACAGCCTCGCCGAGGCCATCGCCGCCCGCACCCGCCTCGACGCCGCCCAGGTGCGCACCGCCCTGGCCGGCGCCCTCGCCCTGATCCGCAAGCACGGCGACGCCGCCAAGGTGGCCGCCCTGTTCGAGGGGGTGCCCGGCGCCGAGGCGCTCAGCCAGTCCGGACCGCCCCTGCCGAAGCCCGGCCTGTTCGGCGGGCTGATGAAAGCCGCCGGCGGCGGCGCCATGGCCGACGGCATGGCCATGCTGCAGCAACTGTCGAAATCCGGCGTCGGATCCGTCGATCTGCAGCAGGCGCTGCCCATCGCCGCCGAATGGGTCGAGGCCCACGCGGGCTCCGATCTGCTGGGCGAGGCCCTGGCCTCCATTCCCGGCGCCGGCGGTTTACTGAGTCGGGGCTGAGAATTTCTCGCGACCCTTGGCGGGGGGCTTGGAGGTACGGCCTCTTGCAGACGCGGCCTTAGGAACCACCTGACATCGCTGCAGGTTTGTTTCTGGAACCCGCCCCGTCAGGAGCCGCCCCATGGCCGTCAAGGCCCTCATCGCCGCCGCCCTGCTCGTCGCCATCGCCCTCGGCGTGGCCTTGCCGGTGCCGCATGGCGACAACGCCGCCGAGGCCCGCTCGACCTTGCCGGGCCTGGAGATGTCTCGCGGCTAAGGCCGGGGCTCGCTGGTATCGCGTGGCGGCGCGCCGCAACCCTTCAAATCGCCCTGATCGGTCGTCACCACGGCGACGTAGGGATAGGCGCGGTCGCTCATCCCGTCCGAACATTCGCCCGGCGTCAGGCGCACGGCGAAGGCGCTGGTCGTCCAGAGGGCGCTCGTCCCGTCTTCCTCGACGCCGGGATTGGCCACGGTGACCGCCGGCTGGTCGGGCCTCGTCAGCGACAGGGTGTCGGGGCGGATCCGCACCGCCCAGAAGGGCTCGGTCCCCGTCAGGTCGAACCCGCCGCTCCAGGCGCCTGGCGCCTGGGCCGGCGGCTCGGCCGGGGCGTCGGCCGGCGGGGCCTTGTCATAGCCGCCGGCGGACGGCCCGCAGGCCGCGAGCGCGAGCATCGCCAGGAAGGACGGGACGAGGACAAGGCGCATCGGCGACTCCAAGGGCTCGCCCGACTAAACTGCCGATTCGATGGCCCCGCAACGCGCGCGCACCTTCTATGAGTTTTTCGCCGGCGGCGGCATGGCCCGCCTGGGCTTCGGCGACGCCTGGACCTGCGCCTTCGCCAACGACTTCGACCCGCTGAAGGCCGCCGCCTATCGCGACAATCACGGCGGCGACCACTTCCGCCAAGGCGATGTCTTCGCCCTGACGCCGGCCGACCTTCCGGGCGAGGCCGACTTGGCCTGGGCCTCCAGCCCCTGCCAGGACTTCAGCCTCGCCGGCGTGCGCGCGGGCTTGGCCGGCGGCCGCTCCAGCGCCTTCTTCGGCTTCTGGAAGCTGGTCGAAGGGCTCGGCGCCGAGGGGCGCGCCCCGCGCATCGTCGTCGTCGAGAACGTCGTCGGCCTGTTCACCTCCAACGGCGGCGCCGACTTCACCGCCCTCTGCCAGGCCCTGTCCGAACAGGGCTACCGCTTCGGCGCCCTCGAGATCGACGCCGCCCGTTTCACCCCGCAGTCGCGGCCCCGCGTCTTCGTCGTCGCCGTGCGCGGGGCCGCGCCGCCGTCCCTTATGGGCGACAGCGTGTTCTCGACCCGCGCCGTCCGTCAGGCGCGCGAGCGCCTGCCCGCCGCGCTGCGCCGCCATTGGATCGACTGGCGCCTCGCCGCGCCGCCGACGCGCAACGCCGACCTCGCTTCCGTGCTGGATTTCGACGCCCCCTGTCGGCCGGCCGAGGACACCGACCGCCTGCTGGGCCTCATGGTCCCCGCCCACCGCGCCCGCCTCTCGCAGTCCGGCGAGCGCGTCGTCGGCGCCGTCTTCCGACGCATGCGTGGCGACGCCCAGCGCGCCGAGGTTCGCACCGACGGCCTCGCGGGCTGCCTGCGCACGCCGCGCGGCGGCTCGTCGCGTCAGATGCTGGTCATCGCGGAGGAGGGCAAGGTGCGCTCGCGCCTGATCACCCCGCGCGAAGGCGCCCGCCTGATGGGCCTGCCCGAAACCTACCGCCTGCCGCCCCGCGCCACCGCCGCCCTGCACGTGATTGGCGACGGCGTCGCCGTGCCCGTCGTCCGCTGGCTGTCCGAGCGGCTGCTGACGCCTCTCGCGGACGCCCTGAACGACGCGGAATCCGAAGCGGCGGCCTAGTCCTACCGCTACGCTCGGCTTAAAGTCGCGCGCCAAGACGAGGGACGCCCCATGGACGCCAAGACCCCCACCTACGACGCTCACAACTACGCCCGCAAAGGCCGGGGCAAGATCTACGACTCGGTGATCGACCTGATCGGCGACACCCCGCTGGTGCGCCTGCCGCGCCTCTCGGCCGAGCTCGGCGCCAAGGCCGAGGTCGTCGCCAAGCTGGAGTTCTTCAACCCGATCAATTCGGTGAAGGACCGGATCGGCGCCGCCATGGTCGAGGCCCTGGAGCTCAACGGCATCCTGAAGCCGGGCGGAACCATCATCGAGCCGACCAGCGGCAACACCGGCATCGCGCTGGCCTTCGTGGCCGCCGCCAAGGGCTATCCGCTGATCCTGGTCATGCCAGAGAGCATGTCGATCGAGCGCCGCAAGATGCTGGTGCTGCTCGGCGCCAGGCTGGAGCTGACCCCGGCCGAGAAGGGCATGCGCGGCGCCGTCGCCCGCGCCCAGGAACTGCTGGCCGAAATCCCCGGCTCGGTGATGCCGCAGCAGTTCGAGAACCTGGCCAACCCGCAGGTCCACAAGGTCTCCACCGCCGAGGAAATCTGGAACGACACCGAGGGCCGCGTCGACGCCGTCGTCTCCGGCGTCGGCACCGGCGGCACCATCACCGGCATCGGTCAGGTGCTGAAGGCGCGCAAGCCGTCGCTGAAGATGGTCGCCGTCGAGCCCGAGGCCTCGGCCGTGCTCTCCGGCGGCGCGCCCGGCCCGCACAAGATCCAGGGCATCGGCGCCGGCTTCGTGCCGGGCGTGCTCGACCGCGGCGTCATCGACGAGATCATCCAGGTCTCCAACGACGACAGCTTCAATATGGCCCGCAAGGCCGCCTCGGTGGAAGGCATCCCGGTCGGCATCTCCTCCGGCGCGGCCCTCGCCGCCGCCTTCGACCTGGCCCTGCAGCCGGAATGGGAAGGCAAGCTGATCGTCGCCATCATCCCCAGCTTCGCCGAACGCTACCTGTCGACGGCGCTGTTCGAGGGGCTCTGACGGGCTCTCCGCCCATGACCGACGTCTTCGATCCCGCCACGCGCTCGCGGGTCATGGCGCGGGTGAAGGGCAAGGATACCGGGCCGGAGATGAAGGTCCGCAAGGCGCTCACCCGCCTGGGCGCGCGGTATCGGCTGCATCGCAAGGACCTGCCGGGCAAGCCCGACATCGTCCTGCCCGGGCGCCGCCTGGCGATCTTCGTGCACGGCTGCTTCTGGCATGGCCACGACTGCGCGCGCGGCTCGCGGGTTCCCAAGGCCAACCGGGAGTACTGGACCGCCAAGGTCGGCCGCAATGTCGAGCGCGACGCCCGCAGCCAGGAGGCCCTGCGGGCGGCCGGCTGGCGGGTCGAGACGATCTGGGAGTGCGATCTCAAGGAAACGGCGAGCCTGGAGGCCAGGCTCGCCGCGCTTCTCGTTCAGGCTTGAGGCCTGGGTCTACGGCAGGCCCTTCACCTTCACCTTCACCCGGCCGACCGAGTGGCCCATGGTGATGTAGATGTAGCCGTCGGTGCCGAAGTAGCAGTTCGAGGCGCCGAGGTTGGTCTCCATCACGCCTATGCGCTTGCCGGCGGGGTTGAAGATGATCAGGCCAGGGCCGCCCGAGCACCACAGGTTGCCCTGGGCGTCGACCTTCATGCCGTCGCCGCCGGTTTCGTTCTCGACGCCGAAGTTGCGCTTGTTGGAGGTGCGGTTGCGGGAGTCGACGTCGAACACCGCGCGGTTGGCGCGGCCGCCGCAGGTGTAGAGCTTGGTCCCATCGGGCGACAGGCCGATGCCGTTGATCAGCGGCGACTTGTCGACCACGGTGATCTCGCCGTCGGTGCCCAGGCGGAACACGCCGTGGAAATCGAGCTCAACGTACTTCGAGTTCGCCACGCCGTTCAGGCCGTAGGGCGGGTCGGTGAAGAAGATCGTGCCGTCCTTGGCGATGGCGATGTCGTTCGGGCTGTTCAGACGCTTGTCGCCAAAGCGGTCCGCCAGGACCTCGGTCTTCATGGTCTTCAGGTTGAGCTTCATCACCGTGCGGTTGCCGCTGTCGGCGTAGATCAGGAAGCCCTTCCAGTAGTGGATGCCGTTCGAGCCGGCTTCCCGGAACACGTTGTCCGGGTCGGCTCCGAAGAAGCCCGACGGCTTCTTGAAGATGGTGTGGCTGTAGTCCTTCGGGTCCCACTTCCACATGATGTTCTTGGGCGGGTCGGAATGGATCAGATAGCCGCCGTTCTCGGGCACCCAGCACGGGCCCTCGGCGTTGCCTTCCACATTGGCGATACGTTCGACCACGGCGCCGTCGTCGGCCAGGACGTTGAACGACGGGTCCAGCGCCTTCAGGCGGCCGATCTCCACCTTCAGCGGCGCGTTCGGGTCGTAAGGCGGGCGCGGCGGGCGCGGCGGGCCAGCCGGAGCGCCGGGGGCGGCGCCGGCGGGCGGGCCGCCCGGAGCCGGCTGAGCCGGGGCTTGAGCGAAGGCCGACTTCGCGACGGCGGAAGTCAGGGCCGCGGTCCCGGCGAGGCCGAGCAGCTTACGGCGGTCTAGGGTCGTCATGTGGCGTATCGCCTCCCTCTTATTTTCGCCCAGTATACAATTGGGGTCGGTGGGAGTCCTAGCGTCTAGCTGCGACCCGATTATTTCAGACCCTCAATCTGCGAGAACCTTCGGCGACCGTCGGTATTCGTTGTAGTTAAGGGATTTTTTCGGCCTCATCGCCCAAATGGCGCCGTGCCGCCGCTGTCCCGCTTCCCCCTGTCGCTCTCCCAGCTCGACCTGGTCGCCGCCGACTCGCGGCGTCTGGGTCCCGCGCGGCTGGTCGCCGCCGCCGTTGTCGTCGCCCTGGTCGTCCTCACCCTCGATGTCAGCCGGGCCGCGATCTGGGGCGCGGCCATCCTCGTTTGCGAGGGCTGGATGTGGGCCGTCACCGGACCGTTCACGCGCGGCGAGCCGGTCAGCGATCGCCGTCGTCTGGCCTACATGGCCTCGGCGCTTGGCGGTTGCGCCAGCTGGTTGTTGCTCAGCCTGTTCTACTGGCTCGACCCCACGCGCGGCGGCGCCTTCCTGGCCCAGCTGATCTGGAGCAGCCTGCTGCTCAACGCTATCAGCTTCGCCTTCCGCTCCAACCTCGCCCTGGTGATGTTCGCCGTCCCGGTGTCGGCGACGATGATCGCCGCGCCCCTGCTGGCCCCGCGCTTTCCCGGCGCGCACCAGGCGATGGCCTTCGTCGGCCTGGTGATCCTGGCGATCTACGCGGCGATCTCGGCCTATCGCAACGTCAAGGCCGCCCGCGCCCTGGTCGAGACCCAGGCCGAGCTCGAACGCGCCAAACAGGCCGCCGAGACCGCCAATGCGGCCAAGTCGGTCTTCCTCGCCACCATGAGCCACGAAATCCGCACGCCCCTCAACGGGGTGCTGGGCATGGCCCAGGCGATGGCCCGCGAGCCCCTGCCGCCCCGCCAGCAGGCCCGGCTCGACGTCATGCGCCAGGGCGGCGAGGTGCTCTCGGCCCTGCTCAACGATATTCTCGACTTCGCCCGCATCGAGGCCGGCCGCCTCGAACTGGAGGAGGCCGCCGTCGACGTGGCCGAACTCGCCCGCACCGCCTGCGCCGCCTTCGCGCCCCTGGCGGCGGAAAAGGGCGTCGCCCTGGTGCTCGATGTCGAGCCCGAGGCCGAGGGCCTGTGGCGCGGCGACCTGGTGCGGCTGCGCCAGATCCTGTTCAACCTGGTCTCCAACGCCGCGAAGTTCACGGTCGAGGGCGCCGTCGCCGTGCGCCTTTCCGTCGACCGAGGCGCGCTGGAGGTGGTCTGCGCCGACACCGGCCCCGGCATTTCGCCCGAGCGTCTGCCCACCCTGTTCGATCGCTTCGTCCAGGGCGCGGCCTCCACCACCCGCCGGTTCGGCGGCTCAGGCCTGGGCCTGTCGATCGCCCGCGAGTTGGTCGAGCTGATGGGCGGCTCCATCACTGTGCGCAGCGAGGTCGACCACGGCTCGGAATTCACCGTCCGCCTGCCGCTCCCCCGCGCCGCCGGCCCGGAGCCCGCCGCCCTGCCCATCGATCCGGGCGTGCCCTCCGCCATCGAGGACCGCCCGCTGCGCATCCTCGCCGCCGAGGACAATCCGATGAACCAGCTGGTGCTGAAGACCCTGCTGGAGTCCCTGGCCGCCGATGTCGCCTTCGTGGGCGACGGCGTCCAGGCCGTCGACGCCTGGCGCGCCGCCGTCGAGGCCGGCCGGCCCTTCGACCTGATCCTGATGGACGTGCAGATGCCGGTGATGGACGGCGTCGCCGCCGCTCGCGCCATTCGCGACGCGGAAGGTCCTGAAGGGCGCCGCACGCCCATCGTCGCCCTCACCGCCAACGTCATGGCGCATCAGCAGGCCGACTACCGCGCCGCCGGCATGGACGAGGTGGTGGCCAAGCCCATCGAACTGGCCGAGCTGTTCACGGCCATCGCCAAGCTGGTGGGCTAGGGCGCCAGGGTTAAGTGTGCGCGGTTGACCCGCCCGGGCGCGCTCTAAACATTAGAAAGTAGAGCCTAGGTGAAGTAGCCGACTTGGCCGCTGACCCGCACCTGGCAGGCCTGACCCGCGTCGATGGCCTTGCGGGCCATGCGATTGGCGGCGGCGAGCGCCTCGTTGCGGTCGCGGCTGTGTTCGGAATGTTCGCCCAGGTGCTCCACCGCCCACTGGTCGCGGTCGCGCGTGACGGTGAAGATGAGCCTGTCGGGAGGATTTCGCATCCGTCCCAGTAGCACACCCTAACTCCTTTTAGGGATTTAACTTTTTTCCCGGCGCGGGAACCAACGGCAGCATTGCGCGTAACACGCCGTTCTTCTCGGCGAACTGATGCTTCAGCGCGCCCAGCACATGCAGCGCCAGAAGCACGTACAGCGCCTTGGCGCCCAGGCGATGGATATCCATCACCGCCAGGGCCTCGGGCCGCGTTCCCCGGATCGGCAGCAACGGCCAGTCGAACAGTCCCCACATGTCGATATGGCGGGCGAACATCGACGAGGCGATCCAGCCGGTGATCGGGAAGATCAGCAGCAGGGCGTAGAAGCCGAACTGCGTGCCCCGCGCCGCCCAGGCCTGCCACGCCGGGGTCTCCTCCGGCAACGCCGGCGGCCTGTGCCCCAGCCGCCAGCCCAGCCGCGCCAGGGTCAGCAGCATTATGGCGATGCCGTCGGCCTTGTGGATATCGCCCCACAGCCGCGCCGACGGCCCCTTGGCGTCCACGCCCCAGATCAGGGCGATCTGCGCCAGCACCAGCACAGCGATGATCCAGTGCAGCGCGATGGCGACGTTGGAGTAGCGATGGGGGGCGGAAGGGGCGGGCACGGCGAAGCTCCTCGAGGACAGCCGAGCTTTCTGGCGAATGCGACGCGTTCGCACAAGGGCGAGTGGCGAGGCGCCTGGGCTAGACGTGCTCGTCCGTGTCTGCGGCTCCGCTTGCGTTCGCCAAGGCGCGGCTATTTACTGTTTTCGGCCTCGGCGGGAGACAGCCGCCGCGAGACCTCATGCGAAAGGCGGCCCCATGCCGCAGACGCCCCTCATAGAACGCGCGTACCAGTTGGCGCGCTCAGGCAAGTTCACCACCGTCACCGGCGTCGGCAAGGCGCTGAAGCGCGAAGGCTATTGGGGCATCGATCCCGCCTTCGCCGGCGCCTCGATCCGCCGCGAACTCCGCGCTCTTATGCGTGAAGCGGAGCCGGTGGGGGCAGGGGCCTAGCGCCCGTCCGGCGATCCGCTAGGCTGCCGGGGTCATTCCCTGGAGGCGCCCTGTGACCCGGTTTCTGACTTCCGCCCGCATGGCCCGCGGTCCGCTTCTCGCGCTGGCTCTCGGTTGCCTCACGCCCGCTGTCGCCGAGGCGCAGCCGGTTTTGCCCGTACCCTCCGCGGGGGTCATTCCCGACGTCGCCGGCGCCACCGACAAGCCCGATCCGGCCCGTGTCTACAAGCTGGCGCTCGACATCAAGAGCATGCCAAGCCGGCCCGACGAGGTCAGCCCCGCCCTGATCGCCGCCGCCCGCCTGATCAACACCTATCGCAGCTACGGCGTGCCCGCGCAGAATATCCAGGCCACCGCGATCTTCCACGGCCCGACCATCGTCACCGTCACCACCGACGACGTTTATCGCCGCCGCGCGGGCGGCCAGGGCAACCCCAACGCCGCCATTCTGCGCGAGCTTGAGGCGGCCGGCGTCAAGTTCGTCGTCTGCGGCGTCTCGGCCCGCGAGCAGAACTATGTCGCCGCCGACATCCGCCCCCCGGCCCACCTCAACCTTTCGGCCACGGTCACTCTGATCGACCTGCAGTTGCAAGGCTATGTGAAGGTCGATCGCTAGCCGGCCCGTAGGGGGCTCGCCCCTCAACCCGCCGGCGTCTTCGGCGTGAGGATCAGCACCCGCCCCTCCACCCGCCAGCTCTCCAGCTGGGTGAGGAAGTTCATGCCGAGGATGTCGACCGGGCCGAGGGCGGGGCTGATCACCGCCTTCAGTCCGCGCGCCGCGATGGCCGCCTCGCCGGCGGACATCGAGCCGCGCGCGGTCGTGATCGTCGGCGCGCCCAGATCCAGCCGGTCGATGGTGGCGGTCTGCGCCTGCACCACGCCGTTGGCGGTGCGCAGCATCATCGGCATGACGCGCATCTCAGCCTCCACGCCCGCCGCGTCGGCTGTCTCCCGCGACAGGGCCGTCACCGTCGCCCCGCTGTCGATCAGCATCCGCCGGGGCAGGCCGTTCACGCTCGCCGCCGCCCAGAAATGCCCGTCCGGGCTCATCCGGATGCGCACCTCGCGCCCGGCCACCGCCTGGCCGGAAAGCCCCAGCTTGTCGGCGATCCCCGCCAGCGCCGGCTCGAACGGCGCCTGCCGCAGCACCACGAAAATGAACAGCCCCAGCAACGCCAGGCTGAACGCTCCTCGGATCACCGCCCCGACCTTCGGAATCCGAAACAGCCCGAACAGCACCACCGCCGCGACGGCGGCGTAGAGGGCGATCTTCTGCCATTCAGGCGTGACGGCGACGGGCATGCAGAAGGGAATGCGCGGGGCGGGCGTCGGTGGCAAGGGGGCAGCCGCTGGAACCCAAGTCTCCGCGCGCCATTCCGCTGATACAGCGGAGAAACCCCCATGACCCTCGCCGACAAGGCCCAGGACAAAGCCGTCGAGTCCCTCAACGCCGAGGGGCGCAGCGTGGGGCATGTCGCGCTCGGCGCGGGGATAGCGGCCCTGCTGATCGGGGTCACGGCCGCGCTGTCGGCGCGGCGGGCGCCGGCCGTGGCGCCCGGGGGCGAGCCGGTGCGGCATCCGATGGTCAAGGCGATGTGGCCGGCGGTGTTCTCGGTCACCACCCTGGCGGCGCTGCGCGTGTGGAACGCGCCGGACAGCCGGGCGCGGACGCGGGCGCTCGGCCTATGGGGCGTGCTGCAGGCCTCGAACCTGGCCCTGACCTTCTGGCGGCCGACCGGCAAGACCGAGCAGGTGCTGGCCGCCACCGCCACGGCGGGCCTGACCGCCGCCTACGCCCGCGCGGCGGCGGACGTCGATCAAAAGGCGGCCAGCGTGGCCGCCCCGTCGGGATTCGCGGGGCTGGCGTCGCTGGCGGCGACGCCGTCGCGGTAGTTCCCTTCCCCCTGTTGAAGGGGGAAGGGTCAGGGATGGGGGTGCAGACTGTCCGGCGAGGCCACGGCGGTCGGAACGTCCGCAGTCACCCCCAATCCCGGCCTTTCCCCCTTCGAGGGGGAAAGGAGCTTAAGCCGCCTTCACCCCGGCCGTTTCCGGGTAGAACCGCTCGCCCTTGGCCGCCATGTCGCGCAGCAGTTGCGGCGGCTCGAACCTCGGGCCGTAGGTCGCCGCCAGCCGGTCGGCCTCGGCGACGAACTTCGCCAGCCCGATGCCGTCGATGTAGCTGATCACCCCGCCGGTCCAGGGCGCGAAGCCCCAGGCCAGGATGGAGCCGACGTCGGCGTCGCGCGGGTCGGTGACCACGCCCTCCTGCATGCAGCGGGCGGCCTCGATGGCCTGGCGGTAGAGCAGGCGGGTCTTCAGCTCGGCCACGAACGGCGGCTCGGCGTCCTTCTGGGTGACCGGCGCGAGGTCGGAAAGGCCGGGCCACAAGCGTTTCGGCCCGCCGCCTTCCGGGTAGTCGTAGAAGCCCTTGCCGTTCTTGCGGCCATAGCGGCCGAGCTCCACGACCATCTTCTCGACCACGGCGTCCAGCGGCCGGGCCACATAGGCCTCGCCCAGGTCCTTCTTGGTCGCCTCGGTGATCTTGTGGGCGAGGTCCAGCGCGATGTCGTCGCTCATTTCCAGGGGGCCGCGCGGCATGCCGCTCATTCGCCCCACATTGTCGATGGTCGCCGGGGCGATGCCCTCGGTCAGCATCTCCATGCCTTCCTGCACGAAGGTGACGAAGCAGCGCGAGGTGTAGAAGCCCCGGCTGTCGTTCACCACGATCGGGGTCTTCTTGATCTTCAGGCTGTAGTCGATGGCCACGGCCGCCGCGTGGTCGCTGGTCTTGGCCCCGCGGATGATCTCGACCAGCATCATCTTGTCGACCGGCGAGAAGAAGTGGATGCCGATGAAGTCGTCCGGGCGGACCGAGGCTTCCGCGAGCCCCGTGATCGGCAAGGTGCTGGTGTTGGAGCCGAACACGGCGCCGGGCGCCAGCATGGCCTCGGCCTTCTTGGTAACCTCCGCCTTCACCTCCCGGTTTTCGAACACCGCCTCGATGACCAGGTCCGATCCCTGGATCGCTTCGTAATCCGTAGTGGCGTTGACGAGCGCCAGGGTCGCCTCCCCCGCCTCGGCCGTCATCTGGCCGCGCCCGACCCGCTTCTGCACCAGGTCCTTCACGTGGGCCTTGCCCTTGTCGGCCGCCTCCTGCGTCTGGTCGATTAGCACGGTCTCGATGCCGGCCATGGCCTGCACATAGGCGATGCCCGCGCCCATCATCCCGGCGCCGAGCACGGCCACCTTCTTCACATCGGCCTTCGGCTCGTCCTTCGGGCGGCCGGAGCCCTTGCCGATGGCCTGCATGGAGCCGAACAGGGTGCGCAGCATGCCGGCGGCCTGGGGCGTGGCGATGGTCTTCAGGAAGTAGCGGCTCTCGATGCGCAGGGCGGCGTCGATGGGAACCTGCAGGCCTTCGTAGACGCAGCGCAGGATGTTCAGCTGGGCGGGATAGTTGCCGTAGGTCTGCTTGCGCAGCATGGCGATGCCCATAACGAAGATCTGGAAGCCGGCCGGGTGATAGGGGCCGCCGCCGGGAATCTTGAAATCCTTCTCGTCCCACGGCGCGACGGCGCGGGGGCCGGTGCGCACCCAGGCCTTGGCCTTGTCCACCGCCTGGCCCAGGGCGCAGACCTCGTGGATCGCCTTGAGGCCGAGCGCCTCCTGCGGCTTCATCGACTTGCCCTCGAGCAGATAGGGCGCGGCGGCCATCACCCCGAGCAGGCGGGTCAGGCGCTGGGTGCCGCCCCCGCCGGGCAGCAGGCCGACCTTGGCCTCGGGCAGGGCCAGCTGCACCTTGGGCCCGTCGGCCACGACGCGGTAATGGCAGGCCAGCGCCAGCTCGAACCCGCCGCCGAAGCACAGGCCCTCGATGGCCACGGCCACCGGCTTGCCGCAGGTCTCCAGCCGGCGATAGACCGCCGAAAGCCCGAAGGCGGCGGCCTCGGCGGCCTTCAGTTCGGCGTCGGTCAGGCCGTCGAGGCCCTTGCCGAGCACACCGCCGGTCATGGCGCCCATCTCGTCGAGGTCGGCCCCGGCGCAGAAGCCGCTGGCCTTGCCCGAGCAGATCACCGCGCCCTTCACGGCGGCGTCGGTCGTGATCCGCTCGATGATCTCCGAAAGCTCGGCGATGCCCTTGGCGGTGAGGGTGTTCATGCTCTTGCCGGGCGCGTCGAGCGTGACGAGCAGGATGCCGTCGGCGTCGAGGTCGGTCTTGAAGTTTTCCATGGCGGTTCTGCTCGCTCTGGGGTCCGGACGGACCGTTGGAAATTCAGGAAAATCCGCTCTCCCCGGCGAAGGCCGGGGTCCAAGCCGAGTCGACAGATCGGGCGGCGCGGTTGCGGCGCCGCGATCGACCTTGCGAGTCAGCATGGGTCCCGGCCTTCGCCGGGATGAGCGGGGTGGAAGCGGACATCACACCCGCTCGATGACCATGGCCGTGCCCATGCCAGCGCCGACGCACAGGGTGACGAGGGCGGTTTCCTTGTCCGAACGCTCCAGCTCGTCGACCATCGTCCCCAGGATCATCGCCCCGGTCGCGCCGAGCGGGTGGCCCATGGCGATGGCGCCGCCGTTGACGTTCAGCTTGTCGGACGGAATGCCGAGAACCTGCTGGTAGCGCAGCACCACCGCCGCGAAGGCCTCGTTCAGCTCATAGAGATCGATGTCGCCGACGCTCATCCCGAGCTTCTTCAGCAGCTTCTCGGTCACGAACGACGGGCCGGTCAGCATGATCGAGGGCTCCGAGCCGATCGAGGCCATGCCCTTCACCCGCGCCCGGGGCTTCAGTCCCGCCGCGTCGCCGGCCGCCTTGCTGCCGATCAGCACGCCGGCCGCGCCGTCGACGATGCCCGAGGAATTGCCCGCGTGGTGCACGTGGTCCATCCGCTCCACCTGCGGATAGCGTTGCATCACCACGGAATCGAAGCCCATCTCGCCGGGCGTGGCGAAGGAGGCGTTCAGCGCGCCGAGGCTTTGCAGGGTCGTTTCCGGCCGCATGTGCTCGTCGTGGTCGAGGATGATCGCCCCCGCCTGGTCCTTCACCGGAATGATCGAGCGGGCGAAGCGCTTGTCGGCCCAGGCGGCGGCCGCGCGCCTCTGGCTTTCCACCGCATAGGCGTCGACGTCGGCGCGGGAAAAGCCGTGCAGGGTGGCGATCAGGTCGGCGCTGATGCCCTGGGGCGCGAAATAGTGGTCGAAGGCGCTGGCCGGATCGACCGGCCAGGCCCCGCCGTCGGACGACATCGGCACCCGGCTCATGCTCTCGACGCCGCCGCCGATCACCATGTCGGCCTCGCCGACCATCACCTTGGCGGCGGCCATGTTGCAGGCCTCCAGGCCCGAGGCGCAGAAGCGGTTGATCTGCACCCCGGCGGTGGTCTCGGCGTAGTTGGCGGTCAGCACGGCCGTGCGGGCGATGTCGGCGCCCTGTTCGCCCACCGGCATCACGCAGCCCAGGATCACGTCGTCGACGACGGCGGTGTCGAGGCTGCTCCGGTCGCGCAGCTGCTCCAGCACCTGGGTCGCCAGGGACAGGGCGGTGATCTCGTGCAGCGCGCCGTCCTTCTTGCCCTTGCCGCGCGGCGTTCGCACCGCGTCGTAGATGTAGGCTTCGGTCATCGGCGGACCTCCCGTGAGACGGCTTGTTCGTTGTTAACCAAGATGGTGTCGGATGCGGGCAATATCGAGTTGGAGACCGGGCTCGCACGCGAGCCCGAGGGCGAGGCCCCAGCATGCACCCGGCGATCGGCGATTTCATCGACCACGGCCACCACACGTTTCCGCGCCTCGACGCGGCGGCGGCGCAGGCCTTGCTGTCCAAGATTAAGTCGTCGCGCAATTACGGCGCGAGCCTGTTCCTCAGCGAGGCCGAGTTCGACGCCGACCCTCAGTACGTCGGCGTCAATCCGCGCCCCGGGCGCAACCTGCTGGAGGCCCACGAGGCCGATCTCGCCTTCGTCGAACAGAACCCGGCCGTCGTCTCGGCCCTCACCGCCTTGCTCGGCGACGGCTACGAAATCGTGCTCAAGAAGCTGATCTGCGGGGTGCCGGCCAGCGTCGTGCCCGATTGGCTGAAGGCGCGCATCCACGGCAACCCGGTCAACAACCTCGGCGCCTATGTCCGCCCCGAGTATCGCGACGTCACCTATTTCTACGGCATCGACTTCCACCAGGATCTGATCGACTACCCCGACCGCGAGGCCGACTTCGTCACCCTCTACGTCTATCTGCACGACGTCGGGGTTCATGACGCCCCGCTGTTCCTGTTGGAGGACAGTCACCGCCTGGGCGGCAGCCTGTTCCCGCACGACCTCACCAAGTCCGGCGACGGCTGGCTCTATCGCGACGGCCGTGGCGGCGAGGTTCAGACGCGCCAGCACTTGCTCACCGGCCCGGCCGGTTACGCCGCCATGTGGCACGCTTGCACCCTGCACGGCACCCAGCCCGACGCCGCCGATAACGAGCGCCTGAGCCTGCGCTACCTGATCGGACGCAAGCCCGGCGCCGGGGGGACGGGGATCGACACGGTCAACGCCACTTTGAAGGGGCCGCTCAGCCTGGCCGCCACCCGCCGTGATCTCGACGCTCGGGGCGCGGCGACGATCAAGGCCAACAGCGTCAACCAGGCCTGAAGTCACGCCACGACCTCCTCGGCCAACTCCACCGTCACCTCGGCCTTCACCGAATTGGCGATGAAACAGAGCTCGTGCGCCCGGTGGTGCAGGCTGGCGATCCGCTCGTCCGAAGGAGTTTCGCCCTGGAAAATAAGTTTTGGCTTAAGTATGACCTTCGCCAGCGCCGTCTTGCCGTCGATCTTGCCCATCACGCCCTCGGCGGCGTCGAGGTAGCTCTCCACCACCCAGCCATCCCGGCGCGCCAGGTCGAGGAACCACAGCATGTGGCAGCTGGAGACGCTGGCGATCAGCAGTTCCTCCGGATCGACCGCCGCCGCGTCAGACCATTGCGGCACGACGCTGGGCGAGGACGAGCCGGCCACCACCGCGCCGCCGTCGAAGGCCAGGCTGTGCGCGCGGCTGTAGGCCCCCGCCGCGAAATCGTCGCCCTCCCGCAGCGTCCAGGACACCACCGCGCCATGACGGGCCATTAGAACGCCTCCGCCGGCAGGGCCATCAGCGTCGCCGAGCCGGCCTTAGCCTTGGCCAGGTGCGCCGCCGCATCGGGCAGCACGCGCTCCAGGAAGCAGCGACCTGTGACCAGCTTGGTCTGGATGAAACGCTCGCTCTGGTCGCCGGCCAGGGCGGCCTTGGCCATCAGGGCCCACATATAGGCCAGTCCCGTCACCCCGAAGAGATGCAGGTAGGGCGTCGAGGCGGCGCCGGCGTTGTCGGGATTGGCGATGCCGTTCTGCATCAGCCAAAGGGTGGCGTCCTGCAGCTTGGCCTTGGCGTCGGCCAGGCCTTCGATGAACGGCTTCAGCTGCTCGTCGGCCCCGGCGTTCTCGCCGACGAAGCCGTCGACCTCGGCGAAGAAGGTCATGATCGCCCGCCCGCCGTTGGCCGCCAGCTTGCGGCCCACCAGATCCAGGGCCTGCACCCCGTTGGCGCCCTCGTAGATCATGGCGATGCGGCTGTCGCGCAGGTACTGGCTGGCCGGGAAATGCTCGGTGAAGCCCGAGCCGCCGTGGGTCTGCATGGCCATCGAACAGATGTCGAAGCCTCGGTCTGTAAGGTATGCCTTAAGTACTGGCGTCATCAGCGCCATGTAGTCGCCCGCCTTTTGGCGCACCGCCTCGTCGGGATGGTTGGCCTGCAGGTCGGCGTTGAGGCCGGTCCAGAACAGGAAGGCGCGACCGCCCTCGATGATCGCCTTGGATTCCAGCAGCATTCGCCGCACGTCGGGATGCACGATGATCGGATCGGCCGGGCCTTCCGGATTCTTCGGCCCGGTCAGCGAGCGGCCCTGCAGCCGGTCCTTGGCGAAGGCGACCGCCGCCTGGTAGGCCGCCTCGGCCTGGGCGACGCCCTGCAGCCCGACGCCGAGACGCGCCTCGTTCATCATCACGAACATCAGCTTCAGGCCCGAGTTGGCCTCGCCGACCAGCCAGCCCTTGGCGTCGTCATAGGCCATCACGCAGGTGGCGTTGCCGTGGATGCCCATCTTTTCCTCGAGCCCGGCGCATTTCACGGTGTTGCGCTCGCCCGGCTCGCCGTCGGCGTCGGGAATGTGCCTGGGCACGATGAACAGGCTGATGCCCTTCACGCCCGCCGGCGCGCCCTCGATGCGAGCCAGCACCAGGTGGACGATGTTGTTGGTGAAGTCCTGCTCGCCGCCGCTGATCCAGATCTTCTGGCCGCTGATGCGATAGGTTCCGTCGTCGCTGGGCACAGCTTTCGTGCGCAGCATGCCCAGGTCGGTGCCGCAGTGCGGCTCGGTCAGGTTCATGGTGCCCGACCACTCTCCCGAGGCCATCTTCGGCAGGTAGAGCGCCTTCAGCTCTTCCGACGCCGCCGCCTCGATCGCCTTATAGGCGCCGTGCGTCAGGCCCGGATACATGGCGAAGGCCATGTTCGACGAGCTCAGCATCTCGCTGACCGCCAGGTTGACCACATAGGGCAGGCCCTGGCCGCCCCATTTCGGATCGACGCCCAGCAGCGGCCAGCCGTTCTCGACCATCTGGTCGTAGGCCGCCTTGAAGCCCGGCGGCGTCGTCACCGTGTTGTCGGGGTTCCACTTGCACCCATGCTCGTCGCCTACCTTGTTCAGCGGGGCCAGCACCTCGCCGGTGAACTGCGCCGCGCCGTCGAGGATTTGCTCGACCAGATCCATGGGCGCCTCGGCGAAGCCGGGCAGGTTGGCGTGGCTCTCGATCCTCAACACGTCACGCAGCAGGAAGGCGTAGTCGCGGACCGGGGCTTGGTAGGCCATGGGCGGGTCTCCAGGGTGAAGGGAACTTAAGTCGTCACTTATTTGGCGTGCGCAAGCACTCCGTCGAGCCGGGCGCGCAGCACCTGCTCGTAGTCGGCGGCCTGGGGCAGCAGATCGGGGCGCACGTCCGCAAGCCGCGTCTCCATGCGCTCACAGGTCTGGGTCAGCATGATGATCGCCTCCTCGATGTCGAGGCGCTGCTGATGCAGGTCGGCCAGCTTGCGGCGAAAAGCGGGCAGGGCTTCCGCCATCTGCATCGCACCGCCGTCGTCGTGATCGTAGAGGTCCAGCAGGTCGCCGATCTCGGTCAGCGACAGGCCGATGCGCTTGCCCTGCAGGATCAGCTTCAGCCGCCCGCGATCGCGGTGCGAATAGACCCGGTTCTGCCCGGCCCGGGCGGGGGCCAGCAGGCCCTTGTCCTCGTAGAACCGCAGCGCCCGCGGCGTGACTTCGAATTCGCGGCACAACTGCCGGATCGAAAAGGTGGGACGCAGCGCTTCGGCCATGGAGCTCTCCCTGCGGGGTCGGAACCGACGTTATCTCCCGTTTACGTCAACGTCAACTTGGCTTCGGCCGGGTGCTTATCGTCCGCATATCGAAATCCTCATACGCCCGCGCAACGCCGGGTCCGGCCGAGTGGCGCCCTGTTCAACAGGGAGCTGACCGCGGTGAACCTCAAGCCCTTCCTTCTCGCGGCCGCCGCGATGCTGCCGGCGCCCGTCGTCGTCGCCGCCCAGGATCTTGGCCGGCAGGCGCAGGCCGAGGCCGCGCAGCCGGTGGCCGGCGTGGTGATCAGCGACCGGCCGAGGGGCTCCGTCGTCGGCGTGGTCCCGCCGGAGAACGTGTTGACCAAGCCGGATGTGAAGGCGACGGGCGCGCTCGACATCGCCGAACTGCTCGACGCCATCGCGCCCCAGACCGGCAGCGCGCGCGGGCGCGGCGGCGAGCCGCCGGTGGTGCTGCTCAACGGCCAGCGGATATCGGGTTTCGGGGAGCTGCGGGACCTGCCGCCGGACTCGATCAGCCGTGTCGAGATCTTGCCCGAGGAGGTCGCCCTTAAATACGGCTATCCCGCCGCCCAGCGCGTGGTGAACATCGTGCTGGAAGAGTATTTTCGCTCGATGGCCTGGCTCGGGCGCGGCGGGGCGGCCACCGAGGGCGGCTATCGGGCCGGTACGGCCGACGTCACCCGGCTGACGATCGCCGAAGGTTATCGCACCGCCGTCAACCTGCACGTCGACGCCAACTCCGGCCTGACCGAGAACGAGCGCGACCTCGTGCTCGAACGGCCCGGCGGCGAGGCCGCGCGCTCGCTGGTCGCTTCGAAGCGCGATGTTCGAGCCGGCGTCACCCACAACCGCCAGTTCGGCGCCCTGGCGGCCACCGGCGCCCTGGAACTGGCCTCCGGCGATAGCCGAGCCCTGATCGGGCTTGGCGAAACCGGCCAGCGGCCGCTGGCGCGCGACACGACCAGCCACAGCGCCCACGCCGGTCTCGTCCTCCTCAACGGCGATGTCGCCCGATGGCGGTGGTCGGTGACCGGCGCCGCCGACATTTCGCGCCATCTGACCGCCAGCGACCGTGATGGCGGCGGCCCGCGCGATCGGGCGGCGACCCGACTGCGCTCGGGCGACCTCGACCTGGTCATCAACGGCTCGGTGTTCCGCCTTCCGGCGGGCGACGCCACCATGGCCTTCGGCCTTGGCCTCGGTGCGTTCGACCTTGACGCCGAGCGCCGACGGAATGGCGTCGAGGTCGCCGGCGGCCGCGCCCGCGCTCAGAGCGACCTGACACTCAGCCTCGACCTGCCGCTGCTGCGTCGAAATCGCGGCGCCGCGGGCCTCGGCGACCTGACGCTCAACACCAACGCGCAGGTGAAACGGCTTTCCGACTTCGACGCTCTTACCATCCTCGGCGCCGGCCTGAACTGGGCTCCGGCCAAGCCGCTCGCGCTCAGCCTCAACTGGACCCGAGAGGAGGGCGCGCCCACCGTGCAGCAACTCGGCGATCCGCTGCTGGAAACGCCGGCCACCCGCGTCTTCGACTTCACCAACGGCCAGACCGTGCTGGCCACGGCGCTTACCGGCGGCGATCCTCGCCTGACGATCGACCGCCGCGACGTCGTGAAGCTCGGGCTGAACTGGAAGCCCTTCGAGCAAAAGGACCTGCGCCTCCGCGCCGACTATGTCCGGGCGCGGTCGTCCAATCCGATCTTCACCCCCTTCGGTCCCACGCCGATGCTGCAGGCCGCTTATCCCGAGCGCTTCGTCCGCGACGCGGGCGGCCGCCTGGTCAGCGCCGATTTCCGGCCGATGAACGTCGATGGCGGTCGGCGCGAGGTCGTTCGCCTGGGCCTCGACTTCTCGCGGCGGCTGGCCCCAAGCCCGCCGTCCGCCAAGGCGATGGAGGCCTTCCGCCGCCGCGCCGCCGCCGCCGGACGGGAACTGCTGACGCCGGAGCCGGGCGCCGGTCCCCCCGAGGGCGATCAGGCGGACTTCATGGCGCCGATGGAGTTCGTAGCCCCCGGCGCCGTGGCGGGCGGTCCCGGTCCGGGCCGGGAGCGCACCCTGTTCGCGGAGGGCGGCGGGCCCGGTGGCCGCGTCGGCTTTTCGGTCACCGACACCATAACCCTCGTCGACGAGATGGCTGTTCGCGGCGGGCTGAAGCTCGATTACCTGGGCGGCGATGCGGTCGATCTGGCCGGCGGCCGTCCGCGCCACGATATCGAAGGCCGCCTGTTCTACGCCAACAACGGTCTCGGAGCCTTCGTCTCCGGCAACTGGCGAAGCGCCACCCGCGCCACGGCGTTCAACGGCGCGAGCGTGAAGTTTCCCGCTTTGATGACGGTCGACGTCCGGCTGTTCGCTGACCTTGGTCAACGGTTCGACCTCGTTTCCAAGCATCGTTGGCTCGAGGGCGCCTCGCTGCGCTTCGAAGTCAGGAACCTGTTCGATTCCAAGCCCAGGGTTCGCGAGGCCTTCGGCGTCACGCCCCTTGGCTTCCAGCAGGACCTCATCGATCCGATCGGCCGCACCATCAGCCTCACCTTCCGCAAGGGCGGCGGCGGCGTCGGCGGCTAGGCGGCTTCCATACGCTGACGATACAGTCGCTGCCTTAGCGTCGAGGCGGCATGCGCGTACTGATCGTCGAGGACGAACCCTATCTGGCGGAGGCCATCCGCGACGGGCTGCGCCTGGAGGCCATCGCCGCCGATGTCGCCGGCGACGGCGACGCGGCGCTCGAGCTCCTCGGCCTCAACGCCTACGACATCGCCGTCCTCGACCGCGACGTCCCCGGTCCGTCGGGGGATGAGGTCGCCCGCAGCATCGTCGCCTCCGGCGTCGGCACGGCCATCCTGATGCTCACGGCCGCCGACCGCTTGGAGGACAAGGCGTCCGGCTTCGAACTCGGCGCCGACGACTATCTGACCAAGCCCTTTGACCTGCGCGAACTCGTGCTCAGGCTGCGGGCCCTCGATCGCCGCCGCGCTCATAGGCGACCGCCGCTTCGGGAGATCGCCGGCCTGCGCCTCGATCCCTTCCGCCGCGAGGTTTATCGCGACGGCCGCTACGTCGCCCTCACCCGCAAGCAGTTCGCGGTGCTGGAGGTGCTGGTCGCCGCCGAGGGGGGCGTCATCAGCGCCGAGAATTTGCTGGCCCAGGCCTGGGATGACAGCGCCGATCCCTTCACCAACGCCGTGCGCATCACTGTCTCGGCCCTGCGCAAGCGGCTCGGCGAGCCGTGGCTGATCGCCACCGTCCCCGGCGTCGGCTACCGCATCGCCACGGCCGCGGACGAGGAGGGGCGCGGTCGTGGTTAGGCCGCCGGGGCTAAGCGTTCGCCTGAAACTGACCCTCAGCTACGTGGGTTTCCTGCTGGTCGCCTGCACCCTTCTGCTCGGCGTCGTCTGGCTGTTCCTGCTGCGCCGCATGCCGCTGCACGTCCTGGCGCCGGGCGCCTCCGATCTGCTGCGGGCCTTCAATCCCCAGAACTTCGGTCCGGTTGTCTTCGGGGCGGCGGTGCTTATCGTCCTGAGCTTGCTTCTGGCCTTCGGTTTCGTCGGCGGCTGGCTTCTGTCCGGCCGGATGCTGAGGCCCCTGTCCCGCATCACCCACGCCACGCGCCTTGTGGCGGGCGGCTCGCTCTCGCACCGTGTCGGCTTGGAGGGCGGTAAGGACGAGTTTCGCGAACTGGCCGACAGCTTCGACGCGATGCTGGCGCGGCTCGAGGCTCAGGTCGCCGAGCAGCGGCGCTTCGCCGCCAACGCCTCGCACGAGCTGCGCACGCCGCTCGCCACCAGCCAGGCCCTGCTGGATCTGGCCCGCAGCGATCCGACGATCGACCTCGGCCAACTCATCGAGCGGCTCCACGCCGTCAACGGCCGGGCCATCAATCTGACGGAAGCTCTGCTCCTGCTCAGCCGCGCCGACCAGCGGGCCTTCCCGCGCGCGCCAGTCGATCTGTCATTGCTGGCGGAAGAGGCGGTCGAGACCCTGTTGCCGCTCGCCGAACGGCGCGGGGTCGCCGTCGAAACCACGGGCCAGGGGGCGACGACCCTGGGCTCGCATCCCCTGCTGCTGCAGATGACGACCAACCTCCTGCACAACGCCATCGTTCACAACCTGCCGTCGCAGGGCTCGGTGCGGCTGACGACTCTCGCCCATCCTGAAATCGTGGAGCTTGTGGTCGAGAGCACCGGCGAGGCCTTGCCGCCCGGTCTTGTGACAAGGCTCGTCGAGCCGTTTCAGCGCGGCGCTGGGCGGATCAGGGCCGACGACGCCGGCGTTGGCCTTGGGCTCGCCATCGTGAAGAGCATCGTCCTGGCCCATGACGGATCGCTCGCGCTCGCCCCGCGCGCGGCGGGCGGTCTCCGCGTCCTGGTGCGCTTGCCCGCGGCGGTGGGCGCCTAGAGCCTTTTAGGGCGCGACCCCCATCGCCCGGCGGACCGCCGCATTGCCTGACGCCGCCGCCATATCCCTGGCCGAGACGCCCGCGCGGTTGCGTCGGTCGAGATCGGCCCCGTTCCGCCGCAGCAGGGTGATCGCGGCGACCCGCCCGGTCTGAACGGCCTTCATCAGGGCGGTTTCGCCGGCCCCGTCGGGCGTATCGACGGCGACGCCGGCGCCGAGCAGGGCGGTGATCTCGTCGAGGCGGCCGTCGGCGGCGGCGGCGCGAAGCCGCGCGGCCTCGGCGGGGGCGACGCCCCGAATCGACGAGCCGGTGACGACGACTTGCGATGCGGCGCGGCTGTCGCGGGCTATGGCTTCGCCGACAACCGGCGGGGCCGGCTGCGCCACGCGTCGCTCGACCGGCGCCGCTGGGATCGGGAGAGGCGGCGGAGGCGCCGGAGCCTCGACACGCCGCTCCATCGGCGGAATGGCCAAGGGCGGGGGCGGCGCCATGGCGGCGGCCGGGAACGGATCGGGCTGCTCAACGCGCTTCTCGACCGGCGGGATCGGCGAGGGAGGCGGCGGGACGACATCCGCCGAAGCCTCGGTGCGGGATCGCGGCGACGCGGGCGCCGCCGCGGCGGGCGCGACTGGGACGGACGTCGGCCCCGGCCTTTCAGCCGTCGGCGCGGCCGGCGGCTGGGGCAAGGGCGCCTCAGCCTGCGACGGCAGTTCGGGCTGGCGGACGACCGCCGGCGGAGTCATCCGCATCGTCACCAGCACGGTGACGCCGACGACACCGGCGGCCATCAGCCACGGCGCCGGCCGCCAGGCGCCCTTGCGGGGCGGCGGCAGGGGGGAGGCGACCGGTTCGGCCTCGGCCCCCGGTTCGTTGGCGCGGGCGACGGCGGCCAGCACCCGCGCACGGCGGGCGGCGCGCTCGGCGTCATCGCGCAGCGCCGCCTCGGCCTCGGCGTAGGCCTTGTCGACCGGATCGTGCGGCGTGTTGGGATCAGACATCGAGGGCCGCCCTTTCACCGGCAAGGGACTGTCTCAGCTTGACGCGGGCGTAACGCAACCGGCTCTTGGCGGTCTCCATCGTCACCCCGGTGGCCTCGGCGATCTCCTCCAGCGACATGCCGCCGTCGGCGAACATCACGAACACCCCGCGCTGCTCCAGCGGCAGCGCCTCGACGGCCGCCACGATCGCCCGGGCGGTCTCGCGCGACTGCACCTGCTCCAGGGGCGTGGCGACCGGGTCGGCGATCTCCAGCGCCGCCTCCTCGAACGGCGGATCGGCCGGCCCGGCCAGGATGGCGACCTTCTGGCGGCGGAAGTGGTCGAAGGTCTTGTGGCGGGCGATGGTGAACAGCCAGGCGGCGAACCGCGCCCGCGTCGGATCGAACATCGCCGCGTTCTTCGAGACGGTGATCCAGGTTTCCTGGTGCAGGTCCTCCGCCGCCTCCGCGTGCGCCGGCCCCAGCAGCCGCCGGATGAAGACGAAGACGGCCTGGTCGTGGCGGTCGTAGAGCCGCGCGAAGGCGCTCGCGTCGCCCGCCGCGTGGGCGTGCAACAGATCGCCGTCCTCCACGGCTCCACCCTGCTCGGCCAGCCCCCGCATCAGGGTGGAGCTTACCGCCTTCACCGCCCGGCGCGAGCCCCGTCGTCGGCGTTTTTCTAACCTCCGCGCGGCGGGTCCGGCACATAGCCGCCCGGGCTGGCGGGGAAGGGGCGGGGCCCGCGCGGCGCCGGCAGCGGCCGAGGCCGGGGGATCACCCCGCTCGCCATCAGCCGCTCGCGGGAGTCGTACTCCAGCCGATAGACGTACTGCGGCTCGCGGGTCGCGCGGGTGAAGGACACGGTGTTGATCGTCGACCATTCGCGCGCGCCGTGGCCCGTGCCCAGCTTGGCCATCGAGAGATCCCGCGCGGCCGATTGAGCGGCTTCGGCCTGCACCCGCGCCGCGCCAGGCGCCGACAGCACCGGCGGGGCCGGCTGCGCCACCCGTCGCTCGACCGGCGGAATCGCAAGGGCCGGCGGCGCGCGATAGCGCTCCTCGCGCGTCACCGCCGGACTGACCGGTATCGCCGCGACCGCCTGCTCGCGGAACACCGCGACGCCGATCACCCCCACGTCGTTCGGCCGACCCGTCCGCGCGGCGTAGGATCCCGCCTGGGTGGAGAAGTTGAAGGCGGCGATCTCGCTGTCGGACTTGCGCCAGCCGTTGATCGAATAGGTCTCGTAGGGGGCGAACACATAGCCCCGCTGGCCGTAGGCCGCCGTCTCGCCGGTCAGGATGTTGACGCCGTCCACCGACATCACCGCCAGCACGCGCCCGCCGGTGTTGTTGGTCACGCGCAGGCTGTAGCGCGCACCTGGATTGCCGGCGACGTACAGGCGTCCGGCGTGCCGCCACACCCGCGCCGCCTCGCCGGTCTCACGGTCGATCACCTTCAGGTCGATCAGCTCGGTCTGCGGGGCCTGCGCCCGGGCTGTCGCCGCCAGACCCAGCACCCCGACCGCCGCCGCCAGCACCGCCCGCCGGGCGGGGTGAGTTTTCTGAGTTTCCGTCTTCGTCATGTCCGCCTCCTTGGGCCTTACATGAGGCTCTACGCGGGGCGTCGGCGGACGGGGTTGGAGGGACCGTATTTTTCTGGTGACGCCGCGCAAGGGCTGAGAGCGAACGCGGTTCGTCCGATTGACTTCGCGCCATCCGTTATGCGCCATAAGCAAAGGCGCCGCGAAAAGACGGTGCGGGAGGGACGCAAGATGACGCCTGGCGCAGCCATGCCGCGCGGCAATTGGACGACCAATTCGAAGGGTTATCAGCTCCTCCTGGTCGTCCTGCTCAGTCTGAACTTCGGGATCGTGTTCTTCGACCGGCAGGCGCTGAACGCCCTGATGCCGTTCGTGCAGCCCGACCTCGGCCTGACGCAGACACAGATCGGCCTGATCGCCGGCGGCCTCAGCTTCAGCTGGGCCCTCGCCGCCTTCGGCATCGGCAAGCTGTCCGACACCCTGGGTCGCCGCAAGGGGCTGCTGATCGCCGCCACCCTGGCCTTTTCGCTCTGCTCCTTCCTCACCGGCCTCGCCTCCAGCTTCGCCCTCCTGCTGGGCTCGCGCCTGCTGATGGGGGCGGCCGAAGGCGGGGTCATGCCGATCAGCCATGCGATGGTGGCCAGCGAGGTCGACCCGAAGCATCGCGGCCTCGCCCAGGGCGTGGCGCAGAACCTGGGCTCGAACCTGCTCGGCAGCTTCGTCGCGCCCGTCGTCCTGGTCGCCTTCGCCACCGCCTTCGGCTGGCGCGAGGCCTTCTACCTGGCCGGTGTGCCCGGCATCATCAGCGCCGTGCTGATGTGGGTCCTGCTCAAGGAGCCGGCCGCCTTGCCGAAGGAGGACGGCGCCCACGACAGGATGACCATCTGGGACGCCCTGAAGATCCGCAACATCTGGATTTCCGTCGTCGTCGGCATCCTGCTGGTCGGCCACTTCGTCATCACCTGGGCCTTCCTGCCGCTCTATCTTTCGAAGACGCGCGGCTTCGACGCCACGACCATGAGCTGGCTGGTCGGCGCGCTGGGCATCGCTGCGGCCCTCTACAGCATCGTCATTTCCGGCCTGTCGGACCGCATCGGCCGCAAGCCGGTGATGGTCGTCCTGCCGTTCCTCTCGGTCATCGGCCCGCTGGCGGCGATGTACTTCACCGGCTCACCCTTCGTGCTCGGAGCGATCTTCTTCGTCGGCTGGGCGGTCAACGGCGTCTTCCCGATCTTCATGGCCACCATCCCGTCGGAGACGGTCGACGCCCGCCATCACGCCGCCGTGCTCGGCCTGACCATGGGCTCGTGCGAAATCATCGGCGGCGTCTTCGGCCCGCCCGTCGCCGGGGTTCTCAACGACGCCTTCGGCCCCGAAACCTTCCTGTGGATGCTGGTCGTGCTGGCGGTCATCAGCGGCTTCGTCGCCATGCGCCTGCAGGAGACCGCGCCCGTGGTCCTCGCCCGGAGAGCCTCATGAGCATGAAAGCCCCGCCGTCCTCCAAGAAGGCCATCGTCGACGTCGCCTTCCCCTACGCCGACATCGTCGCCCGTCGCTCGCCCGGCGGCCGCTACATCGATGTGCAGAGCGACGTCGACAGTCCCTGGGTCCCGTTCGGCGAGACGGCGGCCATCAAGCACCTGGCCTTCGACGTGCGCCGCAACCTGTTCTCCAACATCCTCTGGGTGAAGGGGCCGGGCGTGATCGGCACCCATCTGCATCGCGGCGCGATCACCATGGTCGTGCTGGAGGGCAGCGTCCGCTATCTGGAGTACGACTGGATCGCGACCCAGGGCGGCCTCATCCTGGAGACTCCGGGCGAAAGCCACACCCTGGTCACCGAGCATCCCGACGGCGTCAAGCTGTTCGGCTGGATGGAAGGCCCCATCGAGTTCTACGACGACAAGGCCGTGCTGGTGCAGACCGCCGACGTCTGGTGGTTCATCGATCACTACGAGAGCCACTGCCGCGCGCACGGCGTCCCGATCAACGAGAAGCTGTTCCTCTAAAGTCCGCGCGGGCGCGTCTAAAGCTCCCCGCCATTTCGCCCGCCTCAGAAAACCTGGGGCTGAGTACAGACAAAACCTAGTGAGCCCATAGGAATAGAATTCTATAGCCGATCCTCGAAGCGCGGCCGTCGAGGCCCCGCGCTTTGAACGGGATTGCGAAGATTTTTCGAACTCGAAGTGAGGTGTCGGCGGCGCGGTGACTCAATCCCCCCAAAACGCTCGTCGACAGAACGAGGACTCGGGGAGGAGGGTTGGCCGAACGTCGGCCGACCCGTGATCGTCATTCGCCGCCCCCAGCCTCTCGTCTTCGCGACCGAAGTCTAGGTCCAGACCACGAAGGGGGCATGTATGAGCTCGAATAAGATCCACACCCTGGCGCGCAGCGTCATCCTGGCGTCGCTGATGTGCGGCGTTTCGCAGGCCGCCCTCGCCCAGGCGGCCCCGGAGCCCGAGAGCGCGGCCGTCGAGGAAGTCGTCGTCACCGGCACCCTGATCCGCGGCGTCGCCCCGATCGGCAGCGCGGTGAGCACCGTCGGGACCCAGGACATTGAGCGTCTCGGCGCGACCCAGCCCAACCAGATCCTGGCCGCCATTCCGCAGATGGCCGGCTTCAACGGCGTGCCGCGCACCACCAGCTCGGGCCAGGGCGTCTCCGGCTACCGACCCAATCTTCGGAACCTGCCGCCGCTGCAGAACGGCACCACCCTCGTCATGGTCGACAGCCACAACCTGGTGGGCGGTTCGATCCAGCAGAGCTTCCCCGACATCAGCGCCCTGCCGACCGGTGCGATCGAGCGGGTGGAAGTGGTGCTCGACGGCGGATCGGCCACCTACGGCTCGGACGCCGTGGGCGGCGTGCTGAACTTCATCACCCGTAACCGCTTCGACGGCGTGCGCGTCAACGCCCAGGTCGGCGCGGGCGCTGACAGCAACTATCGCACCTATAACCTCGGCGTGCTGGCCGGTCGCGACTGGGACGGCGGCGCCCTCGTGTTCAGCGTCGAGACGCGCCAGAACAACCCGTTGTACGCCAACGAGCGCGAGTTCCCGCGCCAGGATCTGCGGCCCTACGGCGGCGACGATTTCCGCTCGCGGGTCTGCGACCCCGGCAACATCATCATCGGCAGCCAGACCTACGCCCTGCCGGGCCGCGCGCCCGGGACGGTGAACCTCTGCGACACCTCGCAGGCCGGCGTGCTGAACGGCGCCGAGCGGCAGAACAGCGGCTACCTCTCGGTGTCGCAGCAGCTCTCGGATTCGCTCGAGTTCAAGGTGAAGGCCTTCGGCACCTCCCGCCGCACGTCGACGCCCGCCAACCAACTGGCGAATTCCGGGGCCGTCATCAACAACACCAACCCGTTCTTCCGGCCGATCGGAACGGAAACGCAGCATACGGTGGCGTTCAGCTGGGCGCCGGTGCTGGGCGAATACATGACCAGCTGGCTGAACATGAAGCAGTACCACGTGACGCCGAGCATCGTCTGGGACATCAACGACGACTGGCAGCTGAACGCCCTTGCCGACTACGGGCGGAGCGACTTCAAGCAGTTCGCGCCGCAGATCAATTCGGGCCTCGAAGCGGCCGCCCTGCGAGGCGCGGGCCTGACCACCGCGACGGCGCTCAACCCCTATGACCTGACCGCGACCAATCCGTCGGTGCTGCGCAGCATCACCGACTTCGGCACCTTTAACCGTGTCCGCCAGACGATTTCCCAGGTGCGGGCGATCGCCGACGGCCCGCTGTTCACCCTGCCCGCGGGCGACCTGCGCGTCGCCGTCGGCGCGCAGTTTCAGCGGCTGACCAAGGACGACTACGCCATCTTCGGTCCAGAGGCGCTCAACACTCCGATCGCCAAGACCTCCCGCAAACGCGACATCAGCTCCGTGTTCGGCGAAGTCGTGGCGCCGATCGTCAGCCCGGATCAAGGCGTGCCGCTCATGCAGGAGCTCAGTCTGAACGCTTCGGTGCGCTACAACGACTACGAGGCGCTCGGCTCGACGACGGACCCGAAGATCGGGCTCAACTGGAAGGTCAACAGCGATCTGCGGCTGCGCGGCAACTGGGGTACGTCGTTCGTCGCTCCTGGCTTCAACGACACGACCGTCGGCGGCATCGACTCCGTGGTCATCGTCGGGGCGACCTCCAACACCCTGCGTGCGGGCGATCCCATCAGCGACCGCAACCGCCCTTCGATCACCGTCCAAGGCGGCGGGCGTCCCGGCATCAAGCCGGTCACCGCGGAGACTTTCTCGGTCGGCGCCGACTACAACCCAGGCTTCCTGCCCAATCTTTCGACGAGCCTGAGCTATTGGAACGTCGAGATGGAGGACCTGATTCAGCCGGGCTGTCAGCCCGTGCCTCTGACGCAGCAGTTGGCGGATCCCGCGACGTTCGAAGGGCTTTGCTACACCTATCGTCCCACGCTCGCACAGTCGCAGGCTCTCGGACAGGGCATCGGCATTTTCTCCGGCGCCGTGACCAGCATCGAGGCGCTGTATGGCGCCGGCAACGATCCCTATCTGCTGAACGACCAGCGCAAGCGGAACCTCGGCGGCTTCAAGACCTCAGGGGTCGACTTCCGGGTGGCCTATCGCCAGCCGATGGACTGGGGGGCGATCTACGGCTCGATCAACGGCACCCGCTACCTCAGCCGCGACCTTCAGACCCTGCCCGGTTTGCCATTCACCGACACGCTGGTGACTGACCGCTCCAAGACGACCCTGCAGGGTGTGCTCGGCGTCGACATCGGCGAGTTCACCGCGACCGCCACGGTGAACTACCTGTCCGGCTACACCGTCACCGGCGTGCGCAATCAGACCAAGGTCGACTCGTTCCAGCCGGTGAACCTGTACTTCCGGTACAACCTGGACCCGACGACGATGCTCACCCTGAACATCGACAACGCCTTGGACGACAACGCGCCGTTCCAGAACTCTTCCGGCGGAACCGCCGGATCGACCCTCGGCCGCTTCTTCCAGTTCGGGGTGCAGAAGACGTTCTAAGCCGAGAAGGGGGCGGACTTCGGTCCGCCCTCCATTTCATAAGGTTGAACTTAAGTGTTGGCGGCCGCCGCCGCATCGTGGAGGAACCATGTCGTACAAGACTATCGGCGCCCGCCTGGGGCGCGGGCTCAAGAAGGTTCTGCTCGGCTCCGCCGTGGCGCTGGCGGCGATTTCGGGGGCCTCGCTCGAACGGCCGGCCGAGGCCCAGGCCCAGACCGCCAAACCCGCCGAGCGCATGAACGTGCTCTTCATCATCGCCGATGACCTCCGCGTCGGCACGGCCTTCAACGGCGACGTCGTGAAGATGCCCAACGTCGATGCGCTCGCCGCGCGAGGCGTCCGCTTCGATGAGGCGCAGTGCCAATACCCGCTTTGCGGCCCAAGCCGGGCTTCGTTTCTTTCCGGGCGTCGACCCAATACGGTAAAGGTCTTCGATCTAAACACCACGCTTCGCGCGGCGGATCCGACGCTCACGACGATGCCCCAGCATTTCCGCGACAATGGATACTATACGGCCGCGGTTGGTAAGCTGCATCACCAGGGCGTGCCGGGCACCATCGGCCTTCCGCCGGAGTACGACCCCCACAACGACAAGCTCTCGTGGACGGAAGCCTACAAGCCGATCGGCGTCGACAAAGACGACGAGTGGGACGGCAAGCTGATCAATCCCGCCAAGGCCAATCCCGGGATCGCCATGGCCTGGTACGCCGACACTTCAGGCAAGCCTCACACCGACGAGCTGGTGGCGACCAAGGCGATCGAGCTGATCAACCAGCACAAGGACAAGCCGTTCTTCATCGCCGCCGGCTTCTATCGGCCGCACGTGCCGGACATCGCGCCGAAGGAGTACTTCGACATGTACCCCGACGTCCGTTGGGCGCCGGAAACCCATGCCGACACCAGCGGCGTGAAGCGCAACGAACGAAACTACGGCCTCAGCGTCGATGAACAGCGGCAGTTCGTGCAGGCCTACTACGCCTCGATGACCTACATGGATGCTCAGGTCGGCCGCATCCTGGACGGGCTTGAGAAATCCGGCGTCGCGGATAAGACCATCGTGGTGTTCACCAGTGACCACGGCTTCAACCTCGGTGAACACGGCCACTGGGAAAAGTCCGTGCTTTGGCGCGATTCTACCCGAGTTCCCCTGGTTATCTATTCGCCCAAAGCCAAGGGGAACGGCAAGAAATCGCCGAAGCTGGTTGAACTGCTTGATCTCTACCCGACTCTCTCTGACCTCGCCGGCTTGCCCGCGCCCAGGGGCGTTGAGGGGCACAGCCTGAAGCCGCTGATCGAAAATCCGACCCTGGCCAGCTGGAACTATCCCGCGCGGTCACAAGTCGGTTTCAATCAAAGCGTTCGCTACGAGAACTGGCGTTACAGCGAAAACGGCAAGAACGGTGAGAATGGGGCCGAGCTCTACGACTTGAAGACAGACCCGGGCGAATACACAAACGTGGCGAGTCTCCCTCAGAACGCGGCGATCGTGGCCAAACTTAAGAAGATGCTCCCTGGTGAGCCACCGCCCGCGCCTGCCGAAAAGGTGCCGGGCGAGCAGGAACTCTACAAGTTCGTGCCAGGCGGCCGCCAGGCCGCGGCCTACCCGCGGCGATAAGCATCGGCGGCCGTCGCCCTCTGGCGGCGGCCGCCTTTCGCTTAAAATCTCACCGAAGGGGTGAGGTGTTCGAGCGGCCCTGACTCTAATACAAAAAAGTCCGGCCTCAGGCCGGCGAGTTAGGGAGTCGGAATGGCATACGGCGGGCTAGGCCCACGTATTGCATCCATCGCGGGTGCGGCTGTCGTCGCCAGCATCTCGACCGCAGCCCTTGCGGCCGAACGAGATTTTTCGATCCCGCCGCAACCTCTGGCCTCCGCCCTCAAGGCCTTCGGTGACCAGAGCGGCCAAGCCATTCTCTTTCGACAGTCCGCCGAGCTCTCGGCCCCGTCGCCGGGCGTCGCCGGCCGGATGGAACCGGCGGTCGCCCTGGCCCGGCTGCTGGAAGGTTCGGCCTTCCAGTACAGGCGTGTCGGACGCGGCTTTGTCCTGGTTCGCGCGCCGCGGCAGCGACCGGCCTCGCCCGAAGTCGCGGCGCCGCCCGCTCCAGCCGCGCGTCGGACAGCCGTGCCGCCCACCGCCCAGCTTCCCGTCTCCGTGCCGCCCGTGGTGATCACCGGCACCCTGGTGCGGGGCGCGCCACCGGCCGGTTCGGCCCTGATCGCCGTCTCGCGCGACACCATCCGGGCCGTGGCGCCGACCAATGTGAAGGAGCTGATGGCCACCGTGCCTCAGCTCGGCAACTTCGGGACCAACGCCGAGCAGTCGACGCCCAACCGCTTCCGAACCCAGGGCTTCATTCCCAACCTGCACAACCTCGGCGCCTACGCGACCCTGACCCTGCTCAACGGCCATCGCGTCGCCGCCACGGGCACCGAGGGGACGTTCCCGGATCCCTCGACCGTTCCACCCATCGCGATCCAGAGGGTGGAGATCGTCGCCGACGGCGCCTCGCCGATTTATGGCTCCGACGCCGTCGCCGGGGTGGTCAACTTCGTCTACCGCGAGCCGTTCGACGGCTTCGAGGCCAGCGCCACCTACAGCTTCGCGCCGGACAGCCGCTACGAGAAGCGCGA
Source organism: Caulobacter sp. HJHS_5 (assembly GCF_056683955.1). Taxonomy (NCBI): domain Bacteria; kingdom Pseudomonadati; phylum Pseudomonadota; class Alphaproteobacteria; order Caulobacterales; family Caulobacteraceae; genus Caulobacter; species Caulobacter sp. HJHS_5. The sequence continues at coordinate 249,004 of NZ_JBWZNC010000004.1, read as the reverse complement.
CCTCGGCCTTATCGGCGGTCGCCTCTGGGAGGGCGGCGGGCTGTTGGCCGCCTATGAGTATTCCAGCAACCGCTCGCCCCTGAACATCGAGATTCCGGCGCTGGCGCGCGGCGGGGACCAGCGCTCGCGCGGCGGGCGCGACCTGCGAAGCACGGTCTGTCCCACCGCCAACGTCCGGGGTCTTTCGCCGAACGGCGCCCTGACCGGGCCGACCTATGGCCCGGGGCCGAGTTTCGCCACGGCGGCGTCGGCCCGCGCCTGCGGCGTGCAGGCGGCGACGACCCTGATCCCCGACGGCGAGCGGCACGCGTTGCTCATCACCGCCCACCACACCCTGACGGATCGGGCCAAGATCTGGGGCGAACTCAACGTCGGACGATTCTCGGCCCACGCGACGGTGGCCCGGCCTTCGATCAGCGTGGTCGTCCCGCGCGGCAATCCGTTCTTCAACGCCGCCAACATTCCGCCGGCCCTGCTCGCCGCCGACCGGGTGCTGGTCACCCGCAGCGGCGTCGGCCTGTTCGGTCCCACCGTCGTTCAGCCGGGCTCGTCGTCGGTGCTGACCGCCGTCGCGGGACTCGATCTCGATTTCTCGGCCGATTGGAAAGGCGCGCTGTCGCTCGTCTCGTCGGCCACGCGGGACTACAACCAGAGCACCGAGTTCGACGCCAACAACATCATCGCCGCGGTCAACGACCCCGATCCGGCGACGGCCCTCAACCTGTTCGGCCAGGCGGCGGACAACAACCCGGCGACCCTGGCCCGCCTCGACACCGGCGCGGGCCAGCGCAACTGGGGTCAGCAGCGGATGCACGAGCTGAAGTTCAAGGCCGATGGGCCGGTCGCCGAATTGCCCGGCGGCGTCGCACGCGCGGCGGTCGGCGGCATCGTCCGTTTCGAACAGCTTCGCCAGCTGCAGACCGCCGGATCGCCCCGGCCGGAAAGCGGCTACTTCGCCGTCGTCCGGCGCGACGACCTCGCCCGCTCGGTCGCCGCGGCCTTCGCGGAATTCAATGTCCCGCTGATCGGGGAGGACAACCGGCGTCCGCTGGTCGAGGGCCTGACCCTCTCGCTCTCGGGTCGCTACGACTATTACGACAGCTATGGCGGGCGATTTAATCCCAAGTACGGCCTGATCTATTCCCCGGTCGCCGGGCTGGACCTGCGCGCCAGCTACGGCTCGAACTTCGCCGCTCCGGTCCTGGGGCTGCTGACCCAGCCGTTCGGTCAGCCGCAATACAACGTCAGCTTCAATCAGAGCATCGGCTACGGCCCCTTCGCGGGCACGCCGATGAACAACATCAACACCTACATCGTCAGCGGCGGCTCGCCCGACCTGCAGCCCGAGGTCGCCGACACCCGCTCGTTCGGCTTCGACTACACGCCGGTCGATGGGCCGCTGGCGGGCCTGCGTCTCGGCGCGACCTGGTATCACGCGCGATATTCGAACCTCGTCTACAAGATCCCGGTCGCCGACATCATCATCAACCCGGCCTTCGCCGGCCGGGGGATCTTCTTCCCGAGCCAGGCCGAGATCGCGGCGGCCATCGCCCAGGCGCCGCCCGCCTCGCCGATCACCACCACCAACTACGACTACATCACGCGCGCCACGCTCAACCTCGGGACCCGCATCTTCGAGGGGCTCGACCTGGAGGCGGGCTGGCGACTGGACACCGAACGGTCCGTCTGGCGGTTCGCCGTCAACGCCAATCGCCAGCTTCGCTACGACCAGGAGATCACCCCCGGCAGCGGCTTCGCCTCGCGTCTGGGCACGCAGGAGGCTGTCAGGTGGAAGGTGCGCTACACCGCCGCCTGGGATCGCGGTCCGTGGTCGTTGACCGCCTTCGCCAACGTCATCGACAGCTATCTCAACACCGCGGTCACCCCCGCGCAGACGGTCGACCGCTTCGTCACCGTCGACGTCACCGCCGCCTACGACATCCCATCGTGGCGAAGGGGCGTCACGCTGCAGGCGCGGGTCGCCAACCTGTTCGACCAGGCGCCCCCGTTCTTCGACTCCGCCGCCGGCTACAACGCCACCCTGGCCTCGCCCTTCGGGCGCACCATCGACCTGACCTTGCGGGTGGCGTTCTGAGATGGCGGGCGCGATGCGAAATCCGTCGCGGGGCGGTGAGGTGTTCCGGCCTCGCGGGCTCTTGGTATGCGTAAGGCCAATCGGGGCGCCGGTGAGACACCGACCATGATCACCTTCAGGCGCTCAACGCCCCCGACCTACGACGCCGCCAGGCTTGAACCGGCCCTGCGCCGCTACTTCCGCCGTCGCGCCGCGCCGCATGAGGTCGAGGACCTGGTGCAGGAAGTCTTCGTCCGGCTGCAGAGCCGCCGCAGCGACGCCGCCGTGGAGGACATGGACCGCTATGTCTTCGTCGTCGCCGCCAATGTCCTCATGCGCCGCTACCGCAAGGAGCGGCAGTGGGCGCAGGGCGTCATCGCCGCCTCCGACGAACAGGACGAGCCGATCTCGCCCGAGCGCGTGCTGCTCGGCCGCGAGCGGCTGAACGCCGCCATGACCGCCCTGCAGGGCCTGCCGCCGCGCACCCGCCAGATCTTCGTGCTGCACAGGTTCGAGGATATGACCTATCCCCGCATCGCCAGCGCGCTGGGCATCTCCAAGAGCGCCGTCGAGAAACACATGATCCGCGCGCTGAAGGCCCTGCACGGCCGGGTGGACGACCAATGAGCCCGTCTCCTTTCCAACCCCATGTCGCCGACCAGGCCATCGAGCACTTCGCGCGGCTGCGGTCCGGCGAGGCGAGCCCCAGGGAACTCGACGCCCTGCACGCCTGGCTCGACGCCGATCCCGAGCACCGCGCGGCCTTCGAAGCGGTCGCCGACGACTGGTCGGACCTCGGCGCGTTGCGGGACGATCCGTCGATGCTGTTCATGCGCGAAGCCGCCCGCCGCGACCTGCGCCGCCAGCAGACTCGCCGGGTGATGTTCGGCTCGCTGGCCGCCTCCGTGGCCGGCCTGGCGATCGTCGGCGCCGCCTGGGCGCCGTCGGCCTACAACCGCTTCGTCTATGAGCGGGCGCGCGATCACGCCGCCGCGTTCTCGACGCCTGTGGGTCAGCTGTCGCGCGTCCGGCTCGCCGACGGCACCCTGGCGATCCTCGATACCGACACCACCCTGCGGTCCTGGCAGGTGCGCGACGGCCGCTATGTCGAGCTGGTGAAGGGGCGCGCCCGGTTCCAGGTGGTGAAGGACGCCTCGCGGCCGTTCTCGGTGCTGGCGGCCGGCAAGTCGGTGACGGCGCTGGGCACCGACTTCAACGTCTACCTGCGGCCCAGCGGCCTGTCGGTGACGCTGGTCGAGGGGCGTCTGCGGGTAAAATCGCTGGAGCGTGGGCAGACCATCCCGTCGGTCGACATGACGGCCGGCTATCGCCTGACCACCAACGGCCGCGGCTGGGGCCTGGCGCGGATCGACACCACGCCGGACGTGTCGTGGACCGACCGGCAGCTGACCTTCGACGAGGCGACGCTGCAGGACATCGCCGACGAGCTGAACCGCTATTCCACCAGCAAGATCGTCATCCCGGAAACGCGCGTGCAGCGCCTGCGGATGAGCGCGGTGATCCGCAGCACCGATCGGCAGTCCTTCCTCGACGCGGTGGACGAGCTCTCCCTCGCCCGCGTGCGCCGCGCCGGCGACGGCTACGAGCTCACTGCCCGCTGACCGCCCTCTGAGCGACCCTTGCTTCGGGACGCTCCCCTTGCCCAGAGATGGGCCGCCTCAGCCCTCCGGTGAAAGCCGGAGGGCTCTTTTCTGGCCGCATGCGAAAGCGGCCGGCGAGTTTCCCCGCCGGCCGCCTCGCAGTCATTTAAGGATACGCTTACTGACGGTCCCCGCGCTAGCGAAGGTAGCCGGCGCGTTGGTAGCCCGCGGGGGCCACGTAATCGGCCGCGACATAGCCGACCCGGTACCCGTTGCGGCCCACCAGGACCCACTGTCCGTCGCGGGTGGAGCCCAGCGACTGGAAGGTTTCGCCGTAGCCCAGGGCGCCGACGCGGGCGGCGCGGACGCTCGGGCCGGAGCGGATGTTGACGTTGCTGCGGGCCACGAAGGTGTTCGAGGCGCGGTAGGCGTCGCGATAGTAGGCTTGCTCGCGCTCGGCGCGGTCGTCCTGCTGCTTGCAGCCGATCGCCGAGCCGGCGGCGGCGCCCAGGCCGAGACCCAGCGCCGTGCCGAGACCGCGCTCGTTCTTGGCCACCTGGTTGCCGACCACGCCGCCGATCAGCGCGCCGATCAGTGCGCCGGCCTCCTGGCGGCCGCCGGTCGAGTTACACGAGGTGACGCCCGCATTAGCGACGCCGGTCGTGGCGACGGTCGCGCCGCCGACGGTCAGGCTGGAAACCAGGGCGGCCACGGCGAGCACGGACGCCTTCGACTTGGTGTGATTACGCATCTTAGTACCTCCTCTGCTCGGGCGGGGCCCGGGTTGATGAGGACCTTTGTAAGGGAGCGCGCCTGAACGCCGTCGTGGCCGCGACTGACAAGTTTCGTTCAGGAAACGGCGGCGTCCGGACGGCCATCCGCAGATAACTCATGCATAAATATGCCTTATTGCTGAGATATGTTTTGCCGGTAAACTCCCACGCCAATCGCCGGGCTCAACCGGCTGACACATGCCCCGAGGGAGGGAATCGATGGTTTCTCGTGCAGTGTCCGCGCTGATGGGCGCGGCCTTGCTGGCGGCTTCGACGGCGAGCGCCGCCCTGGCCCAGGCGCCGGCGCCCGCCGCCAACGCCCCGCCGGCCGGCCCCGGCGGCCAGCCGCAAGGCCAGGTGATCGTCTCGCCGGAGGTCGCCGCCGACCGCCGCGTCACCTTCCGCATCAAGGCGCCGGACGCCAGGACCGTCGCCCTCGGCGGCGAGTTCATCACCCAGGCCAACGCCATCCCGCCGCCGGTCGGCGACATGGGCGTCGGGCCGACGCCACAGATCGTCTTCACCAAGGGCGCCGACGGCGTCTGGTCGGGCACGACCACCGAGCCGATCCGCCCCGGCGCCTATCGCTACTTCTTCGTGGTCGACGGCGTGCAGACGCTGGATATCCGTAACACCGTCATGTCGCCTCAGCGCCTGACTCAGAACTCGATGCTGGTGGTGCCGGGCGATTATTCCGAAACCCGCGCCGTGCCGCACGGCACGCTGGGCCTGCAGCGCTACGCCTCGCCGATGTACGGCGGGCAGGAGCGGGCGGTCTGGGTCTACACCCCGCCGGGCTACGAGAAGTCCACGACGACCTATCCGGTGCTCTACCTGTTCCACGGCGCGGGCGACAACGAGAACAGCTGGATGACCACCGGCCGGGCCAACGACATCCTCGATAACCTGATCGCCGAGGGCAAGGCCAAGCCGATGATCATCGTCGCGCCGCAGCACCTGTTCACCCCGACCAACACGGCGGTGACGCGCACCCCGCCGGGCTATGTGACCGAGTTCGAAACCGAACTGCTACCCTGGGTGGAGAAGACCTACAGGGTGAAACCGGGCGCCGATAACCGCGCCATCGCCGGCCTGTCGGCGGGCGGCCGCCAGACCATCAACATCAGCATGCACCATCCGGAGCAGTTCAAATACGTCGGCGTCTTCTCGGGCGCGGTGTCGAACGATCCGGCGACCCTCTACGCCGACACCAGGGCCAACTTCGCCAAGACCAGCGCCTGGAAGGTCCACTACTGGGCCTGGGGCAAGGTCGATTTCCTCACCCCCGCGATCACCACCACGGTGAAGTACCTGCAGGACAACAACGTCAAGCTGGCCACCAAGGAGACGGCCGGCGGCCACGACTGGCGGGTCTGGCGCGACTATCTCAACGATTTCGCCCCGCAGCTTTTCAAATGACCTAGGGTGGTGTGGGCGGAGGGACGCGCACATGGTTCGAAGGCGTCTTCGATCGGGACTGTACGCCCTCCTGCTCGCATCATCGGTTATCTGGGCGCCCGGCGCCCAGGCCGCCCCGCCGCCGGGCTTCAGGCCGCTGTTCGACGGCAAGACGACCCAGGGCTGGCACTGGAGCCGGATCAACCACCACGGCTCGACCCCGATCGCAGCCGTGGAAGGCGGCGAGCTCGTGCTCAAGCAGGCGCCCTATGGCCAGGGCGGCCTGCTGCTGACCGACAAAAAGTATCGCAACTTCGAATTCTACACCGAGGTGCTGGCGCCCTGGGCTTCGAACAGCGGCCTGTTCTTCCGCTCTTCCGAGGGCGGCTCGGCCTATCAGGTCGAACTGGCCCAGCTGGCCGGCACGGGCAATCTGCTCGGCGAGCTGATGTCGGTCACCACGCGCGCCCAGCCGCTCGTCGACGTCAACACCGTCTGGAAGCCCGAGCAGTTCAACGCCATCCGGTTCCTGATGGACGGCGGCGACGTCCCGCGCATGGCGCTCTGGATCAACGACGTGAAAATCTGGGAGGTGCAGCAGGTCCGCAACGACAAGCTGGCCGGCGAGGGCGACGGCCGGATCGGCCTGCAACTGCACTGGACTTCGGTCTACGATCCGCCCAACGCCGCGGCCTTCGACGTCATCTCCTGGAAGCCGGGCGCGGAGATCCGCTTCCGCAACCTCGCCATCAAGGAGCTTCCGTGATGACGATCAGGATCGGGGCGGGCCTCGCCGCCATCGCCCTGGCGGCTTTCGCATCCACCGCCTTCGCCCAGGCGCCGGCGACCGCCGTCAACAGCATCGGCATGGAGCTGGTGCTGATCCAGCCGGGCGAGATGCAGGTCGGCGTCTTCCATCCCGGCTGCCCGACCCCGCCGCCGCCGATCGCCGCGCCGGCGGCCGCGCCTGCCGGTCGAGTGCAGGATCCCCGCAACCGCTGGACGGCCGACGACTATGCACTCTGCGGCAGGCTGACCGCCGAGGCGCGCAGCGACGGCTTCAAGGTCGCCATCTCCAAGCCCTACTACATCGGCAAGTACGAGGTGACCCAGGCTCAGTGGCGGCGGGTGATGGGGACCAACCCTTCGGTGTTCCAGGGCGACAGGGTCGATGGCGACGCGGCGAACCATCCTGTCGACAGCGTCACCTGGGCCGACGCCAACCGCTTCGTCTCCCGGCTGAACGCGCTTGAGCGCACCAAGGCCTATCGCCTGCCGACCGAATTCGAATGGGAATACGCCTGCCGCGCGGGCGGACCGGGCCAGCAGCTATGGGCCGACGTCGCCGAGCAGGCCAACATCGGCGCCGGGGCCTTCGGCGCGTCGCGGGCCGCCATGTTCCGCCGTCCGGCCGGCGCGCCGCCCGCCAGCGGCCCCGCCCCCACCGCCGCGCCCAACGACGGCAAGAAGGTCTCGCCCCTGGCCGTCGGCTCCAAGCGCGGCAACGCCTGGGGCGTCTACGACATGCTCGGCAATGTCTGGGAATGGACCGCCGACGGCTACAACGCCAAGACCTTCCCGGATCCCACGCCGGCCCGAGGCGGAGGCGAACACGTGCTCAAGGGCGGCGGCTTCGCGGCCGACGTGAAGAACGCCATCTGCGCCACCCACGGCGGCGGCCCCGGCGACGGCTTCGATGTCGGCTTCCGGGTGGTGAAGGACGCGAACTGAGGCGCGACCTCAGGCGAGAGGAATCGCCTTTGCGGGCGGGGCCGGCGGCGGCCCGATCCAGGCCAGGCCTTCCTTCAGGTCGAGGGTGAGCACCCAATTGCGCAGAAACGGCATGCCGAGGTTGCCGTCCATGATCATGTCGGGCGTGAAGGCGTCATCGGTGGTCGCCCGAATGTCGCCGGCCACGACGAAGTCGGCGTGTTGCTTGCCCTCGATGGCTGGGTCGAGCCCGACCTCGCGAGCCACCGGCTTGGAGACCAGCACCGTCCCGCCGTTGCCGCTGTCCAGCTCCATCAGCAGCGGCCCCTTGGCGGTCGGCACCGAAACGCTGGCCGCCAGGGCCAGGCCGTTGACCTCGCGCTTCAGGCGGATCGGGATCGGCCGCATGGTCGCGATGCGCGCCGCCCGGCTGGCTTCGCTCTCCAGCGTGATGACCCCTCCCGCGAAATCGATGGTCACGGTCCGGCCTTCGAACAGGTTCAGGCCCACGATGCCGTCCAATTCGGCGTCGCGCGGATTAAGTTCGCCCATGTCGATCAGGCTCAGCACCGGCGGCGTCAGCGTCTTGCCGCCGATGACCAGGCTGAGGCCGTAGCAGGCCGGGCCGTCGCCGCGTTCGCCCATCATCCGATAGCCTGTCAGCCGGCCCCAGGGCTCGCAGCCCGCCTTCCGCGCCGCCGCCGGAGACACCAGGGTCAGGCCGGCGCCGGTATCGAACAGATACTTCCGCGTCTCGCCCGCGAACTGCGCTTCCACGACCCAGCGATTGCGCCAGGGTTGCAGCTTGATGGTCGCCTCCGGGGCGGGCGAGGTCGGCTGCGCCGAAGCCGCATCCGCCATCGCCAGCATCGCCGCCGCCGCCGCGACCCCGGCCAGGATTTTCCGCATCACCAGTCCCTCGTCGATACGGCGCGGGCTGGCGCGCCAGACCCGGATCTACAGGCGCCGGGAGCTGGTCAGGGGTGAAGCTTTGGTAATGCGGGTGAAGCTTTCGTAATGCGTCGGGCGGACCGAAAAACACCGGCCATGTCACATCCGAGAAGGCCGTCTCGTCCTGTCTCCAACGCCGGCGCGCCGGGATCGTCCGGGCGAGAGGATCGGCGTCGGAGGCACAGCTATGAAAATCGTCGTCATCGGCGGCACGGGGCGGATCGGGTCGCGCGTGGTCGCCGGGCTCACCGCCCTGGGTCATGAAGCGCTGGCCTCCGCCCCGAACACGGGCGTCGACACCCTGACCGGCGAGGGGCTGGCCGAGGCCCTGGCTGGCGCGCAGGTCGTGGTCGACGTGGCCAACTCGCCGTCGTTCGAGGACGAGCCGGCGATGACCTTCTTCCAGACCTCCGGCCGCAATCTGCTCGCCGCCGAGATCGCCGCCGGCGTCCGGCATCACCTGGCCTTGTCGGTCGTCGGGACCGAGCGTCTGCAGACCAGTGGCTACTTCCGCGCCAAGCTGGCGCAGGAGGCGATGATCGAAGCCTCGCCGATCCCTTACACCCTGCTGCGGTCGACGCAGTTCTTCCCGTTCGTCACCGGCATCATCCAGTCCGGCACGGTGGGCGACGAGGTGCGGCTGGCCTCCGCGCTCGTGCAGCCGGTTTCCGCCGACGACGTGGCCGAGGCCCTGGTCGACCTGGCCCTGGGCTCGCCGCTGAACCGCACGGTCGAGATCGCCGGCCCCCAGCCGATCCGGCTCGACGCCTTCGCCCGCCGCTACCTCGACGCGGTGGGGGATCGCCGCAAGGTCGTCGCCGACCCGGGGACGCTCTACTTCGGCGCCCTGCTGGATGACACGACCCTGGTCCCCGGCCCGGAGCCGCGCCTGGGCAAGGCGACGCTCGACGCCTGGCTGCAAGAGGCGGCCCAGGCCGCCGGTAAAGCCGCCTGAGGAACCGCCCAATGATGAAACTCTACTATGCGCCCCTGGCCTGCAGCCTGGCCGACCACATCGCCCTGCGTGAGGCGGGGATGCCTTTCGTCACCGAGCGGGTGGACCTGCGGACCTGCCGGACGGAAGCCGGCGCCGACTTTCGCCAGGTCAATCCCAAGGGCTATGTCCCGGCGCTGCGCCTCGACGACGGTGAACTGCTGACCGAGAACGTCGCGGTTCTCGACTGGATCGCGGGCCAGGCTCCCATGCTGGCCGTCGATGGGGTCTTGGGACGCACGCGCGTGCTCGAGGCGCTCACCTACATCACCACCGAGATCCACAGGGCGTTCAAGCCGATGTGGCATCAGGGCACGGCGGAAGCCAAGGCGCAGGCGGCGGCCACGGTCGGCCGGCTGCTCCAGCCGCTGTCGGCGAACCTGAGCGACGACTACCTGTTCGGGGATCGGCCGAGCGTCGCGGACTTCTATCTGTTCGTCATGCTCTTGTGGGCCGAGCGGTTCGCCGTCGACACGCCCGCGCCGCTGATCGCCCTGCGGGAACGCATCAAGGCCCGACCCGCCGTGCGGGCGGCCATGGCGCACGAAGGCCTGCTCTGACGCGAAAACGGGCGGCGGATCGCTCCGCCGCCCGCATCGGGACTGTTACTTGAAGCGCCGCTTAGACCGGCGAGGCGTAGCCGCGCGAGACGAAGCCGACATGGCGGCCGTTCTGGCCGACGATCACCCATTGCCCATCGCGGGTCACGCCCATCGACTGGAAGCGCTGGCCGGCCATCAGGCCGCCGACGCGGGCCGAGCGGGTGTTCGGTTGCGCCCGGATGTTGACGTTGGCGTGGGCGACCCAGGCGTCCTTGCCGGAGTAGCCGTAGCGGGCCCGCTCCTCTGCGGCGCGCTTGTCCTGCTGGTTGCAGCCGATCATCGAACCGGCCGCGGCGCCCAGGCCGGCGCCGGCCACGGTGCCCAGGCCGCGCTCGTTCTTGGCCACCTGGTTGCCGACCACGCCGCCGATCAGGCCGCCGATCAGGGCGCCGGCTTCCTGGCGTCCGCCGGAGGAGTTGCAGGTGGTCACGGCGGCGTTGGCGCTCGTCGCGGCCCCGCCGATGGCCAGGGTGGAGATCAGGGCGGCCAGGGCGATCTTGCCAGGCATCTTGGGCGTGGTCTTCTTCATTTGAGCGGTCATTGTCCTTGTCCCTCTCGGTCTTGGGGCCGGGGCCCGTTTGCGATGAGACCGTTCTAGCGCGGGTAATCTGAACGGTTTCGCGAATGCTGTTGTCAGGTTCTGTTCATGAAGCGTGGCCGTTTCGGGGCAGGGTCGAGCGGCGACGCCTGGCGTTTCCGCGTGCGGCGCTGGAACTTCGCGGGTCGGCGTTCGAGGTGACCGAAGGGCTGGAATCCGCGCCAGGGCGGCAATATTCCAGCAATATGCCCATCTCTTGAGCGAATGGTGACCGAAAACTAGGCGTTCCGTTGCTTTTCACGGCCTGGCCCCGAGAATCCGCTTCCCCACCGCTTCTGACTGGATTGCCCGACTTCTATGCAGCTAGCGCTCAATAAACGGGCGGCTCTGTGGGGCGAGGGGCGGAATGCGCAGCATCACGACGGCGATCGGCGGCGGCTTGGCCGCGTCTTTCATCGCCAGGGCGGCATTCGCCCAGGCGTCGGGGCCGCCGGCCGCCAACGGCGCCGACACCGCCTGGATACTGGCGGCCACCGCCTTGGTCCTGCTGATGACCCTGCCGGGCCTCGCCCTGTTCTACGCCGGCCTCGTCCGCTCCAAGAACGTGCTGTCGGTGATGATGCATTGCGTCGCCGTCGCCTGCCTGGCCTCGATCGTCTGGCTGTTCGGCGGCTACAGCCTGGCGTTCAGCGGAGCCGGCGCCTTCATCGGAAACCTGGCCGAATTCGGCCGCGCCGGCGCGGCGGGCGAACTGGTCGGCGCGCTGCCGGAGCCGGTGTTCTTCGGCTTTCAGATGGCCTTCGCGGTCATCACGCCGGCCCTGATCATCGGCGCCTATGTGGAGCGCATCCGCTTCAGCGCCGTGCTGGTGTTCTCCGCCCTCTGGCTGCTGCTGGTCTACGCCCCCGTCTGCCACTGGGTGTGGGGCGGCGGCTGGCTGGCCCGGATGCATGTCATGGACTTCGCGGGCGGCATCGTCGTCCACGCCACGGCCGGGGTCTCGGCACTGGTCATCGTCGGCTTCCTCGGCGCCCGCGACGGCTATCCGCGCGACCTGCACCCGCCGCACAACCCCGGAATGACCATGATCGGCGCCGGCCTGCTGTGGGTCGGCTGGTACGGTTTCAACGGCGGCAGCGCCCTGGCCGCCAACGCCACGGCCGGCTCGGCCCTGGTCACCACCCACCTCTCGGCCGCCGCCGCCGGCCTCACCTGGGCCTTGCTCGAGCGATTGAAGTTCAAGCGGGCGAGCATGGTCGGCGCGGTCACCGGCGTCATCGCCGGCCTGGCCACCGTCACCCCGGCGTCCGGCTTCGTCAGCCCGGCGGCGGGCGTCCTGCTCGGCATCCTCGGCAGCGTGGTCTGCTTCCAGGCCGTCGAACTCACCAAGCACCGGCTCAAGATCGACGACAGTCTCGACGTCTTCGCCGTCCACGGCGTCGGCGGCATTCTCGGCTCCCTGATGGTTGCCCTGCTGGCCCATCCCCTGGCCGGCGGCGCGGGCTACGCCGAGGGCATGGGCTCGGGCTCGCAACTCGGCGTCCAGGCCCTGGCCGTCGCGGTGGTCTGCGCGTGGTCGGCCGCCGCCACCACCGTCATCGCCCTGGTCTGCAAATTCACCGTCGGCCTCCGCGCCCGCCCGGAGGACATCGAGGACGGCCTCGACGTCGCCCACCACGGCGAGCGCGCCTACCCGACCTAGAAACACCCGCCTTCCTCGGCCTTGCGCCGAGGACCCCTGCGTCCGCCAGTGTTGAGTTGCTGGGATGGGCTCAACGCCGCCGCCGAGAGGGGCCCTCGGCGCAAGGCCGAGGGAAGCGGTGTTATTTGGACGTCAGAACAAGCGACCCTACTTCGGCATCGGCGCCGTGGTCTGGAAGATGATCTTGCCGTCGCGGAAGACGAAGATGTCGTAGCCCTTCACCTCCTTCGGCGTGCCGGGAAACTGGGTCCAGCGGAACAGCAGGGTGTTGGGACCCACGATCTCGTTGGTCGTCACCATGCTTTGGGCGGCGGGCAGCACCTCTGGGGTGTAGAGCCACTCGAAGAACTTCTGGACGTTCGCCTTGCCGACCAGGGTGCCCGGCTCGCTCGCGGTGCCGGGCGGCGCCACCAGGATGGCGTCGTCGGCGTAGTCGGCCATCACGCCGGGCAGGTCGGCGGCCTTCACCGCCGCCACGTGGCGGGCGATGGCGGCTTCCATGTCGGCCTGCGAGGTCGGGGCGGGCGCCGCCGCGACGGCCGGGGCCTCGGTCTTCGGGGCCGAAGCCTGCGGCGAGCAGGCGGCGAGGCCGAGCCCGAGGGCGGCCACGGCGGCGATGGCGGTCTTGTTCATTGGCGAGGTTTCTCCCAGGGGTCCGGTCGGCCTGCTTCGGGCCGACCGGTTGTCCTATGAAAACGTTTTCTCAAGCCGAGGCCAGGGAAAACTTCCGCGGGCTCAGGCGGCCGCCGGCGGTCGCGTATACTTGTTGAACCAGTTGATGGTCCGGTCCCACGCCTCGGCGGCGGTGACCTTGTTGTAGCGCTCGGGCGTGGCGTCGTTGAAGAAGCCGTGCACCGAGTTCGGATAGATGTGGCCTTCGTAGGTGACGCCGGCGCCCTTCAGCGCGGCTTCCTGCGCCGGCCAGTTGCGCACCGCGTTGGCGTCGAGCGCGCCGTGGTGCACCAGCACGGCGGCCTTGATGTTCGCCACGTCGGCCGCCGGGGTCGCCCCGCCGTAGAACGGCGCCGCGGCCGCCAGTTCCGCGCCCATCTTCCCGGCCAGGGCGTTGGCCACGCCGCCGCCGTAGCAGAAGCCGGTGGCGGCGATCTTGCCCGAGCAGTCGGGCCGCGCCTTCAGGTAGCGGGCGGCCGCGAGCATGTCCTCCAGCTTCTTGGCGTTGTCGATCTGGCCGAACATCTGGCCGCCCTTGAAGTCGTCGCCGGGATAGCCGCCCAGCGAGGTCAGGGCGTCGGGCGCGAAGGCCATGAAGTTCTCCAGCGCGAACCGGCGCGCCACGTCCATGGTGTGCGGGTTCAGGCCCCGGTTCTCGTGCACCACCACCACGCCCGGCAGCTTGGCCGGCTCGGCGCTGCGCGAATTGGCGCTGAACGGGCGAACCAGATAGCCCTTGATCGAGCCGTTGCCGTTCGGCGAGGGCACGGTGATCCACTCGGCCTTGATGCGGTCGTCGTCCGGCCGGATCTGCTGGGCCTCGGCGTACTTCGGCATCAGCGCTTCGATGATGGCGTTGGCGGTCAGCCCGGCGATGGCGAACTTCTTCACCCCGTCGACGAACTGGCGACGGCTGATCTCACCGTGAATGGCGCGCGTGTAGAGCTCGACGGCCTCGGCCGGAATCTTGATTTTTTCGGTCATGGAAGGTCCTCCCGGGCGGGACCGTAACACCGACCGGCGGTTGGTGAATGACGACGCGGAAACAGAACGTCGCGAACCTAGGCCTCGCGCTGGGCGGCGTATTCGGCCAGCAGGCGGGGGAAATCTTCCATCGGCGGGAAGTGTTCATAGGCGTGCTTGGCGGGCGTTGTCGCCCAGGGCAACTTTTCGGACGTGACGGTCTCGACGAAGGGCGTCGACCAGGCCGGCGGCTCGAACAGGGCCGAGCGCACATTGACGAAGAAATCGACGCCCTCGGGCCGGGTGAACATCCAACTCAGGCAATGGCCGCAGAAATAGTGGCGCGAGGCGCCGTGCAGGCCGCCGATCACCGGCTCGCCCGCCGTCACCTTGAAGGCGTCCGCGGGGATGGCGGCGCTCAGCGAGAAGGCGCTGGCGGTCATCTGCTGGCAGCCCCGGCAGTGGCAGGCCATGGTGATCAACGGCGGGGCCGAGGCCTCGAAGGTCGTCTGTCCGCAGCGGCAGCGTCCTGTCCAGACCATGCGTCCTACCCCAGCTTCTCTTCGATGAGCGCGATCGTCCGGTCCAGCCCGAAGATCGCCGCGAACGAGCCGAACCTCGGCCCCTGGCTCTGACCGAGCAGCACTTCGTAGAGCGCCGAGAACCAGGCGCGCAGGGGCTCGAAGCCGTGTTCCTTGCCCACCGCGAAGGTCTCGTTCTGGATCGCCTCGGCGTCGGCGTCTTTCGGCAGGGCCTTCAGGCGGCCCAGGAAGTCGACCAGGGCTGCACGCTCCTGGTCCGTCGGGGCGCGGAAGGCTTTGTTCGGCCGGACGAAGTCCTCGTAATAGTGGATCGCATAGCCCGCCAGGCGGTCGAGGAAGGGCTGGGTCTCCGGCGTCGCGCCGGGGATGTAGCGGGAAAGAAAGCCCCACAGCACGTCCTTGGTCCCCGCGTCGGCGGCCGAGACCAGGTTCAGCAGCAGGCTGAACGTCACCGGCGAGCCCTGGGCCGGCGGATTGGCCCCGTGCACGTGCCAGATCGGGTTGTCGATCTGCTTGTTCGGCTCCTGCCCGGCATAGGCGTCGAGCTGCTGCAGATATTCGTCGGTCGCCTTCGGGATCACGTCGAAGAACAGCTTCTTGGCGCTCTTCGGGCTCTGGAACATGTAGTAGGCGAGGCTCTCCGGCGCGCCGTAGCGCAGCCAGTCCTCCATGGTCAGGCCGTTGCCCTTGGATTTGCTGATCTTCTGATTGTTCTCGTCGAGGAACAGCTCGTAGTTGAAGCCTTCCGGCGGCGTTCCGCCCAGCGCCCGGCATATCTGCGCCGAGGCCTTGACGCTGTCGATCAGGTCCTTGCCGCTCATTTCGTAGTCGACCTGCAGGGCGGTCCAGCGCATCGCCCAGTCCGGCTTCCACTGCATCTTCACGTGGCCGCCGGTCACCGGAACCTCGACTTTCGAGCCGTCCTCGTCCTGGAAGACGATGGTCCCGCGTTCGACGTTGCGCTCCAGGGTCGGGACCTGCAGCACCCGGCCCGTCGTCGGGCTGATCGGCAGGAACGGCGAATAGGAGGCGCGGCGCTCCTCGCCCAGCGTCGGCAGCATCACCGCCTGGATGGCGTCGAACCGCTCCAGCGCGATCAGCAGGGTCTCGTCAAACCGGCCGGACCTGTAGCAGTCGGTGGCCGAGACGAACTCGTAGTCGAAGCCGAAGCCGTCGAGGAAGGCGCGCAGCCGGGCGTTGTTGTGGGCGCCGAAGCTGTCGTGCGTGCCGAAGGGATCGCGCACCACCGTCAGCGGCTTGCCGAGGTCCTCGGCCAGCATCTCCTTGTTCGGCACGTTGTCCGGAACCTTGCGCAGGCCGTCCATGTCGTCGCTGAACGAGATCAGCCGTGTGGGATACCGGTCGTCGGTCAGGGCGCGGAAGGCGGTGCGCACCATGGTCGTGCGCGCCACCTCGCCGAAGGTGCCCATGTGCGGTAGGCCGGACGGGCCGTAGCCGGTCTCGAAGATGATCGCCCGGCCATCCAGCCGCCCCAGCCGGTCCAAGCGTTTCAGCAGCGCGCGCGCCTGCTCGAACGGCCAGGACTTGGCGTCAGTCGCGAGGGGGGAGGTGGCGGAGAAAGACATGCGGCGCGGTATAAAACCTGTCCGCCTTGGGTCAACTAAAGCCGCACGTCCCCAAACTTGCCCGCGTTGTAGTCCTCGATCGCCTGCACGATCTCCTCGCGGGTGTTCATGACGAACGGCCCATGGCTGAACACCGGCTCGCCGATGGCGTCGGCGTGGCCGAAGAGGATCACCGCGTCGCTGATCGCCGAGACCTGGATCTCGTCGCCGTCGGCCTCGAACTCGACCAGCTTCCAGTGCTCGACCGGCGTCTCGCCCACGGCCACCCGGCCGCTGACCACGTAGAAGAACACGCTGCGGTCGGCCGGGGCGGGGAGGCGCGCGACGCCGCCGGCCTCGAAGCGCACCACCGACATCTCGACCCCGGTCAGGGAGGTGATCGGCCCGATCTCGCCGTCGAGCCAGCCCGAGATCAGCTCCGCCGTCGCCTGGCCGCCGTTCAGGTCCATCTTGGGAATGGCCTCGGCCTGCAGCCCGACATAGGCCGGCGGGGTCATCTTCAGCCGGCTCGGCAGGTTCACCCACAGTTGCAGGATCTCCAGCGGCCCGCCCGCCCGCTTGAAGCTCTCCGGCGAGACCTCGGCGTGCACCAGGCCCGAGCCGGCGGTCATCCACTGCACCCCGCCGGCGCGGATCACGCTCTCATGGCCCCCGCTGTCGAGGTGAGCGAGCTCGCCCTCCAGGATGAAGGTCACCGTCTCGAAGCCGCGGTGCGGGTGCGGGCCGAACGGCAGTCCGCGATTGTTCGGCGCATAGGTCTGCGGGCCGTGGTGGTTGAGGAACAGGAACGGGTCCAGCTGGCCGATCCGCGGGCCGGGCAGGGGGCGGCGGGTGACCAGATCGCCGATGTCGTCGCGATGGGCGGCGTGGACGGCGCGGACGGAACGGCTGTTCATCGAAGTCTTCCTCTACGCCCACGATAAGCGTCATGCTGACTTGCGCTAACGCGCAGCTCAGGATGACGCAGTTTGTCGTGGCGGCCTGTTGGCGTAATAGCCCCCGCATGTCCTTCGACGCCACCGTCCTGACCATGTTTCCCGAGGCCTTTCCCGGCCCGCTCGGCGTCAGCCTGATCGGCACGGCCTGGCGCGAGCGTGGGCTTTGGACGCTGGAAACGCTGGACATTCGCGGCTTTTCCAAAGATAAGCGCGGCTTCCTCGACGACACCCCCGCGGGTGGCGGTCCTGGACAGGTACTTCGAGCGGACGTGATCGCCGACGCGCTGGACAGCGTGGACCGGCGGGAACGGCCGCTTTTGTACATGAGCGCCCGGGGTCGGCCCCTGACCCAGGCGCGTGTTCGTGAGTGGGCGGCCGGGCCGGGCGTCATCGTCCTGTGCGGCCGTTTCGAGGGGGTGGATCAGCGGGTGCTCGACGCCCGCGGGTTCGAGGAGGTCTCCGTCGGGGACGCGGTTCTCGCCGGTGGCGAGGCGGCGGCGATGGTGGCGATCGAGGCGTGCGTGCGTCTGGTCCCGGGGGTTCTGGGCGAGGCAGGCTCGCTGAGTGAAGAGAGTTTCGAGGACGGGCTTCTCGAGCATCCGCAGTACACGAGACCGCGGAGCTTCGAAGGGCTGGACATCCCCGAGGTGCTGCTGAGCGGCGACCACAAGAAGGTCGCGGCATGGCGGCGCGAAATGCGTGAGACCACAACCCGCGAGCGGCGACCCGACCTTTGGGACGCCAATCGTCAACTGACAACCAAGGGGCGTTTCAAGCCCGACGGAGACTAGAAGACCATGGCCGCGAACATCATCAAGCAGCTGGAAGCCGAAGAAGCCGCTCGCCTGGGCGCCCTTCGCAAGACCCCGGAATTCCGCCCCGGCGACACCCTCCGCGTCAATGTGCGCATCAAGGAAGGCGATCGTGAGCGCGTGCAGGCCTACGAAGGCGTCTGCATCGCCATGGCCGGCGCCGGCATCCACGCCAATTTCACGGTGCGCAAGATCAGCTTCGGCGAGGGCGTGGAGCGTTGCTTCCCGATCATGTCGCCGATGATCGAAAGCATCGAAGTGAAGCGTCGCGGCGTCGTCCGTCGCGCCAAGCTCTACTATCTGCGCGACCGTCGCGGTAAGTCGGCCCGTATCGCCGAGCGCTCGATGGGCGCGGCGAAGGAAGAAGCCGCTCCGGCCGGCGAAGAATAAGAGCTCCCGCGAGCTTCGAGTTGGACAAGGCCCGGCGGCGACGCCGGGCCTTTTTCGTTGCCAAAAACCGCAGGTCGGCGAAACTCCCTTCATGACCGAAGAGGACGGGCCAAAGCGCAGGGCATTGGTCGCGATCGCGACGATCTTCGCCTGCGTCGTCGCGGCGGTCGCCGTCTTCGTCCTGTGGCCCGGCAATCAGCGCGCCTGGGCGGTGGTCAACCAGCGCACGGGCGGGGTCGCGGAAGGCAAGAAGTTCGGCGTCGAGGTCGGCATGCCCTGGCGCGAGGCCGACGGGGTTCTGCGCCGGCAGTTCGAGCCGAGCTATGTGCTGTGGGAGCGCGCCAGTGCCGAGCGGAACCAGCGCTTCCCCTCCATTCTTTGCGACGGCCCGGTGCTGAAGGGCCCGGCGGGCGTCACCTACCGCGACGACGCCGGCGTCATCACCCTCCAACTGCGTGACGGCCGGGTGCGGAAGATCCTCTGGCGCTACCCCGTCCGCCTGGTCGCCGCGCTCTGAGTTCCCCGGGCGACCTGTGGCCGCTCCGCAAGTTCATACCCCAAATCGCCCCCTGCCCCTAGACGAAGGGGCATGTGCGGACCTATGTCCCCGCCCATGGCCGGCAAGACCCTCTACGACAAGATCTGGGACGCTCACGTCGTCGCTCAAGATGGCGGCGAGGCGGTGCTCTACATCGATCTCCACCTGATCCACGAAGTCACCTCGCCCCAGGCGTTCGCCGGGCTTCGCGCGCATAACCGCAAGGTGCGCCGCCCCGACCGCACCCTCGCGGTGGCCGATCACAATATCCCGACCCAGGGTCAGGGGCTCGGCGTCGACGCCGTGGCCGACGACGAGTCGAGACTTCAGTTGAAGACCTTGGCCCGCAATGTGGAGGACGCCGGCATCGAGTTCTTCCCGATGGGCGACGTGCGTAACGGCATCGTTCACGTGGTCGGCCCCGAGCAGGGCCGCACCCAGCCGGGCATGACCATCGTCTGCGGCGACAGCCACACCTCCACCCACGGGGCTTTCGGCGCCCTGGCCCACGGCATCGGCACCTCCGAGGTCGAGCACGTGCTGGCGACCCAGACCCTGCGCCAGCAGAAGGCCAAGAACTTTCGCGTCCTGATCGAGGGCAAGCCGCGTCCCGGCGTCGGCGCCAAGGACTACGCCCTGGCCGTCATCGGCGCGATCGGCACCGCCGGCGGCACCGGCTACTGCATCGAGTACGCGGGCGACGCCATCCGCGACCTGTCGATGGAGGGCCGCATGACCCTCTGCAACCTGACCATCGAAGGCGGGGCCCGGGCCGGCCTCGTCGCGCCGGATCAGACCACCTTCGACTACCTGATGGGCAAGCCGGCGGCCCCCAAGGGCGCGGCCTGGGAAATGGCGACCAGCTACTGGCGCAGCTTCTTCACCGACGACGACGCCGTCTTCGACCGCGAAATCCGCATCAACGCGTCCGCCCTGGTTCCGCAGGTCACCTGGGGCACCTCGCCGGAAGACGTCGTTGGCATCGACGGCGTCGTGCCGGACCCGGCCGCCTTCGACGATCCCGAGAAGAAGGCCCAGGTGCAGCGCGCCCTGGACTACATGGGCCTGACCGCCGGCCAGAAGATCGCCGACGCCCGCATCGACCGGGTGTTCATCGGCTCGTGCACCAACAGCCGCATCGAGGATCTGCGCGCCGCCGCCGCCGTGGCTCAGCAGGCCCTCGACGAAGGCAAGAAGGTCGCCGGCCACGTCAGCGCCATGGTCGTGCCGGGCTCGGGCCTGGTGAAGGCCCAGGCCGAGCTGGAAGGCCTGGACGACGTCTTCATCGCCGCCGGCTTCGACTGGCGCGAGCCGGGCTGCTCGATGTGCCTGGCCATGAACCCCGACCGCCTGGAGCCGGGCCAGCGCTGCGCCTCGACCTCGAACCGCAACTTCGAAGGCCGCCAGGGCCGGGGCGGCCGCACCCACTTGATGAGCCCGGCGCTCGCCGTCGCCAGCGCCATCGCCGGCCACATCACGGATCGCTTCTGATGGACCCGTTCGTTCGCCTCGACGGCCGCGCCGTCCCGCTCGACGTCGCCAACATCGACACCGACCAGCTGATCCCCAAGCAGTTCCTCAAGACCGTGGAGCGCGAGGGCCTCGGCAAGGGCCTGCTGTTCGACTTCCGCTTCGACGAGGCGGGAAATCCGAAGCCGGACTTCATCCTCAACAAGCCGGAGTACAAGGGCTCGTCCGTGCTCATCGCGGGCGATAACTTCGGCTGCGGCTCGTCGCGCGAGCATGCGCCCTGGGCGCTGATGGACTACGGCTTCAAGGCGATTATCGCCCCCAGCTACGCCGACATCTTCTACAACAACTGCTTCTCCAACGGCCTGCTGCCGGTGGTGCTGCCCGAGGCGCAGGTGCGCGAGCTGATGGCCGAGGCCCTCGGCGGCAACCACGTCTTCACCGTCGACCTCGCCGAGCAGGTGGTGGTCTCGCCGTCGGGCAAGCGCTTCAGCTTCGAGATCGACCCGACCCGCAAGGAAAAGCTGCTGAAAGGCCTCGACGCCATCGGCGAGACCCTGCAGCGCGCCTCCGACATCGACCGTTTCGAGCAGCGCATGGCCGTCGCCGAGCCCTGGCTGGAGCGGGCGTAGTGGGAACCGTCGTCCTCGCCGGCGTCATCCGCGTTCCCGCCGACAAGCTCGACGCTTTCCGGCCGCACATCGTCGCCATGGTCGCCGCCAGCCGGGCCGAGCCGGGCTGCATCGCCTATGCGCAGTCGGAAAGCCCCAGCGACCACGGCCTGATCCACATCTTCGAGCACTTCGAAAGCGAGGAGGCGCTCGCCTTCCACCGCGCCAGCCCGCACATGGCCCACTGGCGCGACCAACTCGCCGAATTCGGCGTCGGCGGCCGCGACATGCGCCAGTACGACGTCAGCGACTATCGCCAGATCTGAACTGCGAATTCCTCGCCCTTCGACAGGCTCAGGGTGAGGAATTCGAATGAAACGCTGCGCCTGCAATCACCCTCATCCTGAGCTTGTCGAAGGACGAGGGTGACGCTCTGAGGAACACAACAATGTCCACGCTTCTCCTGCTGCCCGGCGACGGGATCGGCCCCGAGGTCTGCGCCGAAGTGCGCAAGGTCGCCGCGGCCCTGACCCCGAACCTGACCATCGACGAGGCGATCTACGGCGGCGCGGCCTATGACGCGCTCGGCACGCCGCTGCCCGACGACACCCGCGATGCGGCCCTCGCCGCCGACGCCGTGCTGATGGGCGCGGTCGGCGGCCCGCAGTGGGCCGGCGTCGCCCGCGACAAGCGCCCGGAAGCCGGGCTCCTGACCCTGCGCAAGGTGATGGACGTCTTCGCCAACCTGCGCCCGGCCTATTGCTTCGATGCGCTCGCCAGCGCCTCGAGCCTGAAGCCCGAGCTGGTCGCCGGCCTCGACATCATGATCGTCCGCGAGCTGACGAGCGGCGTCTACTTCGGCGAGCCGCGCGGCATCGAGACCCTGCCCAGCGGCGAGCGTCGCGGCTTCGACACCCAGACCTACACCACCAGCGAGATCGAGCGCGTCGCCCGTGTCGCCTTCGAGCTGGCGCGCGGCCGCACCAACCGCGTCGCCTCGGCCGAGAAGTCGAACGTCATGGAAAGCGGCCTGTTCTGGCGGGAGGTCGTCACCGACCTGCACAAGCGCGAATACGCCGACGTGCAGCTGGAGCACATCCTGGCCGACAACTGCGCCATGCAGCTGGTCCGCGCGCCCAAGCAGTTTGACGTCATCGTCACCGACAACCTGTTCGGCGACATCCTGTCGGACGCCGCCGCCATGCTCACCGGCTCGCTCGGCATGCTGCCGTCGGCCGCCCTCGGCGCCCCGGGCGCGCCGGGCCTCTACGAGCCGATCCACGGCTCCGCGCCGGATATCGCCGGCCAGGGCGTGGCCAATCCGCTGGCCGCCATCCTATCGTTCGAGATGGCCCTGCGCTGGTCGCTCGGCCGCGTCGAGGAGGCCGACAAGCTGCTGGCCGCCGTGAAAGCGGCGCTCGACGGCGGCGCCCGCACCCGCGACCTCGGCGGCGTGCTCGGCACGGCCCAGATGGGCGACGCGGTGATCGCGGCGTTGTAGAGCGTATTGCCCTCGTCATCCTGAGCGGTCCGCCCATGCGGACCAGTCGAAGGACGCACCGCAGCGCCGCCCTGCGTGCTTCGACTTGCGCGGCGCGCAGCTCAGCATGACGAAGGTTCTTCGGATGCGCTCCGTCCCCTGCTTCACCGCACCGCAACATGGTGGGGTGGCGTTTTGGCGTGGTCTCGCGTAGAAGCCCCCCGCCTCCCGAAAAAGCCAAGAATCCGAAGTCCGCACCCAATGTCCATGCGCAACGTCGCCATCATCGCCCACGTCGACCACGGTAAGACCACCCTCGTCGACCAGCTCCTCGCCCAGTCCGGCGTGTTCCGAACCAACGAGGCGACGACCGAGCGCGCCATGGACTCCAACGATCAGGAGCGGGAGCGCGGCATCACCATCCTGGCCAAGTGCACCTCCGTGCTCTGGAACGGCAAGGCCGGCGAGACCCGCATCAATATCATCGACACCCCCGGCCACGCCGACTTCGGCGGAGAGGTGGAGCGTATCCTCGGCATGGTGGACGGCTGCGTGCTGCTGGTCGACGCCGAGGAAGGCGTCATGCCGCAGACCAAGTTCGTGCTGACCAAGGCGCTGAAGATGGGCCTGCGCCCGATCCTCTGCATCAACAAGGTCGACCGCGCCCACGCCGACCCGGACCGCGTGCACAACGAAGCCTTCGACCTGTTCGCCGCCATCGGCGCGACCGACGAACAGCTGGACTTCCCGCACATCTACGCTTCGGGCCGCGCCGGCTGGGCGACGCTCGACCTCAACCAACCGAACGACAATCTTGCCCCGCTGTTCGACCTGATCGTCGACCACGTGCCGCCGCCGAAGCAGGAAGCCAAGGTCGACCAGCCGTTCCAGATTCTCAACGTGCTGATCGAAAGCGACCCGTTCCTGGGGCGCCTGCTGACCGGGCGCCTGGAAAGCGGCAAGGCCGTCCCCGGCATGGCGATCCACGCCCTTGACCGTGACGGCAAGGAAATCGAGCGCGGCCGCATCACCAAGGTGCTGGCCTTCCGCGGCCTGAAGCGCCAGCCGGTCGACTTCGCCGAGGCGGGCGACATCGTCGCCATCGCCGGCATGAGCAAGGCCACCGTGGCCGACACCCTGTGCGCCATGGAAGTCACCGAGGCGCTGCCCGCCCAACCGATCGACCCGCCGACCATCTCGATGACCGTGGGCGTCAACGACAGCCCCCTGGCCGGCCGCGAAGGCGACAAGGTGCAGAGCCGCGTGATCCGCGACCGCCTGCTCAAGGAAGCCGAGTCCAACGTCGCAATCCGCATCACCGAGAACAAGGACAGCGACGCCTATGAAGTCGCCGGCCGCGGCGAACTGCAGCTCGGCGTGCTGATCGAGAACATGCGCCGCGAAGGCTTCGAGGTCTCGATCTCGCGTCCGCGCGTGGTCTACCAGACCGGCGAGAACGGCGAGCGCATGGAGCCGATCGAGGAAGTCGTCATCGACGTCGACGACGAGTTCTCGGGCATCGTCATCGAGAAGCTCTCGATGCGTAAGGCCGAGCTGAAGGACATGGGGCCGTCGGGCGCCGGCAAGACCCGAATCAACCTCCTGTCGCCGTCGCGCTCGCTGATCGGCTACCAGGGCGAGTTCCTCACCGACACCCGCGGCTCGGGCGTGCTCAACCGCGTGTTCAGCCACTACGAGCCGCACAAGGGCGCCATCGAAGGCCGTCAGAAGGGCGTGCTGGTTTCGAACTCCGACGGCGAGACCGCCGCCTACGCCCTGTGGAACCTCGAGGAGCGCGGGGTGATGTTCGTCGGCGCCGGCGAGAAGACCTACCAGGGCATGATCATCGGCGAGAACAGCCGCGCCGACGACCTCGACGTCAATCCGATGAAGGCCAAGCAGCTGACCAACGTCCGCGCCTCGGGCAAGGACGAAGCCGTGCGCCTGACCCCGCCGCGCCGCCCGACGCTCGAACAGGCCATCGCCTACATCGAGGAAGACGAGCTGGTGGAAGTCACCCCGAAGTCGATCCGCCTGCGCAAGCAGGTCCTGAACCCGTCGTTCCGCAAGCGCCGCGCCAAGGAAGACTAGGTCTTTCGGGATCGCCGAAATCTGAGGGGGCTCCGCCGCAAGGCGGGGCCCTTTCTCGTTTGGCCGCTAGCCGTTGGGTTCGCCGCCAGGGAAGAGCAGGGCTTCGTAGTTCTGTGCTCCATGCAGGATATGGACGATGAGCACCCTGGTCGGCTCCACGGCGTAGAAGATGGCGTATGAGCCGACGACACGCCGACGAAGGTCCTGTGCCGGATAGCGACTGACGCGGGCGAAGGCGTAAGGCGTCTGACCAAGAGTTTCGGCGCCAGCCAATATCCTATCGACCAGACGGCCGGCCGCGATGGGACTTTCCTGCGCGACGTAGGACGTGATCCGCCTCAGATCCGACCGCGCCTCGGCGGCCCAGACCACCCTCATCGATCAGGATAGAGCGCGCGAAACTCGGCGGCGATGTCGTCCATTTCGAATATCCGTCCGGCCTCGCCATCTGCTAAGCCACGCTGGATCGATGCGTCCAACGCGGCCAGTCGGGCTTCGCGTTCTTGCACGAGCCGAACCCCTTCACGCATCACTTCGCTGCGTGAATTGTAGCGGCCCGACTTCACAAGGTCGGTTACGACGCCTTCAAGTTGGTTGCCCAGATCGACGCTACTGGCCATGGAGCACCTCCAGCTAAAAATCTGCGCCCGCCGATAACTATTATCAACCCCTCACACCCCCCCCGGAACCACCAGCACCAGCCAGGCCACGATCGGCCCCACGGCCACGATCACCCCGCTGTAGATCAGCAGCAGCCGCAGCACCCGCTCGCGGTCGGCCTCGGGGGCGTTGGCCACCACCAGGGCGCCGTTGGTCGAGAAAGGGCTGGTGTCCACGATGGTGGTGCAGATGGCGATGGCGGCGATCACGCCGACCGCGCTGACCCGGCCTTGCATCAGGAACGGCATGGCCAGCGGGATCACCATGCCCAGCAGAGCGGTCGAGGACGCGAAGGCCGAGACGATGGCCCCGGTGAAGCACAGCATCAGGGCCGCCAGCAGGGGCGAGCCAATGCTGGAGATGCCTTGGCCGACGCTGGTCACCGCCCCGGCGGTCTGCATCACCTCGACGTAGGTCACCACGCCGCAGATCAACAGCACGGTCGACCAACTGACCTTGTCGATGGCTCCTTTCTGCCCCTTGGGCGACAGCAGCGAAAGCGCCACCGCCACCACCATCGCCAACAGCCCGACGTTGAGGTTGAAAGCGATGGCGCCGACGCCGAGGGCGGTCAGGCCCGCCAGGGTGACGGCGCGGTGCAGATCAAGCGGCGTGCGGCCGTCCGGCGCCGCCTCGGCGGGGTGGGTCACGCTCGCGGTGGCCGGCGTGCCGCCGTGGCCGCTCAGCGAGCGCGAGGCGAGGTCGGGATGCGGCTCGGTCGCCGGCGCCGCGCCCTTCGGATTGTGCAGCTTCAGCCCGCCGAAGATCACGAACAGCAGCGCGGCGATGGCCAGATTGAACGCGAAGCTGGCCAGGAAGATCTGTGTCGCGCCGGAAGCCAGCCCAGCCTTGGCGACCAGGCCGTTGACGATGCCGCCATAGACGCTGATCGGCGAGAAGCCGCCCGCCTGGGCGCCGTGGATCACCATCAGCCCCATCATCACGGGGTTGATCCGGTACTGGGCCGCGAAGGTGAGGGCGACCGGCGCCAGGATGGCCACCGCCGCCGGCCCCAGCGCCCCGAACGCGGTCAGGGCCGCGGCGATCAGGAACATCACCCACGGAATGGCCACCACATGGCCGCGCACCAGCCGCACCGCGCGCTCCACCAGCCAGTCGACCGTGCCGTTCTTCTGGGCGATGGCGAACAGGTAGGTCACGCCCACCAGGGTCACGAACAGGTCGCCCGGAAAACCCGCGAAGATCTGCTTGGTGGTCAGGCCGAGGCCCAGCACGCCCACGAAGAAGGTCGCCGCCAGGGCCAGGGCGCCCATGTTCAGCGGCAGCACCGTCGCCAGCAGGAACACCACCACCAGAGCGACGACGGAAAGAATCTGGATGTTCAAGCGTCCCGCCCCTGACCCGGCCGCTGTGTTCGCGACCTTTGCGGCCACGCTACGCAGTGTGCGGCGATTGACGCAACAGCGCGCGCCATAGCAAATCCGCGCAGTTCACGACGGGGGCCGCGATGTCCGACAATCTCTACGCCCTCTTCCGCCAGGCCGCTCCCGACGACGGCAAGGTGTTCCTGCGCACTCCCGACGGCCGCAGCCTGACCTACGGCGACCTTGAGGCGGGCTCGGCGCGCTTCGCCAACGCCCTCGTCCTCCTCGGCGTGAAGCCGGGCGACCGGGTGGCGGTGCAGATCGACAAGAGCCCGGAGACGGTGCTGCTCTATCTCGGCTGCCTGCGCGCCGGCGCCGTCTACCTGCCGCTCAACACCGCCTATACCCTCAACGAGCTGGCCTACTTCATCGGCGACGCCGAGCCGGCCGTGATCGTCTGCGATCCCCGGATGCGCGAGGGCGTTCTCGGCCTCGGCGCCGGCGCCGAGGTCGTCACGCTCGACGCGCTGGGCCAGGGCAGCCTGGCCGATCTCGCCGCCGACCAGTCGCCGAGCTTCCGCACCGTCGCCCGCGAGGCTTCGGACCTCGCCGCCATCCTCTACACCTCGGGCACCACCGGCCGCTCGAAGGGGGCGATGCTCACCCACGCCAACCTGGCGTCCAACGCCCGCACCCTGGTCGAGGCCTGGCGCTTCACCGAAGACGACGTTCTGCTGCACGCCCTGCCGATCTTCCACATCCACGGCCTGTTCGTGGCGCTCAACGTGCCGCTGATGGCTGGCGCCTCGCTGATCTACCTGCCGAAGTTCGACCCCGAGGCCATCCTCCGCCTTCTGCCCGAGGCCACGGTGATGATGGGCGTGCCGACCTTCTACGTCCGGCTTCTGCAGGACGAGCGGCTGACCGCGGACAGGGTCAGCAACTGTCGCCTGTTCGTCTCCGGCTCCGCGCCCCTGCTGGCCGAGACCCACCACCAGTGGTCCGCCGCCACTGGCACGGCCATCCTCGAGCGCTACGGCATGACCGAGACCGGGATGAACACCTCCAATCCCTATGACGGCGCCCGCGTCGCCGGCACGGTCGGCCCGCCGCTGCCCGACGTTTCCCTGCGCATCACCGACCCCGAGACCGGTCGCCCCATGCCGCGAGGCGAGATCGGCATGATCGAGGTGAAGGGCCCCAACGTCTTCGCCGGCTACTGGCGCATGCCCGAGAAGACCGCCGCCGAGTTCCGCGCCGACGGCTACTTCGTCACCGGCGATCTCGGGATCATCGACGATGCGGGTTACGTGCAGATCGTCGGCCGCGGCAAGGACCTGATCATCTCAGGCGGCTTCAATGTCTATCCGAAGGAGGTCGAGGGCGAGATCGACGCGCTCGACGGCGTCATCGAGTCCGCCGTCATCGGCCTGCCGCACCCCGACCTCGGCGAGGGCGTCACCGCCGTCGTCGCCGTCGCGCCGGGCGCCCGGCTGGAGGAGGCGGCCCTGCTCAAGACCCTGGCCGGGCGCCTCGCGGGCTTCAAACGCCCCAAGCGCGTGATCTTCGTCGACGACCTGCCGCGCAACACCATGGGCAAGGTCCAGAAGGCCGCCCTGCGCGAGCGTTACAAGGGCCTTTACGACTAGGCCGTGGCCGGCTTCCCACGCCGCCGGGGCGTGCGACAAATCGCGCCAGGGGCGAGGGCTTGCGGGGTTCGCGCCGAATCGGCTTGGCTTGCCCCCAGTGACCAAGCCTGGGCTGTGTGTGCTGAGCGCCATTTCGACTTCGATTTGTCCTGCGGATGACTTCGTCCCCGTCGACAACGGTCCAGATCGGGTGTCGTGGTATGGTTGAAAGTCATGGTCCCGTTCAGGCGCCGGTGCGTCCCAGCGACCGCGCCAAGGGGGTGGCCGCGATCCAATCGCTCCTCCGCCTGATGTCGCACATGCGCGAGTGCTACCCGCAGGACGACTTCGAGAAGGTCGCGGTCTTTCTGAGTGTCGTCAGCGCCAGCGCCGGCTGGACTTTGCGCGACAAGCAATTGCTGCGGGACATGGGGGCGGGGCCGTTGCCGGAGGGGCTGCAGCGCCACATCAGCGCCCGCGCCGTGGCGGAATCCCTGGCCATGCCGCGCGAGACCGTCCGCAGGAAGTTGAGGGAGCTCGCGGCGGCCGGAAAGATCATCGAAGGCCCGGACGGCTTCCGGATCCCAAGCGACGCCATTCACAAGGATCGCAACCTCGAATTCTGCCGCGGCATCGTCGCGGAATTTCAGGCCGCGCCGCGTCGCATAAGCCAGTTCGACGAGCTGGACGATGGAGCGTCACACGCATAGCGGTGTGACCCAATTTGGGCGCAACCTATAGAAGAAAGTTACAATTTGCTGGAACACTTTCCGCGTCGAGGCAAGAACTCGGGAGGGGCGTGCCATGTTAAACAATATTAACGCCGCATTTACGATTTGGCAATCATTGGAGAGTGATCCACGAGCCAGCTCGAATTCGAAGTATAGCGCCGCGGAACGTTTGTTGATGACTGCGGTCCCCGTATCGATCGGTGAGATCTCCACAATTCTGCGAATGTTGGCCCACGGCTTTGCCGCCGGCGGCCGCTCGGACGGGGCGGACTGCAAGCGCATGGTCGAGATGTGCGACCGTCTTGAAGCCCATGCGCACGCCCCCGGCCCTGTCGCGCTGGCGGCGCTGGCCCAGCCCACGCGGACCATCGGTTCGTACCATGGGCAATCGGAGCCGACGCTGCATGAACTGCACAGCCCGCCGCTGCGGCGAGCGGGCGGGTAGGGCGTCAGGCGCCGCGCCGGGGCGGCTAGGCCCGGCGACGGCGCGCCATCCATCCGGCGACCCCGCCGGCGCAGAGGACGCTCAACGCGGCCCCGACCGCGAAGGTCGCCTGCGGCCCGTAGCTGTCCCACAGAAGGCCGGCGGCGATGTTCCCGACCAGGGCGATCAGGCCCGAGATCAGGCTGAACAGGCCGAAGGCGGAGCCGCGCAGATGCGCCGGCGCGGCGTCGGCGATCAGGGTCATCAGCAGGCCCTGCGAGAAGCCCATGTGCAGGCCCCACAGGGCGACGCCGACGTAATAGGCGATCGGGGCGCTCGAGGCCGCCAGCACCACGTCGGCCGCCGCCAGGAACACCAGGCTGACCAGCAGCAACGAACTGCGGCCGATGCGGTCGGACAAGGCCCCCACCGGGAAGGCGGCCAGGCCGAAGACGACGTGCAGCAGGATGATCGCCGCCGGGGCGTAGGTCTCGGGCACCCCGACATCCAGACCCTTCATCACCAGAAAGGACTCGCTGAAGCGGGCCAGGCCGATCACCGCCGTCAGCACGATCATCGTCCAGGTCGCGGCGTCGAGTTTAATGGCGCCCTTCAGCGACGGCGGCGTCTTGCCCGCGTCCTCGCCGCGGGGCGGGTCGGAGACCCCGAACACCAGCAGGGCGATGGCGGCGAACGCCGGGATCGAGGCCAGCCAGAACACCTGTTTGATGTCGTCCGCCAGCAGGGCCATCAGCCCGATCGCCAGCAGCGGCCCCACGAAGCCGCCGACGGTGTCGAGCGATTTGCGCAGGCCGTAGGCGCGGCCCCGAATCTCCTTCGGCGTCACCGCCGCCACCAGGGCGTCGCGCGGCGCGGTGCGGACGCCCTTGCCGATGCGGTCGACGCCCTTGGCGATCAGCACCCCTTCCACCGAGGCGGCCAGGGGAAAGATCGGCTTCGACAGCGCCGCCAGGCCGTAGCCGGCGACCGCCAGCCATTTCGGGCGCGAGACCCGGTCCGATACGAACCCCGCGCCGAACTTCACCGCCGTGGCGACCGCCGCCGAGAACCCCTCCACCAGCCCGATCAGCGCCGCCGAGGCGCCCAGGCTCACCACCATGTAGATCGGCAGCAGCGTCTGGATCATCTCCGACGAGACATCCATCAGCAGGCTGACGAAGCCGAGGACCCAGACGGTGCGCGGGATGGAATTGCGAGTCATTCGCGCCTCCTCGCCGATGGGGCGCGCAAAGTCCACAAGCTTCAGCGGCAGAGGCTGTAACGACTCATGTCCAGGTGCAGGTGGTCGGCGTGGGCGGCGTTGTAGTCGGGGCTCAGGGTCGCGCCGAACAGGCGGCAGGCCCCGCCACGCGCGGCGCGCAGAAAGCGGCCCTCGGGGCCGGGATCGCGGAAGTTCCGCGCCACGGTGATCCGGCGGCCGTCCGACAGATGGAAGCCGGCGACATCGAGGGCGCCGGCGGTGGCGTGCTGGCTCGGCCGCGCGCCCGCGCGGCCATAGATCGTGCGGCAGGCGTAGGTCCCGAAGTGATCGACCGTGACGATCTCGGCCTCGAGCAGGGCGCGCGCCGCCGGCTGGGCCACCTGCCGCGACCACAGGGCGTAGGTGAGGGCGAGCGGACAGGTCATGGTCGGGCCGGCGGGGGCGAGGCGCGAGCCTGCGCCAAGACGCACCGTATTGGCCGTCGAACAAAAGCCCGTCTCGCGTCGCTCCGCCTCCCGGAACGTCACGCCGCCGTCGGTCAGGGCCGCGCGACAGGCGGCGGGATCGTCCCGCACCCGGGCCAGCTTGGCGGCCGTCGCCAACCCCAGCGGCTCGTCGAGCGAGAATGGCTTCCACGCCAGGTCCTGCGGCGGCGCGTAGCGGTCGACCGCGAAGGCCAGCATCATCGCCATGAAGGCGACGTCGAGGACGAAGACCGCGGCCTCCGCCAGCCCCATCGTCTCAGGCGAAGGTCGGCGCATCATTCGCTTGAAGAAGGGCGGTAGGATCACCGCAGGCCAACGGCCCAGGCGCAACTCCGGTTCAGCCCTGAAGTGACGGCCGCGCGGCGACTCGCTATCTAGGGTGCATGCCCGAAGGCGACGCCGCGACCATTCCGAAGCCTGAGAAGGCCCCGCCGCAGAAGTTCGGCCAGGGGTTCGTTCTCGACGCCTGGTATTTCGTCGCGCTCGCCCGCGAGGTCACCGCCAAGCTCAAGCGCTGGGAACTGCTCGGCGAACCGGTGCTGCTCGGCCGCGACCGCAAGGGCCAGGTCTTCGCCATGCGCGACATCTGCCCCCACCGCGCCGCGCCGCTGTCGGCCGGCAAGCTGGTGCGCGAGCCCAACGGCGACGAGCGCGTGGAGTGCCCCTATCACGGCTGGCGCTTCCGCACCGACGGCGTCTGCATGACCGTGCCGTCCCTGGTCGACGATCAGGACATGGACGTCGGCCGCATTCGCGTGCGCCGTTATCCCGCGGCGGAAAGCCAGGGGATGGTGTTCGTCTGGGTCTCGTCCGACCCGCGCTTCGCCGGCGATCCGCCGGAGCCGCCGCCGACCTTCCCCGGGGTGGTGGGCGGCGCGCCCAAGCTGGTCGACCGCATGGTCTTCGAATCCCACATCGACCATGCCGTGGTCGGTCTGATGGACCCGGCCCACGGCCCCTACGTCCACGCCCAGTGGTGGTGGCGCTCGTCCCATTCGCAGCACGAGAAGTCGAAGAAGTTCGAGCCGCGCGAGGCCGGCTTCGCCATGGTCCGCCACCAGCCCTCGAAGAATAGCCGCGCCTACGCCATCCTCGGCGGCGAGCCGCTCACCGAGATCACCTTCCGCCTGCCGGGCCTGCGCTGGGAGCACATCGTCATCGGCAAGCGCCAGGTGCTGGCGCTCACCTGCCTGACGCCCATCGACGACAAGAACACCCGGATCACCCAGCTGATCTGGTCCGACCATCCGGTGTTCGCCTTCATCAAGCCCTTCATTCAGGCCGGCGCGCGCGCCTTCCTGCGGCAGGACGCCGGCATGGTGAACCTGCAGAACGAGGGGCTGAAGTACGACCCGGCGCTGATCTGGATCGACGACGCCGACCGCCAGGCCAAATGGTACCAGCAGCTCAAGCGCGAATGGGCCAACAGCCGGCGCGAAGGCCGGCCGTTCAACAACCCGGTGGAAGCGGCGACGCTCAGGTGGCGGTCTTAAAGCACCACCGCTCTCCCCGGCGAAGGCCGGGGTCCAAGATGTTGGGCGGCGCCATGCCGCTCCGCCGTCGTGTTCTTCCCAGAACCTCAGCTTGGGTCCCGGCCTTCGCCGGGATGAGCGGGTTTTTACGCCTTGATGCCGGAAAGCAGCAGGCGAATCTGGTCGCCCATCCGCTTCTCCAGCTCTTCCGCGCCCCAGCCGTCGTAGATGGCGAAGCGGTAGTTGGCCGTCGCGATATCCTGCAGCATCTGGGCGACCAGCGGCGTGTCGATCTTCGACGACAGCTGGCCGCGGCGGATGCCTTCGGCCAGGGCGTCGAGCACCACCTGGCGGATCGGCGCGCGCGCCTCACGCATACGCATCTCGGTTTCCGGGCTGCGGGTCCACGAACAGCCGATGCGCGCCTGCAGCAGCGGCAACTGCTGCAGATGGTAGTCGTACGACACCGCGAAGGCGCCGAGCAGGGCGTCCTCGACGTTCGCCGCCTTGGCGGTCGCGGCGCGCATGGCCTCGATGGCCTTGGCGTCGTCGCTGAGGATGATCTCCTCGAACAAGGCGTCCTTGTCGGGGAAGCTGGCGAACACCGCGCCGGTCGACATGCCGGCCGCCTGGGCGATGTGGCGGATGGTGGCGCCCTCGTAGCCCAGCTCTGTGAACAGGCCGCGGGCCGCGGCCAGCACGCGCTCGCGGGTGCGCTGCTTGGCCTGGGCGCGGACGCCGCGTTTCGCGGGGGCGGCGGCGGAGGTCGGGTAATCGGACTTCGATTCAGCGATCATCGACGGGCGAAGCCTCGCGTGGCGGTGAATGAAGTGGGAGCCGTCTGAGCTTTCCGAACGAGGGAAAGAAATACGAACGGCGCCGAGGGGGAGCTCGAAGCCAAGGGTCTCTCCTGCCTCCCCGCTGTTTAAGATACGCCGGACGACCCGCGGTGAGGTGTCGATCCTGTCCGGCGAGACGGGGCGCAGCGCGCACCGAAACTAATTGGTCGTGCGCACAATCAGATGGTGCGCCGAGCGAATTATGAAAGACGCCCGTCGGGGCGCATACGCCTCGAAGTCGGTTCGGACAACGCCTAACCAACCCCAAGCGCCGATATGATATAGCGCAGCTTCGAGGCCTTTCCATGGCGCCCATCTTTCAAACTGCGTAGAGTGCGGTGATGGACACGCTGTTCAAAATCCTCATCCCAGCCTCGCTGCTCGCGGTGACCGTGACGCTGTTTGTCGGCCTGTATGCGCTGTTCCGCGGAGGCGACTTCGGTCGCTCCAATTCGAACAAGCTAATGCGTCTCAGAGTTGCATTGCAAGCTGTAGCAGTAATCATCCTGGTTGCAGCGTTCTGGTGGCGGAGTCATTAGGTCTTGCTGGGCAAAGCTCCGTGCGATTGTGCGCATTAAACGGGCGCTAAGCAGTTGAAATTCAGTCTTCCGGCAGATTCCGGGGCGCCCCGCCCGGTGTATCGAGGCCGGTGAAGGAGCCCGGTCGTGGTCGTCCTCAACCGCATCTACACACGCACGGGCGACCAAGGAACCACGCGCCTGGCGACCGGCGAGCCGGTCAGCAAGGCCGGCCTGCGCATCGCCGCCAACGGCGACGTCGATGAGCTCAACGCCTGTCTCGGCCTCGTGCGCCTTCATTCCGTGGGCCACTCGCTCGACGCCACGATCGCTCGCGTACAGAACGAGCTGTTCGATCTCGGCGCCGACCTCTCGACGCCCGAACGAACCGGCGCCCTGCGCGTCACCGCCGGCCAGGTCGCGGCGCTCGAAGCCGACATCGACAGGCTCAACGAAGAGCTCGCGCCCCTGACCTCTTTCGTCCTGCCCGGCGGCTCGCCCGCAGCGGCGCACCTGCATCTGGCCCGGACCGTCTGCCGCCGCGCCGAGCGCACCTGCGTCGCCCTGGCCGCCGTGGAACCGGTCGAGGCCGAAAGCCTGAAATACCTCAACCGCCTCTCCGACCTCCTGTTCGTCGCCGCCCGCGCCGCCAACGCCAACGGGGCGGGGGACGTGCTCTGGGTCCCGGGCGCGACGCGCTAGTCCAGGCTTTCGGCTTCAGTCGAAGGCGATCCGCCCCGGGTGGGCGAACACCTCGAAGCCGTCGGGCCGGCAGACCGCCGCCAGGGTGATCCCCCCCGCCTCGGCCACATCGATGGCGAGGGCCGTCGGCGCCGAGACCGCGCAGAGCATCGTCGCTCCGAAGGCGGCGGTCTTCTGCACCATCTCCACCGACACCCGGCTGGTCAGCAGCACCACGCCGTCGGCCGGGAGGGCCTGACGCGCCAGGTCGCCGATCAGCTTGTCGAGGGCGTTGTGGCGCCCCACGTCCTCGCGCACGGCCAGGAGGTCGCCCGCGCGCCAATAGCCCGCCGCGTGCACCGCCCGGGTCGCCGCGCCCACCGTCTGGGCCTCGGCCATCGCCGCCATCGCCGTCAGCAATTCGCCGGCCGCCAGCCGCGGACCGGCCCCCACCGAAGCGACCGGCCGCACCGCCTCGGCCAGGCTCTCGACGCCGCACAGGCCGCAGCCCGTCGGCCCGACCATTCGCCGCCGTCTCGCGACCAGCCGCTGGCCCGGATCGCGCGCCAGCCAGACCCGCGCCTCGATCCCTTGCTCGACCTCCACGGCCTCGATCTCGAGGATGTCGGCCAGGCTGTCCGCGATCCCCTCGGTCAGGGTGAAGCCGATCGCCAGGTCCTCGATGTCGGCGGGCGTCGCCATCAGCACGGCGCTGGTCGTCCCGTCGTGGACGATGGCCACCGGCGCCTCCTCGGGCGCCAGGCGCTCCCCCTCCGCCGCCGCGCCGCCGGCCCGCCACTTCAGCGGGGCGACCGGGCGCGAGGTCCGCGAGAAGGGCCTCATGGCGCGGTCGGCGCGCGCCCGACCACGCCTTCGCGCCGCACCGCCAGTTCCGCCCCTCGGTTCGAGGCCGTCGCCTTACGCACCGTCACCGGGATGGATTTGTAGCCCGGCGTGAAGCTCTGCGGATCGTGATGCTCCAGCGCCACCAGCGGCTGGATCTCGGGGAAGTAGGAAGCGCAGCAGCCGTTCGGCATCGACTGCGCCACCAGGGTCAGGCCCTGCACGACCCGGTCGTCGCGGGCGAACTCCAGGGCGGTCGCCACATCGACCAGATCGCCCTCCGCGAAGCCGAGTCGGCGCATTTCCCCCCGGTTCATGAACAGCACGTCGCGCCGGCCGAACACGCCGCGATAGCGGTCGTTCAGGTTGTAGATCGTGGTGTTGTACTGGTCGTGCGCCCGCACGGTGGTCAGGCGCAGCACCTGCGGGTCCTCGGCAGCCGCCTCGCCGAACCCTTCGTGCACCAGGAAGTTGGCGCGGCCGTTGGCGGTGTTCCACTGGCGAAGGGCCGCCGAATTGGTCAGGTGGAAGCCGCCGGGCTTACGGATGCGGGCGTTGTAGTCGGCGAAGGCCGGGAACACCGCCTCGATCTTGTCGCGGATGCGGTCGTAGTCGGCGACCAGTCCGTCCCAGTCGACGCCGCCTTTCGAGCCCAGCGTCGCCTTGGCCATCTCCGCCACGATCCAGGCCTCCGAGCGCACGTTCGGACCCGGCGGCTTCAGGAAACCGCGCGAGGCGTGCACCATCGACATGGAGTCCTCGACGGTCACCGCCTGCACGCCCTCGGCCTGCACGTCGATGTCGGTGCGCCCCAGGCACGGCAGGATGTAGACCTGCCCGGCCAGCAGCAGGTGGGTGCGGTTCAGCTTGGTGGTGATGTGCACCGCCAGGTCGGTGTTGCGGAACGCCTCGGCGCAGGCCGCCGGATCGGACGAGGCCACCGCCAGGTTGCCGCCCAGGCAGACCACCGCCTTGGAGCGCCCCTCGCGCATGGCGGCGATGCTCTCGACCACCGAATGGCCGTGCTCGCGGGGCGGCTCGAAGCCGAACACCTCGCCCAGCCGGTCCAGGAAGGCCGCGCTCGGTCGCTCCCAGATGCCGACCGTGCGGTCGCCCTGCACGTTGCTGTGGCCGCGCAACGGACAGATGCCGGCGCCCGGTCGGCCCATGTTTCCCCGCATCAGCAGCAGGTTGGCGATCTGCTGCACGTTCTGCACCCCGGTGCGGTGCTGGGTCACGCCCATGCCGTAGCAGACGATGGTCGCCTTCGAGGCCGCGTAGGCGCGCGCCACGTCTTCCAGCTCCGCCCGCGCCAGGCCGCTTCCCGCCTCGATCTCGGCCCAGTCGGCGGCCCGCAGGTCGTCGGCGAAGGCTTCGAACCCGGCGGTGTGCTCGGCGATGAAGGCGTGGTCGACGGCGTCCAGATCGAGCAGCGCCTTGCCGATCCCCTTCAGCGCCGCGGCGTCGCCGCCGATCTTCACCTGCAGATAGGTGTCGGCGATGGGCGTCGAGGTCAGGGTCGTCATCTCGACCGGCGACTGCGGCGAGGCGAAGCGTTCCAGCGCCCGCTCCTTCAGCGGGTTCAAC
The DNA here is from genome assembly GCF_056683955.1 of Caulobacter sp. HJHS_5. Lineage (NCBI taxonomy): Bacteria > Pseudomonadati > Pseudomonadota > Alphaproteobacteria > Caulobacterales > Caulobacteraceae > Caulobacter > Caulobacter sp. HJHS_5. Next base: position 212,153 of record NZ_JBWZNC010000004.1, on the reverse strand, counting down.
ACGATGATCCGGCCGCCGCGCTTGGAGAAATTGCGCAGGGTGCTCATCATCCGCGGGTGGTTGGTGCCCGGGTTGTGGCCGATGGAGAGGATCAGGTCGGCCTGATCGAAGTCATCGAGGCTCACCGTCCCCTTGCCGATGCCGATCGACTTCGGCAGCCCCACCGAGGTCGCCTCGTGGCACATGTTCGAGCAGTCGGGGAAGTTGTTGGTCCCGAACAGCCGCACGAACAGCTGGAACAGGAACGCCGCCTCGTTCGAACAGCGGCCGGAGGTGTAGAATTCCGCCTGGTTCGGGTCGGGCAGGGCGCCTAGGCCCGCGCCGATCCCCGCCATCGCCTCGGCCCAGCTCACCGCCTCGAAGCGGTCGCTCGCCGGGTCGTAGCGCAGCGGCTCGGTGACCCGCCCCTGGTCCTCCAGCCAATGGTCCGAGCGGCTCCAAAGGTCGGCCACGGTGTGGGCGGCGAAGAACTCGGGCCCGACGTTGCGCGTCGTCGCCTCCCAGGCCACCGCCTTGGCCCCGTTCTCGCAGAACTCGAAGGCCGAGGTGTGGTCGGGATCGGGCCAGGCGCAGCTCGGGCAATCGAAACCATCAGGCTTGTTCTGGCGCATCAGCGCCTGGCCGGCCCGCGCCGCGGCCTGCTGCTCCTTCAGCGCCTCGGCGACGCCGCGCAGCGCGCCCCAGCCGCCGGCCGGCAGTTCGTAATCGTGGATGCCCTCCGGACGCTTGTCTTCCATCCGTACCTCCGTCGAGGTCGCAGGCTACCTCGGCGTCTGGCCCGGCGCGAGTTGCGACGGCGCCTGCTGCACCTCGGGGTTCTGCGGCGTGATCTTCTGGGCGCCCGGGCGCCCGGTCAGCATCTGCAGCGGCACCGGCGTCGCGCAGGTGCGGGTATGCCAGTCCCACCAGCCGCCGTGCGCCTCGCAGCGCTGGCCGGGCCAGACCCACATCAGGTGGTAGGTCCAGATCGCGATGCCCGCGACGGCGAAGATGCCGATGAACACCAGCTTCAGGCGGTTGATGGCGCGGCTCATGCGGGGCGGGAACTCCAGGGACGCAGTGTGCGTCTAGACGTCGGGGGCGGCTGAAATGCGGCTGACGCTCTCCTTGCGGAAACTTGCAATGCGTTCAAGAGGCGCTATTCCCGCAGGCCGGATAACAAGAGGCGAGAGCGCGCGATGAAGGTGCTGGTCCCGGTCAAGCGGGTCATCGACTACAACGTCAAGGCGCGGGTGAAGCCCGACCAGAGCGGGGTCGAGCTCGCCAACGTCAAGATGAGCATCAATCCGTTCTGCGAGATCGCCGTCGAGGAGGCCGTGCGCCTTCGCGAGAAGGGCGTCGCCGAGGATGTGCTCGCCGTCTCGATCGGCCCGAGCCAGGCGCAGGAGACCCTGCGCACCGCCATGGCCATCGGGGCCGACCGGGCCCTGCTGCTGCAGAGTGATGCCGACCTCGAGCCGCTGGCCGTCGCCAAGGCGCTGAAGGCCGTGGCCGAGGCGGAAAAGCCCGACCTGATCGTGATGGGCAAACAGGCCATCGACGGCGACAACAACGCCGTCGGCCAGATGCTGGCGGCCCTGCTCGGCTGGCCCCAGGCGACCTTCGCCTCGAAGGTCGAGGTGGCGGGCGGCAAGGCTGTCGTCACCCGTGAAGTCGACGGCGGCCTGCAGACCCTCGAAGTCGACCTGCCGGCGGTGGTCACCGTGGATCTGCGCCTCAACGAGCCCCGCTACGCCAGCTTGCCCAACATCATGAAGGCCAAGAAGAAGCCGCTGGAGATCAAGCCGATCGCCGACCTCGGCGTCGATGTCGCGCCCAAGCTCGCCGTGGTGAAGGTCACCGAGCCGCCGAAGCGTTCGGCCGGGGTGAAGGTCGAAAGCGCCGCCGATCTGGTCGGCAAGCTCAAGTCCGCGGGAGTGCTCTGATCATGGCCATCCTCCTCGTCGCCGACCATGAAGCCGGCGAACTGAAAGATACGACCGCCAAGACCCTGACCGCCGCCAAGGCCATTGGTGGGGACATCGACATCCTCGTGGCGGGCGACAACGTCGACGCCGCCGCCAAGGCCGCCGCCGCGCTCTCTGGCGTGCGCAAGGTGCTCACCGCCTCCAGCCCGGCCCTCGGCCAGGGCCTCGCCGAGGCCTATGAGGCCCTGATCGTCCCGCTCGCCGCATCTTACGACGTGGTGCTTGTCCCCTCGACCTCGCAGGGCAAGAACGTCGCCCCGCGCATCGCCGCCAGGCTGGACGTCAGCCAGGTGTCGGACATCGTCGAGGTCGTCGCCCCCGATACCTTCGTGCGCCCGATCTACGCCGGCAACGCGCTGGAGACCGTCAAGTCGGCGCAAGGCAAGCAGGTGATCACCGTCCGTCCGACGGCGTTCAAGGCGGCGGAAGGCGGCGGCTCGGCGGCCATCGAGGCGGTCGACGCCGGGGCCGGCTCGGCCCACAGCCGCTTCGTCGGCGAGGAGAAGGTCAAGTCGGACCGTCCGGAACTCGGCGCCGCCAAGATCGTGGTCTCCGGCGGTCGCGCCCTCGGCTCGGCCGAGGAGTTCAACGCCGTCATCGATCCCCTGGCCGACAAGCTAGGCGCCGCCGTAGGAGCTTCCCGCGCGGCCGTGGACGCCGGCTACGCCCCCAACGACTATCAGGTCGGCCAGACCGGCAAGGTGGTCGCCCCCGAGCTCTACATCGCCATCGGCATCTCGGGCGCCATCCAGCACCTGGCGGGGATGAAGGACAGCAAGGTCATCGTCGCCATCAACAAGGATCCGGAAGCCCCCATCTTCCAGGTCGCCGACTACGGCTGGGTCGCCGACTACAAGACCGCCGTGCCGGAGCTGATGTCGGCGCTGGGCTGACGCAGGTCGTCAAATCGTGGCCAAGCTGCGGCCGGAACGGGCGCCGCTGATACATTGAGACACGTCACGGCAATCGGTTCGCGACGTTCGGGCGACACCGTGAGATCGTCACATGGGTTGTGACGATTTCAGGGGCGCCGCCGCCACGTGACCGACTATCGACCGCCTGTCTTCCTCAGCAGCCTGTGGCGGAGCGGCTCGACCTACGTCTGGTCGCGGTTCCGGGCCGACCCGTCGACCTGCTGCTTCTATGAGCCGCTGCACGACGGCCTGGCGAGCCTGACCCGCGCCGACATCGCCAAGGATACGCCCGGCCAGATCGCCAGTCTGCGCCACCCGGCCCTCGCCGAACCCTATTTCGCGGAGTACGCGCCGCTGCTGCGCCCGTCCGGCGGCGTGCCGCGCTTCTCGGCGGACCTCGCCCATGACCGATGGTGTCTGCGGCCGACCGAGTCGCATCCCCGCATGGCCCGCTACATAGACCACCTGATCGCCCACGCCCGCGCCCAGGGACGCCAGGCCGTGCTCGGCTGTGTGCGCGCGCCGCTGCGTCTCGGATGGGTCGGCCGTCAGCGGCTGGACATGCGGCTCGTCCATATCGACCGGGCGCCGCTCGATGTCTGGCGCTCCTGCGTCCACCAGGGCGAGGCCGGCCGTTCCTTCTTCGGCAACTGGCTGCGGGTGGTCTGGCGCAATCGCAACGATCCGGCGATGGCGCCCGTCTTCGAGCGCCTGCCCTGGCCGACCGGCTGGCGAGCCGGCCTGACCAAGCCCAAGCACCGTCACCGCGCCATGCTTCAGGCCATGTCGCCGGAAGAGACCTACTTCCTGATCGCCTACATGTGGGGCGCCGCCGCGCTGCATGGTCTGACCCACGCCCACGCCGTCGTCGACATCAACCGCGGGGCCGAGCCCGGCTACAACGGCGCCATTGGCGAGCGCCTGCGCGAGCTTTGCCGGTCGGAGGTCAGCCTCGACGACCTGTGCGCGCCGCCGCCCCCGACCTTGGCCCAGCCGGAGGACCACGTCGGGATCGAGACCGCCGCCATGTTCGCCTTGCGCCATCGCGCCCCGGCGCACCTGTTCGATGCCCGGACGGTGTTCGGGCGTCTGTCCGAACTGGCTCCGGAGAAGGCGGCGTTGTTGACCCAGGCCCTGCCGCCGACCCTGCGCGCCGGCGCCGCGACCCGGCTCTCGGCGGTTCGCTAGGCGCTGACGGCCGTCAGCCGTCCTTCAGCGCCGCATAGACGCGCGTCGCCAGCTGCTCGACGGTGAACGGCTTGCTGAGCAGGGAGACGCCGGCGTCGACCACGCCGTTGTGAACCACGGCGTCGCGCGTGTAGCCGGTGGTGTAGAGCACCTTCAGGCCGGGCTGCTGTTTCGCCGCCGCCTCGGCCAGCTCGCGGCCGTTCATGCCCGGCATGATGATGTCGGTGAACAGAAGGTCGATCGTTCCGATCTCGCGCAGCATCGCCAGGGCCGCCGGGCCGTCGTGGGCATGCCGCACCGTGTAGCCGAGGTCGCGCAGGGTCTCGACGCTGACGGCGCGCAGGGCGTCCTCGTCCTCCACCACCAGGATGATCCGCCCCGGCGCCCCCACCGGGGTCACTTCGCCCTCGGCCAGCGCCGACGGCCCCGCCGGGGCCTCGCCGCGCTTGTCGCGCGGCATGTAGAGTTTCACCGTCGTGCCCAGGCCGACCTCGGAGTAGATGCGCGCCTGGCCGCCGGTCTGCCGGGCGAAGCCGTAGATCTGCGAGAGGCCCAGCCCCGTGCCCTTGCCCGCCGGCTTGGTGGTGAAGAAGGGGTCGAAGGCCTTGGCCAGCACCTCCGGGGTCATGCCCTGGCCGGTGTCGGTCACGCTGACCATCACATAGTGTCCCGGCGCCACGCCCGGATGCTGGGCCGCATAGGCCTCGTCGAGGTGCGCGTTGGCGGTCTCCACGGTCAGCCGGCCGCCGTTCGGCATGGCGTCGCGGGCGTTGACCGCCAGGTTGAGCAGGGCGCTTTCCAGCTGCGTCGGGTCGGCGTAGGCGGGCCACAGGCCGCCGGCCAGCACCGTCTCGATCTGCACTTCCGCGCCGAGCGTGCGCAGCAGCATGTCCGACATGCCGGAGACCAGGGCGTTGAGGTCCACCGCCTTCGGCTCCAGCGGCTGCTGGCGCGAGAAGGCCAATAGGCGGCGGGTCAGGGTGGCGGCCTTGGTCGCGCCCTCCAGGGCGCCGCCGAGCCGGGCCTCCAGCTTCGCGCGGTCCCCGATATGGCGCCGCGCCATGTCGATGTTGCCGATGATCACCGCCAGCATGTTGTTGAAGTCGTGGGCCACCCCGCCGGTCAGCTGGCCCAGCGCCTCCATCTTCTGCAGCTGGCGCACCTGGGCCTCGGCGTGGGCCCGCTCCTGCGCCTCGCGCTGCAACTGGTCGTTGGTCGAGACCAGGGTGTCGTGCGCCGCCTGCAGCGCCTCCTCGTTTCGCCGGGCCTGGTTCAGCCAGACCAGCAGGCTGACCAGGGTGCCCATCGCCAGCAGCGACAGAAGGCCGAACAGGCCGTAGCTGAACCTCCGGCTCGCCGCCGTCCGCTCCACCAGCGTGGCCGTCTCGCGCTCGGACATGGCCCCGATCACCCGGCGGATGGCGTCCATCCGCTCGCGGCCGTAGTCGCTGCGCACCATCTGCAGGGCCGAGTCGGCGTCGCGCGCCTGGGCCTGGGCGATGGTGCTGTTCAGTGCGGCCAGCTTGCCCTGGATCATCGGCCGCAGCATCCGCACCGCCCGCACTTGGTCGGGATTGTCGATCACCTCGGCCTCCAGGCCGGTGACCTCGGCCTCCACCCGCGCGACCGCCGAATTATAGGGACCGAGGTAGCCCGCCTCGCCGGTGAGCAGGAAACCCCGCTGACCGGTCTCGGCGTCCTGCATGGCTGAAAGCACGGTGGTCAGTCGCCGCTGCACGTCCACCGAATGGCGCACGCCCTGCAGCCGCGCCTCATAGCCGCGCGTGGCGAACACGGCCGCCAGGGCGAACACGGCGATCACCCCGCCCACGAGCAGGGCGGCCGATCCGGCGGGAAGGCGGCGGAGGTCGATCACGCTAGGGCCTGAAGCGGGGCGGTAGGCGGCGCACTGTGGCGCCCTGGCGGCGGCTTGTCATGGTTTCGCTTCGCGGCTCGACCGGACGTCGCGGTAGGCGACAGCGCCGCACTGCGTGCTATAACGCGCTCTTATTGCAGCGCAGCAGGGCTTCAGGGGCATGGCGAAGATCCAAACGGTGGGCATCATCGGCTCCGGCCAGATGGGTGCGGGCATCGCGCATGTGGCGGCCCTCGCCGGCTACGAGGTTCGTCTGCACGACGTGGCGGCCGACCGAATCCAGGCGGGCCTTTCCAACATCGAAAAGAATCTTGGCCGTCAGGTGGCGAAGGAAGCCATCGACCAGGCCGCGATGACCGCCGCCCTCGGCCGCATCAAGGGCGCCGCCGACATCGCCGAGATCGGCCAGTGCGACATCGCCATCGAGGCCGCGACCGAGAACGAGGAGGTCAAGAAGTCGATCTTCCGCGGCCTCACCGAGCATCTGAAGCCGGAGACGATCCTCGCTTCCAACACCTCGTCGATCTCGATCACCCGCCTGGCCTCGGTCACCGACCGCCCGGAAAAGTTCATCGGCCTCCACTTCATGAATCCCGTACCGATCATGAAGCTGGTGGAGATCATCCGCGGCATCGCCACCGACAAGCCGACTTACGAAACCGCCGTCACCTTCGCCGAGTCCCTGGGCAAGACCACCGCCAACGCCGAGGATTTCCCGGCCTTCATCGTCAATCGCATCCTGGCCCCGATGATCAACGAGGCGGTCTACACCCTCTACGAGGGCGTCGGCACCGTCTCCTCGATCGACACCGCCATGAAGCTCGGCGCCAACCATCCGATGGGCCCGCTGGAGCTCGGCGACTTCATCGGCCTCGACACCCTGCTGTCGATCATGAACGTGCTCCACGACGGCCTGGCCGACAGCAAGTACCGTCCGTGCCCGCTGCTGGTGAAATATGTCGAGGCCGGCTGGCTCGGTAAGAAGTCCGGCCGCGGCTTCTACGACTATCGCGGCGAGACCCCCGTTCCGACGCGCTGATTTTTCTCCTCCCCCGCCTGCGGGGGAGGGGGACCGGCGTAGCCGGTGGAGGGGGCGCTAAGGCATCGGCCACGCCCCCTCCGTCACGGCGCTGGCGCGCCGCGCCACCTCCCCCGCTTCGCAGTGGAGGAGAATATAGGGTGCTTCGTCACACCCCCGTTTAACCGTTTGGCGGTTCCGCCAAGCGCAGCCGATACTGTCGAACGATTCGGAACCCGACGGGACGATGCGCAAGCTGACTCTGGGGCTGCTCACGGGCGCCTATCTCTGCCTGTCCTTGATCGTCGCCTTGGGCCTCTGGCGCAACGGCGGGGGCTGGGGCGCGGGCCTTTCGGCCCTCATCGCCTGCCTCGGCCTGGCCTTCGCCCTGCACGGCGTCGTCGGACGCTTTCTGGAAAGCGCCCGGCTGCGGGCCGAGATCGACGCCGTCCGCCAGGCCCACGGCCTGCTGCTCACCCAGCTCGAACGCATCGACGCCCGTCTCTCCGAGGTGGTCGACACCGTCACCGTCGAGAACCTCCGCCGCAACGAGGAGCTCACCGACGAGGTCCACATGCTGGAGGACATGGTCGCCCGCATGGGCGAGCGGCTCGAAGCGCGCCTCACCGATCAGATGGCCGCCGCCCACGGCCCCGCGCGCGCTCGCTCGCCGCAGTCTCACATCCTGCTGGAGACGGTCCGCGACGCCCTGGCCGAGAACCGCGTCGACCTCTACCTGCAGCCCGTCGTCGGCCTGCCGCAGCGCCGCACCGTCTTCTACGAAAGCTTCTCGCGCCTGCGCGACGAGAGCGGCCGCGTGATGATGCCGGCCGAATACCTGGCGGTGGCCGAGCCGGAAGGCCTCGTGGCCGCCATCGACAACCTGCTGCTGTTCCGCTGCGTGCAGATCGTCCGCCGCCTCGCCAAGCAGGACCGCAAGGTCGGCATCTTCTGCAACATCTCCCTGGCCAGCCTCGGCGACGAGGTGTTCTTCCCGCAGTTCCTCGAATTCCTGCAGGCCAACCGCGACATGGCCGGCGCCCTGATCTTCGAGCTCGGCCAGAGCGCCTTCGACCAGCGCGGCTCGGTCGAGGCCCGCCACATGGCGCGCCTGGCCGACCTCGGCTTCCGTTTCTCGCTGGACAAGGTCCATGACCTCGACCTCGACTTCCAGGACCTGGCCCGCGCCGACGTGAAGTTCGTCAAGGTCGGCGCCGCCATGCTGCTCGACCAGCTGGAGGAGGTGGACGGCCGCCTGATCATCCGCACCCTGCCCGACCTCCAGGCCCCCGACTTCGCCAACCTCACCCGCCGCTACGGCATCGAAATCATCGCCGAGAAGGTCGAGAGCGAGCGCCAGGTCGTCGATGTCCTCGAACTCGACATCGGCTACGGCCAGGGCCACCTGTTCGGCGAACCCCGCGCCATCCGCGACGCCGTCCTGGCGGAAGCCGATCCGCCCGCGACCTTCATGCGCGACGCCATCCGCCGACGGGCGGCTGGGGGCAGGGGGTAGTAAAACAGAACCCTTCCCCCTCGATGGGGAAGGGCAGGGATGGGGGTGACTACGGCGTGTCCGCCTCCAGGCGGTTTCCCAACCTCTCCAGAATCTCCTCCGCCACCATCCGTGCGACCATAACCGGCTCCGTTAGGGCGTCGCCGTCGCTGACCCGAAGCACTCGATAGCCCTGAGTGGTCAGCCACGCGTCGCGTTCGGCGTCGTAGAGTTGAGCTTCGTCCAACTCATGCCCTATGCCATCGACCTCGATCACAAGGCGGGCTTCGTGTTGTGCGAAATCGGCGATGTAGCGGCCTATAGGCGCCTGCCGCCGGATGTGGAGTTCGAGTTTACGAAGCTCGCGCCAGAGATTGCGTTCGCTAAGGGTCATGTCGCGCCGCAATCGGCGAGCGCGGCGGATGGCTCCAGGGGAATGCAGAGGCCTTACCGGAAATGACATGACGAAAGCTTCGGCGATCCGAACACCTCTGGCTAGGTCGTTGGCGTGGCTGGCGCAGCAGTCACCCCCACCCCCCTGCCCCTCCCCCATCAAGGGGGAGGGATGCTTAAAGGAAGCCCAAACGCGAAAAACGCCCCCCGGTCTCCCGGGAGGCGCTTCCGTACGCTTACGCTACTCTACGCTTACTAACCGCCCCCCGAAGGGCGCGGGGTACTAAACCGGTCTTAGAACTTGCGGACGTAGGACACGGCCCAGGTGTCGGCCTTGTCGAAGTCGCCGTCGAAGTCATAGCGGGTGTAGTCGACGCGGACGCCGTTGGCGCCGTCGAACGAGTACTGGGCGCCGACGCCGTAGTTCCAGGATTCCTGGCTGCCTTCGACCTTCGTGCCGAGGGCCGAGGCTTCCAGCTTCGAGCTGCCGTAGCCGACGCGGCCCAGCAGGTCGAACTTGTCGTTGATCGGCAGGATGCCGACGCCGTAGAGGGCGACGCTGTGCTTCAGTTCGCCCTTGACGTTGACGCCGCCGACGTTGGCGCTGTCGTCCTTCACGCCGAAGCCGGCTTCGGCTTCCACGGCGAAGTTCGGGTGGAACTGGGCGCCGACGCGGCCGGTCAGGGCGCCGAGGGTCACGTCTTCCGCGTCGATCGCGGTGTAGCCGACGTTGCCGTAGAACGAGGTTTGCGTCTGCGCGGCGGCCGGCAGGGCGGCCAGGGCGGCGGCGGAGAGGGCGGCGGCGCCGACGAGCATCGAGAGTTTCATGGGACTTAAAGCCTTTTAATCTGCCCGCCCAACTCGGCGGGGAGAGCGGGAGGTATGGTCGTTTCTGCCCTGCTGCAATGCAGCGAATGCTCGCTCCGAGGCAGATGTGACAGTTTGGCAACGGCGACGCTTCCCGCCCTTGAATCGCCCAAATCAGTGACTAACGCGGGCGCGCCGCCCGTTCGCGCGAGGATGCCGCGAGCATGCCGCGATGCAGCGAGCCGTTGACCCCCAAGGCCCGTGGGTTTAGCCCCGCGCCATGACCGAAGCGCCCGAAGCGGCCCCCGCGCCGCCCGCCCTGATCGCAGGCCTCTCCGACATCGCCGACCGCTACGACGTCCTGCTGTGCGACGTCTGGGGCGTGATCCACAACGGGCGCGAAAGCTTCCCCGCCGCCTGCGAGGCGCTGGTCAAGTTCCGCCAGCGCCGCGGTCCGGTGGTGCTGATCTCCAACTCGCCGCGCCCTTCCGCCGATGTGGTCGCCCAGCTCGACGGCCTCGGCGTGCCGCGCGAGGCGTGGAGCGCCTTCGTCACCTCGGGCGACGCGACCCGCGCCCTGCTGGCCGAGCGGTCGCCCGGTCCGGCCTGGCGCCTCGGCCCCCAGCGCGACGATCCCCTGTTCGCCGACCTCGGCCTCGACTTCGCCACGGCGGACAAGGCGTCGTTCCTGGCGGTCTCCGGCCTTGAGAACGACGACGTCGAAACCCCGGAACACTACCGCGAGCGCCTGCAGCAGGCGGCCGACCGCAAGCTGCCGATGATCTGCGCCAACCCCGACCGCGTGGTCCAGAAGGGCGACGTGCTGATCTACTGCGCCGGCGCCCTGGCCGACCTCTACACCGACATGGGCGGCGAGGTAATCATGGCCGGCAAGCCCTATCCCGCCATCTACGACCTGGCCGTGGCGGAGGCCGAGGCCTTGCGCGGCGGGCCGGTGAAGCGCTCGCGCGTGCTGTGCATCGGCGACGGCCTCGGCACTGACGTGCTCGGCGCCAACAACCAGGCGCTCGATGTCCTGTTCATCGCCAAGGGCATCCACGCCGCCTCGGCCCTGGTCGACGGCCGGCTCACCGACGAGTCGTTGGGCAAGGCCCTCGCCGAGCACGGCGTTCACGCCCGTTGGGCCAGCGCCGACCTCGCCTGGGGCGAACAGACCGGCGAACTGGCCTTCGAGGACCTGGAGATCGGCTGGTCGGCCGAAACCGTGCGCCACGTCGAGGCGGTCGACATCGACCTCTTCGCCAAGGTCAGCGGCGACTACAATCCGATCCACGTCGACGAGGCCTTCGCGGCGACCACCGTGTTCAAGAGCCGCATCGCCCACGGCATGCTCTCGGGCGCCTACATCTCGGCCCTGATGGCCAGCCGCCTTCCCGGCAAGGGCTCGGTCTACCTGTCGCAGAATCTCCGCTTCCTGCGCCCCGTGCGCATCGGCGACGACGTCACCGTGCGTATCGAGGTCGTCGCCCTCGACGAGAAGAAGGCCCACGCCACCCTGGCCACCACCTGCAAGCTCGGCCGCAAGATGGCCGTCGACGGCGAGGCGACGGTGATGGTCCCCCGCCGCGGAACACCCGCTTGAAAATCTACTGCGACTGGCGCGGCCTCACCGAGGCCGACAAGGGCGCCGCCGTGGCGCTCGGCAATTTCGACGGCGTGCACCTCGGCCACCAGAAGGTGATCGCCCTCGCGGCCGAGGCCGCCAAACGCCTCGGCGCGCCGCTGGGCGTGGTCACCTTCGATCCCCATCCGCGCCGCATCTTCCGCCCCACCGACCCGCCGTTCCGGCTTATGAGCCTGGATCAGCAGGCGCGCGCCCTGGCCGCCCTCGGCGTCGAACGCCTCTATCTGCTGCCCTTCGACTTCGAGATGGCCAACCTCACCGACGAGGGTTTCGCGACCGAGGTCCTGGCCAAGGGCCTCGGCGTCCGCCACGTGGCCGTCGGCTTCGACATCTCGTTCGGCAAGGGCCGCACCGGCAGCCCCGAGGCCATGGCCGACTACGGCGCCCGGCTCGGCTTCGGCGTCTCCACCGCCCCGGCCCTGCTCGGGCCGCACGGCGAGAAGGTCTCCTCCAGCGAAGTGCGCGACTTCCTGCGCGACGGCGATCCGGCCGGCGCCGCCCAGGTGCTCGGTCGGCCTTTCGCCATCGAAGGCGTCGTCCGCCGCGGCCGCCAACTCGGCCGCACGCTCGGCTATCCCACCGCCAATGTCGCGCTGGAGGACTACGTCGCCCCCCGCCTGGGGGTCTACGCCACCCGCACCAGGCTGCCGGACGGCCGGGTCCTGCCGGGCGTCGCCAATATCGGCTGCAACCCGACCACCGGCCTCGTCGACGCCCGCCTGGAGGTCTTCCTCTTCGATTTCGACGAGGATCTCTACGGCCAGGTCATCGAAACCGAACTCGTCGCCTTCCTCCGCCTGGAAGCCAAGTTCGACGGCCTCCCGGCCCTGATCGACGCCATCAAGACAGACGAAGCGAACGCCCGGGCGATCCTGGGCGCCTGAGGCGATTAGCCCCTACTGTCCGTCATCGCCGGGCCTGTCCCGGCGATCCATGCGTGGCGACGCTCAGTCGCGCGCTCAAGCGCGCCCCAACGGCGGTGGTCATGGATGGCCGGGACAGGCCCGGCCATGACGGAATAGAAGACCCGGCCGACCGCGCCCCCCTGCCGCCTCGCCAAGCAAAAACGCTTCCCGCCCGCCATATTCTCGCCCGACCGGGCTTGGAATTGCGGGCGCGCGCTGCTGTAACCGGCGCTCGCCCTTTGTCCCTACGCACCCCGGAGATCGCCATGGCTCGATCGCTCGGAGCGCTTCTTGCGTTCTCTCTTCCAGCCCTCGCCGCCATGGGAGGCCACGCCCTGGCCGCGCCCATTCCGCCGGCCGTGCGCGACATGATCGAGGCGGCCGGCGACGATCCGGCCAAGCTCAACGTCGTCGCCGAGATCGCCCGCAAGACCAACCCCGACGCCCGCGACGAGATCGACGCCCTGGTCACCTTCATCCGCGACGACGCCGAGAAGATGCGCAGGGCCCGGCTAGGCAGCTATCGCTTTCGGGAAGGTTGGACAGGGCAGGGCGAGGCCGGCGGCTCCCTGGCCACCGGCAACACCGACGAGAGCGGGATCACCGTCGGCCTGAACCTCAACAAGGAGACGATCACCCGGCGCCACCGCCTGACCGCGCTGGTCGACTCCAAGACCGCCGCCGGCGTGCAGACCACCGAGCGCTACAGCGCCGGTTACCAGGGCGACTTCAAGTTCACCGAGCGGACCTATTCCAACGTCCTGGTCGGGTGGGAGCGCGACCCCTTCGCCGGGCTCGACCGCCGCTTCAGCGAGTCGATCGGTGTCGGCTACCGCTTCCTGCAGGGCGGCCCGATGACCCTCGACATGGATGTCGGCGTCGCCGCCCGCCAGACGCGCTACGCCGACGGCGCGCTCAACGACATGGGCGTCATCGTCCCCGGCGGCGATGAATCCACCCTGGGCGCGCGCCTCGGCGCCCGCTACGAGTGGAAGCTGTCCTCCGACAGCGTGTTCACCAACATCTCCTCGGCCTATCTCGACAGCCGCAGCAACACGGTGGAATCGGCCTTCGCGGTCACCACCAAGCTGATCGGCCACCTCTCCTGGCGCGGCTCGCTCAACGTCCGCTACGAATCCGCCCCGCCCCCGCCGCGCGAGCAGCTCGATACTCTGACGCGGTTGTCGCTGGTGTATGCGTTCTAAGGACTCCCATCCTCCGCTCACCCCGGCGAAGGCGGGGCCCAAGCCGACTCGCCGGAAGAGCTCGGTCTCGAAGCGTTGAGGCGTTCCAGGTCCGAAGCGAGTTCGGATCTTCAGCTTGGATCCCGGCCTTCGCCGGGAAGAGCGGGTGTATTGTTGACCCCTAAATCCGCCGCGCCACGATCATCGCCCCGACCACGCAGGACCCGAACAGCGCGCCCTCCAGCCCGCCGGTCACCGCCAGGCTGATCGGGCCCAGGCCCGTCTCGCCGAACAATCCGCCGATGGCGTCGAGCCGCAGGTGCGAGCCGGGGAAGGCGGCGGCCAGGCGCTCCAGGCTGCCGCCCATCAGCCGGCCGTTTCCGAGGTTGATCAGCACCCCGCCGAGCGCGCCGGTCACCCCGGCCGCCGTCATGCTCAGGCGTAGCGGCGGGTCCGAGGTCCGCAGCCCTCCGAGCCAGGCGCCAAGCCCGATGAAGAACCCCAGCAGCGCTCCCTCCAGGGGGCCGGTGATGCCGCGCGGCGCGTGGCCGAACAGCAGCTCGAAGGCGTCGCCGCCGAGCAGTTGGAACAGGGCGCCGACCAGCAGTCCGCCGAGCCCGGCCATCACGGCGACGGCCGGGGAAGGGCGGCTCTCGGTGTAGCCCGCCGCCGCCATGCCGAAGCTGACGCCGGCCCCGCCCACCAGGCCGACCACCGTCGTTAGCACCACCAGCACCAGGAAGGTCGAGGCCGCCCCCACGTCGGACGAGGCGGCGGCCGCGAAACCGTAGATCACGCCCCCGATGGCGCCGGCGCCGGCGCCGCCCAGCGCGCCGAGGGCGCCGATCCAGCGTCGGCGTCGCCAGAGAATCCTCGGGTCGACGGCGTCGGCGTTCGGCGCCGGCGGCGCCTCGACGGGCGCATCCGCCAAGGGCGCGATGAAGCGATAGCCGTGCTTCGGCACGGTCTCGATGAAGCGGGGGCGGGCGGCGGCGTCGCCCAGCGCCTTGCGCAGCGAGCGGATGCACTGGGTCAGGGCTTCGTCGGTCACCGGCACGCCGCGCCAGACCTCGGCCATAAACCGGTCCTTGCTGACCAGTTGTCCGGGCGTGCTGGCCAGCAGGATCAGGGCGTCGAAATAGCGGGCGCTCAGCTCCACCGGCGCGCCTTCGCGGCGCAGCTGGCGATTGTCGGCGTCGAGCTCGAAGCGATCGAAGCGGAGAGGGCCGGAAGCCATCTTTCAGCGATATCCCACGCTTTCACCGAAAAATCAGCCGCCGCTCATGCCGCTCACCCGGCGCGCCGACATGCTGAAGCTCTCTCACGCCAGGGAGCAACGCAAGGGAGCAAGGCCATGGCGCACGCGATCAACTTCAATCTCTGGCGGGCGGCGGCCTGGGGCGGCGCGGCCCTGCTGCTCGCCATCCCCGCGGTCATGACCCAGGTCAGTCCGGAGTGGGACTGGGGTCCGTTCGACTTCGCGGTGCTCGCGACCATGCTGGGCCTGGCCTGCGTCGCCTTCGAGCTGACCGCCCGGGCCAGCCGCGACATAGCCCACCTCGCCGGCGCGGGCCTGGCGCTGGGGACGGCCTTCGTCATCGTCTGGGCCAGCCTCGCCGTGGGCATCATCGACAACGAGGACAACCCGGCCAATCTGGTGTTTGTCGGCGTTCTCGCCATCGGCCTCGGCGGCGGGGCGCTCGTCCGGCTGCGCTCGGCGGGCATGGCGCGGGTCATGCTGGCGACCGCGCTCGCCCAGGCCGTCGCGGCCATCGTCGCCGTCGTGGTCGGGGTTCCGCCTGAAGGCGTGCTGACCGCCATCTTCATCGCCCCATGGCTGATCTCCTCCTGGCTGTTCTCCATCGCGGCGAAGCGGCCATGAGCGCCGCCCGCCTGCTGGCGACGGCGGAACTCGCTCTTGCCGAGACCGACTGGCCGCGCTTCCGCGCCCTGCTGGCCGAGGCCGCCGCCCGCGATGGCTGGCGCTGGCGCGACGGCTCCGGCCCCTCGGCCCTCGGCGGCAGCCTCGACCGCGAGGGCGGCGCCCACGTCGCCTACAAGCAGTGGCGCTGGTCCCACCCCCGCGAAGAGCGCGCGACGCTCTACGTCGTCGCCCCCACCGGCGGCTCGTCGGCCGCCGACGCCCTGCTGGATCGGCTGGCGGCGGAGTGGCCGGTGGCGGTGCGGTCGGGATAGCCGTTCCCCCCAAGCCACGGCTCTGCTATCGACCGCGCCATGACTTCGTTCGGACCTCTCGCGCGAATTACCCGCCCGGCGTGACGCCTCGCCGGCGCGCCGGGAATCTCGCCCGCACCCTGTCCCTTTCCGAACGATCCGAGACCTGACTCATGGCTGACGACGCCGCCCCGCGCGACTATCGCGAGACCGTCTTCCTTCCCGACACCCCGTTCCCGATGCGCGCCGGCCTGCCGCAGAAGGAGCCGCAAATCCTCGAGCACTGGTCGCAGACCGGCCTCTACGAACGCATGCGCCGCGCCCGCCAGGACGCCGGCGCCCCCCTGTTCGTGCTGCACGACGGCCCGCCCTACGCCAACGGCGCGATCCACATCGGCCACGCGCTGAACAAGCTGCTCAAGGACTTCGTCGTCCGCTCGCGCTTCCTGCTCGGCTACGACGTCGACTACGTGCCGGGCTGGGACTGCCACGGCCTGCCGATCGAGTGGAAGATCGAGGAAGCCTACCGCGCCAAGGGCAAGCGCAAGGACGAGGTGCCGACGGCCGAGTTCCGCGCCGAATGCCGCGCCTACGCCGCTAACTGGATCGATGTGCAGCGGGGCGAGTTCAAGCGCCTCGGCGTGCTCGGCGACTGGGACCACCGCTACGCCACCATGGACTTCGCCAGCGAGGCGACCATCGTCGGCGAGTTCCACAAGTTCCTGATGAGCGGCCAGCTCTATCGCGGCTCCAAGCCGGTGATGTGGAGCCCGGTCGAGCGCACCGCCCTGGCCGACGCCGAGGTCGAGTACCAGAACCACACCTCGCCGACGATCTGGGTGAAGTTCCCGGTTCAGGGCCAGCCTGGTCTCTCGGTGGTCATCTGGACGACCACGCCCTGGACCATCCCCGCCAACCGCGCGGTCAGCTACAATCCGAAGATCGACTACCGCGCCTACAGCGTCGAGGCCCTGGCCGAAGACCTCGGCTACGCGCCCTGGGCCAAGGTCGGCGAGCGCGTCGTCGTCGCCGAGAAGCTGGCCGAAGGCGTCATGAAGGCCGCCGGCGTCGCCCGCTGGAGCGAGGGGGAGACGGTCGACATCTCCGCCTTCACCCTCAGCCACCCGCTCGCCGCCCTCGACCCAGGCTACGGTTTCGACGTCCCCATGCTGGCCGGCGACCACGTCACCGACGACGCCGGCACGGGCTTCGTCCACACCGCCCCCGGCCACGGCGCCGACGACTATCAGGTGTGGCTCGACACCGGCCGCAGCCGCGAGGACATCCCCGATACCGTCGACCCGGACGGCGCCTACTATCCGCACGTCCCGCTGTTCGCCGGCCTCAAGGTGCTGGAGACCGAGGGCAAGAAGACCGGCAAGTTCGGGCCCGCCAACGGCGCGGTGATGGAAAAGCTGATCGAGGCCGGAAACCTCCTGGCCCGCGGCCGGATGGAGCACTCCTATCCGCACAGCTGGCGCTCCAAGGCGCCAGTGATCTTCCGCAACACTCCGCAGTGGTTCATCCGCATGGACCAGCCGCTGGGCGACGGGAGCACCCTGCGCAGCCGCGCGCTGAAGGCCATCGCCGACACCGCCTTCTATCCGGACGCCGGCCGCAACCGCATCGGCTCCATGGTCGAGAACCGTCCCGACTGGCTGATCAGCCGCCAGCGCGCCTGGGGCACCCCGCTGGCCATGTATGTCGACAAGACCACGGGCGAGCCGCTGAAGGACGAGGCGGTCAACGCCCGCATCCTGGCCGCGATCCGCGAGGGCGGCGCCGACGCCTGGTTCGTGCGCCCCGACGCCGAGTTCCTCGGCAATGGCTACGACCCCGACCGGTTCGAGAAGGTCGAGGACATCCTCGACGTCTGGTTCGACAGCGGCTCGACCCACGCCTTCACGCTTGAGGATCGTGACCCGACCCAGCACCCGACCAAGTGGCCGGCCGATCTCTATCTCGAAGGCTCCGACCAGCATCGCGGCTGGTTCCAGTCGTCCCTGCTGGAAGGCTGCGGCACGCGCGGCCGCGCGCCCTACGACGGCGTCCTGACCCACGGCTTCACCCTGGACGAGCAGGGCGAGAAGATGTCGAAGTCGAAGGGCAACACCATCGAGCCCCAGACGATCATCAAGGAGAGCGGGGCCGAGATCCTGCGCCTGTGGGTCGCCATGGTCGACTACGCCGACGACCAGCGCATCGGCAAAACCATCCTGCAGACGGTGATCGACGGCTATCGCAAGCTGCGCAACACCCTGCGTTACCTGCTCGGCGCCCTGGCCGGCTTCGAGCCCGGCGAGGCCGTCGCCTACGCCGACATGCCGCCGCTGGAGCGCTTCGTCCTGCACCGTCTGTGGGAGCTCGACCGCGACGTCCGCGCCGCTTACGAGACCTACGACTTTCAGAGCGTGTTCAGGCTCTGCGGCGACTTCTGCTCGGCCGATCTTTCGGCCCTCTACTTCGACGTCCGCCGCGACGCCCTCTACTGCGACCGCCCGGACGGCCTGCGCCGCCGCGCCGTGCGCACGGTGATGGACGCGGCCTTCGACCGCCTCACCGCCTGGCTCGCGCCGCTCGCGGCCTTCACCGCCGAAGAGGCCTGGACCACCCGCTTCCCCGAGGCCGGCCCGGTCGGCCTGCGGGTGATGCCCGTGACCCCCGCCGAGTGGGAGAACCCCGCCGAGGCCGCCCGCTGGGCCAAGGTCGACGAGGTCGTCCGCGCGGTCACCGGCGCCCTCGAGATCGAACGCCGCGAGAAGCGGATCGGCTCTGCCCTGGAGGCCGCCCCGCAGGTCGCCGCCTCGGCCGACCAGGTCGCGGCCTTCGAGGGGCTCGACGCGGCCGAGGTGTTCCGCACCAGCGGCGCGACCCTGAGCGTCGGCGAGCTTTCCGTCCGGCCGTTCCTGGCCGAAGGTGAGAAGTGCGCCCGCTGCTGGCGCATCCTGCCGGAGGTCAAGGCGCCCGCCATGCTCTGCGAACGCTGCGAGGACGCCGTGCAGGCGTGGGATGCTTCCCATTAAACACGCTCATCCCCGCGCAGGCGGGGACCCAGGCTTTTTCTGACAGCCCGAGGAGAGAAAAGTGGCGGCCAAGCCCCTGCCTAAACTGACCGTCACGGCCTACGCCATCGCCGCCGTCACCCTCATCCTCGACCAGCTGTCGAAGTGGTGGGTGCTGGAAGGCCTGAAGCTGCAGCAGGGCTCGATTCCCGTCGGCCCGATCCGCTTCTCCATGGTCTGGAACACCGGCTTCAGCTTCGGCCTGCTGCGCGACGGGGCCGAGGTCGGCCGCTGGGCGCTCACCGTCTTCTCGGCCCTGGTCGCCGTCCTGCTCGGGCGCTGGGCCCTGAAGGTCGACCGGCCGCTGCTGGCCGTGGCCATCGGCCTGATCATGGGCGGCGCCATCGGCAACATGATCGACCGCATCCGCCTGGCGGCGGTGGCCGATTTCATCGACGTCTCGCCCCTGCTGCCGTTCTTCCCCTGGGTGTTCAACGTCGCCGACAGCGGCATCACCGTGGGCGTGATCCTGCTCCTGATCGACACCGTGCAGAGCGAGCGCAAGGCGGCCGTCCCGAAAGCTTGATCGGGCGCGACCTTCAAGCCCGTTGGCGCCCTGATGCGAAAAGGTTATCCATCGCCCCCTGAAGCGGCCGGGGGCGGTCTGCTGGAGCAACGCACACGATGACTTCGAACGCCTTGGCCAAGGGTTCCCTGATCCTCACGGTCGCCGCCCTGGGCCTCGTGACCGCCGGCTGCCAGAGCGCCTCGAAGGCGCTGGGCATGCAGAAGGTGACTCCCGACGAGTTCCGCGTGGTCTCCAAGGCCCCGCTGGTGGTGCCGCCCGATTTCGCCCTCCGCCCGCCGGCCCCCGGCGAGCCGCGCCCGCAGGAGCTGCAGCCGGAAAGCGCCGCCCGCGCCGCCCTCACGGGCCAGGCCGCCGCCGCCAACCGTTCGGACGGCGAGAAGATGCTGGTCGCCCGCGCCGGCGGCGACAAGGCCGATCCGCTGGTCCGCTTCATCGTCGACGACGAGAACGGCGACCTGTCGCACAAGGACAAGTCGTTCGCCGACACCGTGATGTTCTGGCGCAAGGGCCAGGCCGCCAGCGCCGCCGCCCAGGCCAGCACCACCGCCGCCAACGAAGCCAACCCGCTCGATCCGTCCACCGCCGCCGCCAACACCGCGGCGCTCACCGGCGACCAGCAGATCACCATCGCCCGCAAGAGCGGCGGCAAGATCAAGCTGCCGGGTCTCTGATTCTCTGAGGAGCCGCCCTCGTCCCCTTCGACGCCGCCTGCGGCGGCGCTCAGGACAAGCTTCGAGGCCGCTTCGCGGCGCCTCAGAATGAGGTCTATTGCGACGTTGCACTCGAAACCTCACCCTGGGGTGCGAGCTTGCGAGCCTCGAAGGGCGGGGTTTCGTCGCAGTGCGTCGCCGCGCTCGGAATCGCGCTAACCTCGCCGTCCCATGCCCATCCGCCGTCTCCCGCCCGAGATCGTCAACCGCATCGCCGCCGGCGAGGTGGTCGAGCGGCCGGCCAGCGCGGTCAAGGAGCTGGTCGAAAACGCCCTCGACGCCGGGGCGACCCGCGTCGAGATCGAAATCCACGGCGGCGGCCTCTCGCGCATCCTGGTCGCCGACGACGGCTGCGGCCTGACCCCCGACCAACTGCTCCTGGCGGTCGAACGTCACGCCACCTCCAAGCTCGCCCCCGACGCCGACGGCGACTACGACCTGCTGCGCATCGCCAGCCTGGGCTTTCGCGGCGAGGCCCTGCCGTCGATCGGCTCGGTCTCGCGCCTCTCGATCGCCTCCCGCGCCAAGGGAGCCGCCGACGCTCACGTCCTGCTCGTCGAGGGCGGCGCCATGGGCGCCCCGGCCCCCACCGGCTTTCCCGGTCCGCACGGCGCCCGGGTGGAGGTGCGCGACCTCTTCTACGCCACGCCCGCCCGCCTGAAGTTCATGAAGTCCGAGCGGGCCGAGGCCATGGCCATCGCCGAGGAGGTCAAGCGTCAGGCCATGGCCCACGAGGCCGTCGGCTTCTCGCTGGATATCGACGGCCGCCGCGCCCTGCGACTGCCCGCCGAGCCCCCCGGCCCCGACGGCCGCCTCGCCCGCCTGTCCGCCATCCTCGGCCACGATTTCCACGACAACGCCCTGGCCATCGAGCACGAGCGCGACGGCGTGCGCCTCTCCGGCTTCGCGGGCCTGCCCACCTACAATCGCGGCAACGCCGCCCACCAGTACCTGTTCGTCAATGGCCGCCCGGTGCGCGACCGCCTGCTCCAGGGCGCCTTGCGCGCCGCCTACGCCGACTACCTGGCGCGCGACCGCCATCCCAGCGCCGCCCTTTATGTCGATCTCGACGCCGCCTTCGTGGACGTCAACGTCCACCCCGCCAAGGCCGAGGTCCGCTTCCGCGATCCGGCCCTGGTGCGCGGCCTCATCGTCGGCGGCCTGCGCCACAGCCTCGCCGCCGCCGGCCACCGCGCCGCCACCACCACCGCCGCCCAGGCCCTCAGCGGCTTCCAGGCCCGAACTCACACCCCCGGCTATACGCCGCCGCCCTCCGCCGCCGGCTTCTCCGCCTGGCAGGCCGGCGGCTGGACGCCCCGCCCCAGCACCGGCGTCCTTCCCGGCCTCGCCCAGGCCACCGCCCGCGTCGAGCCCGCCTTCGATCCCGAGACCGGCGTCTACGAGACGGCCGAGCCCGCTCCGGCCGCCCAGGTCATCGATCCCGTCGACTTCCCCCTCGGCGCCGCCCGCGCCCAGGTGCACGAGACCTACATCGTCGCCCAGACCCGCGACGGCATGATCGTCGTCGACCAGCACGCCGCTCACGAACGCCTGGTCTACGAGCGGATGAAGGCCGAGATGGCCGCCGGCGGCGTCGCCCGCCAGACCCTGCTGCTGCCCGAGGTGGTCGAGCTCGATCCCGCCGAGGCCGACCGCGTCATGGGCAAGGCCGAGGAGCTCGCCGCCCTGGGCCTCGTCGTCGAAGCCTTCGGCCCTGGCGCCGTCCTGGTTCGCGAAACCCCGGCCCTGCTGGGCGCCACCGACGCCGCCGGCCTGATCCGCGACATCGCCGACGACCTCGCCGAAAACGGCGCCGCCCTGGCCCTCGGCGAACGGCTCGAAGCCGTCTGCTCCACCATGGCCTGCCACGGCAGCGTCCGCGCCGGCCGCCGCCTCACCGCGCCCGAGATGAACGCCCTCCTGCGCGAAATGGAGGCTACCCCCCACTCCGGCCAGTGCAACCACGGCCGCCCGACCTACGTCGAGCTCAAGCTGTCGGACATCGAGAAGCTGTTCGGCCGGCGGTAGGGCTCTTCGCGCCCCCCCACCTGCGTCATCCTGAGCAGCGGCGGCGCGCCGCGTGTCGAAGGACGCATTGCATCGCCGCCGTGCGTCCTTCGACACGGCCGCTCGCGCGCCCTGCTCAGGATGACGAGCGAGGGTGGATGGCGGGCTTCACGGTTTCAAACCGTGTCCATCGCCTTGCGACGGTTTGACCCTCGCGCCCCCTTGGGCCACCCTCCGCCGCAAATCACGCTTGGGAGGCGACGCCATGATCTACCGGACCCTGCTGCTGGCCGCCGCCAGCGTGGCCATCGTCAGCTGCGGCCCCAAGGCGCCCGCCGACGCGCCGGCCGAGGCCGCCTCGGTGCTCGCCGCCCGTCCGCTGCCCGACAGCATCACCTATCCGGAGGGCATCGCCTATGACGCCGACGAAGGCGTCTACTACACCGCCAGCGCCGTCGACGGCGCGGTGGCCAAGGTCAAGCTCAGCGACAACTCGGCGACCATCCTTGTCCCCGGCGGCAAGCTGGTCCCGGCCGGAACCACCGAGTTCCCCGCCATCCTCGGCATGAAGCTCGACGAGGCCAAGCGCCTGTGGATCGCCGGCGGCGCGCTCGGCAACCTGCACATCGTGGATGCCAAGACCGGCGAGACGGTGAAGACCCTCACCACGCCCAAGGCCCCCGCCGGCCTGCTCAACGACCTCGTCTTCACCACCGACGCCGCCTACGTCACCGACACCCTGCGCCCGATCCTGTGGCGCGTCTCCCGCTCCGGCGATGCGATCGGCGCCCTGGAGCCCTGGCTGAAGCTCGATCCGGCCATCACCTACGCCGAAGGCCCCAACATCAACGGCATCGTCGCCACGCCGGACGGCAAGACCCTGCTGATCGTGCAGATGAACAAGGGCCTGCTCTGGAAGGTCGACGTGGCCAGCAAGGCGGTCACCCCGGTCGACCTCAAGGGCGCCGTGCTCGGCCGCGCCGACGGCCTGGTCCTCGACGGCCAGCGCCTCTACGCCGTGTTGCAGGAAACCACCGAGGTCGTCGCCGTGGATCTCGCGCCTGACTTCGCCTCGGGCACGGTGGTCGGCCATCTGAAAGACGACCGCTTCGTCGCCCCCGCCACCGCCTTCAAGGCCGCCGACAAGCTCTATGTCGTCGTCACCCAGTTCTCCAAGCGCGAGGACAACACGGCGACCAAGCCGTTCAACATCTACGAAATGCCGATTTCGGAGATTAAGTAAGGGAAAGTCAGCCCCCTTACGTTCGTCATCCTGAGTAGCGCCGAAGGCGCGTGTCGAAGGACGCAAGGCCTCGCCGATGCCTAGCTGGGTCTACATCCTGCGTTGCGCTGACGGCAGCTACTACACCGGCTGCACGACGGACATTGAGCAACGCTACGGTCAGCATCTCGCCGGGGAGACGCCGGGCTACACGGCGACCCGCCTGCCTGTCGACATGGTGTGGGCCGACGAATTCCAGAGCCTCTACGACGCCATCGACGCCGAGCGACGGATCAAGGGGTGGTCGCGGGCGAAGAAGGAGGCCTTGATCCAGGGGCGGTTCGACGATCTGCCCAGGTTGTCGCGCAGCGCTTATTTTCGAAGGCGAAGCTGACCGGCCCTGCGTCCTTCGACACGGCCGCTCGCGCGGCCTACTCAGGATGACGCCCTCAGTGGCTCCCAAAGTCTTCGTCATGCTGAGTAGCTCGCGTGTCGAAGCACGCAGGGCGGTTCGACTGTGCGAGTTCTCAGCACGACATCAACCGCCGCCCGTGCTATCCTTCCCCCTCAACACGCTGAGAGAGCGCCGTATGTCGCCCATTGCCAAGAGGCTGCGGGCCTAGGGACTGCTGAGGTCCCTTTTCGAGCCCGGACGAGCCTGCGCCGCCTAAGCGCGGCGCGTGTCTGCACGCCTCGACCTACGGACCTTTCCTTGAACATCTCCAAGCCGCAGCAGCGCACGCTGCACGCGCTCGCCCAGGGCGGGCGCATTCTGCTGATCCGCGACCCCGAGGGCCGCGTCCTCGACGCCGAATGCCTCAGCCACGATGGCTGGCGCCTCACCGACTGCACCCTCGCCGTCTTCAAGAAGCTGAAGGCGCGCGGCCTGATCGCCAGCCGCAACGGCGGTCCCTATCGCATCACCCGCGAAGGCCTCCACTGCCTTCGCGCCCAGCTCGACAACCGCGTCTCGGCGCGGGCCTGGTGATCCGGAACCCCTCCCCCAGCGATGGGGGAGGGGCTTTCGTCGCGCGGGTCGATCCCTAGAGCGCGCCAGGGTTAAGTGTATGCGGTTAACCCGCCCGGGCGCACTCTAAACATCAGGAAGTAGAGCCTTTTTCAACGGGCCAGATGATTCCATCTGGCCCTAAAAGGCTCTAGAAGCGCTTGGTCAACACAAGGCTGGCGGTGCGCGGGTTGGGCGGATTGTTGTACGGGTCGAAGCCAAGGTAGCCGTTCGCGATCGTCGGCGGCCGGTTGTCGAAAACGTTGGCGATGACCAGCTGCGCCTCGGTGTCGGCGAACGCCGCCCGCGCGCTCATGCGGCCGAGGTCCAGGCCGAGGAAGAGCGAGGCGGTCGTGTAGGAGCCGATCTTGCTGGGGGTCACGCCGGGGCGATTGTCGGTGAAGCCATCGACATAGTTCACGACCGTTCCGACCGAGACGCCGTCCCGCCCCCAGACCGCGCTGCCGTTCAGCCGCAGGTTCGACGGCTGGGCGTATCCATCGAGGCGGGACACCGGCGCGCCGTCGCCGGCCCTCAGGTCGAGGTTGAAGATGTACTGCCCGGTCAGTTGCAGGCGCGCATCGCCGCCGAACAGTTCGGTGCTGTAGGCGGCGTCGAGATCGAGGCCGTCGGTGAACTCCACCGCGAAGTTCTGCGGGCGGATGTCGAGGATGGCCTGGACCTGGGACAGCAAGCCGCTGGGGATTTCGCTGGCGGCGTTGTAGACGACGGTGTCTCCGCCGTTGACGAAGGGGACGTTGGCCGAAAACCAGCGGAAGGTCGTCGGATTGTTCACCACGGCGTCGATCTGCGCCGCTGTGGGATTGACGATGTTGAACCGCTGAAGGTCGCGCAAGCTCGCCGCATCGTCTTGGCTGGGCGTGACGACGCGGCCCTTGATCTCGATGCGGTAGTAGCCGGCCTTGATCGAGAGGCCGGGCAGCGAGGTCGGCGTCAGATCGATCCCGACGGTGAAGGTGTCGGCCTTTTGCGTGTCCAGGCCCGGATTGGCGCCGGCGCGATAGATGGCCAGGGCGTCGCCGGCGGGCAGGGCCGGGTTCTGGCTTCCTGGCGGCAGAAAGGCGAACGGCTGACTCCAGAAGGAAACCTGCTCGGCGATGCCGATGGTGTCGCGGAACCGTGGTACGAGGAACGACCGGGCGTAGGTGCCGCGCAGGGCGACGGACTCATTGATCTGCCAGCGGGCGCCCCCCTTCGGCGCCAGGGCGGTGTCGAAGCCAAGATCCTCGTATCGGGTGGCCGCCGACAAGCTCAGGCCGCGAACGAACGGAACGTTCATATCGGGGCTGACGACCGGCACGCTGAGCTCGCCGAACACCGACTTGGCCGTTCGCTCGCCGCCGGCCAGGTGGAAGAAGATGGCTGCGTCCGTTCGCAGGGTCTCTCGGCGATACTGCGCGCCGGCCGCGAGAATGATCGGACCGGCCGGCAGCGACGCCACGGCCGTCTGGCCGGTGGCTTCGGCGACGAACAACCGGTTCCGGTGGTTGTAGCCCGTCGTCCTGCCGCTGCCGTAGGTGAGGTCGCTTCCGGACTTGGTTTGCCCGTAGTCCAGGTTCACATCGACCTGACGTTCGCCGCCGTTGTCCCAGTGCATCGCGCCGTTGAGCGAATAGCCCGTCGTGAGGCTTTGATAGTCGCGGCTGCTGGCCGGCGTGTTGGGGTAGTCGAGCCGGGCGGAGCGGTCGCGCCGGAAATGTGATCCGTCGATGGAGAAGGTGAGGGGCCCGACGTCCTGACGCGCGCCAGCGTAGAGGCCGCTGAGATCCTCCTGGGGCAACTGACTGATCTGCAGCGGCGTGCGGCCTGAAATCACCGGATCGGTCACGAACTCGTCGCGGCGCTGGTAGCTGGCCATGCCGTAAAGGCTGCCGCCCTCCCAGCTCGTCCCGCTCAACACGCTGCCGTCCCAACTCTTGGCGCCGGTCTCGGTCATCACCCCGGCGCGGGCGCGCATTTCGACGCCGTCGGCGATCTTGCGGGTGACGAGGTTGACGACCCCGGCGACCGCATCCGCGCCGTAGGTCGCCGACGCGCCGTCCGAAATGATGTCGATCCGTTCGATCAACGCCGAGGGAATGACCGAAACGGTCGAGGCCTCGACCATGCCCACCGAAGGCATGCGCCGGCCGTTCACCAGCGTCAGGGTGGCGTCGGAGGCGAGCCCCCGCAGGGCGAAGGCCGCGAACGCATCGAACTGGTTGTACGAGGTGGCGGTGCTCAGGGTGGAGCCGATGCTGGTCGCGGCGGTGCCGAAGTCGCTGATATCCGAGGCGAAATTCTGCGGAATAGTGAGGATGTACTCCGACATCGCATTGGCGCCGGAGCGGACGACGTCCGCCTTCGTGTAGGTGAACACCGGGCTGGCGACATATTCGCGAGGAAGGCTGCGGATCATCGATCCGGTGACGACCACGCTTTCGACCTCCGAGGTGCGCCGCGACGATGCTTCGTCCTCGGTTCCGGGGGCGGCGGGTTGCGCGCCCGCGCCGGAAGACCAGATCAACCCGACGGCGGCGGCCATCATTCCAAAGCAGCGCATCAACCCCTCCTTGATGTTATGTTATTACGTCACATAACTGGGGCGCGGCATCGAAGCAATGGCGTCGTTCGATAGGGCGAGTAGGAGGGAGCAAAGCGCAGCCGTCGCCGTTATCGAGCGAAGTCAGCCGGAGGCGGCCATGATCCACCATGTCTCGGTCGGAACCGACGACGTAGCCCGCTCCAAACGCTTCTACGACGCCGTTCTGCCTCTCGTCGGCCTCGCGCTCATGGCCGCCGAGGACGAGGGCCTGGGGTACGGCAGCGGGACCTTCCACTTCAGCGTCCAGGTCCCGATCGACGGCGCGCCGGCGACGGTCGGCAACGGCTCGCACATCGCCTTCGCCGTCGAGACACGAACCATGGTCGATCGCTTCCACGCCGCCGCCTTGGCGCATGGCGGCGCCGACGACGGCGCGCCGGCTGTGCGATCCGCCTACGACGCGCACTATTACGCCGCCTTCGTCCGCGACCCCGACGGCCACAAGATCGAGGTCGTCACCTACGCGGCGAAATAGCTCGAGGTCGTCAGTTGAATCGCGGCTTGCGCAGCTGCTTCATCCGGTCGGCCGAACGCACCTCGACGTCGAACACGTCGCCGTCCCGCTCCAGCGTCAGCGGGATGGTCACCCCGGCCGGCCCCAGCGCCCACATGCGGGTGTAGAGGTCGGCGAGATCGGCCACCGGCCTGTCGGCCAAGGCCAGGATCAGGTCGCCGGCCTTCAGCTCGGCTCGCTCGGCCGGGCTCTTGGGGCTGATCCCGCCGATGACGATGCGGCCGCTCATGTCGTGGGCGAAGACGCCCAGCCACGGGCGCGGCGCCTCGCTGGCGACCCCGCGCGACAGGTCGTCGAGGATCGGCGGCAGGTGTTGGATCGGCACGAACATATTGATCGGGCGCGGGCCCTCGGGCGTCACGCTCTCCAGGCTCAGCGACCCGATGCCCAGCAACTCGCCCTCGGCGCCGATCAGGGCCGCGCCGCTCCAGTGCGGATGGGCCGGCTCGGTGATGATCGCGTCGTCGAGCAGATATTCCCAATAGCCGGCGAACTGCATGCGGGTCAGCACGCGGCCGGCCGCGGCGTGGGCCCGGCCGCCGGCCCCGGCGATGATCACCGCCATCTGCGAGTCCAGCGGACGGCTGTCGCCGAGCGGCAGGGGATCGACGCCCAGCGGCTCCAGCGCCTGCACCAGGCCGAAGCCGGTCGCCTGATCGACGCCCAGGGCGTGGGCCTGCACCGTGCGGCCGTCGTTGAGCGTCAGGGTCACGGTCTCGGCCTCGGTGATCAGATAGCCGATGGTCAGCAGCAGACCGTCGGCGCCGATCACCACGGCGTTGCCGATGCGCTCGGTCCCCAGGATCGAGGCGGTCATGGCGTCGGACGGAATCTGGGCCTCCAGGGCCACCACGGCGTCGAGGGCGCGGGCGAGATCGAATTCGTATCCGCGCGCCGAGGGCCTGAGGGCCGCGGCGACTTCGAAGCCGTCAAAAGGTGTGGCCAACGCGAGTCTCCTGTCGAACCCTTCTAAGGTTGGAGGTGTTCGAACGCCGCGCAAGCTCTCCCTTCGAGGAGGGTTAGCTTGTGCGCAGAAACAGCACCCCCGCCGGGCCCCAGGCCCGCTCGTCGATCACCTCGAACTCTGGAATCTCCACCGCCGGCTCGTCCTTGGCCCGCTCCAGCACGCAGATCGCGCCCGGCGCCAGCCAGCCGCCCTCCTTCAGGCCCGCCAGCGCCCTCTCCCCCAGGCCCTTGGCGTAGGGCGGGTCGAGGAAGGCCAGGTCGAAGGGCGCGCCGTCGGCGGCCGGCTTCGGGCCCAGGTCGATGGCGTCGCGGCGGTGGATGCGGGTCCTGCCGAACAGGCCCAGGGCCTCGATGTTGTCGCGGATCGCCCCGCGCGCCTCGGCGTCGGTCTCCACGAACAGGCAGAAGGCCGCGCCGCGCGAGACCGCCTCAAGCCCCAGCGCGCCCGAGCCCGCGAACAGGTCCATCACCCTGAGGCCCGCGAAGGGCTGCGACCACGGCGCATGGGCCAGCACGTCGAACAGGGCCTGGCGCACCCGGTCCGCTGTCGGACGGGTGCCCATGCCGGGTGGAGCGACCAGGGCCCGGCCGCGAAAATCACCGCCTACGATGCGCATGGTTCAGCCCGCCCGGCTCAGCGCGGCTTCGGGCCGCGGGGCGGGCCTTTCCGGTCCGGCCGGGGTCGATCCGATCCGGGGCGTCCCTGTCCGCCGGAGGGGCGAGCGCCTTGCGGGCGCGGCGGACGCGGTCCGTCACCACGCGGCGGGCCATCGGAAGGGCGGTCGCCTGAGGGGCGAGCCGATGCGGGTCTGCGGTCGCCGAACTCCTTGCGCGCGCGCTCGTAGGGGGTGTCGGCCGGGTCGAAGCGGACGCCCGCGTCCTTGCGGGGCGCGCGCTCATCCCTGGCCGGGCGTGCGAAGGTCTTGGCGAAGGGCGCGCTGGAAGGCGCCTTGTCCGGCCTTTCCGGCGGACGCGACGGGCGCGGGCCGTGCGCCTTCGGATTGCGCTTCGCGGGCTTGTCCGCCTTCGCGGGCGGCGGACGGTCGAGGGTGGCGGAGGCCCGCACCGGGCCGCGCGGCGTCTGGCCGGGCAGCACGTCGTCGGCGCGGGCGAACACCCTGCCCTTGCGCGCGCCGCGAGGCTTCTCGCCCCGTCCCGGATCGCTGAAGGTCTTGCCCTCGGTCTTGGCCCGCTCCACGTAGCTTGTCCGCTTGGACGGCCCATGCGGATTGGGGCGGCTCTTCGGCCTGGCCCAGCCCGCCTTGTATTCGGTCTTCGGCTTTTCCTCGGGGCCGATGCTCTCGGCGCCCGGCGGCGCGCGGCGGCGGACCACGCCGGCGGCTCCGGTCTTCGGCGGCGTCGGGGCGCGGCGGCCGCCGGTCTTGCCCTGGGCGCTGACGAACTGCGGCCGGTCGCCCTTGGGCATGTCCTGCTCCTCGACCAGCCCGACCAGCTGCTCGCGGATCACCCGAGGCCCGACCTCCTCGATGGCGCCGACCGCCAGGTCGCCCAGCGCGAACGGGCCGTAGGCCAGGCGCAGCAGGCGGTTCACCTTCAGGCCCAGGCTCTCCAGCACGCGCCGCACCTCGCGGTTCTTGCCTTCGGTCAGGGTCACGGTGATCCAGACGTTGCGCCCTTGCGTCCCGTCCTTGGCCTTGTCGAGCCTGGCGTCGATGGGGCCGTACTTCACGCCCTCGACCGTCACGCCGGCCTTCAGGCGATCCAGCTTCGATTGCGTCGCGTCGCCGAACGCCCGGGCGCGATAGACGCGCGGCCAGTCGGACGACGGCAGCTCCAGCGCCCGCGACAGGGCGCCGTCGTTGGTCAGCAGCAGCAGGCCTTCGGAGTTGAGGTCGAGGCGGCCGACCGAGATCAGCCGGGGCAGGCCCTCGGGCAAGGCGGCGAACACCGTCGGGCGGCCCTGCGGGTCGTTGTGGCTGGTCACCAGCCCGACCGGCTTGTGATAGCGGAACAGTCGCGTCGGCTCGGCGTCGCCCACCACCTCGCCGTCGACGGTCAGGATGTCGCCGGGGGCGATCTTCACCGCCGGGGTGGTCAGGACGGTTCCGTTCAGCGCCACGCGGCCGGCTTCGATCAGCCGCTCCACCTCGCGCCGCGAGGCGACTCCCGCCCGCGCCAGGGCCTTGGCGACCCGGTCGCCGTCACCCGCATTTTCATCCCGCTCCAAGGCGTCGTATTCAGCCATGGCTGAACTCCCTCATGTGGCCGTGCCGTCTCCCGACGGGCGCGCTCCTTAGACCCCTGATCCGGCTCCGATGCAATCCGACGACAGCTACATGCGCGCCGCCCTGGCCGAGGCCCTCGCCGCCGCCGCGCGCGGCGAGACGCCGGTCGGCGCCGTGATCGTAGATCCGGCCACGGGCGAGATCGTCGCCGCCGCCGGCAACGGTCCTATCGGCGCCCACGACCCGACGGCGCACGCCGAGATCGCCGCCATCCGCCAGGCCGCCGCCAGGCTCGGCAATTACCGCCTCACGGACCTCACCCTGTTCGTCACCCTGGAGCCCTGCGCCATGTGCGCCGGCGCCATCAGCCACGCCCGCATCGGCCGCGTGGTCTACGGCGCCGACGATCCCAAGGGCGGGGCCGTGGCCCACGGCCCCAAGCTGTTCGACCAGCCGACCATCCACTGGCGCCCGACCGTCCAAGGCGGCGTCATGGCCGACGAAAGCGCCGGCCTGCTGCGAGCCTTCTTCAAGGCGCGGCGAGGGAAGTAGGGATCAGGGCCGCGCCGGAATATTCACCGCCCGCTGCACCGCCGGGCGCGCGAGGCCGCGTTCCAGCCAGGCGCCGACATTCTTGAAGTCGCTGAAGCCGACCAGCTCGCCCGCCTCGTAGAAGCCGATCAGGTTGCGCACCCAGCCCAGCAGGCTGATGTCGGCGATAGTGTATTCCTCGCCCATGATCCACTCGCGGCCTTCCAGCCGGTCGTTCAGCACGCCCAGCAGCCGCTTGCTCTCGGCGACGTAGCGGTCGCGCGGCCGCTTGTCCTCGAAGTCCTTGCCCGCGAACCTATGGAAGAAGCCGACCTGCCCGAACATCGGCCCCGGCCCGCCCATCTGCCAGAACACCCAGGCGATGGTCTCCCAGCGCCTGGCCGGGTCGGAGGGGATGAAGCGGCCATACTTGTCGGCGAGATAGAGCAGGATCGCCCCGCTCTCGAACAGCCCCATCGGCTTTCCGCCCGGACCGTTCGGATCGATGATCGCCGGAATCTTGCCGTTGGAATTCAGCGACAGGAATTCCGGCGTCCAGCTCTCGTTCTTGCCGATGTCCACGAGGTGCGCCTCGTAGGGCTCGCCCAGTTCTTCCAGCAGGATCGACACCTTCACGCCGTTGGGCGTCGGCAGGCCGTAGTACTGAATGCGGTCCGGATGCCTGGCCGGCCAGCGCTGGGTGATCGGAAAGGCGGAAAGGTCGGTCATGGCGTGGGCTCCCTGCAGGTCCGCCACAGATAGGGTGGCGGTTCGCGCCGCCAACGCCTCACCCGACGAAATCCTCGCTCAGCCGGTAGTCCAACCGCTGGCGCACCGCCGGCCAGTCCCTGTCGATGATCGAGAACACCGCCGTGTCCCGCAGGTGGCCGGTCCAGGTGATCTTGTTCTGCCGCAGCACGCCTTCCTTCTCGGCGCCCAGCTTTTCCACCGCCGCCTGGCTGCGGGCGTTGCGGACGTCGACGTTGAACTGGATGCGCACCGCCCCGCTGTCGAAGGCGTGGGCCAGCAGCAGCCGCTTGCTCTCCGGATTGATCGGCGTCGAGCGCGCCTCCGGCCGCAGGAAGGTGGAGCCCACCTCCAGGTTCTGGTGCAGCCGCTGGATGTTCAGATAGCTGGTGGTGCCTACCACCGCCCCGTCCTCGCGGCGCACGATGGCGTAGGCCAGCCGCCCGCCCTTGGCCTGCTCGCCGGTCAGCCCGGCCCAGAAGTCGTCGAACCCCTCGCCGCAGCCGTTCAGCGGCATGATCTCCCAGCTGGCCGGATCGCAGTCCAGGGCGCCGCGCAGCGCCTCCTTGTGGGCGTCGGTGATCGGCTCGAGGCGCACCCAGGCGCCCTCCAGCTCGCGGTGTTCGAGGTTCATCAAACGCGGACTCCAGTGCGGCTGATTGCGTGGGTGATGGTCCATAGCGGCATCGCCAGGACGATGGCCATCAGGACTTCGAAAACCAGGGTCTGCCGGTCGAGCGGCAGCTTCAGGCGACGGCCGATCAGCACCCGGCCGCCCGCCGCCCCCAGCCAGGCGAAGGTCAGCGTCAGGGCCATGCAGGCGCCGATGCGCGGATCGTAGCCCAGCATCGCCGCCACCACGCCGTGGGTGGCGATCACCGCCCCGCCCAGCATCCGCGCGGTCGATCCGCCGGCCTCGACGATCGGCCCCAGCGGCTTGGGCGCGCGGCCCGCCAGCACCAGCCCGCCCAGCGTCCCGCCGATGACGCAGGCGATGACGGCGAGCAGCAGCGATAGGTTCACGGTGGTCAGGGCGAACATGGTCCGAATGGCCTGCAAGCATGTGTCCGCGTCAAGCGCGGCCTTCGTGGGATGGGCCGAAGTTCTGGCAGCACCATGGCGGCCCGTCATCAAATTGCGTACGTCGCCGTGGATAGTATGGGCCGCCGCGCTTGACTCGCCAGGAGGCCGCCCCTACCTCCCGCGCACGCTTGGCACTCGGGTGTGGGGATTGCTAACAAGCCCCGCTCCGCGCGTCATGCGGACCCTATTTCAACCGCTCCCAATGGAGAAGAGAACCATGGCGTTTCGTCCTCTTGGCGACCGCGTCCTCGTGAAGCGCGTCGAGGAAGAACAGAAGACCAAGGGCGGGATCATCATCCCCGACACCGTCAAGGAAAAGCCGCAGGAAGGCCTCGTGGTCTCCGTCGGCCCGGGCGCCCGCGATGACAGCGGCAAGCTCCAGCCCCTCGACGTGAAGGCCGGCGATCGCATCCTGTTCGGCAAGTGGTCCGGCACCGAGGTCAAGCTCGAAGGCGAAGACCTGCTGATCATGAAGGAAAGCGACATCCTGGGCGTCGTCGAGTAACTCGACCCGCCTTCAGCGACCGCTTCCGAAACACCCTAATTTAGAGAGGGCCCCATGGCCGCCAAAGACGTCTATTTCTCCTCCGACGCGCGCGACAAGATGCTGCGCGGCGTCAACATCCTCGCCAATGCGGTGAAGGTCACCCTCGGCCCCAAGGGCCGCAACGTCGTCATCGAAAAGTCCTTCGGCGCCCCGCGCTCGACCAAGGACGGCGTCTCCGTCGCCAAGGAAATCGAACTGGCTGACAAGTTCGAGAACCTCGGCGCCCAGCTGATCCGCGAAGTCGCCTCCAAGACCAACGACAAGGCCGGCGACGGCACCACCACCGCCACCGTCCTGGCCCAGGCCATCGCCGTCGAGGGCCTGAAGTCGGTGTCCTCGGGCCGCAACCCGATGGACCTGAAGCGCGGCATCGACAAGGCCGTGAAGGCCGTCGTCGCCGAGATCCAGGCCTCGGCCAAGAAGGTCACCACCAACGACGAGATCCGCCAGGTCGGCGCCATCTCGGCCAACGGCGACGACGAAGTCGGTCAGATGATCGCCGAGGCCATGGCCAAGGTCGGCAACGAAGGCGTCATCACCGTCGAGGAAGCCAAGACCGCCGAAACCGAACTCGACGTCGTCGAGGGCATGCAGTTCGACCGCGGCTACCTGTCGCCCTACTTCGTGACCAACGCCGACAAGATGGAAGCCGTCCTCGAAGACCCGCAGATCCTGCTCTTCGAAAAGAAGCTCTCCTCGCTGCAGCCGATGCTGCCGGTGCTGGAAGCCGTGGTCCAATCCGGCCGCCCGCTGCTGATCATCGCGGAAGACATCGAAGGCGAAGCCCTGGCCACCCTGGTGGTCAACAAGCTGCGCGGCGGCCTGCGCGTCGCCGCCGTCAAGGCTCCGGGCTTCGGCGACCGCCGCAAGGCCATGCTGGAAGACATCGCCATCCTCACCGGCGGCCAGGTCATCTCGGAAGACCTCGGCATCAAGCTCGAGAACGTGTCGCTCGACATGCTCGGCCGCGCCAAGAAGGTCACCATCACCAAGGACGACACCACCATCGTCGACGGTTCGGGTGAGAAGGAAGGCATCGAAGGCCGCATCGGCCAGATCAAGCGCCAGATCGAGGACACCACCTCGGACTACGACAAGGAAAAGCTGCAAGAGCGCCTAGCCAAGCTGGCCGGCGGCGTGGCGGTCATCCGCGTCGGCGGCGCCACCGAAGTCGAAGTGAAGGAAAAGAAGGACCGCGTCGACGACGCCCTCAACGCGACCCGCGCGGCCGTGGAGGAAGGCATCGTTCCGGGCGGCGGCATCGCCCTGCTGAAGGCCTCCAAGGCCCTCGAAGGCCTGACGGGCGATAACGAAGACCAGACCGCCGGCGTCAACATCATCCGCCGCGCCCTGCAGGCTCCGATCCGTCAGATCTCGGAGAACGCCGGCGTGGAAGGCTCGATCGTCGTCGGCAAGGTGCTCGAAAACGCCTCGGCCACCTTCGGCTTCAACGCCCAGACCGAAGAATACGTCGACCTGGTGCAGGCCGGCGTCATCGACCCGGCCAAGGTCGTCCGCACCGCCCTGCAAGACGCCGCCTCGGTGTCGGGCCTGCTGATCACCACCGAAGCCGCCATCGTCGAAGCCCCCAAGAAAGCCTCCCCCCCGCCGGCCATGCCGGGCGGCGGCATGGGCGACATGGACTTCTAACGAAGTCCGTCGTCCGCACGGGCTACTGAGTAAGCGTACGGGAAGGGCGGGGCCGCGAGGCTCCGCCCTTTTTCGTTTGGTGATCTCCTCCCCTGCGCAGCGGGGGAGGTGGCGCGGCGTTCCGCGCCGCGACGGAGGGGGCGCTCCCACCCAAACCACCGCTCATCCCGGCGAAGGCCGGGACCCAAGCTTTTGTCTGCGCAGTCTGAGCAATCCACCCATTGTAGAGTTCAATGGCGCCTGATTGGATCGTCGGGCCTCTCAAGGAAGTCGAATGGCAGTTCCCGATTACGAGTCCCTGATGTTGCCGCTGCTGCGTCGAACCGCCGACGCCAACGGCCCGGTCGGCATGATGGAAGTCATGCCCCTCATCGCGGCGGACCTGATGCTCAACGATGAGCAACTCGCCGAACGCCTCCCCAGCGGCCGCCAAGGAACGTTCCACAACCGCCTCCACTGGGCAAAGCAGTACATGACCCGCGCTGGCCTACTGGAGCCCACCAAGCACGGGCAGTTTCGTGCGACGGTTGACGGCATTGAGCTCCTCAAGACCAACCCTACCGTGATCAACAACACGGTTCTTGGCCGATATCCCGAGTTTAATGCGTGGCGGCTGGGGGCCGTGACCGAGCTGGTGCCTCACAAGGGCGGTGCTGCGCCGGCCGCCGAAGCCGCTTCAACGCCGGAAGAGCGCATCGACAAGGCGCGCCGCGAACTGGAAGCCAGCCTTCGCGCCGACATCCTCGACCGCATTCGCCAAATGGCTCCGGGCGACTTCGAAGCCTTGATCATCACCCTGCTGCTTCGCATGGGCTACGGCCAGGGCCGTGAAGAGATGGCCGAGGCCCTGGGGGGGAGCGGCGACGGCGGAGTGGATGGCGTGGTCAACCAAGACCCCCTCGGCCTTGATCGCGTCTACATCCAAGCCAAGCGCTACAAAGAAGGCTCCAACATTGGCCCCGACGCCATCAACAGCTTCATCGGCGCCCTGAACATCAAGCGGGCGACCAAGGGCGTCTTCGTCACCGCCTCGAGCTTCAGCAAACAGGCAGTCGAGCACGCACGGCTTTCAGCGACTCACGTGGTTCTGATCGATGGCGACCGGCTCGCGGAGCTTATGGCTCGGAATTCGGTCGGCGTTGTGGTGCGAGATGTCATCGAGTTGAAGACGATCGATGAGGGCTTTTTCGGCGAATAGCGGGCACTGTCGGTCTAGCCAACGGCGTCCGCACCGCCATGCAAGACGCCGCCTCCATGTAGGGCCTGCTGATCACCAGCGAAGCCGCCATCCTCGAAGCCCTCAAGAAGGCTCCCCCGCCCTGGCCATGCCGGGCGGCGGCATAGGCGACATGGACTTCTAACGAAGTCCGCCCAGGCGACTGGAGCTACTGAGTAAGTGTACGGGAAGGGCGGGCCGGGAGGTGCCGCCCTTTTTCGATTCTCAAGTGCCTAAGTTCGCTGCTGGCGCTAAGGCGACCTTTGGTGCCGCCGATATTTTGTCGTGGAGAACTCGCTTTTATTCACGGTTAGGACGCTAGCGAGCCCGACCTACGTCTAGACCGACCGCGGCAGATCGTTCACGATTAGTTCTAGATGCCCGCCCCGCCCGCCACCCTCGCGTCTGACGCCCCGGCCCCCATCGACCGCCAGATCGCGTTCCTTGAGCGCCTGGCCGAGCTGGCCATGGAGGTCGCCGAGGCTACCGGGCGTCAG
The DNA here is from genome assembly GCF_056683955.1 of Caulobacter sp. HJHS_5. Taxonomy (NCBI): domain Bacteria; kingdom Pseudomonadati; phylum Pseudomonadota; class Alphaproteobacteria; order Caulobacterales; family Caulobacteraceae; genus Caulobacter; species Caulobacter sp. HJHS_5. The sequence continues at coordinate 175,508 of NZ_JBWZNC010000004.1, read as the reverse complement.
GCCCTCGCCGCCGCCAACACCGTGGCCGATGCGGCCGCTGCGCCGCCCGCCTATGTCGCGCCGCCGGCGCCGGCGGTCGCCGCGCCGGTGGTGTTCTCCGGCGATCCCGCCCTGGCCTTCGACCGCGCGGCGCGCACCGTGCGCCGGTCGGTCGCCCTGTGGTCGCAGCTCACCCGCGAAAGGGCGGCCCAGGCCCAGGGCGTGGCGCTGCGGGGCGTGGAGGATCGCCGCGCCGAGACCGAGGCGCGTCGCGCCCGGGCCGAGCGTCTGGCCCAGCGCATCGCCGAGGATCATTTCGAGGCCGCCCTGCCGAATGAGGCGGACGACGCCGCAGCCGTCGCGGCCGTGCAGGGCTGCGTCCGCGAGGCGCGCGAGCGGCTGGCCGACGAGGATTTGTTCGGCGATCTGGTCGACCGGCCGTTCAGCGAGGTCGTCGATCGGCTCTGCGCCGACCTCGGCCTCGCCCCTGATTGGCCGCGCCTGGCCCTCGAGCCCTGGGCCCAGGCCGAGATCGCCGCCGGCGTGCCCGATGCGCGGGGCGTCGATGTGCGGGGCGTCGGCCTGCCGCTCGCCGTCTTCGCCCGCAATCCCGGCATGGCCCGGCGCCTCCTCGATCTCGAACGGTCGGCCTCGCCCGCCGCGCCGTCCGCGCCGCGCGATCCCTGGGCGCCGTCGACGCGCCGCCGCCGGCGCCTGAGGGCGGAGAACGGGCCGCCGCCGGAGGTTAAGACCCTCAAGGTGATGTTCGTCGAGCCGGGGGAGCCGGGCGGATCGCCGGTGCTCTGCAAGCCGCCGCCCAATCCCTATGCGTCCCGTCCGCCGATCTAGTCGCCCCGCCGACTCTCCGTCCTCCGTCGCGGATGGGGCGGAGCGCGCTGGACGGCGCCCAAAAGAAAACGGCCCCGGGGTTTTCCCCGAGGCCGCTTCCGAAAAGACGTCGAAATCGACAGTCCCTCGTCTGGATCCCGGCCTGCGCCGGGATAATCGGTCCGCGCCAGGGGCGCGGTCCAATTACTTGATCTGGACGGTGGCGCCGGCTTCTTCGAGCTTCTTCTTGATCTCTTCGGCTTCTTGCTTCGAGACGTTTTCCTTCACGGTCGCCGGGGCGCCTTCGACGAGGTCCTTGGCTTCCTTCAGGCCGAGGTCCGGGCGAACGCCGCGGACTTCCTTGATCACGTTGATCTTCTTGTCGCCGCCGGCGGTCAGAACGACGGTGAACTCGGTTTGCTCTTCGGCGGCTTCGGCCGGAGCAGCGCCACCGGCGGCCGGGGCGGCGGCGAAGGCCACCGGAGCGGCGGCGGAGACGCCCCACTTTTCTTCGAGCAGCTTGGAGAGCTCGGCGGCTTCCAGCACGGTCAGGGCGGACAGGTCTTCAACGATCTTGTCGAGCTTGGACATTGAGTTTTCCTTCGGAGGAATAGGGTTGGATGTGTCGGAAAATGACGGGTGGGCTTAGGCGGCGTCTTTGGTCGCGTAGGCGTTGAAGACGCGAGCCAGTTGGCCCGCCGGGGCCTGCAGCACGCCGGCGACCTTGGTCGCGGGGGCTTGCAGCAGTCCGATGAGCTGGCCGCGGATCTGGTCGAGCGAGGGCAGGGTCGCGAGCGACTTCACCGCCGATTCGTCCAGAACGGTCGATTGACCCAGGATGCCGCCGACCACGGTGAACTTGTCGTTCTCCTTGGCGTAGGCGACAGCCACCTTGGCGGCCGACACGGGGTCGGGGCCGTAGGCGATGGCGACGGGGCCGACGAACAGGGCGTCGCCCTTTTCGCCCGCCGAGCCGTCCAGCGCCTTGGTGGCGAGGGTGTTCTTGACCACCTTCAGGGTGGCGCCTTCCTTACGAAGGCGGCCACGCAGGTCCGTCATTTCCGCAACGGTCAGACCCATGTAGTGGGTCACGACCACGGCGCCGGCGTCGGCGAAGACGCCTTTCAGCGTCTCGATCGACTCGGCCTTTTGAGCGCGGTCCATTGCGGTCTCCATAGAAGTTCGGCGCTTCGGACTGCCCGAAACGCCGTTGGCCTTGCGCCGCGATCGCTCGCGGAGCCGGGCCGGTCGGTGCTGTCCGAAGGAATGCGTCCGTCCCCGAGGGCGCGCTGGGCGTCTCGTGGGAGCTGCTCGCTTCCCCATCTCCCTGCGGCGAGAAAGGGCTCTTCCTCACTTATGGCCCGGATGACCTCCGGACCCCGTAGTTCTTGGACAGGTCTCTCAGCCGGGCGGACCCGACGAAGAAGGCGCGCGTATAGAGGAAAGGGGCGCGGAACTCAAGGCTCCGCGCCCGAAAGCCTAGGCCGCCTTGGCGGCCTCGTCCTTCAGCGACTGCATGTCGATGACGAAGCGGTACTTCACCTTGCCGTTCAGCATGCGCTCGAAGGCGGTGTTGATCTCCTGGATCGGGATCACCTCGATCTCGGCGCCGATGCCCTTCTCGGCACAGAAGTCGAGCATCTCCTGGGTCTCGGCGATGCCGCCGATCATCGAGCCGGCGATGCTCTTGCGGCGGGCGATCAGGCCCATGATCCCGGGCGTCGGGTGCGGGGTGGAGGGCACGCCGACCAGGGTCAGCACCCCGTCGCGCTTTAGGGCGGCTATGAAGGGGTCGAGGTCGTGGCTGGCGGCCACGGTGTTGACGATGAAGTCCAGGCTGTTGGCCACCGCCTTCATCTGCTCCGGATCCTTGGAAATGACGACGTTCGTCGCCCCCAGCGCCTTGCCGTCCTCCACCTTGTCCGGCGAGGTGGTGAAGAGGGTGACTTCCGCGCCCATGGCCGCGGCCAGCTTCACGGCCATGTGGCCGAGGCCGCCGAGGCCGACGACGCCCACCTTGTGGCCCGGCCCCACCTTCCAGTGGCGCAGCGGCGAATAGGTGGTGATGCCAGCGCAAAGCAGTGGCGCGGCGGCGGCGGGGTCGAGGCCCTCCGGAACCTTCAGCACGTGGTGGTCGCGCACCACGATCTTCGAGGTGTAGCCGCCCTGGGTCGGCAGGCCGGTCTGCTTCTCGACGCCGCCGTAGGTGCCGATCATCCCGGTTTCGCAGTAGTTCTCCAGGTTCTCCTGGCAGGCGCTGCAGCTGAGGCAGCTGTCGACGATGCAGCCGACGCCGGCCATGTCGCCGACCTTCAGCTTGGTCACCGCCGAGCCGACGCGGGTCACCCGGCCGACGATCTCGTGCCCCGGCGCGGCCGGGTAGGGCACCGGCCCCCATTCGCCGCGCACATAGTGCAGGTCCGAGTGGCAGACGCCGCAGAACAGGATGTCGATCTCGACGTCGTCAGGGCCGGGCTCGCGCCGTTGCAGGTCGAAATAGGTGAGGGGGGACGTCGCGCTCTGGGCGGCGTAGCCGGCTGCGTTGCTCATGACGAGGCTCCGGAAGGCTTGGGCAAGGGAGAGGCGCGACCCGCGGTCGGCGCCGCCATCATATGGCGCGGTCCGCCTCGCCCCCAACTCATTTGGCGGTGAGCGGCGCTCATCGACGGACTGATCGAGGTTCGCCGGCCTGCGACCGGATTTGGCGTGGCGGCGCCGTTCAATGTCTGTGTCGCCCAAGTCCAAGCGCTGAATCGCCTTATGAATTCCGCATTTTATCCACAGGCTGTTGAACGTTTTGTGCGGGCGCCCATTTTAACCATGATCGCGAAGGCGATTTTCACCTCGACTGGAGGGGCGGGCGCCGAAGCGCTCGTCGCTCCGACTTCGCGAGCGTGCTGATGTACGTGTCCAAGATCTCGCCGAAGGCCCGCACCTGGGCCCTGGTCGAAGCCTTCATCCATCCCGTGACCGAGGCCCCGGTTCCGCAGCCCCGCCCACTGTGGATCCTGCAGCCGACCACCCGCGGCGAGCACGCCCGGATGCTGGCCATCGCCGCCGCTCGCCGTCTGCGCGCCGCCGAACGCGCCGGTCTCGCTCGCGACGAGGACGCCGGATACTGGAAAGCGGTCGCGCCCATCGCCCTCCGCAAGGCCGCCGGCCTGCGCGGCGAGGCCGGCTTCGGACGCCTGCCGGGCTGACGCACGGCAACAGCGGTTGTAGCAATTCTGGGGTCGAGCCCAGGATTACAATTGCGTCATGGCCTTAAACCGGACGCATCGGCTTCCTATCTAGTTCGTTGTCCGATTGGGGAAGGACGCTGCATTCGGCGCGTCCAAGTAGGTGTGGGGAGTAAAGTCATGGCCAACGCTACCACTCTTTCCGTGATGTCGCCGGACGGCGGCCTGTCGCGCTACCTCACCGAGATTCGCAAGTTTCCGATGCTGGCGAAGGACGAGGAGTTCATGCTCGCCCAGCGCTGGAAGGAGCATCAAGATTCCGAGGCCGCCCACCGCATGGTGACTTCGCACCTTCGCCTCGTGGCCAAGATCGCCATGGGCTATCGCGGCTACGGCCTGCCGATCGGCGAAGTGATCTCGGAAGGCAACGTCGGCCTGATGCAGGCCGTGAAGAAGTTCGAACCGGACAAGGGTTTCCGCCTGGCGACCTACGCCATGTGGTGGATCCGCGCCTCGATCCAGGAATACATCCTGCGCTCGTGGAGTCTGGTGAAGATGGGCACCACCGCCGCCCAGAAGAAGCTGTTCTTCAACCTGCGCAAGGCGAAGGCCGAGATCAGCGCCTTCGGCGAGGGCGACCTGCGTCCGGAACAGGTCAGCCACATCGCCACCAAGCTCGGCGTGCTCGACGACGAAGTGATCAGCATGAACCGCCGGCTCTCTGGACCGGACGCTTCGCTGAACGCGCCCCTGCGCACGGACGGCGAGAGCGAGTGGCAGGATTGGCTGGCCGACGACAACCAGGTGAGCCAGGAGACCGCCTTCGCGGAAAGCGAGGAGAAGTCGGTGCGCATGAGCCTCCTCGAGGAAGCCATGTCCGAACTCTCCGACCGCGAGCGTCACATCCTCACCGAGCGGCGGCTGAAGGACGATCCGACCACCCTGGAAGAACTGGCCTCCGAGTACGGCGTCAGCCGCGAGCGGGTCCGCCAGATCGAGGTCCGGGCCTTCGAAAAGCTGCAGAAGGCGATGAAGGCCGCCGCGCTGGAGCAGAACCTCGTCGAAGCCTAGGCTTCAGCGACACATCGAACGGCGAAGGGCGCGGAGCAATCCGCGCCCTTTTTCTATTCGCCAAAGCGCCTGTCATCCTGAGCAGCGGCCGCAGGCCGCGTGTCGAAGGACGCATTGCATCGCCGCCGTGCGTCCTTCGACTGGGCCGCCCAGCGGCCCGCTCAGGATGACGAGGTTGGGTGCGTGGGCGCTCAGTCCTTGATCCATTCGACCAGGGTGCGGTTGACGGCGTTCGGCTGCTCCAGCGTCGAGATGTGTCCGCAGTCGTCGATGACGACGAGGTTCGCGCCGGGGATCGCCGCCGCCATCTCCTCGGCGCGATCCGGCGGCGTCACGGCGTCCTGCGCGCCGACGAGCACCAGCGTCGGGACGGCGATCCGCGGCAGGGACGGGCGACTGTCCGGCCGACTGATGATCGCCTCCTGCTGGCGGGCGAAGCCTTCGGCGCCGATGGCCAGACCCATGTCGACGAGCCGGCCGATCAACGCTGAGTCGCCCTTGTGCGCGGGGGCGACGAGGTTCGGCATCATCTCCTGCAGCACTCCTTCGAAGTCGCCATCGCGGGCGCGGGCGATGAGCGCGCGCCGCTTGGCCGGGCCTTCCGGCGGTTCCGGGCGGGCGGCGGTGTCGAGCAGGGCGAGTTTGGTCACCCGGTCCGGCGACTGGCGCATGATCTCCAGCGCGATGTAGCCGCCCATCGACAGGCCGCCGAGGGCGAAGCGCGGCGGCGCCGAGGCCAGGATGGCGGCGGCGATGGCCGGGATGGTGTCGCCTTCCAGCGTGGAGGCGACGGTGACCGGGCCGTGCGGCCAGAGCGCGGCGACCTGGGGCCCAAAGAGTTCGGCGGTGCAGACGAGGCCGGGGATCAGAACGATGGGTGTCATGAAGGGCGAACTCCGATGGGCGGGGTTTGGCGCCGTCACCCCGAAAATTTACCGGCCGCCACGGTAGATGCCGCCCGAACTTTGCCCTAGCCCTTCGCAGAACCGTCAATAAGCGGGGATGACTTGGGCGAGACCGCGCAGGAAATCGAGCTGAAGTTCGCGGTCCCGCCGGAGCGCGCCGAGGCGGTCTGGGCCGCCTTCGCTCCGGCGGACGCGGCCCAGGGCAAGGGCAAGACCCTGGTCTCGACCTACTTCGACACGCCGGACCGTCGGCTGTCCGCCGCAGGCATGGCCCTGCGCATCCGCGACGACGGCAAGACCAGGATCCAGACGCTGAAAGGCTCGCCGGAAGGCGGCTTCGCTCGCGCCGAGTACGAGCAGGCCGTCGAAGGGCCGGGGATCGACGCCGCCGCCCTCGCCGAAACCCCCGCCGCCGCGGTGCTGGACGGCGCGGCGGTGGAGCCGCTGTTCACCGTCGAGGTTCGCCGCCGCAAGGCCGTCGTCATGCAAGGCGCCTCGCAGGTCGAAATCTGCCTCGACACCGGCTGGGTGGAGGGCGGCGACCGGCGGGAGACGATCTGCGAGATCGAGCTCGAACTGCTGCGCGGCTCGCCGTCCGCCCTGTTCGCCCTCGGCCGCCGCCTGATGCAGCGCCGGCGGCCGGTGGAGCTGGCCTTCGAGACCAAGGGCGGCCGGGGCTTTCGCCTGGTCGACGGCGCCAAGCGTGAGCGGGCGGTGATCAAGCCGAGCATGGACACGGCGACCGCCTTTGCGGCCATCGGCGAGGCGGCCCTGGCCGACATCGCCGGCGCCTGCGCCGAACTTGCGGCCGAGATCACGCCCAAGGGGGTTCACGACCTGCGCGTCGGCCTGCGCCGCCTGCGCAGCGCCAGATCGACCTTCAAGGCCATGCTGGTCGACGCCGAGTCCGAGCGCATGGCCTCCGAATTGAAATGGCTGGCCCACGCGCTCGACGAGATGCGCGACCTCGACGTCCTGGCCGAGTCCGTCGCCGACGCCGATGCGGCCTTCCACGGCGTGCTGGAGGCGGCGCGCGCCGCCGCCCGCGCGCGTCTGCAGGAGGCTCTGGACTCGCCCCGTCGCCGCGCCCTGCCGCTGAAGATCGCCGAGTGGCTGACGGTCGGTCGCTGGCGACGCAGCCCGGCGCGCGACATCCGTCAGTTGCGCGAGCGGCCGATCGCCGAGTTCGCCGCCGAAGCGCTGGACAAGCGCCTGTCCAAGCTCGATCCCAAGGAAGATCTCGGCGCCCTGCCGGTCGAGCAGCGCCACCACGAGCGCATCAAGATCAAGAAGCTGCGCTACGCCGCCGACGCCTTCGCCGCCCTGTTCGACGAGCACCCCAAGCGCCGCAAGCGGATGACCGCCGCCTTCAAGCAGGCGCAGGAGCGCCTCGGCTTGTTGAATGACGACGCGGTCGGCCGTCGGATCGCCCATCGCCTGGCCGCCGCCAGTGGAAACGCCGAGGCCGCCTTCGCCGCCGGCGCCGCCTTCGCGCCCGACCCGCGCCGCGAGGCCAGGCGCCTCAAGGCCGCCCAGGCCGCGTGGGACGAGATGTTCGCCGACAAGCCGTTCTGGCGCTGAGCGGCCTCACATAAAGATATCCTTATATCGCGTTGCGAGGATTCCGACGCGCGGTTATAGACGGCTCACACCTTCATAGGAGCCCGCCGCTCATGGCCGACTACATCGTCAAGGACATCTCGCTCGCCGATTGGGGCCGCAAGGAAATCCTCATCGCCGAAACCGAAATGCCCGGCCTGATGGCCACGCGCGCCGAGTTCGGCAAGGATCAGGTGCTGAAGGGCGCCCGCATCGCCGGCTCGCTGCACATGACCATCCAGACGGCGGTGCTGATCGAGACCCTGCAGGCGCTGGGCGCCGAAGTGCGCTGGGCCTCGTGCAACATCTTCTCGACCCAGGATCAGGCCGCCGCGGCCATCGCCGCCAAGGGCACGCCGGTGTTCGCTGTGAAGGGCGAGACGCTGGTCGAGTACTGGGATTACGCCCACAAGATCTTCGAGTGGCACGACGGCGGCTACCCGAACCTGATCCTCGACGACGGCGGCGACGCCACGCTGCTCTGCGTGCTCGGCCCGAAGGCCGAGAAGGACCCCTCGATCCTCGACAACCCGACCAACGAGGAAGAAGAAGCGCTCTACGCGGTGATGAAGCGCTACCTGAAGGAAAAGCCGGGCTTCTACACCGCCATCCGCAACGCCATCACCGGCGTCTCGGAAGAAACCACCACGGGCGTGCACCGCCTGTACCAGATGGCCGCCAAGGGCGAGCTGCCGTTCCCCGGCATCAACGTCAACGACAGCGTCACCAAGTCGAAGTTCGACAACCTCTACGGCTGCCGCGAGAGCCTGGTGGACGCCATCCGCCGCGGCACCGACGTGATGCTGTCGGGCAAGGTCGCCGTGGTCTGCGGCTACGGCGACGTGGGCAAGGGCTCGGCCGCCTCGCTGCGCCAGGGCGGCGCCCGCGTGATCGTCACCGAGATCGACCCGATCTGCGCCCTGCAGGCGGCGATGGAAGGCTATGACGTCCAGACGCTGGAAGACGTGGCCGGCAAGGCCGACATCTTCGTCACCGCCACCGGCAACAAGGACGTCATCACCGTCGAGCACATGCGGGCGATGAAGAACAACGCCATCGTCTGCAACATCGGTCACTTCGACTCGGAGATTCAGGTCGCCGGCCTGAAGAACTTCAAGTGGGACGAGATCAAGCCGCAGGTGCACCACGTCGAGTTCCCGGACGGCAAGAAGATCATCCTGCTGTCGGAAGGCCGCCTGGTGAACCTGGGCAACGCCACCGGCCACCCCAGCTTCGTGATGTCGGCCTCGTTCACCAACCAGACCCTGGCCCAGATCGAACTGTGGACCAACCGCGCCAAGTACGAGAACGCGGTCTACACCCTGCCGAAGCACCTCGACGAGAAGGTCGCCTTCCTCCACCTCGAGAAGCTCGGCGCCAAGCTGACCACGCTCAAGAAGGAACAGGCCGACTACATCTCGGTGCCGGTCGAGGGGCCCTTCAAGCCGGAACACTACCGCTACTAAGCGGTCCGGCGATCGCGGTATCCGAGGCGGCGGGGCGAAAGCCCCGCCGTTTTCGTTTGCCGACTTCGGCCGCCGTCTGCGGAGTAGGCGGGGCGGCGGCCTTGATGCGGCGCTTATGCCGCCGCGCGTCTTCCACATCGATCGCTTACGCGCTTCGGCGCGATCCTGCCGGCCTTCAACAGGGGGCGCCGGGCGCCCTCGTCAAAGGAGCGTCGGCGGCGCATGCCCCAGGCTGTCCCATCCCCCCAAGGCCTTTCCCGCGCGCATGACCTGATCGGGTTGTTCGAGGCGGCGGACATCCGAAAGTCCAGCGTCATCCGCGTCACCGGACCCAGCGGCCTTTCGGCCCTGCTCTGGCTCTGTCGCCACGGGTTCGAGCAGGTCGGCTATCAGCGCTCGGGGCACGGACCGTCGGAACAGCCCGACGCCGTGGTCGTGGCCCATACCTGCGACGCTGAAGCGCTGGAACGACTGCTCGCCGAAGGGCCGCACGTGCATGAGGGCGGCGCGCTGATCTTCCAGTGCGGCCTGCCGATCAGCGCCCGGCTGGTGGCGCATCTGCTGGACGCGCACGGTTACCACGTCGAACGTCGCCTGCATGGCGTGCGCCGCGATCTCTACCTCGCCCGCCGCCACGCCTGTCCCCGCATGCTGAAGGCGGCGTGAGATGATCCGCCCCTCCGACTGGTGGATCATCGACCTGGCGACGCAGGCGGACGCACCCCGGCGTCCGCCTGCAAAGCCCCGGCCGCGCCGGCGAGAGCGCAACCTCGCCGCGCGCCTGCTGGTCAGCCTGGTGGGCGGGGCCGGGTTCGTCGCCCTGCTGGTGGCGAGCCATCACCTGCCCGCCGCCGCGACGCCGTTGCGGGTCGTCGCTTGCCTGTGGTTGGCCGCCCTGGTGGTGCTGAAGTTCGCGCTCTGGGCTCGTTCGGAGCGCCAATCCTGACGTCAGACGACCCAATCGAAGGAGCGGCCCACGGCTTTCTTCCAGCTCTTGTAGAGCGCGGTCCGCCTGTCCTCCGCCATTCGGGGCTCCCAGCGCTGCGAAGCTTTCCAGTTGGCGGCGAGGTCGCTGGGAGTCTTCCAGACGCCCACCGCCAGGCCGGCGGCGTAGGCGGCGCCGAGGGCGGTGGTCTCGGCCACTTCCGGGCGCACGACGGGCAGATTGAGGATGTCGGCCTGGAACTGCATCAGCAGGTGGTTGCCAACCATGCCGCCGTCGGCGCGCAGTTCCGTCAGGGCGATGCCGCTGTCCTTCTCCATCGCCTCGACCACGTCGCGGGTCTGGTAGGCCACGGCCTCGAGCGCGGCGCGGGCGAAGTGGCCGGCGCGGGCGTAGCGGGTCAGGCCGGCGATGACGCCGCGCGCGTCGTCGCGCCAGTAGGGGGCGTAGAGGCCGGAGAAGGCGGGCACGATGTAGACGTCGCCGTTGTCTTCGACCGTCTTGGCGAGGTCTTCGATCTCGGGGCTGGTCTTGATGAGGCCGAGGTTGTCGCGCAGCCACTGGATCAGGGCGCCGCTGATCGCCACCGAGCCTTCCAGGGCATAGCAGGGCGCGGCGTCGCCGAACTGGTAGGCGACGGTGGTCAGCAGGCCGGCGGTCGACTGCACCGGCTCGGTTCCGGTGTGCATCAGCATGAAGCAGCCGGTGCCGTAGGTGTTCTTGGCCTCGCCCGGGGCGAAGCACACCTGGCCCACGAGAGCGGCCTGCTGGTCGCCCAGGATGCCGGCGATCTTGGCCCCGGCCAGCACGCCGGTCGCCTCGGCATAGACCTGGGAGGACGGCGCGATGCGCGGCAACACCGCGCGCGGAATCTTGAGGGCCGCGAGCATGCCCTCGTCCCAGTCGAGGGTTGCGAGGTTCATCAGCTGGGTGCGGCTGGCGTTGGTGACGTCGGTCAGGTGCTCGGCGCCGCCGGTCAGGTTCCAGACCAGCCAGCTGTCGATGGTGCCGAAGGCGATCTCGCCGGCCTCGGCGCGGGCGCGCAGGCCGGGCGTGTTGTCGAGCACCCACTGCAGCTTCAGGCCGCTGAAGTAGCTGGCCAGCGGCAGGCCCGTCACCGCGCGGAAGCGGTCGGCCCCGCCGTCGCGGGCGTAGTCGCGGGCCAGGACGTCGACACGAGTGTCCTGCCAGACCAGGGCGTTGCACACCGGCTCGCCGGTCTTGCGGTCCCAGACCACGGTGGTCTCACGCTGGTTGGTGATGCCCACGGCCGCGAGGTCGGACGGCTTCAGCCCCTTCTGCTCCAAGGCCTTGGCGATCATGGCCTCGGTGTTGCGCCAGATTTCCGCCGCGTCGTGCTCCACCCAGCCCGGCTGCGGATAGATCTGCTCGTGCTCCTGCTGGGCGACGGAGACGATGTCGCCCGCGCTGTTGAACACTATGAAGCGGCTGGAGGTGGTGCCCTGGTCGATGGCGCCGATGTAGGTCTCGCTCATGGTCGTCCTCAGTTCGGCGCGCCGGTGGCGGGCTCGGCCTGTTGCTGCACGCGGGCGGTCTTCGGGGGCAGGTAGGGGCGGATCAGCACCTGATAGGCGCCGCCGCCGACGAGGCCGCCGATCAGCGGGCCGACGATGGGGATCCACCAGTAGTTTCCGGGTGACGGGAAGGCCTGCGCGTCCCAGCCCATCAGATAGGCGAAGGCGCGGGGGCCGAAGTCGCGGGCGGGGTTGATGGCCCAGGCTTCGAGATAACCCATCGACGAGCCGATCAGGGCGACCAGCAGGCCGATGATGAGGGCGCCGGAGTTGGCCATCGGGGCCATGGTGTTCCACTCCTCGGTGATCGCGAAGATGCCGAGCAGCAGGAAGGCGGTGAGGACGATCTCGTTGACCAGCGCCCGCATCGGGGTGATCGCCAGGCCGGGGTGGGTGAAGAAAACGCCGGCCGCCCCGCCGTCGCCGGCGCGCGTCAGGTGCTGGGCTGTGTTGTAGTGATCGATCACCGGCGAGAAGAGCAGGTAGACCACGGCCGCCCCGAGGAAGGCGCCGATGACCTGGGCGATCATGTAGAGCGGAACCTTCTTCCACGGAAAGCCGCGATAGACCGCCAGGGCCAGGGTGACGGCGGGGTTGGCGTGAGTGCCCGAGACCGCGCCGGTGACATAGATGGCGATGGTGACGGAGAGGCCCCAGGCGATGCAGACGCCCCAGTAGGCGTTCTGATACGGGCTCGGATCGTAGAGCGTGTACATGGCCGCCACCGAGCAGCCGAATGAGATGATGATGAACATGGCGACGGCTTCGGAGATCATCTCTCCGCGCAGCGCGCGCCAACCGCTTGGCTTGGTCATTTCACTCCCCGTGCGCGCACTTCCGGCGCTTTATTCGATCTTAGCCGCCTAACTCACGCCGCAGCGAGTTGCTTGGCGCGCATCGCCATCCAGGCGTCAAGCGCTGCGGCGGTCTCGGGCGGAGTGTGCAGGCCGAGCTTGGATCGCCGCCACAGCACGTCCTGCGCCGTTCGCGCCCATTCGTGGCGCATCAGGTAGTCGGCCTCGGCCTCGGTCAGGCCGCCGCCGAAGTCGCGGCCGAGGTCTTCCAGGCGCCCGGCGTCGCCCAGCAGGAGTTCCGCGCGCGAGCCGTAGGCGTGGGCCAGCCGCCTCGCCAGCGCCTCCGGCAGCCAGGGACGGCGGGTGAGGAAGGCGGCGAGGAAGGCCTCGAAGCTGTCGATATCGCCGCCCGGCAGGGGCTGGGTATCGGTCCAGCCCGTGTTCAGCCCCGGCAGATCGGGGCGCTTGAAGTAGCGGACCAGCTTCTCCAGGGCGTGCTCGGCCAGCCGCCGGTAGGTGGTGATCTTGCCGCCGTAGATCGACAGCAGGGGCGTGTGCCCGTCCTCGCCGCCGTCGACCCGCAGGACGTAGTCGCGCGTGACGGTTGAGGCGTTGGCGGCCGCGTCGTCGTAGAGCGGACGGACCCCGGCGTAGCTCCAGACCACGTCCGGCGGCGCGATCTGGCGCTCGAAATACTGGTTGATGATCCGGCAGAGGTAGTCGGTCTCCTCGGCGCTGATCTCGACGTTGGTCGGGTCGCCCTGGAACGGCTCGTCGGTGGTGCCGATCAGGGTGAAGCGGTCCTCATAGGGAATGGCGAAGACGATGCGCTTGTCGGCGTTCTGCAGGATGTAGGCCTGATCGCCGTCGTAGAGGCGGGGCACGACGATGTGGCTGCCCTTGACCATCCGCACATGCACGGCCTCCTCCAGCCCCAGCGCCTTGCGCACCACGGTGTCGACCCAGGGGCCGGCGGCGTTGACCAGGGCGTGGGCCCGCACCGTCTCGGCCGGGCCGTCGGCCGGCTGCAGCTCGGCGCGCCAGATTCCGTTCTCGCGTTCGGCGTGGATGAGGCGGGTGCGGGTGCGGATCGCGGCGCCGCGCTCGGCCGCGTCCATGGCGTTCAGCGTCACCAGGCGGCTGTCCTGCACCCAGGCGTCGGAATAGACGAAGCCGCGCGTGAAGCGGGCCTTGAGCGGGCGGCCGACCGGGTCTTCCCGCAAACGGACTGCGTGAGAACGCGGCAGGGAGATGCGGCCGCCGATATGGTCATAGAGGAACAGGCCGGCGCGGATCAGCCAGACCGGCCGCAGCGAGCGGTCGTGCGGCAGGACGAAGCGCAGCGGCCAGGCGATGGTCGGGGCGATCTTCAACAGCCGCTCGCGCTCCTGCAGCGCCTCGCGCACCAGGCGGAACTCGTACTGCTCGAGATAGCGCAGCCCGCCGTGAATCAGCTTGGTGCTGCGCGAGGAGGTGTGGCTGGCCAGGTCGTCCTGCTCGACCAGCAGCACGCTCAGCCCACGGCCGGCCGCGTCGCGCGCGATGCCCACGCCGTTGATGCCGCCCCCGACGATCAGCAGATCATACGCTTCCCGCGCCATGCGGACAGGAGAGGGGGGAAGCGGGGCGTTGTAAAGCGCGCGGCGGAATTCGATGTCCGCGCGTGTCGCGCCCGGCTCTCGACAAGGGCCGACACACGTTCGGCGCGGCTCGACATGTTGCGACAATCGCCGGACGCGGCGGCGCCACGCGCGGCCCCTAGCTTGGGATCGTCAGGAACGACCTGATGCCCAAACCCTAGAGGACCGAACCGATGACCAAGACCTTCATCAACACCGCCCTGGCCGCCGTCGCGGCCCTCACCATGCTGCCGGCCATCGCTTCGGCGCAGACGCCCGCCCCCACCCGCAAGCCGCCGGTGCAGGAACGCACCGCCAAGCCGGACCGCCCGGCCAAGCCGCAGGCCGCCAAGCCCGGCCAGGCCAGGCGCCACGACCACGCCGGCCCGCGAAAGTTCGCCGATCGCGGCCCTGACCGCCGGGGCGGCGGCTTCGAAGGCCCCAGCGATGAGCGCGGCGATCACCAGCGCGGCCGAGGCGACCATGACCGCCGCGACCACCGCGGCGACGACAAGGATCAAGGCCGCGGTCGCGGCTGATCTTGGCTGAACGGCTGGAAAGGGCGGCGGGCCTCCGCTAAGCCTGAAGCGTGCCCCTCGCGCTCGTCCTTTCCAGCCATGTCGCCGGCAGCCGCGTCGGCGGCTCGGCGCAGGCGGCCGCCCTGGCGCCGTTCAAGATCGACGCCATGGTGGTTCCCACCGTGCTGTTCGGGCGGCACCCCGGCTGGGGCCCGCCGGGCGGCGCGGCCGTCCCCTCCGAAACCTTCGAGGGCATGCTGACCGGCATCGAGGCCAACGGCCTGTTCGGCAAGGTCGATGCGGTGATCACCGGCTATTTCCGCACGCCCGAACAGGTCCAGGCCGCCGCCCGCGCCATCGACGCCGTGCGCGCCGCGCCACGCGATGGCGCCTACTCCCGCGCCGCCCGCATCATCGTCGATCCGACTCTCGGCGACGCCGGCAAGGGACTCTATGTGCCGGTCGAGGTGGCGGAGGCGGTGGTCGCCCAGCTCCTGCCCCGCGCCGACCTGATCGCCCCCAACGCCTGGGAACTGCAGCATCTGACGGGCGAGGAGATCGCCGGTCCCGAGAGCGCCGTGCGGGCCGCCCGTTCCCTCGGCAAGCCGGTGCTGGTCTCCTCGATCCCCACCGCCGAGGGGCTCGGCGTCGTCCATGTCGACGGCGAGGACGCCTGGCTCGCCGCCCACCCGAGCCTGCCGCACGCGCCGAACGGCGTCGGCGACCTGCTGACCGCCCTGTTCGCCGCCCACCTCGTCGAAGGCCGCGAGGCGGCCGAAGCCCTGGCCTACGCCGTCGGCGGGCTCTACGAGACCGTCGCCGCCGCCCGGGACTGGGGCGCGCCGGAGCTGCCGATCGTCGCCATGGGCGCGCGGTTGATGGAGTCCAGTCCCGCGGTGCGAACGGAGCGTCTGGCATGAGCACGCAAGGATCGATCGGCGGCGTCTGCCCGCCCGCCTTCGAGGGCGTGCGCGAGGTCTTCCAGCGCAGTTTCGCTGACGACCAGGAGACCGGCGCCCGCTTCACCTTCCTGGTCGAGGGGCAGGTGTTCGTCGACCTGTGGGGCGGCTTCGCGGACAAGGCCCATACGCGGGACTTCGACGAGCTGACCCTGACGCCGGTGTTCTCCAGCTCCAAGGCCGTGGCGGCCTTCCTGATCGCCCGCCTCGTGGACGCCGGGAAGCTGTCCTACGACCAGACGGTCGCCTCGGTGTGGCCGGAGTTCGCCCAGGCCGGCAAGGGCGAGGTGACGGTCGCCCAGGCCATGTCGCACCAGGCCGGGCTGCCGGGCCTGACCGAGCCGATGGACGCGTCGGAATGGTTCGACTGGGACGCCATCTGCGCCCGCGTCGCCGCCATGGCGCCGATGTGGCCGCCGGGCGCGGCCAGCGGCTATGCGCCCGGCCTGTTCGGCTTCGTGGCCGGTGAGATCTTCCGCCACGTCGACGGGCGGACCATGGGCACGGCGCTGCGCGAGGATCTCGCCGAGCCGTTCGGCCTCGATCTTTCGATGGGCCTGCCGGACAGCGAGCTGTCGCGCCTCGCCGAGGTCGAGCGCCCGCGCTCCCTGCCCAACTTCGGCAAGATGAACGAGGCGCGGAAGGCCGCCTTCATGACCCGCTGGGCCGCGCCCGGCGGCGCCCGCTCGCCCGACGCCTGGCGCAAGGCCGAGTTCCCCTCGGCCAACATCCACGCCACCTCAGAGGCCCTGGCCCGGCTGGCCGGCGCCCTGGCCAACGACGGCATGCTGGACGGCGTGCGGCTGCTGAAGCCCGAGACCATCGCCGAGGCCAGCCGCGAGCGCATCGCCGGGCCCGACCAGGTGCTGCCCTACGATGTCTCCTGGGCCGCCGGCTTCCTGCGCAACCCGCCCAACATGTTCTATGGCCCGAGCCAGACCGCCTTCGGCCACTCGGGCTGGGGGGGCAGCTGCGTGCTCGCCGACCCCGAGAACCGCGTCTCAGCATCCTATGTGATGAACCGCCAGTCGCCCGAGCTGATCGGCGACCGCCGGGCGGTGGCCCTGATCGACGCGGCGTATGAGGCGCTGCTTTAGGCCCCCGCCGCCTTTACCCGCCGCCAGGCGCCGTAGGCGAACACCGCCGCGCCCAGCCAGATGAAGGCGAAGCTCAGCGCCCGCATCGGGGTGAAGGCCTCGCCGAGCGCCACGCCGATGAGGAACTGCAGGGTCGGGGCCAGGAACTGCAGGAAGCCCATGGCGCTGAGCGGCATGCGCCGGGCGCTCCAGGCGAACAGGGCCAGGGGCGCCACCGTCGCCGGGCCGGCGAGCAGCAACAGCAGCATGGTGCGCGGATCGGCCATGAAGTGGCCGGCGCCCGAGCGCTCCAGGTACAGGACGTAAAGCAGGCCGGGGATCGCCAGATAGGCCGTCTCAATGAACAGACCGGTCTGCGCGTCGGCGCGCACCTGCTTCCGGAGGATGGCGTAGATCAGGAAGCTGCCCGCGACGGCCAGGGAAACGATCGGCACGTGACCCAGCGCCGCCGTCTGGATCAGCACCCCGACCGCCGCCAGGGCGATGGCGGCGAGGCCGAAGCGGTCGATCCGCTCGCGGAACAAGAGGGCGCCCGCCGCCATGTTGAGCAGGGGGTTGATGTAGTAGCCGAGGCTGGTCTCTAGCACGTGGCCGGCGTTCACCGCGAAGACGTAGACGCTCCAGTTGGTGAAGATGGCGGCGGTGGAGGCGGCCAGCACCAGCAGGGTGCGCGGCTCGCGCAGCACGCGGGCGAGCTCGCCGCCTTGCCTGGCGACGATCACCAGCAGCCCCGCCCAGATCACCGACCACAGGGTGCGGTGGGCGATCATCTCCCAGGAGCCGACGCCGAGGTTGGAGAGCAGGTGGAAGTAGAGCGGCAGGAAGCCCCAGAGGCTGTAGCTGGCCACGCCGGCGATGATCGCCGACCGGCCTTCGTCTCTCGGTCCACTCGTGGTGGTGGTCATCGTCGTGGTCTTTCGCGCTCTGGCGCCAAATGAAAAGGGCTCCCGGGAGTGTCCCGGGAGCCCTGAGAATTCGACCCGCTTGTTGCGGCGTTCAGGTTCAGGCCGGGACGGCCTGCTTGATCAGGCCTCGTTCGTGCAGCAGCTCCGCGATCTGCACGGCGTTGAGGGCCGCGCCTTTGCGCAGGTTGTCGGCCACGCACCACAGCACCAGGCCGTTGTCGATGGTGGGGTCGTTGCGGATGCGGCTGACGTAGACCGGGAACTCGCCCTGGGCTTCCTTCGGGGTGATGTAGCCGCCGTCCTCGCGCTTATCGATGACCACGACGCCGGGAGCCTCGCGCAGGATGTCGCGGGCTTCGTCCTCGTCGAGCGGGTTCTCGAACTCGATGTTCACCGCTTCCGAGTGGCCGACCATCACCGGCACGCGCACGGCGGTGGCCACCAGCTTGATGGCCGGATCGAGAATCTTCTGGGTCTCGGCGGTCATCTTCCACTCTTCCTTGGTGAAGCCGTCGTCGAGGAAGACGTCGATGTGGGGGATGACGTTGAAGGCGATCTGCTTGGTGAACTTCTTCGGCTCGCGCGCGCCGAGCATGTAGACGTCCTTGGTCTGATCCCAGAGCTCGTCCATGCCTTCCTTGCCGGCGCCGGAGACCGACTGATAGGTCGAGACCACCACGCGCTTGATCTTGGCCGCGTCGTGCAGCGGCTTCAGCACCACCACCAGCTGGGCGGTGGAGCAGTTCGGGTTGGCGATGATGTTCTTCGGCAGGCTGTTCACCGCGTCCGGGTTCACTTCCGGCACGACGAGCGGCACGTCCGGGTCCATGCGGAAGTGCGAGGAGTTGTCGATGACGATCGGGCCGGCGGCGCCGATCTTCTCGCCCCAGGCCTTGGAGATCGAACCGCCCGCGCTCATCAGCACGATGTCGACGGTGGAGAAGTCGAACTGCTCCAGGTCCTCGCACTTGATGATCTGTTCGCCGAACGCGACTTCGACGCCGATGGACTTGCGCGAGGCGATGGCGTGCATCTTGTCCACGGGGAAGTTCACTTCCTCGAGGATGTTGAACATCTCGCGGCCCACGTTGCCCGTGGCGCCGACGACGGCCACCCGGTAACCCATCGCACTCTCCTAAAACAGCGAGCGGTCCCGTTACGCCTGGGGCGCCGCGCGCGCAAGGCGAGGAATGTTCGCGGCGGGATCAGCGGTGCTGCAGAGCCACATCGATCCGCCGCGCTCGGCCGGGGGCTCGATGGTTAAAGGTGAAGCCTGCGACGGCGCGTCGCACCTTCCCGCGTGGCCGGGAGCCCGAGAATCGCGAACCAATCTAAACGATGCTTAGCTCAATGTGAGCAATGTCCAGCCAAGGCGCTGATCTTTTTGGGGAATTGTTCCGCTTGAAAGGGCGGGCGGGTGAGTATGCCGCGCCGCAGCATGGCCGTTACTTCGCCGCCTTTTCGCCAGAAACCCCGTCGCCAAAGGGGTTTTGTGCGGGGATTTCGCGGTTAACGGCGTCTGATTTGAGCGGCGTCCAATTTTTCTGCTTGCCGTTTTGTGCGCCGCAACCTATATGTTTCCTCGTGAGGCGGCGCTGCCGCTTCTGCCCTTCCTGGGCGTTTCCTCCCTAATGAACTGCGGCGCCGTTTGGCGCCGCTTTTTTTTGGCCTTAACCCTGGCGCGCGTTGACAGACGCCGGAGCGGGGCGCGCTATCCCCGCGAACCAGGGGATACATATGCGAGCGTTCGGACTTCTGCTGGGCCTGGGCCTTTCCGCGACCGCGGCCGTCGCGGCCATCCCGGCCGCCGCCCAGGTGCGCACCGATCCGGCCTGGGTCTCCAAGCCGACCCTGGAAGAGATCTGGGACTACTATCCCAAGCTCGCCACCATGTTCGAAATCTCCGGCCAGGCGGTGGTCACCTGCCGGGTCGAGGCCTCGACCAGCCTGACGGACTGCCGCGCCGAGAGCGAGTCGCCGAAGGGCTTCGGTTTCGCCCAGGCGGCCACGGCCGTCGCCTATTCCCATATGAAGGTGAAGCCGTCGATGATCGACGGAAAGCCCGACCCGACGACCGAGGTGACCATCCCGGTCAACTTCAAGGCCCGCGCGACCCCCGTCACGTCCCATCCGCCCGTGCCGCCGCATCCGAGCGCCGAGGTGGCCGCCATGGCCGAGCGCGCGGCGATGGGCGACGAGACCTTCCTCTATCTGCGGCGGCTGGTGGCCGGCCTGCTGGGCGACCTCGAGGGCGGCGGAGCCGAGGTCGATGGCCCGGTGGCCGACGCCTTCCGCGTGGCCGGCCGCGAGGAGGTGCAGAAGCACGAGGCGGCGCTGCGCGGCCTGATCGTCGACTACTACGCCCAGGCGCTGGGCGAGAAGCGGCTGCGCGCCCTGCCCAACGTCCAGGCCGGCCCGGTCCGCTCGACCCTCTCCGACCCCGAGATCGAGCCCTTGCTGAAGCTGATCGCCTTCGAGCTGGACGACGTGACCAAGGCCGCCAAGGTCAAGGCCTGCGCCAAGGTCGACTGCGGGGCTTAAGGCCCCGAGCCTATCGCAGCGAACTCCAGTCCGCCTGAGCCAGCGCCTCGGCCAGGCGGGCGAAGTCGCGCGTCAGCCGCTCCAGGCCCTCGGTCGGCTCCAGGGTGGCCTCATTGAGATAGAGGCCGCGACTGATTTCGATCTGCAGGGCGTGGGTGCGCCGGTGCGGCCGGCCATAGTGTTCGGTGGTGTAGCCGCCGGCGTAGGGGGCGTTGCGGGCGCAGGCGTAGCCCATGGCGGTCAGCTCACGCTCGACCAGGCCGGTCAGCCGAGCCGAGCAGGCGGCGCCGAACCGGTCGCCCAGCACGATGTCGCAGGGGCCGCCGCGCTGGCGACGGGCGGCGGCCGAGGGCATGGAGTGCCAGTCGATCAGGATGGCGAGGCCGTGGGCGGAGCGCGCCTCGGCGAGCAGGCGCGTCAGGGCCTCATGATAGGGCCGATGCGTGCTCTCGATGCGGGCCTTGGCCTCGGCGAAGGTCAGCTTGCGCGCATAGATCTCGCGACCCTCGCCGACCACCCGGGCGATGGCGCCGAGGCCCGCGGCGACGCGCGCGGTGCGGGCGCGGGCGAAGGCCGGCAGCTCGTCCTCGTACATCGCGGGATCCAGCTCCCACGGCTCGCGGTTCAGGTCGACCCAGGCGCGGGCGAAGCGCGCCTCGATCACCGTGGCGCCCGCCTCGGGCGCGCCCGCGATCAGGGCGTCGACGAAAGCGTCCTCCGAGCCGCGGATGGCGTCGGGCGAGAGGGCCGAGGCGTCGAGCATCGCCCGCGGATAGAGCCGACCGGAATGGGGAGACGCGAAGACCAGCGGCGTGGGCGGCGCGCCGCCCCCCGCCCGCCGCACGGCGTAGGGCGCCTCGATCGAGGCCGCGCCTGCCTCCGGCGGAAGTTCTCCATCCCTCATGCGAGTCACTATCAGCGTCTCTGGTCCCGGCGACAACGGGGAGGCCCGTGGTTTATCGGCGATTTACGTCTGGCGGGTTACGGTGCTGTTGCGATCAAGCGCCCGCAAGACCCCATAGAGCTTACGAACCCATGCCCCGCATCCTTCTCGCCGAAGACGACGACAGCCTGCGCGGCTTTCTGGCCCGCGCCCTCGAGCGCGCCGGATTCGAGGTGCAGGCCTGCGCCGACGGCGAGGAGGCCACGGCCTATCTCGGCGAAACCTGGGACCTGCTGCTGACCGACATCGTCATGCCGGGGATCGACGGCATCGAGGTGGCCCGTCAGGCCGCCGCCGCCCAGCCGGGCCTGCGCATCATGTTCATCACCGGCTTCGCCGCCGTCGCCCTGGCCGCCGCCGACCGCGCGCCGGCTGGCTCGAAGGTGCTGTCCAAGCCGGTGCACCTGCGTGACCTCGTCACCGAGGTCGAGCGGATGATGGCCGCGGCCTGAAGCCTCGCGCTCGAATCGCAAGCTCGGGCGGTATGGGCGCTTGCGCCCGCGCGGCCCCATCGGTATATCCCCGACCCTTCCCGGCCTAACCGCCCCGGCGGACGTGTAGCTCAGCGGGAGAGCACCTCGTTGACATCGAGGGGGTCACAGGTTCAATCCCTGTCACGTCCACCATCTCCTTCCCGTTCAAAATCCGGCACGACAACCTTCCGTTCGAAGGTGTTCGTTCGCGACTTCGCCGCGAGCGCAGTCGGCATGGCGACGCGGCGGAATGCACGGACATCGGCGGTCTTGAGCATTCCCCTCTGGACAGGCGTTAACGACTGAAACAGGTTCACGCCGATGCGGCGTGGGGCCGCCAAGGCGAGACGTGAGCATGGCTGCGGGCGTGGTGAAGTTTTTCAATGCGGCGAAGGGGTTCGGTTTCATCGCCCCCGACGCCGGCGGGCCGGACGTCTTCGTCCACGCTTCGGGCGTCAACGACCCGGCCGGTCTGAACGAGGGGGATCAGGTCGAGTTCGAGGTGGTCGCCGACCGCCGGTCCGGAAAAGACACCGCCGTGGACGTGCGGGTGACGGGCGCGGCGCCGCCGCGCGCCAGGGCGCCGTCCAGCGGGCGTGGCGACGCGGGGCCCCGTGGGCGGTCGCTGGGGGAGGCCGCCGGCGCCGTGAAATGGTTCAACGTTAGCAAGGGTTTCGGCTTCATCCAGCCGGACGCGGGCGGTCCAGACATCTTCGTGCACGCATCCGCCGTGCAACGCGCCGGCCTGAGCGACCTTCAGGACGGTCAGAGAGTCAGCTTCGAAGTGCTTTCCGATGATCGGACGGGCAAGCTGTCGGCCGCCAATCTGAGGCTGGGCTGAAGCTTCGCCGCGCGCCTGAATAGTACGGCGCCGGGAGATCAGTAGGAACGTCGGACGTCCGGGGGGAGTCCGACGGCAGGCGATCGTCGATCGCTTGAGGCTCGTTCTCGCCACGCCGCCTCAGGCGAACAGGGCGAGGGCCGTGCCGATCCAGGCGATATGGAACACTGCGCAGCCGATCAGTACAGCGACGATATCCCAGCGGGGTCGCGAATGCGGCGCCACGCGGAGACGAAGCGGATACTGCGTCTGCGAAATGCCTTCTGTGTGAACATCAGTTGGGGCGCGAGAGGCCAAGGTTTCCTCCTTGGGTTTATTCTAATTAACTTAACCTGCGAGAGCGCGAAGCGTTCCCGTAAAACCCTAGGTGGAATTGATATCTGTCCGAGGCGCGACGGAACGCCTCACCCCACGCTATGCGGGCGTTCTTGGCGCTATCCATGCAGGTGAGCTCGTCGAGGAGACGGAGCGATCCATCATGGTACGAATGTCTGACAGCTACGGGACTGTCGAACCGCAGTATGTGTCGCTGCGGAACGAACTGGAGTCGCACCGGCGCACGGCGTCGTTTTCGATCACCCTGGCGATCGGGGCGGCGGTGTTCGCGGCGGTCTTCATCGCGGCTTTCCTGGTCATCTGACTCGCCCCCGCTTGACGCGAGGCCGCCGTGGTGGCCGTTGGGCGAGACGGCCGACGACTCGCGATCGGCCGCAGGAGGATGCGCGATGAAGACGGCTTTGATCGCCCTTGGCGTGACCGCGGCGGCGATTCTCTCGACCGGCGAGGCGTCGGCCCAGACCCCTCGCTCCGCCCAGCAGTGTTTCCGCGCCTCCGACTGGCGGGGCTGGAAGGCGACGCCGGACGGCCAGAGCATGTATGTCGACACCGGCATCAATCGCACCTACCGGCTGGACTTCGTGCAGCCCTGCGCGGAGCTGAACGCCCTGGGCGCCACCCTGCTTCAGTTCACCGACCGCGCCTATATCTGCCGGCCGATCGACGTGAACATCCGTGTGGTGCGGCCTGGCCTTTCGACCACCTACTGCCAGGTGAGCCGGATCACGCGCCTGACCCCCGCCCAGTCCAAAGCCCTGCCCCGCGCCGTGCGGCCCTGATCGATACGACTTGACGGCGAACGCCGGTCGGTGAAGCTGCGCCCTTCCCTGGGGAGGGCCTATCCATGCATTCGCTGTCCAATCGCTTTCTGCGCCTCGCGGTCATCGCCGCCCTCTGCGGCATGACCTGGGGCATCGTCATGGGGGCGCAGCAGAACTTCGCCGCCGCCAGCGCCCACGCGCACCTCAACCTGCTGGGTTGGGTGTCGATGTCGCTCTATGGCCTGTTCTACCGCGTCGTGCCGACCGCCGCCGAGGGCAAGCTGCCGAAGGTGCACTTCTGGCTGGCCCTGGCGGGGGTGCTGATCTTCGTGCCGTCGCTGGGCGTGGTGCTGGCGGGGCCGAAGACCATGCTGATGAACGCCGAGAAGGCGATCATGCTGGCCAGCCTGCTGGTGGCCGTCTCGATGGTGCTGTTCGCGGTGATCGTATTCAAGGCGACCGGCCGCAAGGCCGCCTAGCGCAGGCCGGCCAGCGCCTGTTCGGCGGCGGCGACTCCGGTCAGCCAGGCGCCGTGGGCGGTCGAATAGAACGCCGGCGAGCAGGCCTCGCCGGCGAAGAACAGGCGGTTGTCCACCGGCGCGGCCAGCACCGCGCGGTCGTCCGCGTGGCCGGGCAGGGCGTGGGAATAGGCGCCCAACGCCCACGGGTCGCTGCGCCAGCGCGTTTCGTGCAGCGGAGTCAGCGCCCGGCGGATGTTCGAGCCGATCAGGTCGACCAGGCGCTCGACGCAGGCGGCGTGGGCCGCGCCCGGGCCTTCCACCTCCAGGGCGTCGGCGGCGCGACCGCCGATGAAGGCCTCGATCATCGGGCGGCCGAAGGGGCGCAGGTGAAAGCTCGGCGCGTCGACGGCCCGCACCGCGCCGAACAGGTGGCCCTCGTCCGGCAGTTCGTCATAGCCCTCCAGGAGGAAGGTGACCTTGTTGGCCAAGCCCAGCGGCAGGCCGGCGGCGGCGGCCCCCTTGTCGGGCAGGCCCGGCGAGAACGACAGACGGCCCCGCGACAGGATCGGGGTGGGGACCGCCACGATGACGGCGGCGGCGTGCAGGGCTCCACGCGCGGTCTCCAACACGACCTCGGGGCCATCGTGGCGGATCAGGTTGACCGGGCAGTCCAGCGTCACCCGCTCGGGATCGGGAGCCAGGGAAACGATCCCCGCGCCGTAACCCTCGCGCACCCGCCAGTTGACGTTGGTGTCGACATAGGCTGCGTAGTCGCGGATCGAAACGCCATCGAGTTCGACGCCGCTGTAGAAGCTGCTGATGGCGTCGATCAGGGCGTTCCAGCGCCCGCCCGGCTGCAGGAAGTCGGCGGCGGGGCGGTCGGGCCCCTCGTGGGCGGCCTTGTCGATGGTCTCCTCGAAGGCGGCGAAGGCGGCGCGGAACGCCGCCTGGTCCTCCGGCGGGAAATCCTGGTCGCCCGATTGCCGCTCCCAGGCGGGTCGGGCGCGGTCGATGGTGAAGCCGCGCTGCTCGATGAGGCCGACCAGCGGGTTCTGGTCCGCCGAATGCAGCCAGCCGCAGCCGAGGTCGATCGGCAGGTCCGGCCGCGCCAGGACGGTGTGCGCCCGCCCGCCGAGCCGGGGCCTGGCCTCGATCACCACGAAATCGGCCGGCGTCGCCGCCAGCCGCGCCGCCGCGCCCAGGCCGGCCGCGCCGGCTCCAACGATGGCGATGTCGACGCGGTTCATGGCGTTATTTGAACCCCTTCCCCATCAAGGGCGAGGGATCATTTGCGGAGGTTCGGCTTGTCCAGGTCGAGGTCGCCGACGTCGATGGTTTCGGCGCCGGGGAGGGCGGTCTTGACGCCCGAGCCCATGACCTTGGCGTCGCCGACGACGATGACGCTGGCCTCGGCCGGGTTCAGTGAGCGGCCGGCGAACGCCTGGACGTCGGCGGCGGTCACCGCCTCGACCCGGCCGGTGTAGGCGCTGATGTCGCCGAGCGGCAGGCCGTAGAAGGCGAGGTCGCCGAGGGTGTCGGCGAGGCCGCCCGTCGTGCCCAGGGTGCGGCCGTAGCCGCCGACCAGCACCGACTTGCGGCTGGCCAGCTCGTCGGCCTCCGGCGGGCGGGCGGCGAGGCCGGCGATCTCGGCCTTGACCAGGCCGACCACCTGGCCGGCGGACTCGTTCTTGGTCTGGGCCTGGGCCGTGAAGCCGCCGATCGACAGGCGCGGCGTCAGGCCGGAATTGGCGCCATAGGAAAGGCCGCGCTTGAGGCGGATTTCCTGGTTCAGGCGCGAGCTGTAGCCGCCGCCGAGGATCGAGTTGGTCAGGATGGCCTTGAAGTAGTCGGGGTCGGCGCGCGGAATGGTGGTCTTGACCACGCTGACCATCGCCTGGCCCGCGCCCGGCAGATTGACCACGATGTTCCGCGGCCGGGTTTGCGGGCGGATGATCGGGGTGGGCGGCGCCGCGCCCTCCGGCCTGGCCCAGCCGCCGAACGCCTTCTCGGCCATGGCGAAGCCTTGCTCGGGCGTGATGTCGCCGGTCAGCACCAGGATGGCGTTGTCGGGCCGGTAGGCCGCCTTGTGCAGGGTGGCCAGCGTGTCGCGGTCGATCTTGGCCAGGCTGCCGGGCGTGCCGGCGGCGACGTGGCCGAAGGCGGTGCCGGCGTAGAGCACCGGCGCCGAGACGAAGCCGGCCAGGGCGCGCGGCTGGCCATAGGCCACCTGCAGCCCGTCGAGGGTCTGGGTGCGGACACGGTCGACCTCGGCCGGGTCGAACTTCGGGTTCAGGACCACGTCGGCCATGATGGCCATGCCGCGCTCGAGGTTCTGCGGCATCACCCCGAGGGTGACCGACGACGACTCCAGGCCGGCCCCCGCGTTCAACTCGGCGCCCAGCTGCTCGATCTCGGTGGCGATCTGGGTGGCGGTGCGGGTGGTGGTGCCTTCCGTCAGCAGGTCGGCGGTCATGCTGACCGCGCCGGCGAGGCCCGGCGGATCGAAGGCCGCGCCGCTCTTGATGGTGAGGTCGGCGGTGACCAGCGGCAACTCGGTGGACTTGGCGACGATGACGCGCAGGCCGTTGGCGAGGACGCGCTCCGAAGGCGTCGGCAGCACGGGATTGACCGGTTTGCCGACGGGCGGCCGCTGCTGGCGCTGGCCTTCGGGGGCCAGGGTGAACACCTCGCCGGTGAATCGGGCCGAGGCGACCTTGGGCGACGGCGGCGCGATGGCCTCGGCGACCCCCGGCTTGCGCTCGCTTTCCGGCAGGTAGCGGATCACGGTGCGCAGCTCGTCCGGCATGTATTTCTTGGCGGCGGCCTGGACGTCGGCGGCGGTGACCGCCTGCAACTCGGCGATGGCGCTGTTGGCGCGAGCCGCGTCGCCCTCGGTGAGCAGGGCGTAGCCAAGGGCGAAGGCCTTGTTGTCGACCGTCTCGCGTTCGCGCACGGCGGCGGCGATCAGCTCGGTCTTGGCCTCGGTCAGCTCGGCCTCGGTGGGCGGGGCGTCGCGCATCCTGGCGACCTCGGCGCGCAGGGCGGCCTCGCCCTGGTCGACGGTCTTGCCCTCCGACATCACGGCCATCACCTGCACCAGACCCGGCTGGGCGGGCAGGTCGGCGCTGGAACTGGCCTCGGCGGCGATCTGCTGGGTGTAGACGAGGCTCTGATAGAGGCGCGAGGACTTGCCGCCCGAGAGGATGGCGTCGAGCACCTTCACAGCGGCGGCGTCCTTGTCCGAGGCTTTCGGGCCGAGCCAGGTGATGGCCACGGCCGGCAGGGGCACGTTGGGGCCGTAGGCGGTGACGGTCTTGGAGGTGGTGCGGGCGGGCTCGACCACGGTGACGCGCTTGATCGGGTCGGCGGGCTTCCGCAGCGGGCCGAAATACTGGTCGACCCATTTGTCGAGCTGGGCCTCGTCGAAGTTGCCGACCACGATCAGGGCGGCGTTGTCGGGCCGGTAGTAGGCTTGGTGGAAGGCGCGTACGTCGTCGATGGTCGAGGCGTCCAGCTCCTCCAGATTGCCGATGCCGGGGCGCTTGTAGGGGTGTTCGGCGTAGCTCTGCTGGGCGATGGCCAGGTTGAGGCGGCCGTAGGGATTGGCCAGGTAGCTCTGGCGGTACTCCTCCTTCACGACGTCGCGCTCGGACTTGAAGTTCCCCTCGTCGACGACGAGCGAGCCCATCCGGTTGGCCTCGGCCCAGATCAGCTGCTCCAGGTGGTTGGCCGGGATCACCTCGTAGTAGTTGGTGAAGTCGTCCCAGGTGGAGGCGTTGTTGAAGCCGCCGACGTCTTCGGTCAGGCGGTCCATGGTCTCGCTGGGCATGTCGCGCGTGGCCTTGAACATCAGGTGTTCGAACAGGTGCGCGAAGCCGGAGCGGCCGTTGGGGTCGTCCTTGGAGCCGACGTCATACCAGACCTGCACCGAGACGTTGGGGGTGGTGCGGTCGAGCGAGGTGTAGACCTTCAGCCCGTTCGGCAGCACCCGTTCCTTGAACTCGATCGGCGGGACCTCGATCGCGGTCTTGGCGCCCAGGGCGGGTATTCGCGAGCACCCCGCGGCGGAAAGGGCGGCGGTGGAGAGGACGAGGGCGAGACCGAAGGCGCGAAGGTTCATGCGGCGAGGCTCCGAAGCTTGAGCCGACCCTAACACCGCCTCGCTTGGGGGAAAGATTACGGTCCTGTCATCCGAGGCGCCGGCGTCGGCGATGGCGTGGCGAGAAAAGGCGCCGCCGGGTGTCGAACCTGAAGAGGATCGTTCGTCCTTGGTGTGGAACCTTGCAGGAGACGACCGCCATGAGCCCCGTGATCACCGCCTTCGAACGTTCGCCCGACCGTGGCCGGGGCCTGGCGCGCGACATGCGCGTGCGCTGGGCGCTGGAGGAAGTGGGCTGGGCCTATGACGTGCGCCTCGTTTCCTTCGCCGAGATGAAGCGGGCGCCTCACCGGGCGCTGCAGCCCTTCGGTCAGATTCCGACCTTCGAGGACGGCGATCTGGTGTTGTTCGAAACCGGGGCCATCGTGCTGCACCTGGCCGAACGCGGCGCGGGACTGCTGCCGGACGACGGCAAGGCCCGGGCGCGGGCCATCAGCTGGATGTTCGCGGCGGTGAACACCGTCGAGCAGCCGATCATCGAACTGCAGGACGCCCTGTTCGCTGAGGGCGACGCCCCCTGGAAGGAGGCCCGCCTGCCGCTGGTGAAGGACCGCATCCGCGTGCGCCTGGCCGACCTCGCCAAGCGGCTCGGCGACGCCACGTGGCTGGACGGCGGCTTCACGGCCGGCGACCTGATGATGATCTCGGTGCTGCTGCGCCTGCGCTCGTCCGGCCTGCTGGACGAATATCCCAACCTCGCCGCCTATGTCGCCCGAGGCGAGGCGCGCCCGGCCTATCAGCGGGCGTTCGCGGACCAGAAGGCGGTGTTCGAGGCGTCGGGCGGGTGAGGCTTATCCCCGGAGGATCTTCTCCATCGCCTTGCCCTTGGCCAGCTCGTCGATGAGCTTGTCGAGGTAGCGCAGCTCGCGCATCAGCGGGTCTTCGATGTTTTCGACGCGGATGCCGCAGACCACGCCCTTGATCTCGGCGCGAGCCGGGTTCAGGCGCGGAGCCTGGGCGAAGAAGGTCTCGAAATCGGTCTTGTCGGCGAGATGGCGCTCCAGGCCTTCCTGGGTCAGGCCGGTCAGCCAGCGGATGATCTGATGCACCTCGGCCTTGGTGCGTCCCTTCTTCTCCGCCTTGGCGATGTAGTGCGGGTAGACGCTGGCGACGCTCATCTTGAAGACACGGTGGGTCACGCGGCGGCTCCCTGAAGGCGTCTGAGTAGAACCCTTCCCCCTCGAAGGGGGAAGGGCAGGGATGGGGGTGTCGGCGACCCGTATCGGAATGGCCTCAACAGGCGGGGCCTCTTGCGCCTGACCGGAAGCGCTCTGCGAACACCCTCACCCCTTGCCCCTCTCCCTTGGAGGGAGAGGGGTGGTCTTAGCACGCTCCCTCGCGCTAACTCCCCCGCATGGCGCGCAGCAAGCAAACCCCCGAGTTCGATATCGTCGTCGACGGCGAGCCCTTTGTCTGGTGGCTGCAGCGCCAGCCGGGCTGGAACAGCGACGACAACGCCTACACCGGCATGGCCCTGGGCGCCCTGCACAAGGAGGGACAGCGCGAGGTGGTCCTCGAGTTCCCGCCGCCGGCCGCGAAGCCGAAGTTCGGGGCGACGACGCTCAAGCCGTCGCAGATTCCGGTCGATCTGGTGGCGCGGGCCATCGCCTCGGCCGTCGCCGCCGGGTGGGAGCCGCTGTCGCGCGGCAAGACGGTGACCGTGGCGGTGGACGCCAAGGGGGGGTGAAGCGGTTGCGCTCGGCGTCCTTCGACACGGCCGCTGGCGCGGCCTACTCAGGATGACGACCTCAGCAGTTCGATCGCCAACCCACCTGCGTCATGCTGAGTAGCGCCGTCAGGCGCGTGTCGAAGCACGCAAGGCCGAAGCCTCAGGTCGCCGGCCGGTTCTTCACTAGATCGTCGACCACCGAGGGATCGGCCAAGGTGCTGGTATCGCCCAGGCTGCCGAGTTCGTTCTCGGCGATCTTGCGTAGAATTCTCCGCATGATCTTGCCGGAGCGGGTCTTGGGCAGGCCGGGGGCCCATTGGATGACGTCCGGCGCCGCGAAGGGGCCGATCTCCGCGCGGACGAACTTCACCAGCTCGGCGCGCAGGGCGTCGGTGGCCTCGGCCTCGGCGGTGAGGGTGACATAGGCGTAGATGCCCTGGCCCTTGATGTCGTGCGGATAGCCGACGACGGCGGCCTCGGCGACGGCGGGGTGCAGCACCAGGGCGCTCTCGATCTCGGCGGTGCCCAGGCGGTGGCCGGAGACGTTGATCACGTCGTCGACCCGGCCGGTGATCCAGTAGTAGCCGTCCTCGTCGCGGCGGCAGCCGTCGCCGGTGAAGTACTTGCCCGGATAGGCCGAGAAGTAGGTGTTGTAGAAGCGGTCGTGGTCGCCCCAGACGCCGCGCATCTGGCCGGGCCAGCTGTCGGCGATGCACAGGTTGCCCGAGACGGCGCCCTCAAGGATGTGGCCTTCCTGATCGACCAGCACCGGCTCGACGCCGGGCAGGGGCTTGGTGGCCGAGCCGGGCTTCAGATCGGTGGCGCCGGGCAGGGGTGAGATCATCAGGCCGCCCGTCTCGGTCTGCCACCAGGTGTCGACCACCGGGCAGCGGCCGTCGCCGACCACTTCGTGGTACCAGCGCCAGGCCTCGGGATTGATCGGCTCGCCGACACTGCCGAGCAGGCGCAGGGAGGCGCGTGACGTGGACTTCACCGGTTCGTCGCCCTCACGCATGAGCGCGCGGATGGCGGTGGGGGCGGTATAGAAGATCTCGACCTTGTGCTTGTCGATCACCTGCCAGAAGCGCGAGCTGTCCGGGTAGGAGGGCACGCCCTCGAACATCAGGGTGGTTCCGCCGTTGCACAGCGGGCCGTAGACGCCATAGCTGTGGCCCGTCACCCAGCCGACGTCGGCGGTGCACCAGTAGACCTCGCCCGGGCGGTAGTCGAAGACCGCTTCGTGGGTCCAGGCGGCCCAGGCGAGATAGCCTGCCGTGGTGTGCATCACCCCCTTCGGCTTTCCCGTGGAGCCGGAGGTGTAGAGGATGAACAGCGGATCCTCGGCGCCCATCGGCTCGGGCTCGCAGACCGGCGAGGCGGCGTCGCGCTCGGGCTCGTAGGCGATGTCGCGGCCGTCGTGGTCGAGCCAGGCGGCGCCGGTGCGATTGATGACCAGCACGCGGTCGACCTCAGGGCATTGAAGGAGCGCCGCGTCGACGTTCCTCTTCAGCGGAATGCGCTTGCCGCCGCGCACGCCCTCGTCGGCGGTGATGACGATGCGCGAGCCGCAGTCCTGGATGCGGCCGGCGATGCTGTCGGGGGAAAAGCCGCCGAACACCACCGAATGGATGGCCCCGATGCGGGCGCAGGCCAGCATGGCGTAGGCCGCCTGCGGGATCATCGGCAGGTAGATGGTCACGCGGTCGCCGCGTTTGACGCCGTGCGTCTTCAGCACATTGGCGAAGCGGCAGACCTCCTCGTGGACCTCGCGGTAGGAGATGCGGCGGCTGTCGGTCGGCTCGTCGCCCTCGAAGATGATGGCGGTCTGGTCGCCGCGCTCGGCCAGGTGCCGGTCGAGGCAGTTGGCGGAGAGGTTCAGCACCCCGTCGACGAACCAGCGGATGTGGAAGTCGTCCTTCGCGTAGGAGACGTCCTTCACCACCGTGAAGGGCTTGATCCAGTCGAGGCGGGCGGCGAACTTGCGCCAGTAGGCTTCCGGATTGCTGCGGGCCTCCGCGACCGCGGCGTCGTAGGCGGCGGCGTCGAGGTGGGCGCGGGCGGCCCACTCGGGGCTGACGGGGTAGACCTCTTGCTCGCTCACGCCTTCACTCCCTTGTCGTTGGCGCGAGTATGCTAAGCCGACCGCTGACTTCAAGGAGGCCTTTCCATGCTGCTCGCCAAATCGACCTGGCCGGAGATCGAGGCCTTCCTCGCGAGGTCGCGGACCGTGGTGATCCCGATCGGCTCGAATGAGCAGCACGGGCCGACAGGCCTGCTCGGCACCGACTGGATGTGCCCCGAGATCATCGCCCATGAGGCGCAGAAGAGCGGCGACCTCCTCGTCGCCCCGACCTTCAACATCGGCATGGCGCAGCATCACCTGGCGTTCCCGGGCACCATCTCGCTGCGACCCTCGACCTTCATGGCGGCGATCGGCGACTGGGTGCGCTCGCTGGCCGGGCACGGCTTCACGCGAATCTATTTCCTGAACGGCCACGGCGGCAACGTGGCCTCCATCGAGGCGGCGTTCTCGGAAATCTACGCCGACTTCTCCTTCACCGGCCGCTCGGCCGGCTTCGCCTGCAAGCTGAAGAACTGGTGGGATCTCGACGGCGTCGCCGCCCTGGCCAACCGCCAGTTCCCCGTGGGCCACGGCAGCCACGCGACGCCATCCGAGATCGCGGTGACCCAGTGGGCCTATCCCGACGCCATCAAGGCGGCGAACTACGCGCCGCAGATCGCCGCCACCGGCCCGATCCGCGAGGCGGTGGACTTCCGCGCCCGCTATCATGACGGCCGCATGGGTTCGGACCCGGCGCTGGCCACCCCCGAAAAGGGCGGCGAGTTGGTGGCGGCCTCGGCCCGGGCGTTGATCGCCGACGTCGCGGCGTTCGGCGCCGAGCGCTCGCCGGAGCCTTATTCGAAGGCTTAGGCCGTCGCCTCGGTCTTCCAGGCCTCACCCAGAATCTGCTGCAGCAGGCGCTGGCTCAGGCTGCCCGAGAGGTCCTGTTTCGCGTAGGCCTCGCCGGCCTTGGCGCGCAGGTCGTCGATCTCGCGGCTGAGGAAGGTCATGGTTCCGGCCGGGCCGGATTCACGTTCGGCGCGGTCGGCCGCCCATTGCGCCCGCTTCGCCGCCTTTTCTTCCGCCGTCAGCCGAGGCATGGGCGGCAGGCCCTGCATCTCGCGCATGGCCTGGAACTGCTTCTGCTGATCCTCGGGCAGTTCGTCGAAGAAGCGGATGGCGCTGTCGGGGAGAGCCAGGCTGCGAAGCGACTGGGCGGCGGTCACTTCATCGGCGGTCAGCAAGCCGTCGTCGTTCTTGTCGCGCGACATGAAGATCGGCCCGGCGGCGTAGCCGGCGTCGAGATTGGCCGCCCGGCGCAGATCCTGCTCGGCCTTCATCTCCTCGGCGTTCAGAGCGCCGTCGCCGTCGAGGTCGGCACGGGCGAACAGGTCGGCAACCGCTGCCGCGCCCGAGCTTGCCGGGTCGGCGCCGGCGTTCTCGGACTGCGCGGCGAGCAGCGAGCCCAGGGTGTCGGCGCCGAAGGTGCTGGAGGGCGTCATTTCCGAGCGGATCACCTGGCCGTCGCGGTCGGCGTCCAAGGCGTTGAAAATCCTGGCGGAGTCAGCCTGGCCGGGCGTCGCCGCCCCGATCTCGGAGACGCTGAGGGCGTCGTCGCCGTCGGTGTTCAGGCGATCGAACAGCCGCATGTAGAGTTGCTGGGTCAGCGTGCCGCCGGCGGTGATCGCGACCATGACGTTCCTCTCGAAGCCTTCGTCGGCCGAAAGGCTCGCAAGGTCCGCGCCAGGATGTCCGGTCGTCCACAGGCGCGGCGTCGCACCCGCTCACAGCTTTCTGGCCCAGACGACCGAATCCGGCGCGAATAGGGCTCGACTCTGTGGTTCCTATTTTGTTCTGGTTGGGGATGTCTAACGTGCGCCCTGTTTCCTCCGAGACCTTTTCGCCCTCCCAACTCGCCGAAGACGGCTGGGCCCTGGCCGGCTTCGGCCTGACCCTGCGCCAGGCGGTGGCGGAGGACCGTCACCTGCGCGCGCGCTGCGGCTGCGGCCGGCACGGGCCGATCGACCCCGGCTACTGGCTGGCCCGCCGCTGGCACGACCGCCCGCTGGAGGACCTGGCCGATCAGGTGCGCTGCCCCTGCGGCTCGTCCCAGTCGGGCCTGGAGGTGGCGTCGGGCGGGCCGACGCCGGGCGCGGGATTTTATGTGACGCCGTAGAGGCCTACCGCGGAATCTCGGCGATCTTGCGCAGGGCGACCTGACGGTAGACGGCCTCGACCTCGAAGTAGCGGCGGAAGGCGCCGTGGAAGCGGTCGACCGCCTGCTTCACGCCCGGGCCGCCGATCTCCGACTCCCGGTGCCAGTAGTCGTCCATCACCATCACCCCGCCGATGTTGAGCAGGGCGGCGCAGAACGCCAGATCGATCATCACCGCCAGGGCGGTGTGGCTGCCATCGATGAAGATCAGGTCGAAGCGCTCGCCGCGCTCCAGCATCTTGGGCAGCTCGTAGGTCGAGAAGCCCTTGTGGATGTCGAGGCTGCGGAAGGCCAGCTTCTGGATGTTGCGTTGGAAGCGCGGCTCGACGGCGTGGTACTTCTCTTCCGGGTTCAGGGCTTCGTCGAACCACGGATCGATGACGGTGACGTCGAGGCGGCCCGGCAGCAGCCAGTCCATGAAGGCGAGGTTGCGGCCCTCGTAGGCGCCGATCTCCATATAGCGGATCTGGTCGCGGCCATCGGCGAAGCCGCGGAAAATCGGGGCGGCGAACGGGATGTTCTTGTCGGTCCAGTCCTCGCTGAACTCGAAACCCTTGGCCTGAACGTGCGCGGCGAAGGCGGCCATCATGGTCGCATCGCGCGGCTGGGTCATGGTGCGGGCGAAATGCGGGGCGAACCGCCCGTTCATGCTCGCCATCGCCTTGAGGGCTTCCGCCATCCGGTCGTCTCCATTCTGGAGCGGGAGCCATAGCGCGGCAGGCGTTAAGGAAGGACGGACGCGGTCTAGGAGGCCTGTTTCAGCAGGTTGGTCGGCAGGCTGCAGGCGGCGCCGCCGGCCTCGGACCGCATGCGGCTGCAGTAGAGGACCTGGGTCGGCTGGGCGGTGGCTTTGGCGTACTGCACCACATAGCCCGGCGCCTTGTCGGCGCAGGCGACCTCGACGAAACCGGCGTCCGGCGTCACCCCGATGAAGCGGCTCGCCGAAACCTGGCAGGTGGTGGTCGGATAGGCCTTCTTCAGCACGGCGGTGAGCCGGGTGTAGGTCGCCTCCACCGCGCTGAGGCCGCACCGATAGCCGGTGGTCTCGGCCGCCGCGCAGTTGAAGACGCGGCCCGCGCCGGCCTTGGGGAACAGGGCGACGGCGCCGTCGGCCCGGTTGGAGCAGGCGATCTCCACCGTCTCGTCCTGGTCCGTCGAGGCGAGACCGCGATAGCCGGAGACGGCGCAATCGTAGCCCGCGGCCTTGGCCAGGGCCGTGTAGCGGGCGTTGTCGGCGGTCTGGGCGCCGCGGCTGTCGGTCAGGGTGCAGCCGCCGGCGATGCCCTCGGCGTTGGCGCAGGCGACCTTGGTCTTGAGGCCGCCCCGGAAGTCGGCCGCGACCATGAACCCGACGCCCGAGGCGCAGGCGATTTCGTAGTAGGTGTCGCCCTGGCTAGCGGCGACGTAGCGGCGTCCCTTGACCTCGCAGGCCTTGTCGGCGGCGGCGGCCAGCGGATCGACGGCGGCGGCCAGCATGGCCTCGCGGGAGATCAGTTTGCAGTCGGTCGATGAGCCGGGCTCGAAGGCCAGGCAGTTGCGGGCGGTGACGTCCTTGGCCGGATCGAGCATCTTGGGCAGGCCGAGCACATAGCCGCGGTCGCCGGCGCAGGCGACCTCGATATAGGTGGCGTCGGCAGTGGAGCCGAGCGCACGGGCCTGCTTCAGGTCGCAGGTCACGCCGGAATTGGCGAGGTAGGGCGCGAGCTGCGCGACCGCGTCGCGGTTGGGCGGCAGCATGCAGCCGAGGGGGTTGCGGGATCCGTCGGCGCGGGGCGTCGAGGCGGCGATGCAGTCCTGCAGCTCATAGCCGGCCTGGCCGGCCTCGACCGTCTTGATGACCACCCGGCCGAGGGCGCCGGCGCAGGCGAGCTCATAGGCGTCGACGGTGATCTGCGCCTTCTTGTCCTCGCTTATCGGATTGTAGAGGGCGTCGGTCAGGGTGCATGGAGCGCCTGAGGCGGCGATGAGCGCGGGAGCCTCGGCCCGGCCCTTCTCAAGGCGGACCTTGCTGTAGGACCCGCGGACGGCGGCCAGCAGATCGGCGGCCTGCTCCACCGAAACCGGCGAGATGGGGATGGTCAGGGTCGAGCTGCGATCGCTGCGGTCGTTCACATAGGGATGCTTCTTCCGCATGAAGTCGGAGAGGGTGACTTCCGCCTCGGCGATGCGCGGCAGCGGCGAGGTGGTCAGGTCCTTGGCTCGCGGCGTGCCGCCCGCGCCCGGCGCGCCGTGGCAAGCCTCGCAGCCGAGTTTGTTGAACAGGGCCGCGCCCCGCGCCACCGCCGCCGCTTCAGGCGATTGCGCCGAGGCGACGCCGCCAAGGCCGAGGGTCGAAAGCAGGGCGGTCGCGACGGCGACCAGCCCGATCACGCGCAACTTCATCGACGCCTCCCAAGGGTGTTTCCCCCTTTGTGGCGAGTAGGCGGCAGGGGGAGAACAGCGTCAAGCGGCGCGATGTCACCCACCCGACCGACAGCCGCCCGCGACCGTGTAGCTTCACCGCGCTTTCCGCGGCGCGATCTCAAACTTTGCGGCCGAGCTCCGCGAACCGACCTCCAAGGTGGGCGTTACGCTCAAGCTGGAGAGGATAGTCACCGCAGAGGACGCATGGCGACGACGGACCGACGCATTTCCACGGGCAACGTGGGCCTGGATCGCATTCTGGGCGGCGGGTTGCCGCCGAACCGGTTGTACCTGGTCGAAGGCGCGCCCGGCAGCGGCAAGACGACCCTGTCGATGCAGTTTCTGCTGGAGGGCAAGGCGCATGGCGAGCGAGGGCTCTACATCACCCTTTCGGAGACCGGCGAGGAGCTGGGCGCCGTCGCCGCCTCCCACGACTGGGACCTCGACGGCGTCGATCTCTTCGAGCTGTCCTCGGCCGAGGAGGTGCTGGGCGAGGGGCGTGAGCAATCGATCCTGCACCCTTGGGAGATGGAACTCGGCGGGACCATCCGGCTGATCCAGGCCGAGGTGGAGCGGGTGCAGCCGACACGGGTGGTGTTCGACAGCCTCTCTGAGATGCGCCTTCTGGCGCAGGATGCGCTGCGCTATCGTCGGCAGGTGCTGGCGCTGAAGCAGTTCTTCGCCGGCCGAAAGATCACCGTCATCCTCGTCGACGACCTGACCGGCAACGGCGGGGAGCGGGACGGCCACCTCCACAGTCTGTGCCACGGCGTGATCACCCTGGAG
Source organism: Caulobacter sp. HJHS_5 (assembly GCF_056683955.1). Lineage (NCBI taxonomy): Bacteria > Pseudomonadati > Pseudomonadota > Alphaproteobacteria > Caulobacterales > Caulobacteraceae > Caulobacter > Caulobacter sp. HJHS_5. The sequence continues at coordinate 138,461 of NZ_JBWZNC010000004.1, read as the reverse complement.
CGGGTGACTCTTGAATTCGGCGCCGCGCGACGGCGGTTGCAGGTGCAGAAAATGCGTGGCGTCGACTTCACCGCCGGCTACCACGACCTCAATCTCCGCAAGGGCGGGCTCGATGTCTTCCCGCGCCTGATCGCATCCGATCACCACGCGCCCTTCATTGGCGATAACACGCCCAGCGGCGTGACTGAACTCGATGAATTACTGGCTGGCGGGCCCCTGCGCGGCACCAGCACCCTGATCACGGGCCCGGCCGGCTCTGGCAAGACCACTCTCGCGCTGCAGTATCTCTATGCCGCCTGTGAGCGCGGCGAGGCCTGCGTGGTTTACCAGTTCGACGAGCGCATCGGCACCTTACTGGTGCGGGCGGAGGCCATGGGCCTGGACCTGCGCAAACACCTTGAAGCCGGTCGCCTGAAGATCGTGCAATCCGATCCGGCCGAGACTTCGCCTGGGGAGTTCGCTTGGAACCTCCAGCGGGAGTTGGAAGACCGCGACGTTCGCATCGTCGTGTTCGACAGCCTCGCCGGCTACATGGCGGCGATGCCGGAGGAAAAGCAGATCGTGCTGCAGATGCACGAGTTGCTTTCCTACCTGAACCAGCAGGGTGTCGTGACACTGCTCATCAATCCGCAGAGCGGCTTACTCGGCACCATGGCGACAGCCGGGTTGAATATCTCCTACGTTGCTGACACCGTGATCCTCATTCGCTTTTTCGAGGCGGCCGGGCGCATCCGAAAGGCGATCTCGATCATCAAGAACCGCGGCGGACCGCACGAGGATACAATCCGCGAGTTGCGCATTGACGCCCAAGGCATTCGTGTCGGCGAACCCCTCACCGACTTTAAGGGCGTGCTGACCGGCACCCCAGAGTATATCGGCAAGCGGGACCCCTTGATGGAAGATCGCGGAACCGGTGGATAGTGCGGCGCACGAGGGTCAGCGGATTCTGATCTGCGCGCCGTTCGGGCGCGATGCGGCCAATATGCGCGAGCTGTTGGGCCGTGAGGGCTATGACGCCCAGGTCTGCGACGATCTCAACGCCGTGGCGGCGTGTCTCGACGAGCATGTCGGGGCGGTGTTGCTGACCGAAGAGTGCCTGCTTTCGCCGCTGGGCGCCGTGCGCGCCTGGATCGAGGCCGAGCCTCCGTGGTCGAACCTGCCTTTCGTGTTGCTGGCCGCGCAGCAGACGGGGCGGGCGACTCCGGCCCACGCGCCCCGGCTGAAGCTCGCCGATTTCGTCGCCAACCTAGTGATCCTTGAACGCCCGCTGGGCTCGGCGTCGCTGCTCAGCGCCGTGGCCTCGGCCATGCGGGGACGCCAGAAGCAGTTCGAGATGCGCGAGCGGCTGAAGGAACTCGCGGACAGTCGCCAGGCCCTGCTGCAGAGTGAGGCCGAGCTCAGGCGCGCCGCCGACGCCCTGGAACAGAAGGTCGCCGAGCGGACACGCGAACTGCAGGAGGAAGCGGCCAATCGCGCCCAGGCTGAAGCCGCCCTGCGCCAGAGCCAGAAGATGGAGGCGGTGGGCCAACTAACCGGCGGCATCGCCCACGATTTCAACAATATGCTGACCGGGGTGATCGGCTCGCTGGACCTGATCAAGCGCCGGATCGCCTCCGGCCGCCTGGAGAATCTCGACCGCTACATGGAGGCGGCGTCCGCCTCGGCCCAGCGGGCGGCGGCCCTGACGCAGAGGCTGCTGGCGTTTTCCCGCCGCCAGTCGCTCGACTCCCGGCCGACCGACATCAACAGCCTCATCCTGTCGCTCGACGATCTGATCGAACGCACGATCGGCGAGCAGATCACCGTCGAGATGGCGCTCGCCGACGACCTGCCATTCGGCGTGGCGGACGAGAACCAGCTTGAAAGCGCCCTCCTCAACCTCGTCATCAATGCGCGTGACGCCATGCCGAACGGCGGCCGGCTGACCATCGAGACGCGGTTCGCCGAGGTGGACCAGGCCTACGCCGACACGCGGGCGGAGCTGTCGCCGGGGCGATATGTGGTCGTGGCGGTGTCGGACACCGGCGTGGGCATGGACGCCGCCGTGCTGGAGAAGGCGTTCGACCCCTTCTTCACCACCAAGCCGCTGGGCCAGGGCACGGGTCTGGGCCTGTCGATGGTCTACGGCTTCGCGCGCCAGAACGGCGGCGCGGTGCGCATCCACAGCCATCCGGGGCAGGGGACCTCGGTGAAGATCTATCTGCCCGCGGCCGAGGACAGCGCGGTCGAGGCGACGATCGACGCCGACGCCCCGGCGCCCCGCGGCGCGGGGCAGCGGGTGCTGGTCGTCGAGGACGATCCAGCCGTGCGAATGCTGATCCAGGAGGTGCTGGACGAGCTGGGCTACGAGGCCGTGGTCGCTGGCGAGGCGCTGGCGGCGGCGCCCATCCTGGCCTCGGACCAGCCGCTGGATCTGATGATTTCCGATGTCGGCCTGCCGGGGATGAGCGGGCGCGAACTGGCGGAGGTCGCGCGCGGTCACCGGCCGGACCTGCCGATCCTGTTCGTCACCGGCTATGCCGAGAACGCGGCGATCCGATCCGGCTTCCTGGGGGCGAACATGCAGATGATCACCAAGCCGTTCGCCCTCGAAACCCTGGCCGGCAAGATCGGCGAGATGCTGCAGACGCCGGCGGAGACGGCTTAGAGGTCAGCCCAGGGTCAGGATCACCGGGCCGTTGCGGGTGGCGACCAGGGTGTGTTCGTACTGCACGGTCGGCTGGCGCTCCGGCGGATACAGCGTCCAGCCGTCGTCGCGCTCCTCCACCCAGTCCGCGCCGAGCGACAGGAAGGGCTCGATGGTGAAGACCAGACCCTCGGGGATGGTGCGTCGGTCGCGCGGCTCGTACCAGGTGGCGATGTCGCCCGGATCGTCGTGCAGCGAGCGGCCGACGCCGTGGCTGGCGAGGTTGCGGACCAGGCTGTAGCCATTCTTGTCGGCGAAGGCCTCGATGGAGCGGCCGATTTCGTTGAGGCGCCCCTCGGGCTTCACGGCCCGGATGCCCGCCCACATGGCGCGGCGGCCGTCGCGGCACAGCCGCTCGATGCGGCGGCTGGTCGGGGGCACGGCGAAGCTGGCCCCGGTGTCGCCGAAATAGCCGTCGAGTTCGGCCGAGACGTCGATGTTGATCAGGTCGCCGGCCTTGACCACCGTATCGCCGGGAATGCCGTGGGCGCAGTCGGGGCCCACCGAGATGCAGGTTGCGCCGGGGAAGTTGTAGGTCAGCTCCGGGGCCGAGCGGGCGCCCTCCTTCTCCAGCAGGGCGCGGCCGATGTCGTCCAGCTCCCGGGTAGTGATCCCTGGCTCCAGGGCCTTGCCCATGGCGGTGAGGGTGCGGGCCACCAGGGCGCCGACGGTGCGCAGCTTGTCGAGCTGGTCCTCGCTCTCGATGGTCATGGGCTGGATCCTTTCGCCGCCCATGATGTCGGGTGAGCGGCCGCAAGGCAACGACCGCCACCGTCACCGTTGCGGAAGGTCCGGCGGCGGGCGAACTCCGGTCGATCCAGCCTGATCGCCGTGGCGGCTGATTGCGGCTAGCTTGGCCTGCGGGCGCGCAGGGCGCGGGGAGGCGACGATGACCGAAGGGGCTGGAGCGTGAACAGGCTGGCCGTGATCGTCGGAGCGGGGGCCGCGGCGCTGATCGTCGTCGGGGTGTTGGCCGCATCGCTGAACCGGCCGCCGCCGCCTCCCCCGCCCAAGCCGCCGACGGCGGCGGAGGTGGCGGCCCAGGCCGAGGCGGAGCAGCGCACCCGGCCGCACACCGTGCTGAAGGTGGAGATCGAGCGCGGCGTGAAGAGCGCCAAGGGCGAGGGCTTGATCCTCTCCGGCGTGGTGATCAACAGCGCCGACTTCGCGGTGAAGGATCCCGAAATCCACTGCCTGATCCACGCCGCGAACTACCAGCGCCTCGCCCGGCTGGCCAAGACCCTGGAGGGCGAAATCCCCGCCAAGGGCAGCAAGCGCTTCGAGAACTTCGAGGTCGGCGTCCTGCCGCCGGGCGTCTCGGGCTTCAACTGCGGCGTCGATGTCGCGGCGGTGGCGGGCTAAGCGCCACCCAGATATCCGTCATCGCCGGGCTCGTCCCGGCGACCCATGCGTGGTGAGTCCGAAGAGGCGCATGCGCGCCCGCAAAGTCGGTGTTCATGGGCAGCCGGCGCAAGGCCGGCTGTGACGAACAGGGAAGGGGGGAGGAATTCAGGCCGTGACCACCACCCCGTTCACCACCTCGACCGGCCACGGCTGCAGCCTGTCGCCATAGCAGGGGCCGGCGGCGCAGACGCCGTCGTCGAGGCTGAACAGGGCGCCGTGCACCGAGCAGAGGATGAAGTCGCGCTCGCGGGTCAGATAGCGGTCGGGCAGCACCGATAGCGGAAAGCCGTTGTGCGGACAGCTGTCGACATAGCCGGTCACCGCCTCGCCGCGCCGGATCACGAAGCCGGCGAACAGGCTGCGCTCGACGCGGAAGCGGAAGCCCCGCGCGCCGAAGTCGGCGAGCTCGTCCAGGGGGCAGAGGATGGTCCCCGGCCCCGGGCGGGCCGGGTTATCGGCCCCCGCGTCGATCAACCGACCGAGCCGGCGCCCACGCGCCAGGGCTTGATCTCGGCGGACGAGAACAGACCGGCCTTGGTGTAGGGATCGGCCGAGACGATCGCCTGGGCGCCGGCCAGATCGTCGGCCTCAACGATGGCCAGCGTGCCGATGGGCTTGCCCTCGGCGTCGAGGAACGGACCCGCGACCTTGAGGTTTCCGCCGAGGCTTTCGAGGTAGGCGAGGTGTTCCGGGCGGGTCGAGGTGCGCAGGTCGAGGCCGCCGGGCTTGTCCTGGGCGAGGATGACGAAGAGGGCCATGGGAGAGTCCTTGAAGTCTCGGGTTTCTGAGCGCGCGGACACTTAACGTTGGTGTAGCCGAAGTCCAAGAACCCTCTCCCTCGAAGGGAGAGGGGCAGGGGTGAGGGTGTCGGCAGGGCGTATCGGATGAGGCCCCAAGAGGCGCGGGCGCCCTTTGAGCCATCCACGCGCCTCCGTGGCTACACCCCCATCCCCAACCCTTCCCCCTTCGAGGGGGAAGGGAGTTAATTGTCCCGCTCCGCCTTCAGCGGCCGGGCGAGGAGCCCGAGGACGGCGGCGTCGACCTCGACTTCGCCGGCCAGTATGGCGGCGACGGCCTGACAGATCGGGGCGTCGACGCCAAGCCTGTCGATCAGGGCGCGCACGGCCGGGGCGGAAGCGACGCCCTCGGCGACCGACAGCTTGCCGGCCAGGGCCTGTTCCAGCGTCTGGCCGCCGCCCAGCGCCAAGCCGACGCTCATGTTGCGCGACTGCGGGCTGGAGCAGGTGAGCACCAGATCGCCCAGGCCGCAGAGGCCGGCGACAGTTTCGGCCTGCCCGCCGAGGGCCACGGCGATGCGGGTGAGCTCCGAGAAGCCGCGGGTGATCAGGGCGGCGTGGGCGCTGCGGCCCAGGCCGCGGCCTTCGGCGATGCCGCAGGCGATGGCCAGCACGTTCTTGATCGCCCCGCCGATCTCGGCGCCGATCATGTCCTCCGCGAGATAGGGCCGGAAGGTCGGGGTGGCGATGGCCTCGGCGAGCGCGCGGCCGAGCTCGGCGTCGGGGCAGGCCAGGGTCACGGCGGTCGGCAGGCCGCGCGCCACCTCGCCGGCGAAGCTGGGGCCCGACAGCACGGCGAGGCGCGCGTGGGGAACGACCTCGGCGGCGACCTCGGTCATCATCTTCAGCGAGCCCTGCTCGATGCCCTTGGCGCACAGCAGGATCGGCAGGCCGTCCCGCGCATGCGGGGCGAAGGCGGCCAGCGCCGCGCGCAGATGCTGGGCCGGCGCGACGGCGAGCACGAGGTCGACCTTGGCGAGGTCGGCGAAATCAGCGGTGGCGCGCAGGTCCGGGTCGAGGGCGACCCCGGGCAGGAAGGGGACGTTGACGTGGTCGGCGTTGACCCCGGCCACCACCTCCGGCTCGCGCGCTTGCAGAATCGTATCGAGGCCGGCGCGGACGCAGACCTGGGCCAGGGCGGTGCCCCAGGCGCCGCCGCCGATCACGCCTGCGCGCTGATAGCTCATGCTTTCGCTCCCTTGCGGCCGGCCTTGTGCATCGGGGCCGCGGCGGCGGCGGCGGCATCGAGCGGCCAGCGCGGCCGGGCCGAGACGTCCAGTGGATCGGAAACGCCCATCGCCAGGCGTTCGGCGCCCGCCAGGGCGATCATCGCCGCATTGTCGGTGCAGAAGGCCAGCGACGGGGCGGCGAAGGAGAAGCCGCGCCTGTCGGCTGCGCCCTGCAGGGCGGCGCGAATGGTCTTGTTGGCGGCGACACCCCCGGCGACCACGAAGCGCAGGTCGCGACCCTCATGGCGGCGAGCGTAGGCCGCCATGGCGCGGTCGGTGCGCTCGGCCAGCTGGCGGGCGACGGCGGCCTGGACGGCGGCGGCGAGATCGGCGCGCTGTTGGTCGGTTGTCTGGGCGGCGGCGAGGCGGGCGGCGGCGGTCTTCAGGCCGCTGAAGGAGAAGTCGCAGTCGTCGCGGCCGAGCAGGCTGCGCGGCAGGTCGAAGGCGGTCGGATCGCCCTCGGCGGCAAGCCGCTCCAGGGGCGGGCCGCCGGGGTAGGGCAGGCCCAGGGCGCGGGCGATCTTGTCGAAGGCCTCGCCGGCCGCATCGTCGATGGTCGAGCCGAGGCGGGTGCAGGCCCCGACCCCGGCGACCTCCAGCAGCTGGCAATGCCCGCCGCTGACCAGCAACAGCAGGAAGGGGTAGGGAATGTCCGACTCCAGGCGGGCCGAGACGGCGTGGCCTTCGAGATGGTTCACCGCCACCAGCGGCAGGTCGCGGGCCAGGGCCACCGCCTTGCCGAAGGCCAGCCCGACCATCACCCCTCCGATCAGGCCGGGGCCGGCGGTGGCGGCGACGCCCGAGAGATCGCCGAAGGCGACGCCCGCCTTGTCCATGGCCTGACGCGCGACGGCGTCGATCACCTCGACGTGGGCGCGGGCGGCCACCTCGGGGGCGACGCCGCCGAACGGAGCGTGCGCCTCGGCCTGGCCGCGCACCACCGACGACAGCACCTCGGCCCGGCCGTCCTGCAGGCGGACAACCGCCGCGGCGGTGTCGTCGCAGCTGGTTTCGAGACCGAGGATGGTGAGGGTGGAGGTCATACGCTCTTTAATCGCAGCGCCCTGTCCTGTAGCAGCAGGGGCATTGTTTCCGAGGTAGCTCCCCTCCCGTGTCGTCGCAACCCATCCGCATCGGCGCCCGCGCCTCCAAGCTGTCGCTGGCCCAGACCCGCACCCTGCAGGTGCGCATCGCCGCGTCCTTCGGCGTGGCCGAAGCCGACATGGAAAGCGTGGCCGTCATCGTGCCCATCACCACCACCGGCGACCGGGTCCAGGACCGTCGCCTGATGGAGATCGGCGGCAAGGCGCTGTTCACCAAGGAGATCGAGGAGGCGCTGCTGGAGGGCCGCGTCGACTGCGCCGTCCACTCGCTGAAGGACGTGCCGGCCGAGATGCCGGACGGGCTGGCGCTGGCCGCCATCCCCGAACGGGAAGACGCCCGCGACGCCTTGTTAAGCGAACGCTTCACCAGCCTGAGCGACCTGCCGATCGGCGCGAAGTTGGGCACCGCCAGCCTGCGGCGCCAGGCCCAGACCCTGGCCCTGCGGCCGGATCTGGAGATCGTCATGCTCCGGGGCAATGTCGATACCCGCCTGGCCAAGCTGGCGCGCGGCGAGGCCGACGCCATTCTTCTCGCAGCCTCCGGCCTCAATCGTCTGGGGCTGGGAGCCCTGCCGCGCGGCTTCGTCGATCCGGTCGCCAATCCGCCGGCCCCGGGCCAGGGCGCCCTGGCCGTGCAGACCCGCGTCGGCGACATCGACGCGCCGTGGGTGCGCGCCCTGCGGCATGAGCCGACGACTCTCCGCGTCGCCGCCGAGCGCGGGGCGCTGTTCGCCCTGGAGGGCTCCTGCCGCACCGCCGTTGGCGCCTACGCCCGCCTCGAGGGCCTGCGCCTGACCCTGACTCTCGAGGCCCTGACGCCGGACGGATCGAAGCGCTTCCGCCGCGAGGGCGACGTCGAGCTTCCCGCCGCCTCCGGCGCCTCGGCCGAAGAGGCCGCCCGCGCCCTCGGCCTTTCGCTCGGCCGGGCCGTGCGCGAAGAGGGCGGCGAGGCCCTGGTCTACTGATGGCCGGCCAGGGGGGGCCGCTCGTCTGGATCACCCGGGCCGAGCCGGGCGCCAGCGCCACCGCCAAACGCGTCGAAGCCTTGGGCTATCGGCCCCTGGTGTCGCCTCTGCTGACCATCGAGCCCTTGCCCAGCCTGGTCGAGCTGTCCGGCGTCTCCGCCCTGGCGTTCAGCAGCGCCAATGGCGTGCGCGCCTTCGCCGCCGCCAGCAGCGTGCGCGAACTGCCGGTCTACGCGGTCGGTGATCGCACGGCCGAGGAGGCCCGCGCTGTCGGCTTCACGCGGATCGAGTCGGCGGCCGGCGACGTCGAAGCCCTGGCCGCCCTGATCGTTCGCCGTCGGCCCGATGGCGTGGTGCTGAATCCCGGCACGGCCGAGCCGGCCGGCGACCTGGTCAGCGCCCTGGAGGGCGCCGGCCTCAAGGCGCGCCGGCTGGTGCTCTATCGCTCCGTCGACACCGAGCCGACCGCGGCCCTGACGGCCTGGGAACGGCTGGCCGCCGTGCTGATCCATTCGCCCCGCGCCGGGCGCGCGCTCGAACGCCTGATGGCGGCCCGCGCGGCGCCCCACATGCGGGCGATGACCATCTCGCCCGCCGCCGCCGAGCCCCTGAAACATCTGGATTTTCAGAGTGTGACCTCGGCGCCGCTTCCCAATGAAGCGGCGCTGCTTAATCTGCTGGTTCAGAACACGCCGATATAAGAGTCGCATGACGTCCGCCGACCCGTCGTCCACGCCCGACCCGACCGTGACGCCTCGCGATCCGGCGGCGTATGGCCGTCGCGGCTCGATCACCGGCGGCGCGGTCGCCCTGATGGTGGTGGTCGGCCTGATCTGCGCCGTCGGCGGCGGCTTCATCGCCTGGTTCGCGCCGAAGGTGTTTCCGTCCGTCGCGCCGCCGGCCGCCGCGCCGCTCGCCGCCGCGCCGGCCCTGGTCGCCCCGGCCGCTCAACCGAGCGTCGCCGAGCCCGCGCCGGTCGCCGCCGCCGCCACCTCCGCCGACGTCGCGGCCCTGCAGGAGCGGGTGGGCGCGCTCGAGACCGCCCAGGGCCGCACGGCCGCCGCCGCCCAGGCCGCCCTGGCCGCCAGCGCCCTGGTCGAGGCCTCGCGCGCCTCGCGTCCGTTCGTCGAGGAGATGGCGGCCGTCGAACGTTTGCTGCCGCCTTCGCCGGAGACCCGCCTGCTGCGCCGCCTCGCCGAGACCGGCGCCCCGAGTCGTGAAGCGCTGTCGGACGACTTCCAGGCCGCCGCCGCCCGCGCCGCCACGGCCGCCCGCGCGCCCGCCGACGGCGGCGGCTTCTTCGACCAGGTCGCCTACGCCATGGGATCGGTGATCTCTGTCCGCCGCGTGAGCCTCACCTCGGGCAATACCCCCGACGCGGTGCTAGCCCGCGCCGAGCAACTGGTCGCCGACGGCGACATCGACGCCGCCCTGGCGACGCTCGACGCCCTGCCGCCGCGCGCTCGGGAGGCCATGGGCGCCTGGCGCGCCCGCGCCGCGCGCCGCGCCGAGATCGACCGGGCGGTGGCGGCCATTCGCGCCCAGGCGCTCGCCGATCTGCAGGCGCGCCCATGATCCGCGCCATCCTCGTCGTCCTCCTCATCGTCGCCCTGGCGGCGGCGGCCCTGGCCTTCACCGGTGACCCGGGCCGGGCCAACCTGGTGTGGCTGGGCTGGCGCGTGGACATGACGGCCAGCGCCGCCATGTTGCTCAGCCTGTTCGCCGCCCTGGTCGCGGCGCTGATCTGGCGGCTGGTGATCTGGGTGGTCGAGGCGCCGCGGCGGGCGCAGCGAGCGCGGGCCGAGCAGCGCCGGCGTCAGGCCGGCGAGGCCCTGTCGCGCGGCTTCCTCGCCGTGGCGGCGGGCGACGGCTCCGAGGCGCGGCGCCTCGCGCAGAAGGCCGCCGAACTCTCCGATGAATCTCCGGCCTTGGCGCGGGTGCTGGCCGCCCAGGCCGCCGAGGCGGCGGGGGATCTCGCGGCGGCGCGCGCCGCCTACAACGCCATGCTCGGCTTTCCCGAAATGCGGCTGGCGGGGCTGCGCGGCCTGATGCTGACCGCCCAGGCCGAGGGCGAGCCGGAGATCGCCCTGCGTCATGCCGAGACCGCCTATGGCCTGGCCAAGACCGCCCGCTGGGCCTGGCGCGCCCTGTTCGACGCCCGCATCGCGGCCGGCGACTGGGCGGCCGCCATCACCCTGGTGCAGGGCGCCCTGGAGCGGAAGATCGTCTCGCCGCTGGTCGCCGAGCGGGCGCGCGCCGCCCTGCTGGCCGCCTCCGCGGCCGAACTCGAACAGCCGTCGCCGGCGCGGCGCGAGGGGGACGAAGGCCCGCCGGTCGATGAGCGCAAGCGCGCCCAGGCCCTCGACTTCGCCCAGCAGGCCGCCAAGCTGCGGCCGGACTTCGCGCCCGGCGTGGTGATGGCCGCCCGGCTGCTGGCCGCCGACGGCAAGCTGAGCCGGGCCGCCCATCTGATCGAGAGCGCCTGGAAGGCCGCGCCGCACCCGGCGCTGTGGCTGGCCTTCCGCGATCTGCGCCCCGACGAGACGCCGCGCCTGCGCGCCGTGCGCCTGGCCGGCCTCGCCGCCCTGAACCCGGAAGCGCGCGAGAGCCGCCTGCTGCGGGTCGAACAAGCCCTGGTCGCTAATGACGGGGCCGGCGCGCGCCTGGCCGCCCACGCGCTGGACGCCGAGCTGGTCGAGCCGACCGCCCGCCTCTGCGGGTTGATGGCCCGCGTGGCCTATACCGCCGGCGACCGCGACGAGGCCCGGGCCTGGATGGCGCGGGGAGTCGCCGCGCCGCAGGAGCCGGACTGGTCCGACCTCGACCCCGAGGGCCACGCCTTCGCCTACACCCGCCAGGACTGGGCGCGGCTGGCCGCGAGCTACGCCGAGACGGGCGAGCTGATTCACCCGCGCTTCGAGCGCCGCGAACGGACGATCAGCGACCTGCCGCAGATTCCGCTGTCGTACGAGGAATCGACCCCGTTCGTGCGCGGCGTCACCTCGGGCCATGAGCTCCTGGCCCCCGTGCCGGACGATCCCGGGGCCGGCGGATTCGACGACGAGAACGGCGAGGACGAGGCCGCCGCCATGCCCGAAGCCCAGCCGCGACGGGCGCGACGTCCACGCCGCTTGGCAAGCGGTCCCCGCCCCGCTAAATAGCCGCCTCCAGACGGCGGGCCACCGCCGGTCGCCCCTAGGGCCGACGCCGCTTTAGCTCAGCTGGTAGAGCACCTCATTCGTAATGAGGGGGTCACAGGTTCGAGTCCTGTAAGCGGCACCATTCCCATGAAGTCGACGATTTAGGCTTGCGGGTTGCACGCCATGTCGCCGCCGTCGCCTTCTCTTACGCCTTCATGACGTCGAGGGAAGCGCTGGCGCCGAAGGGCTCTAGCATTGCGCGGAAGCGTCCATCGGGGCGCGCCAGCAGGGTCTTCGGTGAGCCCGACTCGATGACGACGCCGTCCTCCAGGACGATCAGGTGGTCGAAATCCACGATGGCTGTGAGCCGGTGGGTGATCGAGATCGTCGTCTGGTCCTTGCGGGTATCGAGCAGCCCGTGGCGGATTTTGTCCTCCATCAAGGCGTCGAGCGCGCTCGTCGCCTCGTCGAGAATGAGAATCTGGGGGCGCCGCAGAATCGCCCGCGCCAGCCCGAGCCGTTGCCTCTGTCCCCCCGAGAAGTTGGCGCCGTGGGTTCCGATCCAATGGTCGAGACCCATGGGAAGCGCGTTGATGAGCGGGGACAGGCCGGCCATGTCCGCGGCGGCCATGATCTCGGCGGTGTCGGCTTCGGCATGGGCGACGGCGATGTTTTCCCTCACCGTGCTTTCCATCAGTTCGACATCCTGGCCGGCCAGGGCCAGGCGATGAAGCCAGTCCTCCCGCCGCAGGGTGTTCAAGGGGCGGCCGTCGACGAGGATTCGCCCCTCTCCGGGTTCGTCCAGGCGAAGGAGAAGATTGACGATGGTGGTCTTGCCGGCGCCGCTGGCCCCGACGATCGCCGTGCGCTTGCCCGCCGGAATCTCGAAGGAGACCGATTTCAGAACCCGGTCACCGTCCTCGCTATAGGCGAAGCTCACGTTCTCGAAGGTGACGCCGCGCTCCAGCCGCTCAAAGGGCGTCGCGCCATCGGGGGCGTAGTTCTTGAACGGCTGCTGGAGAAGCTTGGCGACGCGGGAGAGCGCCGCCTCGAGTTGAGCCAACGAAAGCAGGCCGTTCTGGAGTTCCTTGATCGGCCCCTGCAGTCGGTAGAGCAGGGCGACCACGGCCAGGGTGGCCGCGAAAGGGGTGTGCAGTTCGCGCGCCAGCAGGGCGATGGAGATCAGAACGATCACATAGCCAAGCTCCGAGACCGGGGTGATGAGGGCGAACATCGCGTGCGTCCGCAAGTTGACCCTGCTTGAGTCCGAGGAAGCGGTTTCGAAGCGCTGTTGATGGGCGGCCTCCTGCGCGAAGGCGCGGATCGTCCGCATGCCCTGCAACACATGCAGGACCTTGGCGGCCATCGTCTGGTTGATCTCGGCCGCGGCCAGGCCGAGGCGGCGGGCTGGCTTCGCCATCAGGTTGACGCCAATGAACAGGGCGGCGCCCAGCGAGATCGCGGCCACGGTCAAGGGCCAGGAAATCGACAGCAGGACGATCGCGGTCACGGCGATATAGGCCAGGGAGACGAGAAGCCTGGCCACCACGCCGTAGGCCGTCGAGACGGCCCAGGATTCCTCGGCCAGGAGGCTCAGCATGCCGCCCTGGTCCTGCTTGCGGACGAACCCGTAGTCCACGAACAGATACTGACGATGCAGACGATTGCGCACCGCCTCTCCCAGCAGGCTCTGCACCCTGACGGACAGCAGGCTGTAGCAGGTCGAGAAGGCGACCTTGGCCGCGATCATCACCAACACCAGCGGAGCGACCAGGGCGGGGCTTGGCAGGATGGCGAGAAGTTGCTGAAGGAATCGCCCGAAAGCTCCGCCGAACGCATGAATCTGATCGACCTGGCCCATGGCGGCGTAGAGGAACAGGATCACGAAGCTCACGCCGAGGCTCTCGGCGATCGATGACAGGACGCCCAGCCCGATAATGGCCGCCAGCGGCCAGACGCGAACGTCCAGCAGCCTCGCCAAGGCCAGGCCGTCGGACCGCAGGAAGCTGAACTTCAGAGCTTTCGACGAAGGCCGGATCATGTCGAGGCTTCCGTGGGGCCGATGGCGAACAGGGGCTTCGGCTCGTGACGGCCCCTCCGCAACAGCTGGAGGCCCGATTTGCGGCAAACATTCACGACCGTGCGAGCCGCGTAACGGAGGTCCAGCCGGGCGATCTCGACCAGAAGCTCCACGGCCGGGCCGAACCTGCGGTTACGCACCGCCTTCCAGAACAGCCATGCCGATAGGTCGACTTCGCCGCGATGAACCTCCAGGGCGTATCGCGGGTATTTGCGGCGCATCTCGGCGCCGACCAGTCGATAGGATCGCAGCATCTGAGTGACGTCGGCGGACATGGCCTCGGGCATGCGCCGATAACCCGTGAGAAAGTCCGGCACGAGGCTGAAGTCGTGCCGCTCGGCGATGCGGAAATAGAGAAGCAGATCTTCGCAGCCTTGGGCGTGTTGAGCGCGCAGATCGCTACTATACCCGCCGGCTTCCAGGACCGCGGACTTTCGCATCAAGGCGGCGCTTCCGTTGCCGATCAGGTTTCCCCGACAGAGCCGGGCCAGGACATCGCCCTCGTCGCGCGGCGTGTGGTTCGTCTCGATCGTCCGCCCATCCTCGTCGATCACCGCATACCAAGTATAGGCAAGCGCGGCCGAGGGGCCGCCTCGACGCAGCGCTTCGAGCTGACGTTCAATCTTGTCGGGCGCCCAGAGATCGTCGGCGTCGACCGGCGCGACCAGTTCGCTGTGACAGCTTGAAATCCCCAGATTCCGCGCGGCCGCGACGCCCCCGTTCGATTGCCGCAAGAGGCGCACGCGCGGGTCCTGCTCGGCGTGGGCGCTCACGCGCTCGGCCGTGCCGTCGGTCGATCCGTCGTCCACGACCAGGATTTCCAGTTGTCTGTGCGTCTGATTCCGGACGCTGACGAGCGTGGCGTCGATGGTTCGCGCCGCATTGTAGGCCGGTATGACCACGGCGACGCTTTCGTCGGTCGCGGCGGCCTCGGGCTCCAAGCCGGGCGCCTCGGCGACGGTTTCCCCGGGGGGCGGGACCAGCGTCACCTTGTCGATAAGGCCCCGGTCGTCGCCCGCGCCCCAGCGGCGCAGCGCGGCCTCGTGCAGCGCAAGTTTCAGCGCGTGCTTACGTCGTCCCTTGCTCCTGATCGCGGCGAACGCCGGCTTCGCCGCCGCGACCCAGAATCGCCCTGACCAGATCGCGGCCGAGGCTTCGAAGAATTCCCGATCGCCGATCGCCTGCCGACAGACCTCGGCCAGGTCGCGGGCGGTCAGCGGGCCGGAGATCGGAATTTCGCCGCGCACGGCGGGCGCGCCGGGGCGGAGTACGGCGAACATGAGGCGGTCGACGCTCGGGGGCGGAACAAACGCCGCCAGCCCGGCCGGTCTCAGGGGCAAGGCGGCGGTGTGGAGCAGCGCTCCGGCGAAATCCTCGGGGGCGGCCAGGATCGCCTCGCGCTCCAGCGCATCGGCCAGTTCGCGATCGGCCCCGACGGGCCGCTCGCCGGTCAATATCCGCAGCAGCGGTTGCAGCGATGGCCAGGCCTGGACGAGCAGTCCAGGAGCCTCGGCGAGCGGCCGCCGCGCCCCGACGGCGAGGCCGGCCAGGAGGGTCCGGGCCAGGGCGATGGTCTGACCGCCGTCGTATATCCTGCCGAGCCGAGCGACCAGCGGCGCGCCGTCCTGGCCGGCGCCGACACGGGCGGCGGCGCACCAGGCCGCAAAGGACGTCGCGCGTGCGTCGAGGTCTCCGGCGTTCAGACCGTCGGCCCACGCGGGCGCCGGCGTCTTCACGCGCGGATCAGGGCCGTACCCGCGGCGTAGGACCGTGAGCCCGTCTCGCAGCATGGCCTCGAAATCGCAGGACAGCGACCCGGGCGACAGCCGGTAGTCGGCCAGGTGTTCCGGCACGGCCTTGGCGCGCAGCCCTTCCCGCGCCAGCCTCTGCCACAGGTCCCAATCTTCGCAGGTCGCCAGGGCCGCATCGAAGCCGCCGGCGGCCAACAGGCGGTCCCGCCTCACAAGCATGCAGTGCAGCGCCACGGTGCATTCCCGGCCAAGCAGGGCGAAACCGAGCTCCGCCAGGCGGGGATCGAAACTCTCGGCCGCGACGACGCCGTCCGGTGTGAGCCGGCGGTACCCGCAATAGACCGCGTCCCACCCCCTGGCGCTTTCGGCCGGCGCCAACATGGCCTCCACATAGCGAGGCGCGACCTGATCGTCGGCGTCGAGGAAAACCACCCAAGGGGTTTCGACGCGGGCCAGGCCGGCGTTTCGAGCCTTGCAGACGCCCTGGTTGGCCGTCGAGAAGCCGGTAATGCGCGAGTCGCGTCGCTGGTAAGCGGCGATCAAGGCGGCGGTTGCGTCGGTCGATCCATCGTCGATCACGATCGCCCGCCAGTCGCCGCGCCCCTGGGCCAGCAGGCTGTCGAGAGCTGCGGCCAGGGTTCCGGCTGCGTTGTACGCCGGGATGACGAAGGTTACGCCGCTCATCGGACGAGCCTGGAGCGCGGTCTAGTCAGGTAAAAGACTGCGCCCGAAATCGCCCCGCGAATCTCCGTGAGGGCGAAGCAGTCTTCCGGCCGCGCCCGTCCCTTAAAGCGTCGCTTCAGCACCGCCTTATAGTGCAGCGGCAGGGTATGGAGGAGGCGTCGCAGCTCGCGCGAAGACTTCGCGCCCTCACGTTGCACCAACAAGGCGGCGACGTGGCCTCGCATGTAGGCGAATAACTGCCGCCTCAGCGCTTCCATCTCCCGACGATGATAGTGGAAGACGACGGCGGAGGGCTCATATCTGCAGACGCCGCCGTGGACGAGGATTCGATGCCACATTTCGGAGTCGCCGGAACATCCGGCCGCGCCGACGTCCAATCGCTCGTCGAAGAACCCGACGGCGTCGAAGACGGCGCGGCGGAACGCCATGTTCGCGCCGGCGCCGATACGCCACACGGGCGCCGGATCGCCCGGCTCCTCTTCCAGGAAGCTCGGCTGGAAGTCGCGGCGCTGGAACCCTTGGCCGAAACTCCAGAAGCTTTCGAAGTGCCACTGGGCGGCGGTGTCGAGCTCCGCGGGCAGTACAAGGCCGGTGACGGCGGCTATCGAGGGCGAGTCGAACGCCTGCACCACCCGCTCGAGCCAGCGCGGATGAAGCACCACATCGTCGTCGGTGTAGGCCAGTATTTCGCCCGTCGCGTGTCGGGCGCCGGCGTTGCGAGCGATGTCGAGACCGGGACGAGGCTCGCGCACGTAGATCACGCCGGCCGCGAGGCACACCTGGCGGGTCGCGTCGGTGGTCGGCGCGTTGTCGACGACGATAACCTCATCGGGCGTCCGCGATTGCCGGGGCAGCGACGCCAGGCAACGCGCGAGGGTTTCGGGCCGGTCCCGCGTGCAGATCACCAGGCTGAGGGAGCTCGCCGCGCCCGTGAGCGCGGGGGAATCGGGCCCCGCATTCAAGTCCGCGGCGGGAAGGAACGGTCGCTCCACGATCTTCTGGCCGACGGGTCGATCCCCGCGCCAGAACACGCATAGGGTCTTTTCCGACGGCCGGATTTCCGCAAGGTCGGGACCGTCGAGGTCCACATGCCGAACGCCGCGACCTTCCGGCCGGCCCGCTGAGGAAGGCGAAGGGGCGTGCAGGGATGGCGTCGGGCGCACCGGCGCAATTTCACCGGTCTGTGGCATGTCGCGCACGCCGGTCAACTTTGGACCTCGGCAGGCCGGAGCAAAAACCTCTGGCGCTTCTCGCCGGAGGATCGGCGACCGAACAGACTTCCAACCCGAACCCGCACGAAGCGCAGACCCAGGCGGCAGAGGGTGTCGATCGCGCTGAGGCTATCGTGGCGGCAGAGTTCAAGAAAAACAGTCAGGAAACTGCGCCACTGTTCCTGGCGCACGGCTCGATAGAGCATGAATCGCATCAATCGCGATCTCGATCCCCGCAGTATCGGCGCCAATTGAGGGTGCCTCGCCTGAATTTCCGCCATGCAGATGTCCCGTGAACGCAGCATCTGCGGCATGTCGCTCGACATATTGCCCGGCGATTGCCGGTAACCGACCAGGAAATCCGGCGCCAGGGCGAAACTGGCGCGCTCGGCCACGGCGAAATAGAACTTCCAGTCCTCGCATCCCTCGGCGTTCGCCGCGCGAAGGCTCGTGTCGAACCCTATCGAAGCCGCCAGGCTTCGCCGCACCATGGCCGAGCTTCCGTTACCCACGATGTTGCGACGGGCCAGCGCGCTCAGCAGATCTTCGCCGACGTCCGGCCGCGGGAGCGCATGGATGACATTGGTCTCGTCGTCGATCAGCGCGTACCAGCAATAGACCAGCCCGACTTCGTCCCCCGCCTCTTCGAAGGCCGCCAGCTGAAGGTCGATCTTGTCCGACCGCCAGACGTCGTCGGCGTCGACGAACGCCACATAGTCGCCTTTAGCTTCCGCCAACCCGGTGTTGCGCGCGGCCGCCACGCCGGCGTTGGCCTGCGATCGAAGCCGGACCCGGGGGTCGACCGCCATGTGCGCCTCGACGATCGTGGCCGTGCCGTCGCGCGAGCCATCGTCGACGACAAGGATTTCCAGGCGCGCATAGGTCTGGGCCCTGACGCTGAGGAGCGTCTCATCCAGGGTCGCTTCCCCATTGTAGGCCGGGATGACCACGGAGACGAGCGGACGCTCCCGGAGGTCGGCGACCTTGGGGTGGATCACCAGATGGCGCGTAGCGGGCATCCGAGCGGCTTTCCTGCTCAGGCGGCTCGCGTGGCTAGGCCGAGTTCGACGCGAAACCACTCGATGGTCCGATCGACGCCTTCCTCGTAGCTCACGGCGCACGCCCAACCCGGGATCTGCTCATTGCAGAGGGTAAGGTCGGGCCGGCGATTGGTCGGATCCTGAACGACCGGCGGCTCGTAGCTGAGCGTCGCTTCCGGGAAGTGCTTGGCGATGATGTATCGGGCCACGTCGATGACGGGAATCTCGCGGTCGTTGCCGATGTTCAGCGGGCCGGGGTAGTCCGAACCGTCCAGCCAGAAGAACCTTTCGAGCGCATCGACGATGTCGTCGATGTAGCCCCAGCTTCGCGACTGCAGGCCGTCCCCGAAAATGGTGATGGGTTCGCCGCGCAGCGCCTGGGTGATGAAATTGGAGACGGCTCGGCCATCGTCCGGCCGGGTGCGCGGGCCGAATACGTTGAACAGGCGAACGACCTTCACCCGCACCTTATGGACGCGCAGCGCCTGAAAAAGCATCGCCTCGACACAGCGCTTGCCTTCATCATAAGCCGAGCGTGGACCCGTGCAGTCGACGGACCCGCGATAGCTCTCCGGCTGGGGCGACACCAATGGGTCGCCATAGACTTCAGAGGTAGATGTATAGCAAATCAGGCCCCCAGGCGCGAGGGCCTTGAGCATATTCATGGCGCCGAGGACGTTGGCTGAGATCGTCCGCAAGGGTTCGTTCATATACCACGGCGGAGACGCGGGAGAGGCCATGTGGTAAATCTCGTCGAAGCTCTGGTCGAACTCGACATGTTCTACGTCGGCCTTCAGGAATTCTAGGCGCGGATCGGCGATATGCGCCAGGTTGTCCGTGCGCCCCGTCCAGAGATTGTCGACGACGAGAATCTTCGCGATGTCTTCGCGCCGCAGCAGCCGATCGACGAGGTGCGATCCGATGAAACCCGCGCCGCCCGCAACCAGTATGTTTTTCATGTCCACGCCCCACATGCGCAGTACCAAATCGGCACAGTGCCGCTTGGAGAGAATTGTGTTTGCAAACAAGGAGCCAGCGTGAGGGGGAAGGCTCAGTGAGCGAACGTGGTTATGGTAAATCACGGAGGGGCGCCAATCTCAATGGCGGCCCAAAGCCCTATACGGGCCGCCGTCGATCAAGTCGGCCGGAGGGCTGATGAGCGAAGCGAGCCGCGAGGCCGCGGCCTGCTGGTCGACGCGGCTGCGAGGGGTGGCGAAGCGGACCTAGCCTGGCGCCCGCAGCACGGCGGCGCGGTCGGGCATCGATGGCGCCGCGCCCTTCGACTGCACCGAAAGAGCCGCGGCGGCGTTGGCCTCGGCCAGACCGTCCATGAGGTCGGTCCCGCGCGAGAGGGCGGCGGCGAGGTAGCCGGCGAAGCAGTCGCCGGCGCCGGTGGTGTCGACCACCTCGGCCTTGCGGCCCGGCAGCCGCCGCGTCTCTCCGCCGTGGGTGACCGAGACGCCGCGTTCACCGAGGGTCACGACGAGAACCTGGTCGTCGCTCAGGCTCAACGGCGCCAGGAGGTCGCGCTCGCTCTCGTTGACCAGCAGGACGTCGGTCACGGGCAGCAGTTCGCGGGCCGCGACATCGACCGGCGAGGGGTTGAGCACGGTCGTCGCTCCGGCCGCCTTGGCGCGGCGCAGGAACCGCTCGACCAGGGCGATGGGCGACTCCAGTTGGGTGAGGCAGACGTCGCCGGGCGCGATGGGCGCGGCGTCCACCTGGGCGGCGGTGAGTTCGGCGTTGGCGCCGGCCAGGACGATGATCTGGTTGTCGGCGGGCGAGGTGGCGACCACAGCCAGCCCGGTCGGCGTGGGTACGCGATTGATATGACCGACATCGACCCCGGCGGTCGCCAGCGCCGCGAGCATCCGGTCGCCGTCCTCGTCCGCCCCCACGGCGGCGATCAGGATGCAGGGCGCGCCGGCCCGCGCCGCGGCCACGGCCTGGTTGGCGCCCTTGCCGCCGAGCTGGCGATCAACGCTGGAGCCGAGCACGGTTTCGCCCGCTTTCGGCAAGCGCGCGACGCTGAGCAGCAGGTCGACGTTGATGCTGCCGAGTACGACCACGGTTCCGGTCATGGCGTGGAAGTCGTGGGCGCGGGCTCGGCCCGTCCCCGGCGCACGAACTCCACCTCGAAGACGAGATCGACCTCGTCGCTGGCGAAGGGACGACCGCCGGTGATGTTGAAGTCCGAGCGCTTGATGCGGCCTGTGCCGGAGAAGCCCATGCGCGTGCCGGCGCCCAGCAGGCCGGGGCCGGCGCCGTTGAAGGTGACGTCGAGCGAGACCGGCCTGGTCACCCCGTGCAGGGTCAGGTCGCCGTCGAGTTGGCCGCGAGCGGGGGCGTTCGAGGTCAGGCCTGACGAGACGAAGGTGATGCTGGGGTATTTGTCGGGCTCGAAGTAGCCGGCGACGGTGCGGTCGAACGACGACTCCGTGGTTTCGATGGAGCGTGGGTCCACGTTGATGGTCACCTTGGTCTTGTCCCAGCCGGCGGGGTCATAGTCGAAGCTGCCGGTCAGGCCCTTGAAGCGCATGGTGTAGTTCGAAAAGCCCATGTGGACGACGCGCACCACCAGGCTGGCGTGGCGCGGATCGAGTTCGTAGCGGCCGGCCGGGGTCCTGGCCGGATCGACCGTCTCGGGGTTGGCCAGGGCCGGCGCCGCCGACAGCAGCGAAGCCAGGCCGAGCGACAGGGCGAGATGGGCGAGTTTCATCGACGCTCCGAGGTCGAGGCGAGCCATGGCAGCACCGCCGCAGGCAGACGGCAAGCCCGCCTGACTGAGGTTCGCCGGGCGCGGGCGAAAAGTTGCGCATGGTCGCCAGAAGTTTTCAGACTGCGCCGGCTTGCTGGCCGCGCCCTAGTCCGCTAATCCTTCCTTGCATCAAAATTCTTGAATGCATAAATATCCCGAGCCAGTTGGGAATGAGATTGGGGGAAGCGGTGCCAGGCGGAGGCCTTTCCGACACCGAGTTGCGTGCGTTCGCCGGCGAGATTCGCCGCAGCGCCCTGCGCATGGCCGTGCATGCCCAGCTGGGCCATCCGGGCGGCGACCTTTCCGCCGCCGACGTTCTGGCGGTGCTCTACGGTCGGGTAATGCGGTTCGATCCGGCGCGGCCGGACTGGGCGGGGCGCGACCGCTTCGTGCTGTCCAAGGGCCACGCGGCCGCCAGCTTCTATTCGACCCTCTCGCTCTCCGGCTTCTTCCCGCGGGACCAGCTCGCGACCTTCATGCAGCCGCTGTCGATGCTGAACGGCCACCCCGACCGCAACAAGCTGCCCGGCGTCGAGGCCAACACCGGCCCGCTCGGTCACGGCCTGCCGATCGCCGTCGGCATGGCGATCGCCGCCAGGCTGGACGGCGCCGACTGGCGCACCTTCGTGCTGACCGGCGACGGCGAACTGCAGGAAGGCAGCAATTGGGAGGCGGCGATGACCGCCTCGCACCGCAAGCTGTCCAACCTCACCGTCATCGTCGACCGCAATCGCCTGCAGCAGGGCGACTTCACCGAGAACACCGCCGCCCTCGATCCCCTGGCCGACAAGTGGCGGGCGTTCGGCTTCGAGACGGTCGAGGTCGACGGCCACGACCAGGCCGCCCTGGTCGAGGCGCTGACCACGGCCGGACGCGACGCGCCGCGCTGCGTGGTCGCCAGCACCACCAAGGGCCGCGGCGTCTCCTTCATGGAGAACATCGCCGCCTGGCATCACAAGATTCCGAGCGCGGACGAACTGGCCCGCGCCCTGGAGGAGCTGGCGTGAGCGATCTCTTCGACTGCCGCAAGGCCTTCGCCTCGACCCTGATCGAACTGGCCGAGGCCGATCCCCGGGTCGTCGCCGTCTGCAACGACAGCGTCAGCTCGTCGAACCTGGCGGGCTTCCGCGACCGCTTCCCCGACCGGGTGATCAATGTCGGCATCGCCGAGCAGAACATGGTCGGCGTCGCCGCCGGCCTGGCCAGCGCCGGCAAGGTCCCGTTCGTCTGCGCCGCCTCCTGCTTCCTCACCGGCCGTGCGACCGAGCAGGTGAAGGTCGACGCCGGCTACGCCAAGAACAACGTCAAGCTCTGCGGCATGGCGCCGGGCATGGCCTATGGCGAACTGGGCCCGACCCACCATTCCATCGAGGACATCGCCTGGACCCGGGCCATCGCCAACCTCACGGTGATCACCCCGGCCGATCCGGTCGAGACCGCCGCGATGATGCGCCTGATCCACGCCTACGACGGCCCGGTGTTTATCCGCGTCGCCCGCATGGGCGTGCCGGTGATCCACGCCGCCGACCAAAAGTTCGAGATCGGCAAGGCCGTGCGCCTGCGCGAAGGTTCGGACGTGACCATCATCGCCATGGGCACCCTGGTCTCGCGCGCCCTGCAGGCGGCCGACGACCTGGCTCGCGAGGGCGTTTCGGCGCGGGTGGTCAACATGTCGACCGTCAAGCCGATCGACGTCGAGGAAATCCTCGCGGCGTCGTCGGAGACCCGCGGCATCGTCACCGCCGAGGAGCATACCGTCTACGGCGGCCTTGGCTCGGCCGTGGCGGAGGTGGTGGTCACCCACAAGCCGGCGCCGATGCGCATGGTGGCGGTGCCCGGCGTCTTCGCCCCCACCGGCTCGGCCGAGTTCCTGCACGACCACTTCGGCCTGAACGCGGCGGGCGTCGCCGCCGCCGTCCGCGACCTCCTGGGCTGACTCCCATGGGCGGTCGGCTGATCCTCGCGATCGATCAGGGCTCGACCAACAGCAAGGCCGTGCTCTTCGACGAGACCGGCCGGGTTGTCGGCGAAGGCTCGCGCCCGCTCTCCACCCGCTTCCCGCAGCCGGGGTGGGTCGAGCAATACGGCAAGGAAATCTGGTCCAGCGTCGTCGGCGCGGCGACCGCCGCCCTGGCCAGGATCGACCCGGCCGAGGTGGTCGCCATCGGCGTGACCAACCAGCGTGAGTCGGCGATGATCTGGGATCGTCGCACCGGCGAGCCGCTCGGCCCCTGCGTCACCTGGCAGTGCCGCCGCACCAGCCCGTTCTGCGACACGCTTCGCGAGGCCGGCCATGGCCCTCTTATCGAAGAGGTGACCGGCCTGGGCATCGATCCGCTGTTCTCGGGCAGCAAGATGCGCTGGCTGCTGGACGCGACGCCCAACGGCGCGGCCCGCGCCGCCGCCGGCGAGATCTGCCTCGGCACGGTGGACAGCTGGCTGCTGTGGAAGCTGACCGGCGGCAGGGTGCACGCCACCGACAGTTCGAACGCCAGCCGCACCCAGCTGCTCGACATCGAGACCGGCCAGTGGAGCCCGCGCCTCCTCGAGGTGTTCGGCGTCCCGGCCGCCGCCCTGCCGCAGGTGCGCCCCTCCGACAGCCTGTTCGGCGAAGCCGTCGCCGCCGACTTCCCCGTCCGCGCCCCGATCACCGGGGTGGCCGGCGACAGCCACGCCGCCATGTTCGGCCACGCGGCCTTCGAGCCCGGCGTGGTGAAGGCGACCTTCGGCACCGGCTCGTCGCTGATGACCCTGGCGGCCGATGTGTCGCGCGGCGTCTCGGCCGGGCTCTCCGGCACGGTCGCCTGGCGGCTGGGTGAGACCGTCACCCACGCCTTGGAAGGCAACATCGCCAGCACCGGCGCGACGCTGGAGTGGGTGGGGCGGATGCTCGGGGTCAGCGAAGACCCGGGCAAGGCCGCCGCCAACATGGCCATGACGCCGGACAGCGAGGGGGTCTATTTCGTGCCGGCCTTCGCGGGCCTCGGCGCGCCGCATTGGGACGACCAGGCGCGCGGCCTGATCTGCGGCCTGACCCGCGGCTCGACGGCGATCCACATCGCCCGCGCCGCCTTCGAATCGATCGCCTATCAGGTGGCCGACGTGTTCGACGCCATGGAGGCGGCGGCCGGGGCGACCCTGGCCGAACTGCGCGCCGACGGCGGCGCCAGCCGCAACGACGTGCTCATGCAGTTCCAGGCCGACATGATCGGCCGCCCCGTGATCCGCGACCGTTCGGCGGACCTGTCGGCGCGGGGCGTGGCCTGTCTGGCGGGGCTCGGCGCCGGGGTGTGGGACATCGAGGCGGTGCGCGCCCTGCCGCGGGCGGTCGATCGTTTCGAGCCGAAAATGGACCGGGCGGAGGCGGCCCGGCGACGGGACGCTTGGCGAATGGCCATCGCCCGGACGAAGCTGCGCGCTCCACCTGAGGAGTCCGCCCCGTGAGCCGCCGCGACGACCTGCGACAGATCGCCAAGATCGCCGACCTTTATTACAACCGGAAGCAGCGTCAGGCGGTGATCTCCGCCCAGCTCGGCATCCACCAGTCGACCATCTCGCGCCTGCTGAAGCGGGCCGAGAAGGAAGGCATCGTCCAGGTGCGCCTGAACTATCCCGCCGGTTTCTACGCCGACCTCGAACAGGGGCTGGAGCAGAGCTTCGGCCTGGCCCAGGCGGTGGTGGTCGACGCGGCCGAAAGCCCCTCGCAACTGCTCTCGCACCTCGGCTCGGCCGCCGCCGTCCTGCTGTCGAGCACCCTGAAGCGGGACGACGTGGTCGGCATGTCGTCGTGGTCGGCCTCGCTGCTGGCGATGGTCGACGCCATGTCGCCGACTCGCACCGAGGGCGTCACGGTGGTGCAGATCCTCGGCGGGGTCGGCAATCCGTCCGCCGAGCTGCACGCCACGCGCCTGACGCACCGCGCGGCCCAGCTGATTGGCGCCCAGCCGGTGCTGCTGCCGGCCCCGGGCGTGACCCCGTCGCCGGACGCCCGCAAGGTGCTGCTCGACGATCCCTATGTTAGCCAGGCGACGGCGCTGTTCGACCGGCTGACCGTGGCCCTGGTCGGCATCGGCGCCGTCGAGCCCTCGCCGCTGCTGGCCGACTCCGGAAACGCCTTCTCGGAAGAGGATCGCAAGGCGCTGCAGGCCGCCGGCGCCGTGGGCGACATCTGCCTGCACTTCTTCGACGAGGCCGGCCAGCCGGTGCGCTCGCCGCTCGACGAGCGGGTGATCGGCATCGACCTGACCCAACTGCGCCGCACGCCTCGCGTCGTCGCCGTGGCCGGCGGGGCGCGCAAGACCGCCGCCATCCACGCGGCGCTGCGCAGCGGCGTGGTCGATGTGCTGGTGACCGACGAGCAGGTGGCGCGGGCAATTCTGGAGTCGCCGAAGTGAAGCTTGCCCTGACCCCCGCGCGTTGGGGCGCCGTGATCGCCGTCCTGGCGGTGGTGCTGCTGGCCGTGTTCCGGCCGTGGGTGACCACGCCGCTGGACGACCAGGGCAAGGCCATCGTCGGGCCGCAGGCCTTCGACGCGGCGACCTTCGTCGGCAAGGTGTGGAGCGATGATCTGCCCGGCAAGCTGGACGCCGCCGCCCCGGTCGGCCAGGCCGCCTCCACTCCTGCGTTCCTCAAGGGCGAGGGTCTGGTGATGAAGGTCGACACGACGTCGCGCGTCGGCTTCGCCCTCGTCGATCTCGATCCGCAGGACGGCGCGGCCGACGTCACCCTGGCGCTCGGCCCGGTGATCACCGGTTCGGACTTGCGCGACGCGCTCGGTCTGGCCTTCGCCGACTTCGACACCCAGGTCGACTACGCCAATGTCGGGTCCGACCTGAACCGTCGCGCCCTGGCCGGCCTGCCGCTGCTGTCTGATCCGAGCGTCATGGAAGGCAAGCGCATCGCCTTCGTCGGCGCCGGCGCCAGGACGGCCAGGGGCGACGTCCGCATCACCCCCGTGCGGTTGACGCTGTCGCCATGACCTTCGCCCTCGAAGCCCGTGGGATTCACAAGCGCTACGGCGGCGCCCATGCGCTGCGCGGCGTCGACTTCGCCTTGAAGGCCGGCGAGGTTCACGCCCTGATCGGCGCCAACGGGGCGGGCAAGTCGACCCTGTGCAAGATCATCGCCGGCATCGAGGAGCCGACCGAGGGCGAACTGCGGGTCGAGGGCGTTCCCACCCGCTTCGCCTCGGTGCGCGAGGCGGCCGCCAGCGGCATCGGCATGGTCCACCAGGAGCTGATGCTGTTTCCCGACCTGACCGTCGCGGAGAACCTGTTCCTGGGCCGCGAGATCACCGACCGGCTCGGCCTGGTCGACGCCGCCGCGCAGAAGCAGGCCGCCGCCGAGACCTTGGCCCGCCTCGGCCAGACGGTGAGCCCCGACACCAAGGTGCGCGAACTGCCGGTCGGGGTGCGGCAGGCGGTGGAGATCGCCAAGGCGCTGATCGGCGACACCAAGGTCCTCCTGATGGACGAGCCGACCTCGGCGCTGAGCCCGGCGGAGATTCCGGTGCTGTTCGGGGTGATCCGCAAGCTGGCCGCCCAAGGCGTGGCCATCGTCTACATCTCGCACCGCCTCGACGAACTGCTGGAGATCAGCGACCGGGTCACGGTGATGCGCGACGGGCAGATCGTCGCCCAGGCCCAGTGCCGCGACGTCGACAAGGACTGGATCGTCCGCGAGATGACCGGCCGGGCAGAACTGACGGCCGCCGCCGCCGCCCCCGTGCTGACCGGCGAGCCGGTGCTGCGGGTCAAGAACCTCAAGATCGGCGCCCGCGAGGGCCGCAGCGCGGTGCGCGGCGTCGACCTTTCCGTCTGCGCGGGCGAGGTGGTCGGCTTCTACGGCCTGATGGGCGCGGGCCGCACCGAGCTGTTCGAGGCCCTGATCGGCCTGCACCGCGACGCCGAGGGCGAGCAGCGGCTGGGCGACCGCGACCTGAAGGGCCTCAGCGTCACCGATCGCATCGAGGCCGGCCTCGTGCTGGCCCCCGAGGACCGCCAGCGCGACGGCCTGCTGCCCAACCTCAGCATTCTGCGCAACATGAGCCTGTCGAGCCTCGCCGATGTGTTCGGCGGCATGTTCGGGAAGGGCCAGGAGAGGGAGGCGGCCGGCCGTCTGGTCGATACCCTGAAGATCAAGATCCCGTCGCTGGACCATCCGGTGCAGTCGCTGTCGGGCGGCAATCAGCAGAAGGTGGTGCTGTCGCGCTGCCTGATGGCCGGGCCCAAGGTGCTGCTGCTCGACGAGCCGACGCGCGGCGTCGACGTGGCCGCCAAGGCCGAGATCCTCGACCAGATGCGCCGCCTCGCGGCCGACGGGGCGGCGGTGCTGTTCGCCTCCTCGGACTCCAGCGAGATCCTCGCCGCCGCCACCCGCGTCATCGTGATGTCGCGCGGGCGGATCGCCCTGGAGGCGGCGGCGTCGGAAGTGAACGAGTCGATGCTGGCCAAGGCCGCCGCGGCTGAAGTGGAGTTTGCCGCATGACGACGAAGCGGTCCGCCCTGGACCAGGTGATGCGCCTGCGCGCCCTGATCGCCCTGATCGTGGTGGCGGGAGTGTTCGCCATTCTCAGCCCGGAGTTCCTGACCACCGGCAACCTGACGATCCTGCTGAAGCATGTGGCGATCAACGCCATCCTGGCCATCGGCATGACGTGGGTGGTGATCGCCGGCGGCATCGATCTGTCCGTCGGTTCGATCGCGGGGTTCACCGGCATGGTCGCGGGCTTCCTGCTGACCAAGGGGCTGGTGTTGGAGCCGCTGGGCCTGGCCGTGTTCTTCCCGGCCTGGCTGGTGATCGTGATCTCGCTGCTGGCCGGCATGCTGTTCGGCGCGCTGAACGGCTTCCTGGTGACGGTGCTGCGGGCGCCGCCGTTCATCGCCACCCTGGGCGTGCTCTACGTCGCGCGCGGCGTCGCCCTGCTGATGTCGGGCGGCGCCACCTTCCCGGACCTCGGCGGTCGCGACGAACTGAAGAACCACGGCTTCCTGCTGCTCGGCGGCGGTGGGCCGCTGGGCCTGCCGGCCCCGGTCTGGATCATGGCGCTGATGGCCCTGGTGGCGATCTTCGTGATCGGCCGCACCCGGCTCGGCCGCTACATCTACGCCGTCGGCGGCAACGAGCGCGCCGCCCGTCTGGCCGGCGTGCGGGTAGGGGACATCAAGTTCGTCACCTACACGGTCTCGGCCTTCTGCGCCGCCGTGGTCGGCCTGATCATCGCCTCGCAACTGAACTCGGCCCACCCGGCCACGGGCGAAACCTTCGAGCTCAACGCCATCGCCGCCGTGGTTCTCGGCGGCACCTCGCTGATGGGCGGTCGCGGCACGGTCGGCGGCACCCTGATCGGGGCCATGGTCATCGGCGTGCTGGCCAACGGCCTGGTGCTGCTCGGCGTCTCCGAGTTCTGGCAGATCCTGATCAAGGGCGCGGTGATCGTCGCGGCCGTCGTCATCGACCAGTACAACAAGACCTCCAACAAAGAAGCCTGAGAGGAAACGCCATGGACGGTTTGCTGAACAGAAGAGGCCTGCTGCTGGGCCTGGCCGCCGCGGCCCCTCTGGCGGCGGCGGCGTGCAATCGCGGCGGCGGCGCCGAGGGCGGCCCGAAGCTGATCGCCATCATCACGCCGTCGGTCGACAACCCCTTCTTCAAGGCCGAGGCCGACGCGGCCGACAAGCGCGCCAAGGCGCTGGGCTACCAGACCCTGGTCAACAGCCACGACGACGACGCCTATAAGCAGTCCGAGCTGATCGACGTGGCCATCGCCCGCAAGGCCGCCGCCATCATCCTCGACAACGCCGGCAGCGACGCCACCGTGGCGGCGGTGAACAAGGCCAAGGACGCCAAGATCCCGGTGTTCCTGATCGACCGCGAGATCTCGGTGAAGGGCGCGGCCACCTCGCAGATCGTCGCCGACAACTACCAGGGCGCCACCCTCGGGGCTCAGGAGTTCGTCCGCCTGATGGGCGAGAAGGGCGACTACGTCGAGCTGGTCGGCAAGGAGAGCGACACCAACGCGACCATTCGCAGCCAGGGCTACAAGTCGGTGATCGAGCAGTTCCCCGACCTGAAGGCCGTCGCCCGCCAGAGCGCCAACTGGAGCCAGACCGAGGCTTTCCAGAAGATGGAAACGATCCTGCAGGGCAACCGCAACATCAAGGGCGTGATCTGCGGCAACGACACCATGGCGCTGGGCGCCTCTGCGGCCCTGAAGGCGGCGGGCCTGTCGAAGGTGATCGTCGTCGGCTTCGACGGCAGCCCCGACGTGATCAACGCCATCAAGGCCGGCGACATCGCCGCCACCGTGCTGCAGCCGGCGGCCGCCATCGCGGAGATGGCCGTCAACCAGGCCCACGACCAGATCACCAAGGGCGGCACCGGCCTCGCCGAGCGCCAGACCGTGCCGTGCGAACTGGTGACCAAGGACAACGCGGCTCAGTACGGCGTCTTCGCCAAGCTCTGACCGCCGGAACGAACCTCTAGGGAGACGACGCTATGGCCCAGCAAAAGTACGGCGCCGGCATCTGGCACTTCGCGACCTACGTCGACCGCTACGCCACCGACGGCTACGGCGAGCCGGTGAACCTGCTGCAGGCCATCGACCTGGCCGGCCAGGTGGGCGACCTGTCGGTGGTCGACATCAACGCCCCGTGGTCGGGCGACATCTCGGTCGATCAAGTCGAGGCGGCGCTGAAGCGGAACAACCTCGGCGTCATCGGCATCACGCCGGAGATCTACACGAAGGTGTTCCGCAAGGGCTCCTTCACCAACCCCGATCCGGGCGTCCGCCGCCTGGCGCATGAGCTGTGCACAGAGGCCGCCGGCCTCGTCCGCCGCTTCGGCGCCGACTATGTGAAGATCTGGCCGGGTCAGGACGGCTGGGACTATCCGTTCCAGGTCGATCATTCGACGGTGTGGAAGCACAGCCTGGACGGCGTCGGCCGGCTGGCGGCCGAGAACCCCGACCTGAAGTTCGTCATCGAGTACAAGCCGCGCGAGCCGCGGGTGCACATGAGCTTCGACTCGGTGTCGCGCACCCTCCTGGGCATCGAGAAGATCGGCCTGCCCAACGTCGGCATCCTGCTGGACTTCGGCCACTCGTTGTTCGGTGGCGAGAGCCCGGCCGACGCCGCCCAACTGGCCATCGACTACGGCCGCCTGTTCGGCATGGACGTGAACGACAACCTGCGCGGCTGGGACGACGACATGGTGGCCGGCACGGTCCACCCGATCGAGCTGTTCGAGTTCTTTTACACCCTGCGCAAAAACAACTGGGAAGGCGTCTGGCAGCTGGACCAGTTCCCCTTCCGCGAAAACAGCGTGCAGGCCGCCAGGCAGGCGATCGACTTCCTCAAGGCCTGCGAGCGCGCGCTCGACAAGCTGGACATGAAGGCCATGGCCAAGTGTCAGGCCGAGCACGACGCCCTAGGCGCCCTGAAGCTGGCCCAGCAGGCGCTGTTCACCTCCTACTGAGGCGAAGGTCGAGCGTCAGGTCGCGGGTCTTCAGGTCGACTGGCGCTCGATCAGCTCGAACGGCAGGCGTTCGGCTCGCGGCGCGGCGTGAACGCGGCCCTCGCGATGGCGGCCGATCAGGATCTGGGTCGCCCGCTCCGACATCGCCGCCACGTCCTGGCGGATGGTGGTCAGCTGCGGCCAGATGCGCGTGGCGAAGAAGCTGTCGTCGAAGCCGGCGATGGCGATGTCCTGCGGCACGCGCAGACCGCGCTGGTGCACCACCAGGCTGACGCCGGCGGCCATGTCGTCGTTGCTGGCGAAGATGGCCGTCGGACGTCGCGGCAGGTCGAGCAGCTGACGGGTCGCCGCCGCCCCGCCTTCGAAGCGGTAGTCCGCCTGGGCGATCAGGGCGGGATCGACCTCCACGCCGTGCTCCCGCAGGGCGGCCTTGTAGCCCTCCAGGCGCTTGAGCGCCGAGGCGTGTTCGAGGTCGCCGGTCAGGAAGCCGATGCGACGGTGGCCGCGCGCCAGCAGATAGGCCGTCATCCCCTGGGCGGCGCCGACCTCGTCGAGACCCACGGTGTCCATGTCCGGCAGCGGGTCGCCCTGGGCGATCACGCAGACCGGAACGCCCAGCCGGGCCATGGTCTCGGTGCCGGTGAGAATGCCGCTGATCGGCGGGTAGATCAGGATTCCGTTGGCGCCTTCCTGGACGAGGGAGAGCAGGGCGGGGCCGGTGTTCTCGATCGCGAAGCTGGCGCATTGCCGGGCGATCACCTGGGCCCCGGTGCGGGCGGCGGCGCTCAGGGCGCCGGCCAGCATGGCGCTGACGAAGGTGTGGCTGGTGTCGAAGTAGAGCACCCCGATGCGCGTCGAGCGGGCGGTCGCCAGCTCACGCGCCGCCGCGTTGGGAATATAGCCCAGCTCGGCCACCGCGTTGAGCACGGCGGCGCGCGTCGTCGGGCGCACCGGCTTGGACTCGTTGAGCACGTACGAGACCGTCATCGACGAGACGCCCGCGCGTTCGGCCACGGCTCGAATGGTTATTGCGCCGCCCGAGGGGCGTGGTCCGCGGGCCATGCGCGCTCCATGGCTAGGCCGTTTCACAGCCTTACTAGCGCAGATGCGCCGAGACGCGATCTCACAATGAACCCACGCCGTTAACTTTGATCGCGGGCATTGTGCATAAAAATGCATACCAACAAAAATATGTTGACGCCCGTCGCTCCGTGCGGGAGCTTGCCTTCAAAGAATACCGCTAAACCACGCGGGCCACGGGAGGATGGGAAGGATGCGGCGCAAGCTGTCCGCATGTCTGCTGGCGAGCCTGGCGCTCGTGGCCGGGGGCGCCGGGGCGCAGACGCCGGCCAAGCCGCGCGTCGTCGTGACGACCGATCCCGAGCTGGACGATTCCAATTCCCTGCTGCGCTACCTGCTGAACAGCACCGATTTCCAGACCGAGGGTCTGGTCTACGCCTCGAGCCAGTTTCATTGGAAAGGCGACGGCAAGGGCACGAAATGGTTCGTCGCCGGCCGCGAGTACGACCGCAACGGCCGCAAGGTCTGCCCCTGCACCCACTGGCGCTGGGGCGAGGGCGAACGCTTCGTCGACGACGCGGTGGAGGCCTACGAGAAGGCCTATCCGAACCTCAAGGTCCACGATCCGCGCTACCCGACGCCCGCCTTCCTGAAAT
Organism: Caulobacter sp. HJHS_5; assembly: GCF_056683955.1. Lineage (NCBI taxonomy): Bacteria > Pseudomonadati > Pseudomonadota > Alphaproteobacteria > Caulobacterales > Caulobacteraceae > Caulobacter > Caulobacter sp. HJHS_5. The sequence continues at coordinate 106,463 of NZ_JBWZNC010000004.1, read as the reverse complement.
CGAAGATCCGCTGGGGCAATGTCGAGTTCGACGGCGACATGTCGAAGGAGACCGACGGCTCCAAACTGATCGAGCAACTGCTGCTCGATGACAAGCCGGGCCCGATCTATCTGCTCGCCTGGGGCGGTCAGAGCACCATCGGCCGGGCGCTGATGAGCATCAAGGATCGCTACGAGGGCCGCCCCGAGTGGCCGGCGATCCGCGCCAAGGTCTCCAAGAAGGCGATCATCCAGGCCTTCGGCGACCAGGACAACGTCTACGAGAAGTCGATCAAGCCGAACTGGCCGGAGATCGAGTTCCGGCAGATGTCGACCCAGACCTACGGCTACGGCGCCCGCAACGCCGTGCAGCCGGAGGATCGTCTCTACCTGACCGCCGACTGGATGCGCCAGAACGTCTCCAGCCGAGGGCCGATGGGCGCGCACTACCGCGTCTGGGGCGACGGCAGGAAAATGGCCCAGGACGATCCGACCGACTACTTCGGCGAGGTCGGCAAGACCGCCGATCAACTGCGGGCCGAGGGCTACTGGGTGTGGACCGCCCCCCAGGACAAGGGGTCCTGGATCTCCGAGGGCGACACCTCGACCTTCATGAACCTGCTCGACAACGGCCTGCGCGGCTATCGCGACGCCTCCTGGGGCGGCTGGGGCGGGCGCAACGCCCAGGACGTCGGCCCCGATGGTCCGAAGCCGTCCTACGCCTCGGCCCGCTGGTTCGGCGCGGCCCAGCGCGATCTGGCCGCGCGTCTGGTTTGGGCGACCACGCCCAGCTTCAAGGCCGCCAACCACCCGCCCGTGGTGAAGGCCGCCGGCGCCGTCGATCGCACCGTGCGGCCGGGCGAGACCGTGCGACTGGCCGCGACGGCCAGCGACCCGGACGGCGACGCCCTGACCTACCGCTGGTGGCGCTACGACGACGCCGACACCTATTCGGGGGCCGTGACGCTGGAGAATCCCGGCGCCCTGACCGCCTCGATGAACGTCCCGGGCGACATCCGGCCGGGCGAAACCATCCACCTCATCCTGGAAGTCACGGATGGGGGGAGCCCGTCGCTCACGCGATACCAGCGCATCGTCCTCAGGGCGGCGGCCTGACGCGTGGCTGAAAAAACAACAAGGGGAGTTGAAACATGCGTACCAAGTTTAGCGGTAATCTAAACGCCCGGCTGATGGGCGGCGTCGCCGCCGCGGCCGTGCTGATGACCGGCGGCCAGGCCTTCGCCCAAGCGGCGAACGCCAGCAGCGAGGTCGAGGAAGTGATCGTCACCGGTACGATCATCCGCGGCATCGCCCCGGTCGGCGCTAACGTGCAGAGCATGGGCCAGGAAGAGATCAAGCGCACCGGCGCCATCTCGGCCAACCAGATCCTGGCCAACATCCCGGTGATCTCGAGCCAGTTCAACACCACGGCCAACACGCCGACCTCGGTGTTCCTCAACGTGTTCCGCCCCAATATCCGCAACATCAGCTCGTCCGGCGGCAACACCACCCTGGTGCTGGTCGACGGTCATAACCAAGTCGGCGTCGGCACCCTGCAGACCTCGCCCGACGCCGGCATGATCCCGGCCGGCGCCCTGGAGCGCGTCGAAGTGCTGGCCGACGGCGGCTCGGCCCTCTACGGCGCCGACGCCGTGGGCGGCATCGTCAACTACATCACCCGCAGCCGGTTCGAAGGCTTCGAGGTCACCTCGCGCTACGGCGCGGCCGATGGCGGCTACAACGCCTGGGACCTCAACCTGACCGGCGGTCACCAGTGGGATACGGGCGGCATCCTGCTGGCCTTCTCGACCCGCGCCAACACCCCGCTCTACAGCGAGGACCGCGAGCGTCCGCGTCAGGACCTGCGTCCGTTCGGCGGCACCGACTTCCGCGGTCGCGCCTGTACGCCCGGCAACATCACCGCAGCCGGCGTCACCTACGCCATGCAGAGCCGCGTGCCCGGCAGCCTGAACCTCTGCGACACCACCGCGCTCGGCAACATCGCCCCGGAAGAGCACTCCTACAGCGGCTTCCTGTCGCTGACCCAACAGATCACCGACAATCTGCGCTTCGAGATGAAGGGCCTGTACGGCGACCGCGTCACCAAGAGCCGTTCGGCGGCTCTTACCGGGACCAACGCCATCATCGGCGTCAACAACCCGTTCTTCCAGCCGATCGGCGCCGAGACCCAGCACACGGTGAACTTCAGCTTCGCGCCGTTCACCGGCATCCGCGCCGTCGCCAACAGCCACATCAAGCAGTATTCGGTCACGCCGCAGCTGACCTGGGATGTCGGCGGCGATTGGCAGATCAAGGCGCTCTACAACCGCGGCCACTCGATCACCGACACCAGCAGCCCGACGCTGGCCCCGAACTTCGCGGCCCTGCTCAACGGTCCGGGCCTGACCACCTCGACGGCGATCAACCCCTACAATCTGCTGGCCTCCAATCCGCAGATTCTGTCAGCGGTCACCGGGTCGTACAAGCTGATCGGCTATGCGCGTCAAGCGCTCGACGACGTCCGTGTTCAGGGCGACGGTCCGCTGTTCGACCTTCCGGGCGGCACGGTTCGCGCCGCCATCGGCGCCGAGTGGCAGAAGTCGTCGCTCGACGCCTTCCAGGGAACGCCGGCGACCAGCATCGACGACCCGACCATCGGGCGCGGCAAGGCCAAGCGCACCGTGAAGGCGATATTCGGTCAGGTGAACATTCCGATCGTGGGGGACGCCAACGCCCTGCCGCTGGTGCAGTCCTTCGCCATCGACCTGTCGGCCCGCTACGACGACTATTCGGACTTCGGCTCGACCACCAATCCGAAGGTCGCCTTCACCTGGGGCGTGATCGACGGCCTGCAGTTCCGCGGCAACTTCGGCAGCTCGTTCAACGCGCCTTCGCTCGCCGACACCACCGGCGGCGCCGACGCCCGACTGCAGTATTTCCCGACGACCGGCACCGTGAAGCCGGGCGATCCGGCCTCCAACCAGCAGCGGCCGACCATCACCATCTCGGGCGGCAAGGCGAGCCTGCAGCCGCAGACGGCCGACACCTATTCGTTTGGCTTCGACTACAAGCCGGCCTTCTTCCGGCAGCTGCAGGTCGGCATGTCGTACTGGAGCGTGGATCTGAAGGATCGCATCGGCCTGGCCACCACCGGCCCGGATCTCTTCCGCCTCCCGGCCTTCGCCAGCTACTACCAGACCAACCCGACGCTGGCCGAGCTGGTCGCCATTCGCGGCAACCTGCCCCTGCAGGGCTTCCCGTCCAACGATCTTTCGGTGCTCTACGGCGCCGGGGCGGACCCCTATCTGGTCGTCGACCTGCGGCGGAACAACTTCGGCACCTTCAAGGTCAAGGGCGTCGACTTCAACGCGTCGTTCCGCCAACCCGTGTCGTGGGGCTCCATCTTCGCCAACCTGTCCGGCACCCGGCCCTTGGAACGCGAGAGCCAAAACATCGGCTCGCCGGCGAACGACGACCTCGCCTTCAACCAAAGCAAGCTGCAGCTATCGACCACCCTCGGTGTGAATGTCGGCTCGCTGACCGCCTCCGTGACCCGCAACTACAGCCAGGGCTACGACCTGGCGAATGTTGTCGGTCAGACGAAGATCAAGTCGTTCGCCCCGATCAACCTGGCGCTCCGTTACGACTTCACCGGCGACGCCATCTACAACAGGGACCTGTCGCTGACCCTGAACGTCGACAACCTGATGGACGACCAACCGCCGTTCCAGAACACGTCGGGCGGCACCGGCAACGGCTCGACCCTGGGCCGCTACGTCAACGTCGGCCTTCGCAAGCTGTTCTAAGGCCGATCGATCCGCGGGCGGGGTCGGCTGCCCGCGGATCACCTTTTCAGTACGGCCGACCGCTCCGCGAAACCGCGGCAACGAGAGACGGAGACGCCGAGATGAAACGCTTCGCCATGGCGGCGAGCCTCCTGGTTCTGGGGCTCGCCGCTCCGATGTCGAGCCTTGCCCAGGCGCCGGGGCAGCCCCCGCCCAATCCGGTCTCCGGGACCTCGGCGAGCGGGGTGAAGTATCTGGAGACGCCGGTCGGCAAGAAGCCGCGGGTGATCGTCACCGCCGACCCGGAGCTCGACGACAGCAACTCGATGGTCCGCTACATCCTGCAGACCACGGACTTCGAGACCCTCGGCCTGATCTACACCTCCAGCCGCTACCACTGGGCCGGCGACGGCAAGGGCGGCACGCAGGACCTGGCGATCGGCCAGTACGCCGGCCTCGGCATGTGTCCCTGCACCAAGTGGCGCTGGGGGCCGCGCGAGCGGTTCATCGACGACATCGTCGACATCTACGAGACCGTCTATCCGAACCTGAAAGTCCACGACAAACGCTACCCCACGCCCGCCAGCCTTCGCGCCGTGGTCCGCTACGGCAACATCGAATTCGAGGACGACTATTCGAAGGACACGCCCGGCTCGGACCTGATCAAGAAGGTGCTGCTGGATGACGTTCAGGAGCCGGTCTACGTCCACGCCTGGGGCGGCCAGAGCAGCATCGCCCGGGCGCTGAAGTCCATCGAGGACCAGTACAAGAACACTCCGCAATGGGAGGCGGTGCGCCGCAAGGTGATCGCCAAGACCATCATCCACGCCTCGGGCTCGCAGGACTCGACCCAGGACGCCTACATCCGCCCGAACTGGCCGGAGATCCGCTACTTGCGCGGCGGCGGCGCCACCGGCTCGCTGGCCTACAACGCCTGGGCCGGCTCCAACATCGAGGACGCCAAGCAGTTCGAGACGCCGTGGATGGAGGCCCACGTCAACAATCAGGGGCCGATGGGCCGCTACGTGCGGGTCTGGCAGGACGGCAAGGCCTCGCCGCTCGGCGACGTGTTCGATTACTTCGGCTTCTTCGACAAGACCGAGGACCAGCTGCGCAAGGAGGGCTACCGCCCGTTCACGCCGCAGCAACCGGCCGGCCGGTTCATCGCCGAGGGCGACACCGGCACCTTCCTGCCGCTGCTCGACAATGGCCTCGAAGGCTGGAGGGCGGAGAACCGCCGTGGCCCCGCGCAGCCCGCGCCGGGCATCATGGGCGTCGCCCCGCCCGCCGCGCCGGGAGCACCGCCGGCCCAGGCCGCGCCTCGTCCGGCCCCCACTCGCCGCGCCACCCCGAACCCGACGCAGCAACCGTTGATGAACGACCTGGCCGGCCGCCTCGCCTGGTCGGTGACGCCCAACTACCAGGACGCCAACCACTATCCGACCGTCAGCGTCGACCGCGCGCGGGTGACGGCCAAGGCCGGCGAGGTGGTCAGCCTCAACGCCAGGACCAGCGATCCCGACGGCGACGCGGTGAAGGTCGAGTGGCTGAAGTTCGACAGCTCGGGCAGCTACATGCCGCCGATCGCCATGGACAGGGCCGAGGGGGCGACGGGCAGCTTCCGCGTGCCGGCCGACGCCAAGCCGGGCGACACCATCCACATCGTCGCCAAGGCCACCGACAACGGCAAGGGCGTGCCGCTCACCCGCTACGCCCGCGCCATCGTCACCGTTCAATAACCGCCAAACCCTCCTGCAGCCGGAAACCCATGTCCCTTTCGATGTCGAAGTCCTGCGCCGTCGCCCTGGCGCTTCTCGTGGCGGCCCCGTCCGTATCCTTCGCCCAGGCGCCGGCCGCGGCGCCCGCCCAGGTCGTGCCCCCGGCGGTGACCAACCTGACGCCGCCGAACGCCAAGCCCCGGGTGGTGATCACCGCCGACCCGGAGCTGGACGACAACAACTCGATGATCCGCTACCTGCTGCGGTCCACCGACTTCCAGACCGAGGGCCTGATCTACGCCTCCAGCCAGTTCCACTGGACCGGCGACGGCAAGGGCACGCGCGCCTTCTTCTCCAGGCGCGAATACGACAAGCCGGGCCTGACCATTTGCCCCTGCACGGAATATCGCTGGGCCAAGGGCGAGCGCTTCATCGACGACGCCGTCGACGCCTACGAGAAGGTCTATCCGAACCTCAAGATCCACGACCCCGAGTACCCGACGCCCGCCGAGCTGCGCTCGAAGGTCCGCATGGGCAATATCGAGTTCGAGGGCGACATCTCGAAGGACACCCCCGGCTCGGACCTGATCAAGTCGCTGATCATGGATGACAATCCGGCCCCGCTCTACATCCACGCCTGGGGCGGCGGCTCGACGGTGGCCCGCGCCCTGCTGTCGATACAGCTCGACCACCAGCGCGGCCCCGAGTGGCTGTCGATCCGCGACAAGGTGATCCACAAGGTCGTGCTGCACTTCTCGGGCGACCAGGACGGCACGCTGAACGGCTATATCCGCCAGCACTGGCCGGACATCCCGATCCAGTCGAACGCCGGCGGCACCGGGGCCAGCTACAACACCCAGCTGCGCCTGAACGCCGAGCAGCGGGTCTATCTCGATCCGCCGTGGGCCCAGGCCAACCTGAAGAAGGGGCCGATGGGCGAGCTGATCCGCACCTGGGGCGATGGCAAGCGCATGGTCGACGGCGACGTCTTCGACTACTTCCACCTCTCCGGCTTCACCGCCGACGAACTGAAGGCCCAGGGCTATCAGGTCTGGACCCCGCCGGCCCCGAAGGGCACCTACATCGGCGAGGGCGACACCGGCACCTACACCAACCTGCTGGACAACGGCCTGCGCGGCTTCCGTCCCGAAACCTACGGCGGCTGGGGCGGCTATCGCCGTCCGCCGGCGCCGCCGGTCGCCGCCGGCGTGGGGACCAACACCTTCGGCGGCGGCGGTGGAGCGGCCGCGCCCGGCGCCGCGCCGGCCCTGCCTCCGCCCAATCCCTTCTTCGTCCCGTTCATGAACGACCTGGCCGGCCGCCTGGCCTGGTCGGTGACGCCGAAGTTCGAGGACGCCAACCACTATCCGAAGATCGCCGCCACGGGGGAGCGCACCCTGACCGTGGCCGCCGGCCAAAAGGTCTCGCTGCCGGTCGCCGTCTCCGATCCTGACAAGAAGGACAAGGTGGCGGTGAAGTGGTGGCCGTGGGCCGGCGCCAGCACCTACAAGGGCGCGCTCGCCGCGACGGGCACGCTCAAGGCCGGCGAGATCACCGTCCCGGCCGACGCCAAGGCCGGCGATACGATCCATGTGATCGCCGAGGCCACCGACAACGGGAAGATCCCGCTGACCCGGTACGAACACTTCGTCCTGACCGTCCGCTGACTGGTCCGCCGCCGCCAAAGGAGCGCCCGATGCCCCTCGCAACGAAGCAAATCTGTCTGGCGGCGGCGATCTCGCTCGCCGTCGGCTCGGCCGCCCTGGCCCAGCCGGCGCCGCTGCCGCCCCAGCCGCGCCCGGCGCCCTCGACCATTCCAGCGGTGGTCTCGCCGGAGGTGCTGCCCGACCACCACGTCACCTTCCGCATCCATGCGCCGGACGCGAGGACGGTGGAGATCGGCGGCGAGTTCGTCAGCCAGGGCAACGCCATCCAGGGTCCGCCCGGCGACATGACCACCGGCCCCAAGCCGCGGATTCCGATGACCAAGGGCGCCGACGGCGTCTGGTCCGGCACGACCACCGACGTGATCCGGCCCGGCGTCTATCGCTATTACTTCGTGGTCGACGGGGTGACGACCCTGGACAGCCGCAACACGGTGATGTCGCCCCAGCGCCTCAGCCAGAACAGCCTGCTGACCGTGCCCGGCGACTTCTCGGAGTTCCGCAACGTGCCGCACGGCTCGGTGCTGACCCAGTACTTCACCTCGACCACCTACGGCGGCGCACAGCGGCCGCTGTGGGTCTACACCCCGCCCGGCTACGACAAGGGCCAGGGGACCTATCCGGTGCTCTATCTGCTGCACGGCGGCGGCGACCATGAGAACTCGTGGCTCACGGCGGCCAGCGCCAACAACATCCTCGACAACCTGATCGCCGAGGGCAAGGCCAAGCCGATGATCGTCGTGATGCCGCAGCATCTCGTCGGCCCGCCCGGCTCGACGCCGATCCCGGCGGCGCAGCTGCCGTTCGTCAAGGAGATGACCACCGACATCATCCCCTTCGTCGAGAAGACCTTCCGCACCGAAACCACCGCCAGCGGCCGCGCCATCGCCGGCCTGTCGGCGGGCGGCGCCCAGACCCTGACGGTCAGCATGAACCGGCCGGAGCTGTTCCAGTACGTCGGCGCCTTCAGCATCGGCCAGGCCCAGCCGGCGCGCGACGCCTTCTACGCCGACAAGCAGGCCACCCTGGCGAGCCTCAACCAGCGCTGGAAGGTGTTCTGGTGGGGCTGGGGCGCCGTCGACTTCCTGCAGCCCAGCGCCGTCGAGACGGTGGCCTATCTGAAATCGAAGGGCGTGAAGTTGACCGAGATGCAGTCGCCGGGAGGCCACGACTGGCGCAACTGGCGGCTCTACCTCAACGAATTCGCCCCGCTGCTCTTCAAGTAGCCCGTCGATGAAGCCTTCGGAAAACCGCATGTCGAACCTGCCCAGGATGGCCTTGGCGGCCGCCCTCTCAGTCCTGACGCTGGCGCCGGCCCTCGCCCAGGATCTGCCGCCGGGAACGCCGCCGCCTACCGAACGCATCGTCGTCGAGCGTGGCGTTCAGCCGGCCGACGTGAAGTCGCCCGAGGTGCTGCCGGACGGCCGCGTGACCTTCCGCATCGGCGCGAAGGACGCCAGGTCCGTGACGCTCGGCAGCGAGTTCGTCACCCAGGGCAACGCTGTGCCGATCGCGGCCGGCGACATGACCGCCGGCCCGCCGCCGGTGGTCAACTTCACCAAGGGCGCCGACGGCGTCTGGACCGGCACCACCACCACCCCGATCCGTCCCGGCGTCTATCGCTATTACTTCGTGGTCGACGGGGTGGTGACGCTCGATCCGCGCAACATCCAGATGTCGCCGCAGCGCGACATGCAGAACAGCCTCTTGGTGGTGAAGGGCGACTTCTCCGAGCATCGCCAGGTTCCGCACGGCGCGGTCTCCACCCAGTACTTCGCGTCCAGCACCCTGGGCGGCATCGAGCGCAAGCTGATCGTCTACACCCCCCCCGGCTACGAGAAGGGGCAGGGCAGCTATCCGGTGCTCTATCTGATGCATGGCGGCGGCGACAACGAGAGCAGCTGGGTCACGGCCGCCTCGGTCAACGACATCATGGACAACCTGCTGGCCGAAGGGAAAGCCAAGCCGTTCATCATCGTCATGCCGGCCGGCTACACGCCCGATCACCTGCAGATGATGACGCCGGACCCGTCGAAAGAGCCCTTCGTCAAGGAACTGACCACCGACATCATCCCCTTCGTCGAGAAGACCTATCGAACGATCCCCGACGCCGACAGCCGGGCCATGGCGGGCCTGTCGATGGGCGGCATCCAGACCTTGAACGCCGGGGTTTCGAACCTCGACAAGTTCCGCTCCATCGGGGTGTTCAGCTCGGGCTATTTCTTCAAGCGCGACCGCGACTGGTACTACGAGAACCGCGCCCCGAAGGAGATCCCGCAGATGAAGGATCTCAAGGTCTTCTACTGGGCCTGGGGCGCCACGGATTTCGCCCGCGACGGCTCTGTCGACATGACCAACTACCTGAGGTCCAAGGGCGTGAAGCTGACCACCAAGGAGTCGCCCGGGGGCCACGATTGGCGCAACTGGCGGCTCTATTTCCACGAGTTCGCGCCGATGCTGTTTCGCTGATTGGACGGCGGAGGCGATCCGATCGGCCGCTCCCCGTCGCCGGTTCCGACCCTCCGCCTCCGACTCCCAGCTTTCGTGGGAGCACTGGTCCTCCGGCCCCCTCGCCGGAGGACCTTTTCTTTCTAGAGCGCGGTCACCCAGCGGCGGCCGGCCAGCACGGTGGCGGCGATCAGGGTGGCGCCGGCGGCCAGGTGCATGAGTTCGTCGACCAGCCGCGCCTGCGGCGAATGGCAGAGCACCAGCAGGGTCAGGGCCAGGAAGCTGGAGCCGAGCCCCGCCAGCGCCAGCGCCCGGCCCGGACGCAGGGCGCGGGTGCGGCGCAGGGCGGCGACGGCGAGCACGGCCATGGGCGCGCCGGCCAACAGCATGAAGGTGTAGCAGTAGCCGCCCATGCCGAGGCGGCCGACCGGCTCCGGCGTGGCGGCCAGGCGGCCGGCGACGGCGATCAGCCAGACCGCCAGCGCGGCGCCCAGCCACGGCCAGGCGACCTTGCGGCCGGCGATGGCGAGATCGAAGGCGGCGGCGATGGAGAGCACGCCGAGCGCAAGCGCGGCGGCGAGTTCCAGCCCGGCCCAGGCCGCGACCGGGCGCGACCAGTCGGCCGCCTCGGGGCGCAGCGCCAGGCCGACCAGCAGACCGCCGCAGGCCAGGGCGAGCGCGGCCCAGACCATGGCGCGCAGGGGTGGCGGCAGGGGCCGTCGCACCGGCTGGGCCGAGCGGCTGAGGGCGTCGATCAATGCGTCGTGGTCAGCCATGGTCGGCTCCCGCTTGGCGAAGGGTGTTGAAGGCGCGGTGCAGCAGCGCCTTGACCGCGGAGACGGAGAGGCGGCTCGAGGCCGCGGCTTCCGCCAGGCTCATCTCCCGCAGCCGCACCATCTCGATCATCTGCCGCTGCCGGCTGGGCAGGCGCCCGAGCAGGCCGTCGAGGTCGCGGCGCCCGGCGAAGCCCTCGATTTGCTCGGCCGCGCCGGGATCGACCTGGGCGAGCAGCGCCGCCTCGTCGGCCGCCTCGCGGCGCCGTCCGCGCCGGCGCAGGGCGTCGACGGCCCGGGCGTGGGCGATGGCCGAGACCCACGGCAGGATCGGGCGGGCCGGATCGTAGGTATGGCGCACGCGGTGGATGGTCAGCAGCGCGTCCTGCACCACGTCCTCCACCAGGGCGGCGTCGGCGACGGTGCGGCGGACGAGGGCGCGGAGGGCGGGGATCATGGCCTTGAGCACCTGGTTGTAGGCGGCCTGGTCGCCCGCCTGGGCGCGCGCCATCAGGCCCGGCCAGGCCGCGCGGTCGTCCACCTCGACATCGTCGCTCGCAGCCTCGCCCAAGGGGTCTCGCTCGCGCCTTTCGCCCTAGCTCTTCTTTTTCTGGCCCGGCCAGCCGCTGTCGATCTTGAGCTTGGGATCGATGGTGATCTTCAGGTCGGCGCAATGGTGATAGCTGAAATCGCCCGCCGCGTTCAGTCCATGCTCCTCCATGAACTGGATCACCTGCAGGCTGCAGTGCTCGCATTCGATGTTGGGCAGCCTGACGTCGGTCTCCCAGGTGTAGGGCATCGCCCCGGGGCGCTCATGGTGCTCCCACAGGCCGTCGACCAGCACGGGCGGCTTGGGCGCGGGGTCGATCTTGCCGTCGACGGACTGCGGCCCCTTGTCGGTCATGCGGGTGGTGGCTTCCGGATCGGCCGGCAGTTCCTTGCGGTCGAGCACCGACAGGGCCACGCGGTAGTGCCCCGGGTGATAGACCGTTTCCTGCACCTTCAGGTGCAGCATCGAGCCGCCGACGACGGGGGTGACCACGCCCGTGGGCGTGCCCGGATCGCCGGGCACGCCGCCGCAGGGGCCGGCCTTCTGCGGGTCGCCCAGCTTGTTTTCGACCAGCCAGGACGGCGGCGACTGCAGGATGAAGTGGGCCGAGCCGGCGGCCGGGGCCAGCAGGGCCGCGGCGGCGACGGCGGCGGCCGTCGCCAGCTTGAAGGTATTGGTCACGCGAGCATCCCCTGGAGAACCTTGGCTTTCACCGCTGGTTCGTCGGAGGCGGCGCAAAGGTTGCGCGGCCTCGCGAAAATATCCGCGCGGAACGCCGGCCAAGCCCTGCCGTTAGCTCCTCGACCAACCCAGGGAGACTGCGATGCGTTCGATCCTGCTGTGGGCCATCGGCGTGCCGCTGCCGATCATCCTGCTGCTCGCCTTCTGCACCCACAAGCTCTAGGCCGGTTGCGCCAACCTTCGGTCGGCCGCGAACGCCGCGCCCGCCTCTGCTAGGCGGGCGGTGAGCCGGGCGACGATCTCCGGGTGCTCGGCGGCGCGGTTGTAGCGTTCGGCGGGATCGGTCTCGAGGTTGAACAGCGCCGGCTCGGTGGGCGTCGCCTGCTCGGCGACCAGTTCGGGCGCCAGCGAGATCGGGTCCTTGGCCTGCACGGCCTGCGAGATGGAAGTATCGCCGGTGTCCGGAACCTGCAGCTTCCACGGCCCCTGGCGGACGGCCAGCAGATTGCGTGACAGGTAGAAGAACACTTCCTTGCGCGGCGACGGGGCGCCGCGGGTAAGGACGGCGGCGATATCCAGTCCATCGATGGTGCGGTCGGCCGGAACCTGCCCGCCCGCCAGTCCAACGACGGTCGGATAAAGGTCGAGCACCGAGACGATGTCGGCCGTACGACGCCCCGCCGGAATGCGGCCCGGCCAGCGGAAGACCGCCGGCACGCGTACCCCGCCCTCCCACACCGAAGTCTTCGAGCCGCGCATCGGACCGGGGTTGCCGACGTCGCCGCGCTCCTGCGTCCCGCGCGGTCCGCGATCCTGCACCTTCTCGCCGACCATGGCCCAGGGCCCGTTGTCGCTGAGGAAGACCACCAGGGTGTCCTTGTCGAGGCCGCGCGCCTTCACCGCCTTCAGCACCTCGCCGACGCTCCAGTCGACCTCCTCGACGGCGTCGCCGTAGCGACCGGCCCGCGAATGGCCTCTGAACGCCTCGGACGAGCCCACCGGCACGTGCGGCATCGGGTGGGCGAGGTAGATGAAGAACGGCTGGTTCCCGGCCTTCTGAATGAAGTCGACCGCGCCTTCGGTCAGACGCTTGGTCAGGTTCCGGTAGTCGACGGGCTGCTGGACCTTGTTGAGCCCATCGAACAGCGGGACGCCTTCGGGCGGGTTGTAATCGTGCGAATAGGGAATGCCGACGAACCGGTCGAAGCCGTGGTTGGTCGGGTTGAACTGGGCGTCGCTCTCGAAGTCGCCCAGGTGCCACTTGCCGAACATCGCGGTGCGGTAGCCCTGCCTTTTCAATAGGTCGGCCAGGGTCAGTTCGGTCGGCTGGATGCCGCCCGGCGCCTTCGGCCCGGTGGGGTTGTAGAGGCCGGTGCGCGGCGGGTAGCGGCCGGTCAGCAGCATGCCGCGCGTGGGGGTGCAGACCGGGGCGGTGTAGAAGGAGGTGACCTCGGCGCCTTCGTGGGCCAGGCGGTCGATATTGGGCGTGTTGATGGTGGGGGCGCCGTGCAGCGACAGGTCGCCGTAGCCCATGTCGTCGGCCAGCACGATGACCACGTTCGGCGGGCGTCGGCCCTGAGCGCCGGCCGGCGCGGCGCCGGCGGCGAGCCCGGCGACCATGCCGAGCAGCACCTCGCGCTTGCTGAGGCTCATGGACGTTTCCCCCGACTCTCGTTGTGCTCCGGCGGCGACTAGGCGCGCCGGCCCGAGGCCAAGTCAAGGCGCGATGATAACGATTGCAAGCGCCTAAGGCGCCGCCGCGTCGGAGGCCGGGGGCGGGGTCCGCCGGCGGCTCAGCCAGGCGCGGACCGGGCGGTCGTAGGCCCGGTCGACCAGCAGGGCGAAGAGCACATAGGCGATCACCGCGACGATGGTCGCCACATGGCGTCCGAAGGGATCGAGCATCAGGATCAGCGGCTGGCTGATGACGATCAGCGGGCCGTGGGTGGCGTAGAGCGGGTAGGAAACGTCGCCGAGCACCTTGGCGGTCCCTTCCAGGCGCGGCGACAGGCTGGCCTTGACCAGCAGCAACAGCATGGGCGGGAAGACCAGGCCGACGACCAGCAGCCAGTAGAGGTTCTTCGACATCACCGCCGGGGCGACGAGCGGCTCCAGCAGCACGATGCCCACCAGGGCGGCGAGGATCAGCGGCGCGGGGATGGAGGGCGCGTTCAGCTTGCCCGCCGACACCAGGCGATAGATCAGCACGCCCATGAAGTAGGGATAGCCGGCGCGCGGGATGCCGGCCCAGAAGTTCTCCTTCGACCAGCCGACCGACACGTCGCCGAAGTGCTGGACGGCGAAGCAGGTGAGGGCGAACGATCCCAGGGCCAGGGCCGCCAGGGCCCAGACGCTGAGCCAGCGCACCAGCACCCGGTGCAGCATGTTGATGATGATCTCGATCGAAACCGACCACTGCACCGCGTTGATCGGGTACATGGCCATGTCGTTCAGCACGAGCGGCAGGAAGGTGAGGCTGCTCAGCGTCGCCATGGGCCAGGGCTTGAAGCGTCCCAGCCCGAAGGCGATGGCCCCGCCCAGCAGGGCGCCGAACAGCAGCATCGGATAGAGCCGCTTCATGCGGACGATGAAGAAGTCCCAGACCGAAAGCTCGCCCCGCATCTTCGCCTCGTAGGCGTGGGCGATGACGTAGCCGCTCATCAGGAAGAAGACGTCGACGGCGATGTAGCCGTAGGCGAAGCCGGGGCCGAACTTGGACTGGAAGTTCTGTTCGCTGTGGTGGAGCACCACCACCAGGGCGGCGACGCCGCGCATGGCGTCGAGCGTCAGAAGCCGGCCGGATGACGCCTTGCTGCCCTGCACCTGCTTCTCCCGATTCCGTCAGCTCGAAAGCAGACTGTCCATCGCCCGGGCGAGGTTTTCCAGGGTGTAGGGCTTTTGTACGACCGGTCGCTCGCCATGCGCCTTCGGCAGGTTGGCCTGCTCGCCGTAGCCGGTTGCGAACAGGAAGGGCACGCCCAGCTCCTTCAAGCGGTCGGCGACGGGATAGCTGTTGCGGTCGCCGAGGTTGATATCCAGGATTGCGACCGTCGGCTTGCGGATGTCGATGCTGTCGAGCGCACCCTCGACGGTCGCGGCGGTGACCACGCTGTCCGCGCCTAGGCGATTGACGATGTCCTCGGCGTCGAGGGCGATGATCAGGCTGTCTTCGACCAGCAGCACTTCGCGGCCCTTCAGCACGCCTGTCGGCGGCGCCTGCGGATGTCCCGCCGCCGGTCGGGGATATTTGATGCTCCGCATCCCCGAGGTCCGGGGCTCCGAGACGTGGCGCGCCGGGATGCAGAAGGTCGCGTGCACACCCTCCGGGTGGTAGGCGATCTCGGCCATGCCGCCGAGGTCATACGGGACCGAGCGCTCGATGATCGTGGTGCCGAACCCCTGACGGGTGGGCGGCCTGACAGGCGGGCCGCCGCTCTCGCGCCAGTCGAACACCAGATCGCCGGAGTCGTTGCGGCTCCATTCGATGGTCACCTGGCCGCCGGCGGGCGACAGGGCGCCGTACTTGGTCGAGTTGGTGACCAGTTCGTGCAGCACCAGGGCCATGGTCGAATAGGCCTGCGGGTTGAGCAGCACGCCCTCGCCGTGGGTGACGATGCGGTCGGGGTCGTCGACGAAGGCCGCGCCCTCGGCGTCGATCAGCGCCTGCAGGGGCGCCGGGCCCCAGTGGTCGTCGGTGATCTGGTTGTGAGCGCGGGCCAGGGCGTGGATGCGGCCGTCGACCACCTTCACGAAGTCCTTCAGATCGCCGCCGGTGGGTTGCGACTGGCGGATCAGCCCGCGGATCACCCCGAGGATGTTGCGCACCCGGTGATTCAGCTCCGCGATCAGCAGTTCCTGGCGGGCGGTGGCCTGCTGGCGCTCGGCGGAAGCCTCGTCGGCGAGGCGCAGCACCACTTCGATCAGGGTGGCGCGCAGGGTCTCGGCCACCCGGCGTTCGGAGCCGGTGAAGGGCTTGGAGCGGCCTTCGACCAACTCCTTCCATTCGGCGAAGCTCTCGCGCGGCGTCAGGCGCGGGCCGTTGGGGCCGTACTCGACCGGCTTGTGCGGATCGCCGGCCCAGCGGACCGAATGGATCAGTTCGCGGCGGAACAGCACCACATAGTCGCGCGGGCTGCGGGAGATCGGGATGGCCAGCAGGCCGGCGGCGAGCGAGGCGAATTTCTCGCCGCCCTTGACCAGCGAGCCGATGTGGTCGGTCGCGTAGACCTTGCCCGCCGCCGTGCCGTTGAGGGCGCGGACGATACGGCGGAAGTCGTCGGCCGGCGGCGTGGAGCCGGAGAAGGCGAAGTTGCCGCCGATCCAGACGCCCACGCCATCGGCTTCGATGGCGTGGGTCAGGATGTCGCCCAGCCAGTCCGGATCCTTCAGCAGGGCCTCGTCGGAGGCGACGGCGCCGAGCAGCTGGTCGGAGATGTCGCGGGCGCGACGTTCGAACTCGACGGTGGCCTGCCGCTCGCGGCTCTCCAGGCGCATGGAGAACATCTGGGCGAACAGTTCCGCCACCGAGCGTCGTTCGAAGTTCGGGCAGTGCGGCGCGTAGTGGTGGCAGGCGAACAGGCCCCAAAGCCGTCCCTCGACGATGATCGAGATCGACAGGGAGGCGGCCACGCCCATGTTCTTCAGATATTCGATGTGGATCGGCGAGACCGACCGAAGCACCGAAAGAGAAAGGTCCAGGAGCCGGCCGTTCTCGTCGCGCGCCGGGACGATCGGAACCGGCTCGGCGTGCACGTCGCTGATCACCCGCAGCAGGTTGCGGCGATAGAGGGCGCGGGCCTGCTGGGGAATGTCCGACGCTGGATAGCGCAGGCCCATGAAGCGTCCGATTCCCGAGCGGCAGGCCTCGGCCGCCACCTCGCCGGAGCCGTCCTCGGCGAAGCGATAGACCATCACCCGGTCGAATCCGGTCAGGGCTCGCACCTGGCGGGCGCCCTCCTTGAAGAAGGCGGTGAAGTCGCCGGTCTGGTCGAGGCGGGCGATCATCGAGCGGACCATGCCGCCCGCGTCGCCATGCTCGGCCGAGGCCGGCTCGGCCTCGATCACCACGTGGCCGCCGGAAATATGGACAGCGATGTCGAAGCGACCGCCGCCGTCGATGAGCTGGCAATCGAACAGGCGCTCGACGGCGTCCTGCCCGAGCAGCATGGCGACGCGGTTGCGCAGGTCGTGCACCGCCTTCGGCGCGAAGACGTCCTGCAGCGGCCTGCCGAACAGGTCGTCCGGCTCATGGCCGATGAACGCGGAGACGTTGGTCGACGCGCGGGCGATCATCCAGTCGGCGGTGAGGGCCAGCAGGAAGCCGATGGGCTGGACGGCGCCCAAGAGGTGGATCGGCTCGCGATCGCAGTTGGTCAGGTCAACGGCGGCCGGTTTAGCGGTCAAAGCGAAGGTTCCAGGTGAGCTCGCGCCACGCGTTCGAAGAGGCCAAAGACGGCCGTGGCCGAGGCGGCGGCTTCCTCCAGCAGACCCGACGAGCTGAGCCGTTCGTCGAGCTTGGCTGTGAACGCCCGCCACACGGCCGGGTTCCCAGGGGTCAGGAAGCGGGTTGGGAGGCCCGGCCGCACGCCCCGGATCAACAGGGCGCCGCCGAGGCGTGAGCCTTCCAAGACATACAGTCCGCCCAGAAGCTGGGCTTCGGTAAGGAAGATCGGGGGCGTGGCCGGCGGGGGGGCTTCGAGGCCGATCTCCGCAAGATCGGCGCGCAGGGCGTCGGCGCGGCGCGTGGCGCTCCAGCCGGGCGAGACGACCTCCGCCCCGGCGTCGTGGAGCGCGCCCTCGGTCGGGATGAAGGCGGCGGCGTGGCTGAGGAGGAAGGCGGCGTAGTCGTCCCGCTTCGCCAGATCGAGGCTGGCGTAGAGGCGGTCGAGACGGGCGTGAGCCTCCGCCGTGGCGTCCCTCAGGGCGAAGCGGGCGCTCGCGTCGGGCCCGTCGGCCGAGGGCCGATCCAGCGGCTGCGCGGTTTCAGAACTGGGAAGCACGCATAACGGTTAATCGCATCTGACAGGCGAAAGCCAGCACCATCGCTTGCCAAGCTTCTCAGGAAACGGCGGCGAAATTGACCTGCAGGATGCGGCGCGCGCCCTTGCGCACGAAACCGCCCCGGTGAACGCCGTGGTAGTCGAACAGCACGAGGTCCGAGGCCTTCTCGTCATAGAGAGCCCGCTCGCGCTGCAACAGGGCCAGGGCCTCGGAACTGTCCGGGTCGATGTTGTCGCCGAAGTCGGCCAGCTGCCGGAAGGCTTCCGGCAGGGCCATGAACAGCTTGGGCGGAATGCGCAGCTTGTCGTTGGTCTTGCGGACCGCCAGCTCGAAGTCGTCGAGCATGCGATGCGAGCCGACCACATAGCGGAACGGGCCTTCGTCGAGGCCGACATCGTTGAGGTAGATCAGCACCTTGTGGTGCGGCCAGCCCGAGCTGTCGATGTGCAGGTACTGGGTCTTCTTCTTCGGCAGGCCTTCGGCGTCGACGGCTTTGTACTTCCGCAAGGTGGTGGCGGCGGTGTTCACCTGCACGGCGATACTGGCCAGCTTGACCGGCTGGCGCGCATAGGCGCGGGCCACGTCGAAGACGCCGGCTTGCTCGAAGACGGCGGCGACGGCCTCGTAGATCGCGGCGTGCCCGGTCTCGTCCAGCAGAATCTGGCCGTCCTTGAAGTTGGGCTCGGCGGTGGCGGCGAGGTGATCTTCGATCTGGTCGGCCAGCGGCATGGCCACCGCGTTGAGCCTGGCCTTCAAGCCGGCGTCCGCCTTGGCCAGCGCCACGCCGTCGGCCTGCAGGGCGGCCAGGATGTCGTCGCCGGCCCCGATGCGCGCCTCATAGTCTGGGCGCGGCTGGGTGAGGATGTCGCGATAGCGCGCGTGGAACGGCTTGATGAACAGGGCGAAGGCCTCGGCGCGCACGGCGTCGTCGATATCGCCCATGTGGTCGCGGAAGCGGGAGAAGCGCGAATAGTCCGGCGTCGGCAGAACATACATGGACGTCAGGATCCTTTCCGACGGCCTTCCTATCGCCCGCCCGCGCCGATGTTAAGGCGACCGCACGCCGCCCGGCCTTGCGGCGGATCAACGCCGCGAGGCCGCGCTAGAGGTTGTAGAGCAGGGGATACAGCGTGTTGCTGAGCAGAATTTTCAGGGCCTGCAGCAGCAGCAGCAGGATGATCGGGCTGATGTCGACGCCGCCGAGGCTGGGAATGATCCGCTGGATGGGCGACAGCAGGGGTGAGGTGACCGCGTCGAGGAAGCGGACCACCTGATAGACGAGGTGGTTGCGGGTGTTGACCACGTCGAAAGCGATCAGCCAGCTGAGCACCGCCGAGACGATCACCGCGAAGATGACCAGGCTGATGACGCTGTTGATCAGAAAGATGATCGCCGGACCCATATGCACTCCCCCGAACTCTGGTTTGGCTGATGTATGCGTTTCGCCCGCCGAGGCCAAGCGCGCTGCGCTTCCACGCATCCTTGACAGCCCCGGGCGGCCCCCCTTATGTGCCGCGCTTCCCTCGTCCTGGGAGGGGGCCGTAGCTCAGTTGGTAGAGCGCTTCGTTCGCAATGAAGAGGTCAGGGGTTCGACTCCCCTCGGCTCCACCAGGACCTGAAATTCCCCGACATAGAGGCCGCGCGAGCTTCGCCCTCAGATGACCAAGCTCAGATGGTCGAATCCGCCCAAGGAGGCCGATCCGGCGCGGGCCCAGCGGGACCGCGCGGCGCGCGTCATCGCCACGCCCGACGCCGAGCGCGGCCGGGCCCGAGCGCTGCGGCGCCTGCGCGCCAAGGTCGAGGACCTGCGGGCGCGGCACCTGGCCATCCAGGCGCACATCGCAAAGCTGCTGGTCCGCTCGAAAGCCGACGCCAGGCTGCGGCCGATCGGCCAGGCCAACCCGGCCACCCTGCGCGATCTGCAGCCGGTCGAGGCCGAGCTGGCGCGGGAATTGGCCAAGGCGTGGAAGGATTACCGCGCCGCCTACCGGCTGGCGCACCGAGGCGAGCCGCCTCCGATCAAGTGAGGCTCCGGTCGTTGTCCGACAGATCCACCCAGTCGCACATCTGGCCGCGACCGAGCGCCTCGGCGCACATGGTCATCGCCCACATGCGGGCGTCGTCGAGGGTGTCGAAACTTTCGAGAACCTCGTCGCCGTTCATGACGGCATACCCTGAGCCCATTCGGGTAACGCTGATCTTCATGCTGCGATAGTGCATGAGCCGCGCTTCCGTTCAGTCGCACGGTCGACGAACTTGCGGATCGTTCGCGATCTGATCGCTGGGGGGCGGCGCTCGGCGCGAATGCTCGACACCGCGGCAGGCTCGGCCTAGGCCTAAGGCGGGTGAAGCGGAGCGGGACCCGCATTGAACGACGCGATCGCAGCATCGGAAGGGCTCCCCAAGGCCGCTTCGCGCCGCATCCACGGCTCGATCGCCCATGATCTGGGCGTGGCCATCGTCTCCGGTCGCTATCGGCCCGGCGACGTGCTGGCCGACGAGATTTCGGCGAGCGAGCAGCTGAAGGTCTCGCGCGGGGCCTATCGCGAGGCGATCCGCATCCTCTCGGCCAAGGGGCTGGTGTCCAGCAAGCCGAAGGCCGGCACCCAGGTGAACCCGCGCTCGCGCTGGAATCTGCTCGATCCCGAGGTGCTCGGCTGGATGTTCGAGTTCGAGCCCAGCCAGGACTTCATCCGCGACCTGTTTGAACTGCGGCTGGTCATCGAGCCGGCGGCGGCCGGCTATGCGGCCGAGCGTCGGACCGAGGCGGAGCTGGCGCGGATGCGCGCGGCCCTAGACGCCATGGCCCGGCTGGGGGTCGGCACAGCCGAGGGGCGGATGGCCGACCAGACCTTCCATCATCTCATCCTCGAGGCGGCCCGCAACGCGCCGCTCATGGCCCTGGCGGGGACGATCTCGGCGGCGGTGAGCTGGACGACCATCTTCAAGGGGCGGCGCAACGCCCTGCCGCCGGACTCCATGCCGCCGCACTACGCGGTGTTCGACGCCATCGCCGAAGGTTCGGCCGACAGGGCCCGCGCCTGCATGACCGACCTGATCCTCAGCGCCCTGCGCGACACCGAGATGTCGCTGAACCTGCCGGGATACGCCCTCACTCCGTGAGTTGATCGGCCTATTTGTCCGAGTTATTGAAGGGGCATTAGGGACCGGCCCACGGCGCGCGCCGTCGGCGTAAGAACAGAGACAACCGGCATGAAACGTACGGCGTTTTTCTCCCGCTCGGCCCTGGCGGGCGTCGCCGCGGTCGCCCTGGTCGGGGTGACCCTCTATTCGGCCCAGGCGCAGACGCCGGCCGCCGGCTTGGTGCAGAACCCCAATGCGGGCGTGAGTTCGGCCCAGTCGGCGCCGCTGGGCTCGCCGCTCGGCATGGCCACCACCATGGAGGAGGGCGCTCCCGCCTCGCTCGGCACGGGCGGTCCGTTCTCGCTGGAGGGCGTCGACCTGTCGCCCAAGCCGCCGGTGCCGCACCGGCGCCCGGCCGAGGAGCAGGCTCTGTTCCAGCTGCAGCCCGGCTACGCCCTTACGCCCGTGCTCACCGACCCGCAGATCGAAAGCCCCGGCCAGATCGCCTTCGACGCCAACGGCCGGATGTATGTGCTGGAACTGCGCACCTACATGCTCAACGCCGACGCCAAGGACGAGCTGACGCCGCGCAACCGCATCTCGCGCTGGGAGGATAAGGACGGCGACGGCGTCTACGAGACCGGCACGGTCTTCATCGACAATCTGATCTTCCCCCGTTTCGTCACGCCGCTCGGCGACGGCCAGGTGCTGGCCAAGGAGCCGAACTCCGACGACACCTTCCTCTTCACCGACACCAACGGCGACGGCGTCTCCGACAAGAAGGAGCTCTTCGTCACCGGCCTCGGCCGCTCGGGCAACGTCGAGCACCAGGAAGCGGGCCTGACCTGGGCGCTCGATAACTGGATGTACTCGACCTACAACTCGATCCGCGTGCGCTGGACTCCGAAAGGGGCGCAGAAGGAGACGGTCGGGGCCAATAACGGCGCCTGGGGCGTCACCCAGGACGACTACGGCAAGGTCTGGTTCCAGGGCGGCGCCAGCGGCCTGCCCAGCTACTTCCAGTTCCCGGTGCTGTACGGCAACGTCGCCACGCCCGACCCGCTGATGCCGGGCTTCCGCACGCCGTGGGGCGCGCCGATCGGCCTGGGCGACATGCAGGGCGGCACCAGCTGGGTGCGCGCCAGCGACGGCACGCTCAACGCCGCCACCGCCGGCGCCGGGGCCAACATCTATCGCGGAGACCGCCTGCCGGCCGAGCTGAAGGGCGACTACTTCTACGGCGAGGTGGTGGCCCGGGTGTTTCGTCGCACCAAGGCGGTGGACGACGGCGGCCTGACCCGCGTCGCCAATCCCTACCAGGCTCAGAAGTCCGAGTTCATCCGCTCGATGGACCCGCTGTTCCGTCCCGTCGACACCAAGACCGCGCCGGACGGCACCATCTACATCGTCGACATGTACCACGGCATCATCCAGGAGGCGCAGTGGACCCAGCCGGGCTCGTACCTGCGCGCCAAGATCGAGCAGTACAAGCTCGACACCGCCATCGGCATGGGGCGGATCTGGCGGCTGACCTACAACGGCATGGAGCGCGACAAGACCAAGCCGACGATGTTCCAGGACAGCTCGGCCAAACTGGTCGGCTTCCTCAGCCATCCGAACGGCTGGTGGCGCGACACCGCCCAGCAGCAGCTGGTTCTGCGTCAGGACAAGTCGGTCGTCCCGGCCCTGAAGACCATGGCCGCCTCCGACAGGAACCCGCTGGCCCGCATCCACGCGGCCTGGACGCTGGAGGGCCTCGGCGCCCTCGACGCGGCGACCGTGCGGGGCTTCATCAATAACGCCGATCCGAAGCTGCGGGCCCAGGGTCTGCGCCTGGGCGAGATCGTCTACAAGGGCGGCGACCAGACCCTCGGCGACGACTTCAAGCGCCTGGCGGGCGACCAGAGCAACGATGTCGCCATCCAGGCGCTGCTGACCCTGCAGTACGTCAAGCATCCCGACGCCGTGGCGGTCGCCAAGACGACCATGGCGGCCAGGCAGACCAAGGGTATTCAGCTGATCGCCAACCGCATCATCAGCCCGCCGGTCTCGGTGGTCGGTCTGGGCGACGGCGGCGGCGACAACCCGCCGATCCGCACCGCGGCCGAGGTGGCCATGCTGGAGAAGGGCGCGCAGATCTTCGCCGACAGCTGCGGCGAGTGCCACGGCCACGACGGTCAGGGCGGCCCCGACGGCGCCGGCGGCCTGATGGCTCCGGCCCTGGCCGGCAGCGCCCGCATCGGCCAGAGCAGCCCCGAGCACGTGCTTCGCGTGCTGCTCAGCGGCCTGACCGACCCGATCGACGGCCGTTCCTACGCCGCCGGCGCCATGGTGCCGCAGCGTGCCGAGAACGACGAATGGATCGCGGCGGTGGCCTCCTACCTGCGCAACGGCATGGCCAACAACGCCACCATGGTGACGCCGGAAATGGTCGCCCAGATCCGCGCCCAGGAAGCCTCGCGCACCCAGCCCTACACCGACGCCCAGCTGAAGGCCGTGCAGGCGCGGTTGCTGCCGGTCGACAAGAGTTGGAAGGTGACGGCCAGCCACAACAAGCCGGTGGTGATCGGCTCCACGGGCCACCCCGAGGCGGCCCTGACCCTGGAAGGCTGGACCACCGGCGAGGTTCAGAAGCCGGGCATGTGGTTCCAGGTGGAGCTGCCGAAGACGGTCAACCTCACGGGCATCGACTATCAGGCCCTGGTCGGCTCGGGCATCCGGTCCGTCGGCGCCCCGCCGCTGCCTCCCGGCCAGCGTCCGCCGCGCGGGGTGTTCTCGCCGCGGGGCTACAAGCTGGAGGTCTCGACCGACGGAACGACCTGGAAGACCATCAGGGAAGGCCAGGCGACCAGCATGTACAACAGCCTGATCTTCACCCCCACGCCGGCCAGGTTCGTGAAGATCACCACGACCGCGGCGGCCAGCGACGGCATGCCGTGGGGCATGCGCTATCTGAAGCTGTTCGATAAGCCGACGGCCTGATCCGGAGCGGCCGTGAGGTGCGCCGATCGGTCGCGGCCGCGTTAATCTCTTGATCGCCTTGAGCATGCAACTGTGGCGTGTATCAACCTATGCGGGATAGGCCGCGCGAACGAGAGGGAAGGGCATGTCGAAGATTCTGCTGGGCGAGGTCGATGGCTCGCGGATGCGCCTGACGCTGGCGTCTCCGGGCGCACGACCGGATGCGGCGGTGATCTGGAATTGCGCCTCGGTCGAGGAGCTCGACGCGCGCCTTGAGGCCTTCATGGATGACGCCGGGCGGCCTTCTCTGGCGGCGGCGGCGTTCTGCGCCGCCGGCCCGGTGCAGGACGACGTCATCCGCCTGACCCATGCCGACATGCAGATCGGCCGGCCGCATCTTCGCAAGGTGCTCGGCACCACCCGGGTCCATCTGGTCAACGACTTCACCGCCTGCGCCCTGGCCGTGCCGCATCTCGCCGCCCGCGATATCGAAAAGGTCGGACGGGGCGTCGCCCAGCACGACATGCCCATGGGCGTCGTCGGGCCCTGGCGTCGCGGCTGCGGCGTCAGCACCCTGGCGCCCGACAGCAGCGGCGACTGGGTCGCCCTGCCCGGCGAAGGCGGGCATGTGCTGATCGCGGCGACCAACGATCACGAGGCCGAAGTGCTTTCCGTCATGCGCAAGGCCCTGGGCCGCATCTCGGCGGACGAGGTGGTCAGCGAGCCGGGGCTCCTCAATCTGCAAGCCGCCGTGGCGGACCTCCGGGGACGGCCCCACCTGCCGACGGTCGACGCCATCCTGGCCTCCGCCGCCGGCGGCGACGATGTGGCGTTGGAAGCCCTGCGCCTGTTCACCGGCTGGACCGGCGACGTCGCCGGCAACCTCGCCCTGACCATCGGCGCCCGTGGCGGGGTCTATATCTGCAGCGAACTCATGAGCGCGCACCCCGCCCTGTTCGACCGCGAACTGCTACGCGCCCGGTTCGAGGACAAGGGGCGCATGCAAAGCTATGTGGCCGACATTCCGCTGCACCTGGTGTCCATGCCCGAGGTGGGATTGCTGGGCCTGTCGACCCTGTTCAAGGCGACGGAGTTTCGGCGAAACGGATCGGCCTTCCGATCCGACATGAGGCTTGAGAACGAGAGCCGGCGCGTCGTTCCCGTGCCTGTCGAGGTCATCTGATCAGAAGAAGCGGGCGACCGAGGCGACGGTGGTCAGGGCCAGCAGGGCCGTGATCGTGGTCGAGCCCATGGCGCTGGCGGCGTTCAGGATGAAGGTGTTGATCGGGGTCATCGGCGTGGTCCTTGCGGTTGGTTCGTCAGCTTGTTCTGACGATCTCCGTTCTAGGAGCCGGTCGTAACGGCGGCGCTTCGCCGAATTGTCGGAATTGGTCAGGCGGCGGGAATCGTATGTCGGCGTGTGTCGAGGGGCGCTTGGAACGCGCCGGCTCAGTGGCCGTCGAACCAGCCGCCGACGATGCAGCTGGCCGCGCCGTCCCGCACGGAGACGGTGGCGCGGTGACCGCGCATCGGGCCGAAGACGCTGACGCCCCGGCTCGTCTCGACCTGTACGACGCCGGGATTGTTGAACTGGCAGATCTGATAGGTCCCGGACGCCAGCACGCCCGACTTCGGAACGTCGGCGCAATAGACCTGGGCGCGACCGTAGCTGTAGGTGGCGTCGAGGTACGGGAAGGTTCCTTTCATCGGCCCGATGTTCGGGTCGAACACGGACAGGGTGGGGCAGGGCGGACCGTCGATCGTCCACTGCTTCTGCAGTTCACGCACCCGCAGCCAGGTGGCCGTGCCGAGGGCGGCGGGAACGGTGGCGACCACCGCGGCGCCGGCCGCCAACGAGGCTATGGCCGCGATCGCGCGCCGCGCGCGGGAAGGCTGTTCGCTTGCCGCCGCATTCCGCATCGCCGCCTCCACGCCGGCGGCGGCCCCGCGCCGTCCGCCCTGGAAGACTACGTACGTAAAATTAAATTACAATAGTAGTTTTTGCGCTAATGCGGCGGGATCATCCACGGCGTCAGGTACTGCTGGATCAGCACGATCACGCCCAGGAACAGGGCTAGGATGATCGAGTGGATGAAGGTGCGGGCGAAGACCTCGCCCTCGCGTCCCTTGAGGCCCGAGGTGGCGCAGCCGGTGGCGATGTTCTGCGGCGAGATCATCTTGCCCATGACGCCGCCCGAGGAATTGGTCGCCGCCATCAGCACCGGGTTGAGGTTCAACTGGTTGGCCGCCACCACCTGCAGATTGCCGAAGAGGGCGTTGCCCGAGGTGTCGCTGCCCGAGAGGAACACCGCCAGCCAGCCGAGGAAGGCCGAGACCAGGGGGAAGAAGATCCCCACGGAGGCGACGCCGAGGCCCAGCGTATAGGCCAGGCCCGAGTAGTTCATCAGATAGGCCATGCCGACGATGATCGCGACCGTCAGGGTGGCGATGCGCATCTGCTTCCAGGTGGCGCCCACTGCCTTGAAGTAGCCCTTCGGTCCGACCCCGCAGAACAGGGCGGTGGCGACGGCGGCCAGCAGGATGGCCGTGCCCGTGGCCAGGGGCTGGAAGCTCCATACCGCGGCGTAGGGCTTGCCGTAGAGGGTGATGAACACCTGGTTGTGCAGGCCCTCCCAGGGAATCTTCTGCTCGCCGAGCAGGTTCACCTTGAAGGTGGTCCAGACGATGACCGTGGCGGAGATGATCACCCACGGCGCCCAGCCCTGCCACATCGGCGTGCTCGACGGCGGGATGGTGATGCCGCCTTCGCTGAGCGTGGTCTGGGCGGCGGTCTCGAGATCGAGGGCGAACGCCGGGTCTTCCGCCGGTTTCCAGACCTTCAGGAAGGCGACGGTGGCGATCAGCGACGCCATGGCCGATCCGACGTCGGTCAGCTCATAGCCCAGGTAGTTTGACGTGACGAACTGGCCCAGGGCGAAGGAGCCGCCGGCGACCAGCAGCAGCGGCCACATGGCCTTGATCGAGCGCCAGCCGGCGTAGAGGCCGATGGCGTAGAACGGCAGCAGCACGGCGATGAAGGGCAGCTGGCGGCCGATCATCGAGCCCAGCACATGGCTGTCGAGGCCGGTGACGGAGCCGAGGGTGGTCACCGGCGCGCCCAGGGCCCCGAAGGCCACCGGGGCGGTGTTGAACATCAGGGTGTAGACGATGGCGTCCAGCGGCTTGAAGCCGACGGCGATCAGCAGGGCGCCGGTGATCGCCACCGGGGTGCCGAAGCCGGATACGCCCTCCAGCAGGGCGCCGAAGCAGAAGCCGATCACGATCAGCACCACGCGGCGATCGTTGGGAATATAGGCCAGGGTCCAGCGGCGGAAGGCGTCGAACCGGCCGGACATCACCGCGATGTTGAACAGCACCAGGGCGTTGAACACGATCCACATCACCGGCCAGAGGGCGAAGACAGCCCCGGCCAGGGTGCTCTCGGCGGCCATCCCCACCGGCATCCGCCATGCGGTGATCGCGACCAGGAAGGCGACGACGAGGCCGGCCAGCGAGGCCTGCCAGGCCGGCCGCTTGACCACCCCCATCAGCACCAACACCACCGCGATCGGAATGCAGGCGACCAGAAAAGACAGCAGAAGATTGTCGCCGATCGGCGTCAGCACCTGGTGAAACATCGCCCACTCCCGTTTCCGCTTTTCGGCGGCGACCGCTCACGCGGCCCGCAGGCCTTGGCGGCCCGTCAAATCTCGGGGAATGAGCCGTGGCGCCCCCTGAAGTGTCAAGGTGCGCAGATCGCACAGCTACCGTGCGGTGGTCGGGGCCATCTGCGGCTGGGCGGGCGGGGTCACCTGCAGGCCGACCACTTCCTGGCTGTAGGTCTGCCGTTCGCGCAGGGTGAGGACGCCGAAGATCGCCACGACCGCCAGGGCGATCAGGACGACCGCCACATAGGGCAGGCGGGTGACCTTCGTTCGAGGGTGGCGTTCGGTGTCGGGCTG
Organism: Caulobacter sp. HJHS_5; assembly: GCF_056683955.1. Taxonomy (NCBI): domain Bacteria; kingdom Pseudomonadati; phylum Pseudomonadota; class Alphaproteobacteria; order Caulobacterales; family Caulobacteraceae; genus Caulobacter; species Caulobacter sp. HJHS_5. The sequence goes on along the minus strand of NZ_JBWZNC010000004.1, from coordinate 78,859 downwards.
CGGCGCGGGCGCGCCGATCGGGGCCTCGGTCATGGCGTTCTCCTCCGACGAGGAGAACGCGCCAGGCGCGGCTTGGCTCAATTGGCGGCGTGGTGACGCCTGACGTCCTTGAAGTTGGCGTCGGGCGCGGCGTCATGACCCTCGCGGCCGATGGCGGCGTCGAGATCGGCGGCGGCGCGCCAGCGCTGGAAGAGGGCCGCGTCGGTCATCCCCGTCGTGCAGTAGTAGCGCTCGAAGATCGCCATGTTCAGGTCGGCGACGTGGGCGTGCACGTGGGTGCGGTCGTTGATGTAGGGGTGGTTGAACAGCCTGGTGACGATCTCGTAGCTCGGGAAATAGTGCAGGCGCGGATCGTCGGCGGTGCGCATCAGCTCGCCGAGCGCCGTCTTCAGTATGGCCTTCGATTCCGCGTCGGCCACGATGGCGGGGATCGGTCGGAAGGTCGCCGTCAGCGGGATCGGCGACAGGGTGAAGACGATGCGCGCGCCCGGCCGCCGCGCCCGAATCAGGGCGTGGATGGCGCGCAGGTTCTCCAGGTTCTCGGTGAAGCCGGCCACGCCGAACTTGTGGCGCGAGGCGTCGTAGGCGTCGGCCGGCACCGCCCGCCAGAAGACTTCGCCGGTCGGTTCGTCGTACCAGACCTCGGAAAGGCCGAGCGTGATGATGAAGGTGTGCGCCGCGTCGAACAGTTCGCGCGTCGCCTCGCGCACGTCATCGTCATAGCCCAGCGCGGTCCTGTCATAGCCGTGCCACAGGGCCTGGGTCGGCTCGCGCCCCAGCCAGGCCCATTCGAACTGCTGGCGGATGGCGTGGGTGTTGACGATGCCGTCGCCCATGCGGGTGATGTAGGCGACGTTCTTCTGCCGGGTGGAGACGTTGAAGCCCCGCTCGAACAGATAGTTCGACAGGTGGTAGGCGAAGCAGGAGCCGAAGGCGGCGACGCTGTCGTCCTTGCCGAGGAAGGGCTCCGGCGGCGCGAGGCCGCGCATCACATAATCCGCGATGAAGCCCTCGAGCTTCAGCGAGACGTCGCGTGGGTGGAAGTTGGTGTGCTCCCCGCGAAAGAAGCTCGCCGAGTGCTGGCGGGTCTTGCCGTCCTGCTCGTAGGCCATCTTGCCGCGCGGCAGGAAACTCAGGAACTTGCCGAGTGGCGCCTTCACGATCAGTGGGCCTCGTCCCAGTTGCCGGCCGCGCGCGCCTCGACGGACAGCGGCACGCTGAGCGCCACCGCCGGCTCGGCCGCCCGCTCCATCACCCGGCTGACCAGCTTGCGGAAGGCCTCGGCCTCCTCGGCCGGGCATTCGAACACCAGTTCGTCGTGCACCTGCAGCAGCATGCGACCGGTCAGGTTCGCCTCGGCCAGGGCCGCCGGCATGCGGATCATGGCGCGACGGATGATGTCCGCCGCCGCCCCCTGGATCGGCGCGTTGATCGCCGCCCGGTCGCCGAACGCCCGCTCGGCCGGGCTTTTGCCCTGCACCGCCGGAATGTGGATCTTGCGGCCGAAGATGGTGGTCACATAGCCGTTCTCGCGCGCGAACGACTTGGTGCGGTCCATGTAGTCGCGGATGCCCGGGAAGCGCTCGAAGTAGGTCTTGATGTAGGCCCCGGCCTCGGACTGCTCGATGCCCAACTGGTTGGCCAGGCCGAAGGCGCTGATGCCGTAGACGATGCCGAAGTTGATCGCCTTGGCCCGACGGCGGGTCTCGGCCGGCATGCCCTCGACCGGCACGCCGAACATCTCCGACGCCGTCGAGGCGTGAATGTCGACGCCCTCCGAGAAGGCGCGCTTCAGCTGCGGGATGTCGCCGATATGGGCCAGCAGACGCAGTTCGATCTGGCTGTAGTCGGCGCTGACCAGCACATGGCCGGGCTTGGCGATGAAGGCCTGGCGGATCTGGCGGCCGGTCTCGGTGCGGATCGGGATGTTCTGCAGGTTGGGATCGGACGAGGCGAGGCGCCCCGTGGTCGCCGCCGCCATCTGGTAGGAGGTGTGGACGCGGTTGGTGTCGGGATCCATCGCCGCGATCAGGGCGTCGGTGTAGGTGCCCTTCAGCTTCGACAGCTGGCGCCAGTCGAGCATGGTGCGCGGCAGCTCGTGGGTGAGGGCCAGCTCCTCCAGCATCGAGGCGTCGGTGCCCCACTGGCCGGTGGCGGTCTTCTTGCCGCCGGGCAGGCCCATCTCGCCGAACAGGATGTCGCCGATCTGACGCGGCGAGCCCAGGTTGAACGGGCGCCCGGCCAGCTGGTGGGCCTTGGCTTCAAGGTCGACCATCTGGATGCCGAACTCGGTGGAGAGGCGGCGCAGACGCTCGGGATCGACCCGCACGCCCTCGATCTCCATGTCGGCCAGCACGGCCGGCAGATGACGCTCCAGGGTTTCGTAGACCGTCAGCAGGCCCTCGGCGGCGAGGCGGGGCTTGAGGATATGCCACAGCCGCAGGGTGACGTCGGCGTCCTCGGCGGCGTAGCAGGTCGCGGCGGGCAGTTCGACGTGCCTGAAGCTGATCTGCTTCTTGCCCGCGCCGGTCACGCTCTTGAAGGCGATCGGCTCGTGGCCGAGGTGCAGCCTGGCCAGCTCGTCCATGCCGTGGCCGTGAAGCCCGCCCTCCAGCACGTAGGAGATCAGCATGGTGTCGTCGACCGGCGCCACGCGGACGCCGCGCTGGGCCATCACCGCGATGTCGTACTTGATGTTCTGGCCGACCTTCAGCACCGCCGGATTCTCCAGCAGGGTCTTCAGCCGCTCCAGCGCCGTGGCCTTGTCGATCTGTTCGATGGGCGGCTTGGCGGGCGGCGCGTCGTCGCCGCCGAAGTCGAAGCCGCCGTCGCCGGCCCCGGCCACGGGTTCGTGCTCATGGGTCAGCGGCACATAGCAGGCCTGGTTCGGCCCCACGGCCAGCGACACCCCGCACAGGCCCGCGTGGGTGGCCGAAAGGGCGTCGGTCTCGGTGTCGAAGCCGACGACGCCCGCCTCGGTCGCCCGGACGATCCAGCGGTCCAGTTCCTCCAGCGTCTGCACGCAGGCGTAGGCGCTGGTGTCGAAGGCCTGGGCCTCGGCCGCCAACCCGCCGCTGGCGTAGCGCGGGGTCATGGCCGGGGCGCTGGGAATGGCGGCGCGAGCCTTGCGGGCCGGAGCCCCTTCGACCGGCGGCGCGCCCTTGCCGTCGCCCACCCGGCGGGCCAGCGTGCGGAACTCCATCTCGTCGAGGAAGGCGCGCAGGGTGTCCGGGTCCGGATCCTTCACCGCGAAGTCGTCGATCGGCTCCGGGGCCGGAGCGTCGCAGGTCAGCTTCACCAGCTCGCGCGACAGCAGGATCTGGTCCTTGAAGTCGATCAGTGTCTGGCGCCGCTTCTCCTGCTTGATCTCGCCGGCGCGGGCGAGAAGCGTGTCGAGGTCGCCGTATTCCAGGATCAGGGCGCTGGCCGTCTTCACCCCGATGCCGGGGGCGCCGGGCACGTTGTCGACCGAGTCGCCGATCAGGGCCTGGACGTCGACCACCTTGTCGGGGCCGACGCCGAACTTCTCGACCACCGCCTCGTGCTCGAGCCGCTTGTCCTTCATCGGGTCGTACATCACGACGCCGTCGCCGATCAGCTGCATCAGGTCCTTGTCGGACGAGACGATCACCGCCTCGCCGCCGAGGTCGCGGGTCTTGCAGGCGTAGGTGGCGATCAGGTCGTCGGCCTCGTAGCCGGGCAGTTCCACGCAGTGCACGCCGAAGGCGGCGGTGGCCTGGCGCACCAGGGCGAACTGCGGGATCAGGTCTTCCGGCGGCGGCGGGCGGTGGGCCTTGTACTGATCGTAGAGCTCGTTGCGGAACGTCTTCTCGGAGTGGTCGAAGATCGCCGCCAGGTGGGTCGGCCCGCCTTCGCCCTTCATGTCCTGCAGCAGCTTCCACAGCATGTTGCAGTAGCCCTGCACCGCGCCCACCGGCAGGCCGTCGCTCTTGCGGGTCAGCGCCGGCAGGGCGTGATAGGCGCGGAAGATGTAGGCGCTGGCGTCGATCAGCCACAGCCGGATCGCCGGCCCGTCCTGGGTCAGGGGGCGGTCCTCGGCGGGGGTTTCCGGGGCGGCTTCGGGCGCGAGCGTGTCGGTCATGGCGGCAAGATAGGGGCGCGCGCCGCCGCCGTCAGCCCGGGATCGGCGCCTCGACGATCTCGTCGATGGGTTCGACCGGGACTTCCACCGTCCGCCCGCGAAATTCCGGCTTGGCCGTGAACCCGGCGATGGCGCACATCGCCCAGGCGCGCATCGGCGCCCCGCCGACCACGCGGTCGTAGGTGCAGTCCTCCAGCTTGCCGCGCGGCCCCACCCTGCACATCGCCACCGCCCGCCCCTTCGGCGGCTCCGCCCCGCCCGGCGAGCAGGCTCGAAGCTCTTCGGACGTCGGGGTGGCGATCCAGGGCGAGGCCTCGGGGCGTCGGCTCTGCCCCGAGGCGGGCGAGACGGCCGCCGCAGCGCTTAGGCCGAGGAGGGCGATGAGCAGTAAATAACCGTCGCGTGTCGCGTGTCGCGTCATCGACGCCCCGCCGCCACATCCGGGACCTTCCAGCCGAAGGACGGCGTGAAGCGTCGGTCTCTCATGGGGTCGTTCGGATTGACCAGCCTCAGGCGGATCGGAACGGTGAGACGGCGCCCTGCGTAGGTTCGGCCGTCCTGGCTCCAGGTATTGATCCGCATCTGCTGCGCCACCTGGATGGCGGCGTCGCCGAATCCAAGGTCCGCCGGCTGTTCGCGTGCGACACGGCAATCGGTCATCTGACCCTGTTTGCTGACCAGACAGTCGACCGTTCCAAGCCCGCTTCGGACCGCCTCCTCGCGGGCGGCGACCGGGAAGAATGCGTCCGCCCCGGCAGCGGAGACCTCGGTCAGCCACTGCGGGTCGGGCAGCTTGCCAAGCGAGGCCTCGGGCTTGCGGAAGGCGATGGGGATGTCGGCGATCACCGCCGGCAAGAGCGCCGCGTCGTCTTCGGTGTGCAGCACCACGAAGTCGTCGGCCAGGGCCAGGGCTGCGGCGCCGAAGCCGCGTTCGGCCGGGGTCTGCGAAAGCACCTCGCAGTCGGTGGTGCGACCCTCGATGTCGAAGGCGCAGCGCACCACCGCCTTGCCGGCGGCCCCCCTGGCCGTGGCGCCCGGATAGGCGGCCTCGACCTGCTCCAGGCTCGGCGCCTGCACCCAGATCGGATAGGCCATCAGGTTCATCGCCCCGCCGACCCGGGCGGCGTTGAAGGTCACCGGCACGCGGATGCGGGCGCCGGCGGTCGCCTCGCCGGCGTCGGTCATGGCGGCCACGCGGTACTGGTCCGCCAGCCGCAGGGCGGCGGCCCCGAAGCCGTAGTCGAGGGGCGCTTCGCTGGCGACCTTGCAATCGGTCAGGCCGCCGCCGGCGGTCGCCCGGCAGTCGAGCATGGCCCCGCCGGCGACCGGTTCCTTCACCACCCGTTCCGGCCGTTTGGCCGAGATCTCCTCGCCCGTGGGTTTGCGGGTGAAGACGACCTTGCCGACAAGCTCGCGCGACGCCGCCCCATCCGGCGCGGGCTGGGCCAGGGCGGCCGTCGCGAGCAGGGTCGCGGCTGCGATAGCAAAGAGTCCCCGCACGGTGCGCCCCGCGTCTATTGCTCCGATAACAAGGTGCAATCATACGGCGAAGTTGTCGACGGGCTTCGATGCCCGGTGGTCGGGGCGTTCGCCCCGGTGTAGCCACGGTGGTAGGTGAACTTCCACCTGATGCGCCGCCTCGCTCTCGCCCTTGCCCTGCTCCTCGCCGCGCCCGGCGCCGCGTCGGCGCAGATGTCGTCGTTTTCGGCCTGGCGGGGCGCCCCGACGGCGGAGGATCTGCGCCGCGTCTATCCGCCCCGCGCCCTGGCGGCGCATCTCGGCGGCACGGCGGTCCTCGACTGCGAGATCGGCCTCGACGGCTATCTGAAGGCCTGCCTCGTGGTCTCCGAGACCCCGCGCGGCTACGGCTTCGGCCAGGCCGCCCTGGCGGTCGCCGGCAAGTACCGCATGGAGCCCAAGATGCTCGGCGGCCGACCGACGGCGGGCGGCCGCACCCGCCTGCCGGTGGTGTTCTCCACGCCCGACCAGGCGACGGCGATCTAGCTCCTCAGTGCCCGCCCGGGCCTTCGTACACGCCCGGGGCCAGCCGTTCATTCTCGTGCGCCTCGTGACTGGCGGCGACGAAGCGGCGGTCGCAGTAGGGGCATTCGACGAAGTCGGCGCCGCCCATCTCCAGCCACACGCGCGGGTGGCCCAGCGCGCCGCCGACGCCGTCGCAGGCGATGCGGTGCGATTTCACGACGATGATCTCGCCCGGCGGCACGGCGTCCGCCACGGGCTCGCGCTGGGTCGCGCGGGTGTCGGGGATCGGCTTGGCCTTACGCGCCATCGACGGGATTTCCTCATGCATCGCGGGGCCGCCTTGGCGAACGGCCCGCGCGCGCATACCTAGGGCGCAGCGACGCTTCGCGTCAAATCCTCCCGCACCTTCTGCAAGGCCGTTTCGCGCATGGAGCTTCCTGAGTTCGCCATCGAGGCCGAGGGGCTGGTCAAGGAATACCCGCCCGGCAAGGGCACGCCCGCCAAGCTGGCCCTCAACGGCATCGACCTGAGGGTGCCGCGCGGCTCGATCTTCGGCCTGCTGGGCCCCAATGGCGCGGGCAAGTCGACCTTCATCAACATCCTGGCCGGCCTGACCCGCAAGACGCGGGGCACGGTGCGCCTCTGGGGCCGCGACATCGACCTGCGCCCGCGCGACGCCCGCGCCGCCATCGGGGTGGTGCCGCAGGAGCTGGCCGCCGACGTCTTCTTCACCCCGCGCGAGTCGCTGGAGGTGCAGGCCGGGCTTTACGGCGTGCCGAAGGACCAGCGGCGCACCGACGCCCTGCTGGCCGCCCTCGGCCTGTCCGACAAGGCCAACGCCTATGTCCGCGCCCTCTCCGGCGGCATGAAGCGGCGCCTGATGGTCGCCAAGGCCATGGTGCACCAGCCCCCGGTGCTGATTCTCGACGAGCCGACCGCCGGAGTCGACGTCGAGCTGCGTCGCCAGCTCTGGCAGTACGTCACTGGGCTCAACGACCAGGGCGTGACCATCGTCCTGACCACCCACTACCTCGAAGAGGCGCAGGAGCTCTGCGACCAGATCGCCATCATCAATCGCGGCGAGGTGGTGGCCTGCGAGCCGACCGGCCAGCTGCTCACCCGCCTCGACACCCGCAATGTGGTGGTCACTCCGGCCGAGCCGGTGACGGCCGCGCCGACGCTGGCCGGGTTCGAGACCCGGCTACGCGCCTCGGGCGCCTTCGCGGTCACCTACCGCACCGGCCAATCCAGCGTGGAGCAGGTGCTCGCCGCCGTGCGCGGCCAGGGCCTGCACATCAAGGACATCGCCACCGAGGATCCCGACCTGGAGGACGTGTTTCTCGCCCTGACCTACGGCTCGGCCGAGGCCAAGGATCCGCTGAGGGACTGAGCAAACTTCGCCTAGCCGTGCGGCGTCTGGATGCCCACCGTCGGGCCGATGCCGTCCGGATGCTCGCCGAAGGGCAGGAAGGGCGCGCTGCGGCGCTCAAGCACTCCGCGCTGGCGCTCAAGGTCGACGAGGCGGCGCTGCAGGTCGCCCGAGATGGTCAGGTTCGTCTCTTCCGGCGCGGCCACGGCCTCGTTCACCTGTCGAAGCAGCCGGCCGAACAGGCGATCCTCTTCGGAGCCCTCCAGCGGAGGCGCGTCGAGAAAGGCCAGGACGGTTTCGAGAGCGGCTTCGTCTTCGAGCGGATTGTGCATCGCAAACTCCTGCGTTCTTCAGCAAAACGCGGGGCGTGCGCTACGGTTCAGCCTGCGGTCTCGCGCGCGATGAACGCCTCGAAGCGATCCTTCCACGCCGGGTCCCAGCGCGAGAGGGCGGGGCGGTTTTCGATCAGGTCCCCGGCGCTCCAGCGGATGCGCGCCTTGTCCAGCTCGGGGGTTACTTGGTTGTCCGGGCAGAGGATGTAGAAGTCGCCGGCGCTCACGCCCTCGATCATCGCCTCGACCACCTGGGCCGCCGACCAGGCCCCCGCTGGCTTCTCGCCGGAGCCGGTCATGGCCGTGTGGGTCCAGCCGGGGATCAGCAGGTGAGCGGTCACCTCGCCGCCCGCCTCGCGCAGGCCGTGGGCCAGCTGCTCGGTCAGGGTCTTCACCGCCGCCTTCGAGACACCGTAGGCGGGGACCCCGGGCGGATTGGTGATGCCCTGCTTGGAGCCGGTGTTGACGATGGCGGCCGGCGCGTCCTGGGCCAGCAGGGCCGGGGCGAAGGCGTGCACCCCATGGATCACGCCCCAGAGGTTGATCTCCAGGATGCGACGCCAGGCGTCGAGGCCCGTCCAGTTGTCGCTGCCCTGCCCACCGATGGCCGCGTTGTTCATCACCAGGGCGACTTCGCCGAAGGCGTCGTAGGCGAGATCCCTCAAGCTTTCCATGTCTTCGTAGCGGCTGACGTCGCCCGCCATCCAGCGCGCCCCGCCGCCGACCTGCTGCGCGACGGCGGCCAGCGCCGCCTCGTCGCGGTCGAACAGCACCAGCTTCATCCCCAGTTCGGCGAGGCGTTCCGCGGCGGCGCGGCCGATGCCGCTGGCGGCGCCGGTGACGACGGCGACCTTCCCGGGCGCGAAGATCGAGTTAGGGGCGGCGGCCATGCGGCGTCTCCTGCATTGCGGGGCGGTCGCAGTCTAAAGGATGGGAGGCCGGTCCGTGACCGGCGCCGCGCTCAGCGCCGCGATGGGCGGCGCTCAGCAAATCGCCGCCTGGATGAGGCGCTTCAGAATTCGAAGCCGGGTTCGCGCGGCTTGGGGGCCGAGCCCTTGCTGAACGTCCAGACCAGGCCCAGCCAGACGGCGCGGCTGTCGATCTCGAACTCGGTGCGCGTCCGCAGAGCCGGCGTGTCGATCCGCGAGCCGAAACGCGAGGTGTTGAACACGTCCTGCACATTGACGAAGCCCGCCAGATTGTCCCCGAACTTGTGGCGATAGCCCAGGGACGCCAGGCCGGTGACCAGACTCTCGCCCTGCACGGTGAGGCGCGGCGCGGTCACCTGGGTGTTGATCTGCAGGGTGTCCTTCGGCGTCGGTTGCCAGGTGAGCGCCACGCGGCCCCCGAGGGCGCCGCCCGAACGATGCTGATCGGCGCCGGGCGCGCCGGTGAGGTCTGCGAGGCGCGCGTCGATCTGGGTCCATACCCAGGTGCTCGAGAGGCTGTAGGTCAGGCTTTTCGTCAGCTTGCCGTTGGCCGACAACTCCAGCCCCGTCGCCAGGGTGTCGGCGAAATTGGCTCTGCGATTGTAGAGGCGGCCGTCCGGCAGGCGCTCCGTGTAGGTGGCCACCGCATTGCGGCTGTCGCGATGAAACAGGGTCGCCAGGTAATAGGTCTGGTCGCGCCTGTACTGCCAGCCGGCCTCGAAGCTGTCGGTGAACTGCGGTTTCAGGTCGGCGCTGCCCGAAAACAGATCGACGCCACCCGTCACCACGAAGGAGTTGAAATCGAGCGGCTGCGGCCGCTCCACGCGCTTGGAATAGCTGAACGACAGGCGCTGGCGCTCGGTCAGGGCATAGGTCAGGTGGAGCGACGGATAGAGCTTCGCATAGCTCTGGCTCAGCGCCTCGCGGGTGGGGCCGTAGTCGAGGTCGACGTCCTCCCAGCGCAGGCCGCCCAGCACGGTCCAGTCCCCGAACGGCCGCTGGTAGGACGCATAGGCGGCGTGGATGGTCTGGTTGAAGACGAAGCGGTTGCTGAACGCCGGGTCGGGATGCAGCGCGTCGCCGGACGCGCCGGTGCGGCCGAGGACCAGGTAGCGATTGTCGTCGACGCGCAGGGCGTAGCCGGCCTTGAATTCGGCTCCCGTCGAGGGGATCGGACGCACCAGATCGGCCTTCAGCTGAGTGAGCACGGCTCGAGAGTCGGAAACGTCGTCGAGCGCGAAACCGGCCTGTCGCTGGCTGCGGTATTCGGTATGGTCGGTCTGGTCGCGCGAGACGTCGAGGGTAAAGGTTCGCCCCTCGGCGCCGAGGTTGCGCCGCAGCGTCGCCTGCTGGGCGTTGGTGACGATCTCGCCGCCGAACGGCTGCAGCACGTCGAAGTTGTCGATCGCCGCCCCGTCCGGTGCACGAGTGTCGACATGCTGGAAGGTGCGCCGGTCGTAGTCGACGCCATTGTAGCGGGCTTCGCCGCTCAGCGTGGTGCGTGGGTCGATCTGGTAGCTGGCGGCGGCCCGCGCGGCGCCGGAGTTCACTTGGCCGACGTTGTTCTGAAACACCTCGCGTCTACTCATCAGGGCGTCGGCGTCGTCGAAGCGTTCGATCTGTGACCCGCCGTTGGCGCCCGCCGGGTCTCGCCGCCGGGCCGAGGCGTCGAGGCTGAGGGTCAGCTTGCCTTCGTTACGGCTGGCATTGAAGCCGACGATGCCGCGCCCGCTCGGCCCGACATAGGCGCGCGCGCCGCCCGAGCTGCCGATCTTGCGGCTGGTCTTGCTGATCAGGTTGATGACACCGGCCCCGCCCTCGGGCGAAAGATCGGCGCCGGGGTTGGTGATCACCTCCACGCGTTCGATGGAATCCGCCGGCATCGACTGCAGGGCCAGCGCTGCGTTGGGGCCGCTGAGCAGGCCGGACGGCTTGCCGTCGATCAGGATGCGGACATTGACGCTGCCGCGCAGCGAGACGACCCCGTCCGGGCTGACCTCCACCGAGGGCACGTTGCGCAGGGCGTCGCCGACCGATCCCGTGGCGGCGGTCAGGTCGTTGGCGATGCTGTAGCTGCGCCGGTCGATGGCGCTGCGAAATCCCGCCTGGGCCTCGCTGGTGACGGTCACGCCCTCGACGGCGTCGCTCGGCGGAGGCGGCTTCGACGGCTCCTCCTTGGGCGTTTGAGCCTTCGCCTCGGCGGCAAGGCCGAAGAGCGCGGCGGCGAGGGCCAGACGCAGACCGGACTGCACGTATCCTCCCCCGGGAACCTCGCGCTGCGAAGCTTGACCGACGTTATCCCATTTCCGGTGTGACGGAAGTTGGGCGCTCGTTCACCCTTATGCGGTGAACGACCTCAAGGATCCGACCACGCTTGGCGCTTCACCAAGCCATGCGGCCGCCGAGCACGACGTCGACGGCGTGCTCGGCATAGGCCTTGGCCTCGGCGTCGCTGATGGGACGAACGAGGCCGGTCGCCTGGCGCCAGCCGATCATCATCGCCATCAACATCTCCGCCACCCGCTCGGCGTCGCGGGGCGGCGTCGGCGCGCCCTCGGCGGCGTAGAGGATCGCATCGCGAAGGCTCCGGACGCCCGCCATGTAGCCGCCGTCGTAGACATCCCGCATCAGCTGTCCGCCGACCTCGGTCCCCTGGGTCAGGATGCGGGTGAAGGCCTGGATCTCGTCGGACGCCAGGGAGCGCTGCAGGCTCCAGGCCAGGAGGGCCAGCCGGGCGCGCGGGTCGTCGGGCAGGGGGCCCTCGCGAGCCCTCGCCTCTTCCGACCATACCGCTAGGCGATCGGCGACCACGGCCCGCAGCAAAGCCTCCTTGGTCTGATAACGGGCGTAAAGCGCGCCCTTGGAAACGCCGGCGGCGGCGGCCACCGCCTCCATCAGCGTGGCGCTGAAGCCGACGGTGAAGAACAGATCCTTGGCCGCCGCCAGGATGGCCAGGTTGATGGCCTCGGCCCGCGCGGCGGTCGGGCGTCCGGCGCGGCCGGCGGGTCGGGCGGGGGCGGAACGGGTCGGCACAAGGTCCTCGACGCGACAACGCTCCGACCATGGCGAACCGAGCCGTAACCGGCAATGTTCGTTATAATCGAACGCGACCGTTCGATTATTCTTGACCGATGTTCGGCGACGAAGGCAGGGTCGCGTCGACGCATTCCTGGGAGGAAACATCATGCGCGCCGCCGCCATCGTCATCGCCCTGAGCCTGCTCGCCCCGCCGCTCGCGGCGCACGCCCAGACGCCGGGCGCGCCCGCCGCCGCCGACCCGGCCACCTTGCCGGGCGCCGCCGCCGCGGCGAAGTTCAGGACCGGCCAGACGACCATCGGCGACATTCTCGACAATGCGGCCGCCAAGGCGGTGCTGCAAAAGCATCTGCCGGCGCTGGTCTCCAATCCGGACCTCGACCAAGGCCGCTTCATGAGCTTGAAAGAGGTGCAGCAATACGCGTCGGACATGATCACCGACGCCGTGCTCGCGGCCATCGACGCCGACTTCGCCAAGCTGGCCGCCGGCTGAGCCGCCGCCTATCGCCGCGCCCGACGGAACTGCATCGGCGTCATGCCGGTCTCGGCCTTGAAGGCGCGGTTGAACGGGCCGATCGAGGCGAAACCGCAGTCATAGGCGATGGTCAGGATCGGTAGGCGGTCGAGCGCGGCATCGCCGAGCCGCCGCTTCGCCTCCTCCACCCGAAAGTGGTTGGCCAGGTGGTTGAAGTTGCGGAACCCGAGCGCGCCGGTGATGGCCTGGCTGACGCGATGTTCGGGCTCGCCCAGGCGCCGGGCGACATCGGCGATCCGCAGGTCGGGCCGGCCGAAAACCGCCTCGTCGGCCAGCAGGTCCAGAAGGCGCCGGCCCAGGTCGCCGGCCTCGATGGGCAAGGCGCGGCGAACCGATTTGACCGGTTCGACCAGAGGATGGCGGGCGCGGTAGACCAAGGCCAGGGCCATGCCGGCGAGCGCGAGACCGGCGCAGGTCGCCTTGATCGCCGAGCCATGCTCTTGCGCGAAGGCGCCCGCGGGCGCGCCGTTCACCCAGACCACGGCCACCACGAGGATGGCGGCGTAGCCGACGGCGAAGGCGATGCGAAACCGGCGCTCGGCGTCGGGCAGGTCGCGTCGCAGACCTCGCAGGGGTTCGATGGCGGCCAGCAGCAACAGGGTGGAACTGAGCAGGCCGGCCAGATTGTCGACCATGCGCGGCGGGGCCGTCATGCCGTCGCCCGACAGTCGCAGCACGGCGCCCGCGATCACCAGCGCCAGAACCAGCAGGAGCGGCCATGGCGAACGTGGCGCCGACGGCGGCCTGAAGAGCGCGCGCACCAGCAGCCACGACCATCCGCAGGTGGCGTCGCCCGCCACCGCCAGCACATCGGCGGTCAGGCCGAGGCGGGCGCCGAGCAGCCGCTCCACGCAGAAGGCCGCCACGGCGACGGCGAACAGCAGGCCGTAGAGCGGCAGGCCCGGCGCGGCGATGGACGCGCGCATCGCGGAGGACTCCTTCGAAAACCCTCGCCGATTTCCAAATCGGCGAGACGGCGGCTCACCACGCCACAATGCCTTGGTCGTCCCTCGCGAGCCAAGGAGCAAAGACGTGACGACATCGATCCCTGCAACGGACGGCGGCCTGTCCCCGTCCGGTCGGCTTAGCCTCCGACGCTCGGGCCTCGCCTGGTTCCTGGCCGCCGTCCTGGGACAGGCCGCGTTCGTCTGGATGATCCTGGCCCACTATGGCCGGCGGACCCTGGTCGGCGACTTCGCCGGCTGGAACGACAAGCCGATCATCAAGGGTTACGTACCGGGCGACGGCCTGGGCAACGCCGTGTTCGCCGCTCATGTTCTGCTGGCGACGGTGGTCACCGTCGGCGGCCTGCTGCAGCTGATCCCGAGCCTGCGCCGACGCCTGCCCGCGCTGCATCGCTGGAACGGTCGGTTGTTCTTCGTCGTCGCCTGCCTCATGGCGTTCGGCGGCCTGTGGCTGACCTGGATGCGCCACACCTACCTGTCGCTGATCTCCGCCGTCGCCGTGTCGTTGAACGGCGTCCTGATCGTGGTCTTCGCGACGCTTGCCTGGCGCCTCGCCCTGCGGCGGGACTTCGCGGCGCACCGCCGTTGGGCCCTGCGCGCCTTCCTCGTGGTCAACGGCGTCTGGTTCCTGCGTATCGGCATGATGGCCTGGATGCTGGGCGCGGGTGGTCGCGCGGGGATGAACAACACCCTCTCCGGCCCCGTGGACATCGTGCTGCAGTTCGGCGCCTACCTCGTGCCGCTCGCCGTGCTGGAGCTGTGGTTCCGGGCGCAAGGCAGCGCGCGGCCCGCGATGCGGTGGGCGATTTTCGGCGTAATGTTGCTGTCAACGACGGTGACCGCGCTGGGAACCGTGGGCGCCATTGTCTTCATGTGGGGGCCGTACATGTTCTGAGCCTCGCGGCTTGATCCGGCGCAAGGCGCTTTCGCCCCATTGCGCCAGCCTCGCCGGTCACCGACATGAGGCGACGATGACCCTGACCGCCGACCCCGCCGACCCCCTGCGCCTCGATGAGGCGATGATCGCCGCCGTCGTCGACCGCTTCTACGCACGCTGCCGCGCCGACGATGTGGTCGGGCCGGTGTTCAACGCCGCCATCGACGACTGGGACGAGCACCTCGGCAAGATCGCCGCCTTCTGGTCGTCGGTGATGCTGCGCACCGGGCGCTATCACGGCCGCCCCATGCCGGCGCACCTCAAGCACAGGGACGTCATCACCCCGGCCATGTTCGACCGTTGGCTGGATCTGTGGCGCCAGACGACCTCGGAGCTGCTGCCGCCCGCCGCGGCCGGCGCCATGCAGGCCCGCGCCGGGATGATCGCCGAGAGCTTCAAGCTGGCGATGTTCTACCGCATCCCCGACGGCGCCTGAGGGGCGGGCAAAGAAAATCCCCGCCCGCGCGAGGCGGACGGGGATTTCCAGGTCTGGGTCGAAGCGTCGCCGACGAGCGGCGACGCGCCTGAACCTTATTGGCCCGGGGTATAGGGGAAGGGCTTCATCGTCTTGCTGATGGTCCACTTCGTGATCCCGCCGGGGGTCACGTGGCTGGTGTACATGATGCCGTCCTTGTCGGCGGTCACGCCTTCGGGGGACAGCGTGCTGCCGCCCGACCACGGGGCCATGTTGCCGAGGGGATCGGGCGCGTACCACTTCGGCTTGCCTTCAGCCAGGCTGCCGATGCGAACGCCCTTGACGAACTTCATGTTGTTGCCCGTGCCCGACTGGCTGTCGGAGACGTACATGTTGTCCTTGTCGTCGATGAAGATGCCCGAGGGCTTGCCCCAGTTGGTATAGCTCTTCACGTAGACGCCGTCGGTCGTATAGACATCGACGCTGTCGTTGGCGCGGTTGCCCAGGTAGAGTTGGCCCTTGCTGTCGAAGGCCAGGGCGTGGCTGCAGTCCATTTGCGCCTTGTCGGTCGACTTGCAGGCCTTCCATTCCTTGATGAACTTGCCGTTCTTGTCGAACTTCACCACCCGGTCGTTCGACGGCTGGCTGTCATGGCCGTCGGCGACGTAGATGTTGCCGTCCTTGTCGGTGATCACGTCCGACGGCTGGCTGAAGTGCTTCTCGTCATTGCCGTATTCGCCGGGCGTACCCAGTTGCAGCAGGATCTTGCCGTCCGGGCTGAACTTGGTGACCGTCGCGCCCAGCTTCTTGGTCGGGGCGACGCCGTCTTGGCTCGGGATCGGGCGACCGCGGCGGGCGGCCGGGTCCATGTTCGACTGCAGGTCGGTGACCCAGACATTGTTGTCGCTGTCGACATGGAGGCCGTGCGGATAGGCGATCTGGTCCTTGCCGAACATCTTCAGGATCTTGCCGTCCGGCGCGAAGTGGATGATCGGGTCGACGTGGTTGCCCACGCACATGTCGCGGCCGCCGCAACGCTCGAAGATCCACAGGGACTTGCCGTCCTTCTTGTCGATCTCGATGCCGCTGATGCCGCCGATGTAGCGGCCGGCCGGCATTTCATACCAGCCGTTGTTCGAGGCGAAGGGATTTTGCAGCGCCTTGTCCTCAGGCGTGCGGTCGGACTTGTTGTAGTCGTAAGCCGGGCGAGCGCCGGGGCCGCCGGGGGCGCCGCCCGCCGGGGGTTGCGCGAAGCTCGCCGTGGCGATGCCGAAGGCCGCGACGGCGGCGGTGGTCAGCAGACACGCGATTCCGCGTTCGATCTTAAGCACTGGGTGCCTCCCTCTTTTGTCCGGCCAACATGGCGTTGGAACCGGTATTGTCCAGCCCAATTTGGCGGACCGTCGCTCACACACTGAGCGACAAGGCCCCTTGTGCGGGCTAGATGGGTCCCCGCAGGAGTCCCGCATGAAGTCCGTCCCGCCGATCGCCGCCGTCCTCACCGCCGCCGCCCTGGCCGCCGTCGCCGGTTCGGCCGCCGCCCAGAGCCGCAATCCCGGCGGGCCGATGAACCAGAACCTCGGAGACATGGACTACGGCGTCTGTCGGGGAACCGATCCCGGCTGCTATCACGACTGGCCGCGGGCCAAGACCAGCCAGTATCGCATCCTGCTTTACACGCGCACCGGCGCCAGCCGTCACGCCAACCTCGGGCCGGTGCTCGCGCCGGGCATGAACCCGCCGCTGACCGACGCCAACGTGGTGCAGAAGGGCATGCTGAAGCTCGCCGCCGACAACGGTTGGGCCATCGACTACACCGAGGACGTCACCCAGCTGACCAGCTTCAGCGGCTACAACGCGGTGGTCTTCTTCTCGACCTCGCGCGACATCCTCGACGACACGGCCAAGACCGCGTTGCGCCAGTACATCCGCGCCGGCGGCGGCTTCGTCGGCATCCACAACGCCTTCGGCACGCTGTACAACTGGCCCTATTACGAAGGCCTGCTCGGCGGGGCCAACTTCTACGACCACGACCCGCAGCGCGACGGCGAGGTGGTCATCGTCGACGCCAAGGACGCCTCGACCAAGGGGTTGCCCACGCGCTGGAAGCTGAAGGACGAGTGGTACAACCTCGTGCCGTTCCCCACGAAGGTGCGGTTCCTGGCGACGGTCGATGAAAGGACTTTCGGCGCGGTGGAGCGTCCGGCCGCCGGGCCTCGCGAAGGAACGCCCACCCCTGGCGCAACCGTGCCGCCGCCGTCGCGCCTGCCGTCGGTGGTCGGCCGCAGCCCGGGCCACGGCGACTTCCATCCCGTGGCCTGGTGCCAGTACTACGACGGCGGCAAGGCCTGGCTGACGACGCTCGGCCATGACGCCAGGCTGTTCACCACCGACGGCTCCTTCGCCGGCGCGGCCGAGTTTCAGAAGATGATCACCGGCGGCGTCAAGTCGGTGATGGGCGTAGAACCCTTCTGCCAGTAGGCCGCTTCAGGGCTTGAGCGAGCCGATATAGGCCGCCACGGCGATCATCTCGTCGTTCTTCATGCCCTGGGTCACCTGGGCCATGGGCGCCGCCGTCGGCCCGCTCCGCGCGCCGTCGCGGAAATCGGCCAGCTCACGCACGATGTAGGATGGCGAACGCCCGGCCAGCGGCGGCGCGTCGCCGACGCCGCGCAGCTGCGGGCCGTGGCAGGTGACGCAGGCCAGGGACTTCTCCGGTCCCCAATTGTGCGCCAGCTTCTTTCCCTGGCCGAGGCTGCCGACCGGCACATAGGCGGTGTAGGTGGCGCGCGGATCTCGCACCTCGAAGCGGGCGGTGTCGTCCGGCGTCTCGATGATCCGGCGGCCGAGCGGTTCGGTCCCGCCCTCGGCGTCGCGGATATAGGTGTTGCCGGTGATGTGGGTCTTGGGCGCGGTCTTGCTCTCGACGACCTTGTAGTAGCCCCGGTGCGGCTGGCGGGCGAAGTATTCGGCGGCGGCCTCGAGGTCCGCGTCGCTCACGCCCTTGGCCACCCGGATCATGTCCCGCGTCGGGCCGCGCCCCGCCACGCTGCTGCCTCGCGCTCCATCGCGGAACTGGCGGACCTGCTCGATGATGTAGGCCTTCGACAGGCCCGAGACGCCGGCGTTCTCGACCCGGCCGTCGCCGGTCGCCAGGTGGCAGTAACCACAGGCGCCGACCTCGGGCTTACGGCCGCGAAGCACGCTCTCCGGAGCGGGGATATGGTCCTCGGGCCGCCAGTCCGGCACCCAGTAAAGGCCGTCGAACTGGCTGCGGGTGAAGGTCTTTTCGATCCCCGGCACCCGCAGCACCTCGGCGGGGTCTGGCCTCACGCGCGGCGTCGTCGACGGCGGCGTGACCGGATAGGCCCAGGTTGGCGTGTCGTCGGCCTGGGCCATGGCGACTCCGCACAGGGCCAGCGCCAGGACGCCGGGCAACAGGCGGCGCGTCACGGCGACGTGCTTGCGATCCATCGTATCCTCCCACGGCGTCTGATGCGCCTTGGGAGGAAGCTTGTCAGGTTTTCGCGCGGCGAAGAAGTCGTCTCGCCGCGAAATGCTAGTGGGCCCGCGCCAGGGGCAGGTAGCTGTCGAGCGCGACGGCGCGGGCGCGAAGCTCCGCCGCCAAGGTCTCCAGCGCCTCGCGTTCGTCCTGACGATCGCAGCCGTCGATCTGGCGCTCGGCGTGTTCGGCCTGCGCGATGAGGTCTTGAGCGTTGTCCATGAGGGCCTCCCGTTCAATTCCTACTAACGGTGTGGGAAATAACTCGGTTCCGCAAGCTGTGGCGCAATGTCCACGGACCTGCTGATATCTCCGCAGAGCCAAGTCCCGAGGTCAACGGGCGGCGAGGTGTCCTGGGGAGGGGCCTGATGCAGCGCAATCTTATTCTGTGGTCCGCCACCTCGGGCCTGGCTGGCTTCCTGTTCGGCTTCGACACGGTGGTGATCTCCGGCGCCGAGCAGACGATCCAGAGCCTATGGGGCCTCAGCCCGGCCGAGCACGGCATGGCGGTCAGCGCGGCGCTCTACGGCACCGTCGTCGGCGCCATGTGCGGCGGCGTTCCGGCCGACGCGATCGGCCGCAAGCGGACCCTGCAACTGATCGGCCTGCTCTATGTGGTCGGCGCCCTGTGGTCGGCCCTGGCGCAGGATGTCGTCTCGTTCAGCATCGCCCGCGCCCTCGGCGGCTTCGGCATCGGCGTCTCGACCGTGGCCGCCCCGCTCTACATTTCGGAGATCGCCCCGGCGGCGTCCCGCGGCCGGCTGACCGGGCTCTTCCAGTTCAACATCGTGCTCGGCATCCTGATCGCCTTCCTCTCGAACTCCCTGCTCTCGGGCTTCGGCGAGCAGGCCTGGCGGCTGATGCTGGGCGTGATGGCGGCGCCGGCGATCCTCTACGCGATCCTCTGCCTGTTCATCCCCGAAAGCCCGCGCTGGCTGCTGGTGCGCAGGAACAGCAAGGCCGAGGCGGCCGACGTCCTGGCCAGGATCGATCCCGAGGCCTCGCCCGACGTCATCGAAGCGCGGGCGGACGAGATCCTGGCCGCCAGCCAGGCGGTCAACCACACGGGCGAGTTCTGGACCCCAGGGGTGAAGAAGGCCACGGCCCTGGCCTTCCTGATCGCCGTGTTCAATCAGGTGAGCGGCATCAACGCCATTCTCTACTTCGCGCCGCGCATCTTCGAGATGACCGGCCTCGGCGCCCACGCCGCCCTGCTGCAATCGGTGGGCATCGGCGTGACCAACCTCGTCTTCACCTTCGTCGGCCTGTGGATGATCGACCGGGTGGGGCGGCGCACCCTGCTGTTCATCGGTTGCCTCGGCTACATCGTCTCGCTCGGCGGGGCGACCTGGGCCTTCGCCAGCGGGAACTACGCCATTGTTCCGACCTGCATCTTCGCCTTCATCGCGGCCCACGCGGTGGGGCAGGGGGCGGTGATCTGGGTCTATATCTCGGAAATCTTCCCGACCCGTCAGCGCGCCTTTGGCCAGGCCCTCGGTAGTTCGACACACTGGGTGCTGGCGGCGATCCTCACCACCCTGTTCCCGATCCTGGTCGCCCGGTTCGCCCCGGCCCAGGTGTTCGGCTTCTTCGCGGTGATGATGGCCATCCAGCTCGTGTGGGTGGTGACCCAGGTGGTCGAAACCCGCGGCTGCTCGCTGGAAGAGGTGCAGGCTCGGCTGGCGGGGCGAGCCGCCAAGGCGGCCTAACGGGGCCGCTTAAGCCCGCATTACATCGCAGTTCAGCTGGTAGCCCATGCCGCGTTGAGTGCCGATGAGCCGTCCGCCGCCGTGGGTTTTCAGCTTGCGCCGCAGCCGGCTGACCTGGGCGTCGATCGCCCGCGTGCCGTTGGCCGAATCCGGTTGCCCTGACCACGGCAGTTCCTCCCGCAGCATGATGCGGCGGGGGTTCAGCAGCAGGGTGACCAGCAAGGTCGATTCCGCCGTGGTCAGCGGGATCCTGGGGCCGCTGGGCGCCTTCAGGTGGCGGTGCACGGGGTCGTAGCTGAAGCCTGCGAAGGCGAACGGCGCGGATTGGTCGCCGCCCGCCGAGCCCCCCTTGCGGCGCAGGATCGCGCGCACGCGCGCCAGCAGCTCGCGATGGGTGAACGGCTTGGGGAGGTAGTCGTCGGCCCCGAGCTCCAGGCCTCGCACGCGGTCGGGCTCCTCCGCCATGGCGCTGACGATGATCACCGCGGGTCCCACCTGGCTGCACAGGCGGCGGCAGATGGAGAGGCCGTGTTCGCCGGGCAGGGTCAGGTCGAGCACGATCAGGTCGATGGCCTCGCGCTCGAGGCAGCTGTCCATCGATGCGCCGTCCCGGGCGCCGAACACGGCGAAACCCGCGGCGGCCAGATGCTCCAGGATGTCCGCCCGCAGCTTCAGGTCGTTGTCCACGACCAGTATTTGCCGCTTGCGCTCGGTCATCGTCACCTGAACCCCTCTGAAGATCGGCGTTACGGTAACGTGTCGCTGTAGAATATGTCGAGTTTTGGTGCCTTAAATACAGTACATATCAGGCGCGTGGATAGTCAGTGTCGGGATTGTATCAAAGTGTTTCCGTGACTGTGTCGTTACAAATGCCTGTTTTTGGTCGACTGTTGCATTGTTGAAACTAGACTCCCTCGTGGTCATCGTGCAGATGCTGCGCCTAAGAGGTCTCCCACTCACGGGACATCTCGCAATAAACGGCGAAAACGCCGTCGGGAGGGAACGCAAGTTCCTCATCATTGCGGCCGCAAGCCGTGTCGCTCCTTACACATGGAGCGGCGCGTCGAGTGTCCGCCGGACGACAATCGACGGCGTCGTTGGGGCGCCGCGAACAATAGGGGAGTGCTCAGTCCGATGACTTCGAGAGTAAAGACTTCAACCTCACTGAAGGCCTTGATGGCCTCCGGCGTGGCGTTCGCCGCGCTCGCGGCGGGCAGCCAGGCCTTCGCGCAGGACAGCAGCGCCGTTGAAGAAGTGGTGGTCACCGGTTCGTCGATCCGCGGCGTGGCTCCGGTGGGCTCGCAGCTGATCGGCGTGACGCGCGACCAGATCAACGCGGTCGCTCCGACCAACGTCAAGGATCTGCTGGCGACCGTGCCGACCCTCGGCAACTTCGGCACCAACGCCGAACAGTCGACCCCGAACCGCTTCCGCACCCAGGGCTACCTGGCCAACATCCACAACGTCGGCATCTACGCCACCCTGACCTTGATCAACGGTCACCGCGTGGCCGCCACCGGCACGGAAGGCTCCTTCCCCGACCCGTCGTCGGTTCCGCCGATCGCCGTGCAGCGCACGGAAATCATCGCCGACGGCGCCTCGGCCATCTACGGCTCGGACGCCACCGCCGGCGTGGTCAACTTCATCTTCCGCAAGCCGTTCGACGGCATGGAATTCACCGCCACCCACTCGTTCGACAGCGAAACCCGCTATCAGCGCCAGAACCTCGGCCTCATCGGCGGCAAGACCTGGGACGGCGGCGGCTTCATGCTCGCCTACGACTACTCGACCAACAAGTCGCCGCTGAACACGGAAATCCCGTACCTGGCCCTCGGCGGCGACCAGCGCTCGCGCGGCGGTCGTGACAACCGCGGCACCACCTGCCTGACGCCGACCTATCGGGCGATCAGTCCGACGACCAACGCCGTCACCGGTCCGACCTACGGCGCCGGCCCGGCCTACAGCACCGCGACCGTCGATCAGCGTTGCGGCGTCCTCGCGCCCAGCACGATCATCAGCGACGGTGAGCGTCACGCCTTCCTGGGCACGATCGAGCACCAGCTGACCGACAACGTGAAGGTCTGGGGTGAGCTGAACTACAGCCACTTCGAAGGCCGCTCGCTCGGCGGCGCCTTCGCCCTCAACATCGCTGTGCCCGAATCCAACCCGTTCCTGACCCAGGCCAACACGCCGCCGGCGCTCTGGAACCAGCTGCAGTCGGGCGCCATCGACTCGGTGTTCGTCAACCGCAGCGGCATTCCGTTCTTCCCGGGACAGTTCGTCTCGGGCGGCAGCGCCACGGCCACCACCTTCGTCTCGGGCCTGGACATCGACCTGGGCGCGGAATGGAAGGGCACCGCCTCGCTGGTGATCTCGCGGACCCGCGACTACAACTGGGGCAACGAGCCGGACCTGATCAACCTGCGCGACGCACTGGCCGACACCAACCCGGCCACCGCGTTCAACATCTTCGGCGACGCCTCGAACAACAACCCGGCCACGCTGGCCCGGATCAACAACAAGACCGGCCAGTACAACTGGGGTCAGCAGGGCCTGCAGGAACTGCAGTTCAAGGCTGACGGTCCGCTGTTCGAACTGCCGGGCGGCACCGTCCGCATGGCCGTCGGCGCCTCGTTCCGCGCCACCCAGGCCAACGCCCTGCAGCTCGCCGGTTCGCGCGCCGCCAACGCCGGCTACAACGCCGTCGTCCGCGACGACCACCCGCGCCAGCAGGTCTCGGCCGCCTTCTTCGAAGCCAACATCCCGCTGGTCGGCTCGGGCAACGCCCTGCCGCTGGTCCGCGAGCTGACGGCCTCGATCTCGGGTCGCTACGACTATTACGACCGCTACGAAGGCACCTTCAACCCGAAGTTCGGCATCGTCTGGTCGCCGATCGAGGACCTGCGCTTCAACGCGTCGTACGGCACCAACTTCAACGCCCCGAACGTCGGCCTGCTGACCGGCCTGTTCGGCCAGCCCAACTACAACGCCAACCCGAACAACGTGATCGGGTACGGCCAGTACAAGGGCACGACGCTCACCAACATCAACCAGTACACCCTCTCGGGCCAAGGCGGTAACCTGCTGACGCCGGAAGAGGCCAAGACCAAGTCGGTGGGCGTGACCTGGACCCCGGCGTTCCTGCCCGGCCTGCGCGCCGGCGTGAACTGGTACTACATCGATTACTCGAACCTGTTCTTCAAGGTTACGGGCAGCGACCTGATCACCAACCCCGCCTTCGCCGGCCTGGCCGAGTTCTACCCGACGCCGGAACGGATGCAGGAAATCCTGCGCCTGTATCCGCCGTCGAACGCGATCCTGGTCGATAACTTCGACTACGTGCCGCACACCGAGGCCGTGAACCTCGGCACGCGGATCTACGAAGGCCTCGACTACGACATCAGCTACTCGTTCAGCACCGAGACCCTGGGGCAGTTCCGCGTCGGCGTGACCGCCAACCAGCAGCTTCAGTACAAGCAGAAGGTGCTGGCCAACCAGCCGTTCCAGGATCGCTTCAACACCAGCGACGTCGTCGAGTGGAAGGCGCGTTTCAACGCCGGGTGGATCTACAACAACATCACGGCCAACGTCTTCTACAACTACACCGGCGAATACACGAACCAGAACTCGGTGGTCGTTCCCAACCAGAAGGTGGACGCGTTCAAGACCGTCGACCTGTCGCTGGCCTACGAGTTCCCGAACCTGATGAAGGGCATCACCCTGCAAGGACAGGTCAACAACCTGTTCGACAAGGATCCGCCCTTCTTCGACAACGCCAACGGCTACAACGCGAGCTGGGCTTCGCCCTATCCGCGTAGCTACACCCTGACCCTGCGCGGCAAGTTCTAAGCCAGGGACAGTATTTGCAGGCGTTTACCCCTTTTTCCGCGTCTGCATGACTAGGGCCGCCCTGTGCCGGGGCGGCCCTTTTTTGCGTCCGCGACAGACGAGCGCCGTCCAGTCTGAACGCGCGCGGCGTCAGCTTCGGTCGTCTTGAATTTTCAGGAGGGGAGGAAGTGGCGCACCCGACACGATTCGAACGTGTGACCTTTGCCTTCGGAGGGCAACGCTCTATCCAGCTGAGCTACGGGTGCGTGGGAAGCGGAGGCGGGTTCTAGCCGAAGCCCCGCCTCCGCGCCAGTCTTAGAAACTTACTCGCTGTAGGTGGCCTTCTGGCCCTTCACCAGGGTCTCGATCTTGTAGAGGTTGGTGCCGCCGGTGATGTAGACGGTCTGGTTGTCGGGGCCGCCGAAGGCGACGTTGGAGCCGCCGCGGCCGGCGTTCTGGATGACGCCTAGGTTCTTGGCCTGGGGCGAGATCACGTTCACGCCGCCCGGGCCGGTCGCCCAGATGTTGCCCTGGCTGTCGACCTTCAGGCCGTCGACCCCGCCGCGCGTGCCGGGCGGCAGCACCCAGTTGTAGAAGTCGCGCTTGTTGGTCGCCGTGCCGTCCGGCTGGATGTCCCAGGCGATGATGCGCGGGCTGGGCGAGGCGGTGGAGACGTAGAGGGTCTTGTTGTCCGGCGAGCGGCCGATGCCGTTGGGCCGCATCAGCGTGCCGTCGATGAGCGTCAGCTTGCCGTTCTTGTAGCTGTAGACGCCGTCGAACTGCAGCTCGTCGTTCGGACCCTTCTGGCCGCCGGGCAGGCTGTAGGCCGGGTCGGTGAAGAACAGGGTCCCGTCGTCGGTGTAGACCATGTCGTTCGGGCTGTTGAACCGCTTGCCCTCATACTTGGAGAGGTAGGAGGTGAACTTGCCCCTGGCGTCCATGCGGCCGATGTCGCGCGCGCCCTGGCGCATCACCAGCATGCCGCCGTTCTTGTCGGCGATGCGGCCGTTGGGGCCCTGGTTGACGGTGACGGTGGGGGTGTAAACCCAGCCGGTGTTCTGGGCCAAAATCGACTTCTGGCCGTTGGCGTCGATCGAATAGATCTGGCCGGCGCGCTGGTCGGAGACGGTGATCTTGCCCTTCCACCACAGGGGGCCCTCGGTGGAGTTGAAGCCGGTGGCCACCAGCTCGGGCAGCACGCCGGGGGCGATGATCTGGTCCATGGCCGGATCGTTGCGGATCACGGCGTTGGGCTGCGAGGCCGGGATCGGGCGCTCGAGGCCGGGGAAATAGCCGTTGGAGGTGGGCGGGCCGGGCGGCACCGGCGGGCGCGGCGGCTGCGTGGTCGGGGCGGCGCCGGGCGCGGCGGCCGGAGCCTGGGCTTGAGCCGCCAGCGGGGCCAGCAGGGCGGCCGCGGCGAGCATGGCGAAGGTCGTCTTCATTGGGCTTGTTTTCCCCCTCATCGTTACGCCCACTATGCCCACGGCCCCGCTGACTCTCAATCGCGGGCTTTTCGCTAAGTGAGAGCTGAAATCGTATACAGAGTGCAGCTTGTCGCTTAAGAACGACGCGGGACGACGCGACCGGACAAGGCGCGCGAAAGACAAGGCCCCGGGCGGGCCAAACGGGAGAGACGCATGACCACTCGGCGGCAATTGATGATCGGCGGAGTCGCCGTCGCGGGCCTCGGCTTCTCGGGCGCCTTCGCCGAGGCGCTGGCCCAGGGGACGCTGCCGCCCAAGAGCCCGATCGGCATCGGCGGCGCCGCCATGGGCGCGCTGAACCGCGGCGTGCCGGGCGTGTTCGAAGGCCTGGGCAAGGACCCGATCCGCTACATCGAGTTCATCCGCAGCATGGGCGCCGGCGGCATCCAATCCGGCTTCACCACCCGCCTGCCGGAGATCCGCGCCAAGCTGGACCAGCTGGGCATGTATTACGAGGGCAACGCCGCCCTGCCGGCCACGCTGGACGCCGACACCGCGCCGTTCGAAGCCTCGGTGCTGGCCGCCAAGGAACTGGGCGCCACTTGCGTGCGGGCCGTCAGCCGCTCGCTGCCGGGCGGCACCGGCCGCCGCTACGAGACCTTCACCTCCTACGCCCAGTTCGAGGAGTGGCAGAAGATGGCCAACGCCATCATCCTGAAGGTGCTGCCGATCGCCGAGAAGCACAAGATCGCCATCGCCATGGAGAACCACAAGGATCGCCAGGTGGACGACGCGGTGGCCTTCCTGAAGACCACCTCCAGCGAATACCTCGGCACCCTGATCGACCCGGGCAACAACATGAGCCTGATGGAAGAGCCGGTGGAGACGGTGACCAAGCTGGCCCCCTGGGTGAAGGCGACCTCGCTGAAGGACATGGGCGTGGCGCCCTATGAGGACGGCTTCCTGCTCTCGGAAGTGGTGTTCGGCACCGGCTGCACCGACCAGAAGGCGCTGTTCGAGATCATGCGCAAGGTGAACCCCAGGATCAACGCGACCGAGGAGCTGATCACCCGCGATCCGCTGAAGGTGCCGGTGCTGAAGGACGACTACTACCGCTCGTTCCCGGCCGAGATGCGGGCCCGGCGCGACCGGTGGATGGACATGGTGAAGGCCAAGCAGACCAAGCTGCCGACCGTCTCCAACCTCGACCCGACCGGCCAGATGAAGGCCGAGGAGAACAACCACCGGGCCACGATTGCGTGGGGGCTGAAGAATTTGACGTTCCCGAGGGCGTAACGCGCTCCCTTCTCCCCTGGAGGGAGAAGGGTTGGGGATGAGGGGGACGCTGCGGTTCAGACCGCGCGTTCCTCGTGAATCCAGACTCAGCATGCACCCCCACCCCTGCCCCTCCCCCTTCGAGGGGGAGGGGTTCTTATTATTCACCGCCAATCGACGTTGAGCTTCGGCGGCCGGTCCGGGCGCGGCGGCGGCTTGCCGTACTGCATCCCCGGCTCGGGGTTGTTCGGATCGACGAAGACCACCTTCAGGGTCTGGGGCGGCGGGGCGGTCTCGTCGACCGGCTCATGACGCCGTCGCCAGCGGGCCGAGCGCAGTCTCGGCGGGTGGTTCCGGCCGGGCGCGCTCGCCGGGTCCGGGCCGGCGGCGGCCAGCGCCCCCAGGCGGGCGGCGACCACCAGATCGCGGGCGGAGCCGCCGGGCGCCTCGGCGATCTCGGCCAGGGCCCAGTGTTCCTCGGCCAGGCGCGGCCAGTCGGGCGAGAGGCCGACATCGGCGCAGACGCGGGCGACCAGGGCGCTGAGCGGCGCGGCTGAAAGATCGCCGTAGAGATCCTCGTCGGCGAGCCGCTCGCGGGCCTCCGTGCAGGCTTCGCGCACGCGCGCCATGGCCTCGGCGTCGCGCTCCGCGCCCGGCAGGGCGGCTTCGAAATGATCGTGGGCGACGCGCTCGACCACCCGCCCGGCCCGCGCCTGACGCGACGCCGCTTCGGCGCGGCGCGCCTCCAGCGCCTCGCGCGCCGCGACGGCGGCCTGGGTCTCGTTCTCGCGGCAGGCCCGCCGCCACAGGCTGAGCGACAGCCGCGCCGCCCGCGTGGCGCGGGTGAAGGCCAGGATGGGATCGGTGGTGGGGGAGCTGGTGGCAGCGGCGGCGGGGAGGGGCTCCGCAGCCTCCGCATCCTCGACCTCCACCACCCGCGCGGCCAGGTCGCGTGCTGAACGCGCCGCCTCGGCCTCTGCCAGCACCCGCTCGCCGGTCGCCTCGACCACCTGCATGCAGATCTCGGACAGCCGCTCGAACATGGCCATCTGCCGCTCGACCGGCGTGCCGTCGGCGGAGGCCGGGGCGTGGGCGTCAGAGGGGCGGGCGGCGACGGTCATCTAGAGACCAGCGTGGAGGGGCGCTGCGTCGGGAACGGACGTAGGGGGGCATTGGAGGCCCTACGTATCGGTCAGGCTGCGTTTGTTGCGACCGACATGCGTGTTGCGGCCACTAACTCGTCTACTCTCGCCGCAGCTGCCTTCACGTAAGACTGCAAATCGCCGCCGTTTGACGCATCCCAAGCGAAGTCGAAGCCGCGTTCAACTGTCGACCAAAGCGTGTTTAGCTGATCAGATGTGGCGGTCTTGATTGCGCGGACTGCTAACATCACGCGGCGTAGATCGGTGGCTGATGTGATCTCCGGCACTTCAAGTGCGAGAAGGCGGTCGCGCAGAAGTCTCAAGCTGATCGTGTTCTCAACAGCATATGCGCTCCGCTCGCCATTAAGTCGGCCCAAGGCGCGGCGGCGTTTTGCCGGCGTCAGCCCCTCGTTCTCAATCAGGGCGACCGCTTGATCCTGCGAAATATTGGCTTCACGCATCCAGCGAAACATCGGTAGCCAGTCAGAAGAGGAATTTATGGCGGCGAGGAAGTATTGACCAGGCTCTGCCACGGGCAGGCGTTTGGCGAAATTCTTTATCAACGCCCCATCGCTAACGAAGCCCCTTACGATCTCAGGCGTAGCCACTTCTATCGTGGCCTTTGCGTCGCCGATCAAACGCAACGCGGGTGCGCCCTCTTTCTCTACAAACTCGCCTTGCTTGATGAGGTTTAGGCGCGAGATCATGTCCGACGAAAGCGCGATGGGTTTAGTCGGATCGACCAGCCGCCCCTCCTTCAAGTCGATAAGCGCCAAATCTTCTGGGGATCGTTCCGCAAAGATGTTGAGGTGGTTGAGCAGAGCGCGTTGTGAATGCCGATCGCGCTGCGCGAGCAACGTTACCATCTCGCCATAGCCAATCGACGTCGATTGTCCGGGATATCGAAAGTAAATTGCGCCGTCCTTGATTTTGTCGCCAAATGTCTTGGTGGCAATTACTGGCTTGTTTTCGGCTGTATCCACGTAAATAACGCCAACTGTTTTCCCGTCGATCGTCGCGGTCACGCGCTCGAACGCGGGTGTTGGCATGAGGCAGCCTTTTATAACTTGAGTCCACCGGGCTGGATCGCAATCAAATGCTTCTGGACTCGACAAGCCTAAGACCCGACCTGTTCGGTCTTCGATGCCGCAAAGAATGTAGCCACCACGATGGTTGGCAAGGGCGGCTATAGCGCGTGCGATCTTCGAGAAGGTGTTGTCGGCGAATGAGAATGAGGCCTTAAACTCAAGCTGGTCGTTTTCGGCAAGCAGTAGGGCCCCCGACTCAGTAGCGAGAAGCTTTGCCATCGTGGCCGGACCTAGCGGATCGCTTTCGGCGGCCGAGGGGGATTTGCTAAAGGCCTCGACGAAGCGAGCTAGTTCTCCGGCCGAGGCAGAAGGCACATTGGCTCCGAACCGGCCAAGCTTGATCTCACTAAATGCAGCTGGGGTCAGCGTCCGCTCGGGCCGATTGAAGTAGGCGTGCATTTTGTCGCGCGCGTAGTCTTCCTCCATCATCCGCTTGATGAGGCCGATTTCCCAATCTTGAAGGCCGCGTTTTGCCATTTGTCGAGCCGAGTCTAGAGCGAGGTTTCACGCATACTACCTCGTTCAGTAAAGGCGCGCTGCGCAATAATGCTGCCGCTCAATGTCGACATCCCTCTGCCTGTCGCTCTTGAGCCCACTTCCCCCGCGTTGGTCTGCTTGGTCTATGCCTGCAAGCGGGCACGTTTGAGGTGACGGATTAAGGTGGCGAGTGTCGCAACGCATGAA
The DNA here is from genome assembly GCF_056683955.1 of Caulobacter sp. HJHS_5. NCBI lineage: Bacteria > Pseudomonadati > Pseudomonadota > Alphaproteobacteria > Caulobacterales > Caulobacteraceae > Caulobacter > Caulobacter sp. HJHS_5. The sequence goes on along the minus strand of NZ_JBWZNC010000004.1, from coordinate 49,604 downwards.
AGGCCTTCTCGCGAGGCGGGATTGTTGGGACGATTGCGACTTATCAGCGAAATGTAAGAGCTTTAAGGTCTAGCTTTCTGGCGAGTCGGCGAGATTCCCCATGCCTAGCGCAATGAAACTGACAACGTTCAAGGATGTTGACCTTTCCGATCCGTTCTTCGACAGCCTAAAGGCGGCTTACGAAGAGTTTCCGGTGTGGTTTGCCAGCAAGGCTGAAGAGCCGGTCTATGTCAGTGAGGACGCTGCAGGTGCTTTGCAGGGATTTCTCTACCTGAAGAAGGAAAGTGGCGCGGTTACTGACGTTGACCCTCCGCTGCCTCCGGCCGAACGCCTCAAGGTCGGCACACTGAAGATTGTTGCTCATGGGTCTAAGCTCGGAGAGCGTTTCGTAAAAAAGGTTTTCGACAACGCCATCGAGAAGGGTGTCGAAGAAATCTACGTCACTGTCTTCGAGGTGCACGCACCGCTCATCCGCCTGTTAAAGCGTTACGGCTTCATACAGCACTCCATAAAGACGACGCCGAACGGGACCGAACTGGTGTTCGTTCGCTCGCTCGTCAACGTCACCGGCGACATTCGTCGTGACTATCCGATCATTCACACGAAGGGCCGGAAGAAGCATTTGCTCGCAATTTATCCCGAGTATCACACCCGCCTATTTCCTGACTCAATTCTCGACAACGAACATCCTTCTATTGTGGAGGACCTGTCTCACACGAATTCCATACATAAGGTTTATCTCACCTTCACTCGCGTCGGTGGCATGAAGGCGGGCGATATCGTAGTAATGTACCGATGTACAGATGGGAAGGCACCGGCAAAATACCGATCCGTCGTTACTTCTGTATGCGTGGTTGAAGAAATTCGCCCGAGTAAGGACTTCTCCAATCTCGGAGATTTCCTCAAGTATGCTCGACCACATAGCGTGTTTGACCGCGAAGAACTTGAGTCGCAGTGGTGGAAGTCAGGGAAGCCATTTTTCGTGATCCGTATGATGTACAATGCCGCATTCGGAAAGCGGACGACTCGGGGCAAGCTGCTCGACGAGCTTGGAAAGAGTCCGCGCGCGTACATCAATTTCTATCCGCTCACCGATGCCGAGTTCGACAAGGTGATGGAGATGGGCAAGGTCAATGAAAGTATTATTGTCGATTAGGCCCGAGTATGTAGAGCGGATATTCGATGGCACGAAGCGCTATGAGTTCCGCCGCAGGCCCTACGGCAATCGGGATATTCGGACCGTCGTGGTGTACGCGACGAAGCCCGTAGGGAAGATCGTGGGCGAGTTCGACGTCGACGGCATCCTAGGAGAAGCGCCCGACGACCTTTGGATTCGTACCGCAGCGCTTTCCGGAATCTCCCGCGCCTTTTTCGACGCGTACTTTGAAGGCCGGCAAATCGCTTATGCCTTGAAGATCGGTGAGGTACGACCGTACGCTGAGCCCATCTCGCCAGAAGCCGTGCTGGAAAAGTTCACGCCGCCACAGTCGTACATGTATGTTCAAGACGGCCCACTTCTAGAAGGGCCTCAGCAACTACAACTTATCTAACGCTACCTTGGCGCCGCTCCTCGTCCTCTTCGGAATATCTGCGGTAGGAAAGACGACCGCAGCGCAGGCGATTGTAGCGCGCTTTCCTGAGGTGCTGACGTTCCAAGCTAGCGCTTTGCTGAAAGCAGCTCTCGCTCATACGGGGGAGGCCCTAAGAACAGCCGAGCAAGGCCAGATAGCCTTAAACCAAGGGGTCTTGGCCAGTGCATTGGCGGCGGCGCGTTACGGCGTGGAACACCGGCCGGTGATCTTGGATGCGCATAGCGTCATCGACAACGATAGGACGCTTGTCGATATCCCCCTGGAGGCGTTTACGCCGTTGCATCCCGCAGGCGTTGCAATGCTAACGGCGGATCCAACCATCATTGTGGAAAGGCGGAGCCGGAGTGCACGAGTACGCCCTGCCCGTTCGATCGAGGAACTAGCGCAACATCAAGCCCGAGCGCTGACGATCGCAAGATTGCATGCCGTCGCTCTTGGAACGCCCTTTGCAACCTTCGACAGCGAGGATGCTGAAGGACTCGTTCGGTATGCCGTGACAGTTCTGGGGCTAACGACGCTGCCTAGTGAGTAGGTTGGGTCAGAGTCTCACCCCATAGCCGGCGGCCTCACCGACTTCGCCCCCCGCGCCGTAAGCCACAACGCCGAGACCAGGAAGTACGCCGCCCCGAAAGCCGCGTAAGGGGCGACGGTGGTGAGGGTGTCGACCTGGGGGCCGGCGGCCATCTTGGCGAAGAACAGGCCGGCGAGGGCCGATTGGGCGCCGCTGAGGATCATCACCCACTGGGCGCCGTAGGTCTTCCAGCGGCGGACGCCGGTGGCCAGTTGCAGCAGGCCGGCGACCAGGGCCCAGAGGGCGAAGACGGCGAGCATGGCGTTCATGCCGGCCACGGCGCCGGCGACGAGGCCGAGGGCGGCGAGCAGGCTGATGGCGGCGTTGATGGCCTGGGTTCGGTTGGCGGCCAGGCCGCCGTTGCGGCGGGCGTCGGCCAGGTTGGCGGCGGCGTCCCACAGCGGGTAGGCGACCAGCATGACGACGGCGAGCGGGGGCGCGGCCTTGGCGAGGGTGAAGGCGGCGGCCACCCAGAGGGCGGCCACGGCGAAGCGGACGGCGTAATAGTTGCGCAGCCAGGCGGACTGGGCAGTTTGGGTGGGTCGGGCGGCTTTGGCGGGGCGGGACATCGGTGTGGCTCCGGATCGGCTGGGGTCAGGCGACGGTGAGGCCGACGGCGACGTTGCCGCGCGTGGCGTTGGAGTAGGGGCAGATCTGGTGGGCGGCGGCGACCAGGGCCTCGGCCTCGTCACGCGGTACGCCGGGCAGGCTGATGGCGAGATCGGCGGTGATGCCGAAGCCGCCTTCCGAGCGCGGGCCGATGCCGACGGTGGCGGTGATCGCGGCGTCAGCGGGGATTTTGGCCTTGGCCTGCTGGGCGGCGACCTTCAGCGCGCCGAGGAAGCAGGCGGAATAGCCGGCGGCGGACAGTTGCTCCGGATTGACGCCTTCGCCGCCGGCGCCGCCGAGTTCGCGCGGGGTGGACAGCTGGACGTCCAGGCGGCCGTCCTCGGACCGGGCGTGGCCATCGCGGCCGCCGGTGGCGGTGGCGCGGGTGCGGTAGAGAACATTGACGGACATGGGGCGCTCCTTGTTGCTTTTAGCGATATTCCTTATCGCGATAAATGACCGTCTAGCGACGGGGCGGCGGCGTGTCCAGCGATTTGTTATCGCGATATAGGATTTCGTGCTAAGGAGAGGTCATGAGCCATGACCTGACCCTGGAAGACCAGCTGTGCTTCTCGCTCTATGCGACGTCCATGGCGATCAACCGCACCTACAAGCCGCTGCTGGACCGGCTGGGGATCACCTATCCGCAGTATCTGGTGCTGAGCGCCCTGTGGGAGGAGGACGGGCGGACGGTGGGGGGGCTGGCCGAGCGGCTGTCGCTGGAATCCAGCACCATCACCCCGCTGGTGAAGCGGCTGGAGGCGGCGTCGCTGGTGACGCGGGCGCGGCAGGCGGACGACGAACGGCGGGTGTTGGTTTCGCTGACCGAGCGCGGGCGGGCGCTGAAGGACGAGAGCCGCTGCCTGGGCGAGACCCTGTTCGCCCGCTCGGGCATGCAGGGGGCGGAGCTGATGGCGCTGAACCGTGAGGTGCGGCGGCTGCGGGAGGCGCTGACCCAGGCGGAGGGGGCGTAGGGGCTCGGCTTTGTCCTTTTCCCCTTGCGGGAGAAGGTGTCGGCGGAGCCGACGGATGAGGGGTCGCGCCGCCTCATCCGCCCGACCTCGATCCTAAGCCGCGCCTTCTGGGAGACCCCTCATCCGACCCGCTGCGCGGGCCACCTTCTCCCGCAAGGGGAGAAGGCGAGATTCCGGCTAGCCGGCCTTCCTGCCCTTAGGCTCAGCCGCCGTCGTCGCCGTGGTGACCGGCGCGCCCTTGACCTTGGCGCTGCCGACCAGCGCCGCGCAATCGGCGTCGTCCGCCAGCCCCGGGTCCACGAACGGCAGCAGGGCCGCGATCGGCGAGAGCAGGGAGCCGAGGGCGGCGCCGAGGCCGCCCTGGGCGATGGCGCGGCTGGCGTCGACGCCGAAGCCGGGCTTGGCGAGGGTGCCGTTGACGTTGATCGGCACGAACAGGCGCACCAGGCGGGGGCGCTTGCTGTCGCCCTCGATGCGCAGGTTCAGGGTCTCGTCCTTGAGGTTGATGGCGCCCTGGCCGGAGGCGAGGACGACGCCGGTGTCGAGCACGATGCGGTTGGCGCGCATCACGCCGTCGGTGACCTTGAAGTCGGCCACGGCGCAGCGCAGCGAGGTCTCGCGGTTGTCCTTCGAGAGGAGGAGGATCAGGCCCTTGGAGGCGTTGACGCCCAGCAGCTCGGCGAAGGCTTGGCGGATCTGGCCTCGGGGGATGACGGCGGTGACCGTGCCGTTGGAGGCGGCGGCGACGCGGTGGACGGAGTTCCCGGCGCCGGTGAGCTTGGCGCGGGCGGCGATGACGCCCTCGACGGCCGGCTTGCTGGTTCCGTCGGCGCCTTGGGACTTGATGGTGACGAAGTCCTCCAGGCGGGCGTTGGTGAGGCGGGCGTCGAGGGCGGTGACGGGGGTGTCCTTCGTCGCGTCGAGCCTGACGTCGGCGACCAGGGAGCCGCGCGAGAAGGTGAAGGCCACCGGGTGCATGGTGAGCACGCCGGCCTTGAGGGAGAGGTCGAGCGAGGCCTTCTGCATGGGCAGGCCGGGGGCCAGGACATCGGCGGCGCGATACTTCACCTCGGCGTCCATGGAGCGGAGGCGGTCGACCTGCAGGGTGGCGTCGGGGAGCAGGCGCTGGCGGGCGGCCATGGTCTGGCCGACGGCCTTCTGCTCGGCGCTGGCCGTCTCGCCCCGGGCGCGGGAGGGGGCGCCGCCGAGGATGGTGGAGAGGTCGTCGAAGTCCAGCTTGCGGGAGTGGACGTCGGCGGTGAGCAGGGGGCGCTCCCGTCCGGTCTGGACGGAGACGTCGCCGTTGAGGTCGCTGTCGCCGACGCGGCCGGCGAAGCGGTTGAAGGACCAGCGCGTTCCGTCGCGCCGCAGGGCGCCGGAGATGCGGTAGGGCGGGGTGTTGGGCAGGGCGAGGCCGGTGAGGCGGTAGAGCTCGTTGAGGTCCGGCCCGGCGAGGGTGATCTGGCCGCCGAAGCGGCCGAGGTCGAACGGCTTGTCGATGCGGCCGACGGCGTCGAGGCTGGAGGCGCCGCCCTTGACGTGGGCCTCGAAGGGGTAGGGGCGGTCGGGCGAGACGTTGAGCAGCGGGCCGCCGGTGACCAGGGCGGTGAAGGGGGCGCGGTTGAGGCGGCCGTCGCCGACGAGGCGGAAGGCGCCCTTTTCGGGGCTATTGGGGCCGGCGCCGGTGGACTGTTCGTTGGTGGAGACGACGCCGACGAAGGTGATGTCGCGGTCGCGGTCCTCGATGCGGAGGCGGCCGTCGTTGAGAATGAGGTGCTGGATGGCCGGCAGCTTCATCGGCTTGTCGGACTTCTTGTCGGGGTCGCCGAAGGTCCAGTTGGCGCGGCCGTCCTTCTCGCGCAGGAGGCCGACGGCGGGGCGGTCGATCTGGAGCAGGGGCAGGATGACGTCACCCTTCAGCAGGGGCAGGACCTTCACCTGGATGGAGAGCTTGTCGACGGTGACCATGTCGCGGCCGGCGCCGCCCTTCGTCGCCCAGTCCGGGTTGCCGATGCGGACGCGGGCGGCCTCGGCGCGGGGGGACCAGGACCAGGGGTGGACGTCGAGATCGCCGAGGATCTGGACCTCGCGGTTGAGGCGGGCGGAGGCGATGCGGGAGACCGGGCCGCGCAGCCAATTCCAGTCGAACAGGATCAGGAAGACGACGATGGCGGCGACGAGCAGCAGGCCGAGGGTGACGCCGACGCGGGAGCGGCCGGAGGCGGCGCGCCAGGCGTGGGCGATGTCGCTGAGGGCTGCGCGCGCCGCGGGACGGCGGGGCGCGATCGTGTGATCGGTCAAGGGCTTACTCCGCGCGTGGTTTTGTTAATCGCGGGGAGGGGGCTTGGTTCCGATTTGAGATCCCCTCTCCCTTGAAGGGGGAGGGGTCAGGGGTGGGGGTGAATGCCGAGGTTCAGGGCGGGGCGCGGCGGGCCCGCCTGTTGAGCGTCTTGCCGAAACTCACTGCGTGCACCCCCATCCCCAACCCTTCCCCCTTCGAGGGGGAAGGGCTCTTTTAGTACCCGGGCGTCTTGCTCGGCCAGGTGAGGTAGCCGTAGGCGTCGCGGCCGGCGAGCGGGTAGGGGCGGTAGGGCTGGGCGTAGCCGTAGGACCCGTAGCCGTAGGTGGAGTAGCCGCTGCTGTAGGTCGAGCCGTAGTCGTGGCCGTAGGACTGGGTGTAGCGCGGGCCGTAGCTGTAGGCATAGCCCGGGCCGTAGGCGTAGCCCGAGGTGGAGCCGTGGCCGTCGGCGTAGTGCGCGCTGTAGCCGGAGCCGGACTCGTAGGCGTAGCTGGAGCCGTCCGCGTAGGCGTAGGCCGAGCCGGGGTCGCCGCAGCGGCGCCAGACGTGGTTGGGAGGCTCGCCCAGGCGGTCGAGGCAGTCGCCGGGGCGGGCGTCGGCCGGCAGGGGCGCCGGGTCGAAGGGCAGGGGCGCGGGGCCGACCTCGGCCGGTTCGGCGTAGGCGAGGGCCTGGGGACGCGGGTGCGAGGCGCATCCGGCGAGGAGCGCGGCGACGGCGAGGCTGGGCAGGAGGGCGCGCAGGATCATGGCGGCAGGAAACTCCGGTTTTGCCCGCTTGGCGCGGTCATTCGCCTTCGGCGCGAAGGAAGGCCTCGACCAGGGCGTCGTAGAGGGCGAGCTGTTTGTAGGCGCGGAAGGGCTCCGGGGCGGCGCGCCAGGCGCGGGCGAAGGCGGCGAGGTGTGCGGGTCGGTCGCGCAAGGCGGCGAGCGGGTGCGTCCAGACGCGGATGGTGAAGAGGACGCCGCCGGTGCGGGGCAGGCGGCGCAGGGTCTGACGCTCGATGCGCAGGTGGAGGCGGTCGGCGGCGTCTTCGGGGGCGATGGCGGGGATCTCGGCGCGGATGGCGGCGACGTCGGGGGCGTGGAGGGCGTCGGAATTGACGAGCGTCCAGTTGCGGCGCTCGAGGAGCACGGGCTCGGGCAGGTTGTCGAACATCCGCTCGACGCGGGGACCGAAGCGGGCCTCGAAGCCGGGGACGGGGGCGTGCAGCTGGTCGAGGCGGCGGCCCAGGGCCTCGGCGGCGGTGAAGAAGCTGCCGGCGGAGAGGGAGAGGGCCGTGAGCGTCCAGGCGTCGTTACGTTTCTCCATCAGGCAGAGGTCGTCGGCGACGGCGCGGGCGGCGGCGTAGAGCGGCGGCAGGTCCGGGCGGGGCTGGACGGGCGTCGCGGCGGCCACGAGGTCGAGGACTTCGGCCTGGCCGGGGCGGGAGCCCTCGGTCTCGCCCCAGACGAGGGGGCGGGCGGTCTCGAACAGCGGGTCCTTGCGGGCGGCGGGGTCGGGCTCGCCGCCTTCCAGCCACGCCTCGGCGGCGATGGGCTTCAGGCCGATGGCGAAGTCCGGCGGGCCGTCGGCGTAGGGCGCGTGACGCGGGGTCATGGGCCGGTTCTACTTGTGAACGGCGGCCGGCGTCTCTAGCGTCGGGGCATGAGCAAGCTGATCGGGGCCGCAACGGCGGCGGAAGGCCTGCGCGACTGGACGGCCGTCGAAGGCCGCGACGCGATCACGCGCACCTTCCACTTCGCCGACTTCAACGCCGCCTTCGGCTTCATGACCCGCGTCGCCCTGGCGGCCGAGAAGCTGGACCACCACCCGGAGTGGACGAACGTCTGGAACCGGGTGGAGGTGGTGCTGACGACCCATGACGCGGGCGGGGTGACGGAGCGCGACGTCGCCCTCGCCCGCATCATGGACGCCAAGGCGTCGGCCTAGAATTCGTAGCTCAACGTCAGGAACATCTGGCGCGGGGCGGAGGCGTGGAAGACCACGATGTCGCGGGCCGTGGTGTTGTTGTCGCCGTTGGCCACCACGCCGGAGTCGCTCGGGGCGAAGACGCTGCTGTCGAGGTTGGAGGCGTAGCGCTTGTCGGTGAGGTTGGTGACGTTGAAGGCCAGCTTCGCGCCCCTCATCGTGCTGGTCTCGGCGAAGCGATAGCTGAGGCCGAGGTCGAAGGTGGTGTAGCCGCCGAAGCCCTGGTCGTTGAGGTAGGTGTAGAACCGCTCACCGGTGTACTTGCCCTGCAGCGAGGCCGAGAAGCCGCCCTGCTTGAGCGTCAGCACGCTGGCGTACATCTGCTTGGGGGTGTCGACCTGCTGCTTGCCGGCGGTCGGCAGGACCGAGGTGGTGGCGCCGAGGCTCCAGACCAGATCCTCGTCATAGGTCGACTTGTTGAACGAGGCGGAGTTGTACCAGCTCAGCCACTCCACCGGACGCCACAGGGCGCCGACTTCGAAGCCCTTGCTGGTGACGCTGCCGGCGTTGTGGAAGGAGTTGCCGCAGCCCGGGTTCTGCTGCTGGTTGGTCGGGCAGGGGTTGTACTGCAGCAGGCGGTTGTCGAAATCGACCTGATAGGCGGCGACCGAGACCTGCAGCGGGCCGGTCACGTAGCGGTAGCCGGCTTCCAGGCTTTTGGAGGTTTCCGGCTCGAGGTACTTGCCCTGGGCGTCCCAGACGGCCTGCGAGACCGACTGCGGGCCGAGTTTGAAGCCGCCCTGGAACATGGCCATGTTCTCGGCGTAGCTGGCGAACAGTTCGTGGCTCGGGGCGACCTGCCAGTGGACGCCGACTTCCGGCAGGAAGTTGTCCTCGGCGACCAGCGCGCCGGAGGCGAACTGGCTGGAGGCGGTGACCGGCGCCTTGGCGATGCCCCGTTGGCCCTGGGCGGCCGACTTCGAGTAGGTGCTCTTGAAGCCGAAATCGATGCTCAGGGCGTCGTCGAGCAGCTTCACCGTGTCCTGGATGTAGAACTGGCGCGTGGTCCAGTCGGTGGCCTGCACCCACTGGGCGGTGTTGGGCTGACCCTTGAGGAACTGGCCGAGGTCGAACGGGCCGGTGACGTTGGTCCAGATGTAGCGCGCGGCGCTGGAGGTGTTGTCCTCCAGCCAGAAGCCGCCCTGGACATGGTGGACGCCGACGTCCCAGCCGAGGCTGCCGAGCACGCCCTTGCGGTCGATGGTGTAGCGGGTGTCGCGGATCTGGACGGGGATGTCGTCGGCGGTGTCCGGGGTGCCCTGGGTGGACCAGCCGGTGATCCAGTTGTTCCCGGCGCCCTTGTCGGTGTGTTTGTAGACCTGGCCGCGAACGTGAAGGCTGTCGGTCAGGTCGTAGTCGCCGGCCAGGTAGTAGAGATCGTCGTCGCGCAGGATCTGGCCGTTGGTGAAGGTCACGTCGCCGCGCTTTTCCGGCAGGACGGAGTCGACGCACTTGCCCGGCGCGGTCGGGGCGGTGACGGCGCAGTAGGCGCGGTTGAGATAGGACAGCCAGTCGGGCGCGTAGCCGCCCAGATCCCAGCCGCGGCGGCCCAGCATTTCCTTCGAGATGTAGGGATCGTCGGCCTGGTTGGTGCGCGAGAGATCGGCGAAGGCGACGATCTTGCCGCGCTCGAATTCGTACTGGGCCTTGGCGTTCAGCTGCTTGCCGGTGGAGGTGTTCCAGGCGGGCTGGTTCACGAACAGGTCCTGCTCGACATACTGGCCCGAGATGTAGGCCGAGAAGCCGTTGTGCTCGCCGGTGTCGAAGCGCGCGAAGCCGCGCTTGCTGTTCTCGCTGCCGACGGTGACGTTGGCCGAGGCGCCCATCTGCGCGCGCGGATCGCTGGAGGTGTAGGTCAGGGCGCCGCCGAGGTTGCTGGTCGACGGAATGGCCAGGCCGGCGATGCCGGTGGCCAGCTCGGCGCCGCCGAGGTTCTCGGAGATCAGGGCGCGGCTGATGGTGAGACCGTTGTAGTTGTTGTAGGCGCCGTCGCCGAGCGGCATGCCGTCGAGGGTGTAGCCGAGGTGGGTGGTGTTGAAACCGCGCACCTGCAGGGTCAGGGACTGCTCGTTGGTCCCCAGGGCGTCGATCGACTGGGCGCTGACGCCGGGCAGGAAGTTCAGCGCCTTCTGCACGCTCGTGCCCGGCGGCAGGGTTTCCAGCTGCGACGGGACCAGGGTCGAGACCGAGCGGGCCTGGCCGCTGCCGATGATGACCAGTTCCTCGACCTGGCCGGCTTCGGCTGCGGTGACGTCGTCGGCGGCGCGCGCCTGCGTAGCAATGGAAAGACACGCGGCGATCGCCAGCGCGCTAGCGGATTTCATCAGCACTTTTGCCCCCGGGGTATTCAAGACGCCGTGGAGACTTGAATCCCCGACGTCGGCCACTTCAGGAGCGCTGCCATTTCACGCGTCGATGACGTTTCGTCCGTGTTTCGATGACGGTTTTGCTGGAATCCCAAGGTGCTTGGGAAACAGTTTGTCACCTGTTGCAAGGGGGCGACGCCCTACCGGAGGTGGGTCTCAGTGAATGAGGGCTGCGCGCGGAGGTGGCGCCGCCGCTTGGCGACTCAGTTGGTCAAGATCGCCGGCAAACGCTTGTCGGCCTCACGCTCGCTGGCGCCGCTAGCCCTTGGCGGCGCCCGCAACTTTAGAATTTTAGGACGGCAAGCTCGTCACGCTCGCAGGTTCCGCTGAATCTGTCGGCATCGATAACGCCGGATCGCCGGTCGATTCTGACCCAGCGCCGATCAATCGGATTGAGTTTGAAGCGCGCCGTGAAGGTGTCGCTTGTCAGGTTGACATCGGTGAGCGGCCACCAACCGTCCTTCCCGCCAGCATTGATGGAGGGGATGAGAAAGTCGGGCAGGCGGATGCGAGATTGAGCGCCTGCAATTTCCACCAGCACGCTTCCCGCGACCGATGATCTGGTTATTGGCGCTGAGGTGGTGGTGATCTCCGCTTTGCCGGTGACTGGATTGATCCCACTTCGATACTGAGATCCGCCGCCTGAAGCGACCTGCGCCTGGCCGGTGCATGTCAGCCGCAACGGCGGCTGAGGTTCTTGGGCCAATGCCGGACCTGCGATGGCGAACATCGCCGCCGTGCAAATGATGTAACGCATCGAGCTTGCCCCTAACCAGGCAGGCATTCCATCAAAGCGCCGCTCGGTTCACAAGTGGGGGCCGCTGGCGAGCCTAGACGCTAGCGTGCGTTTATCGGGACGAAACGCGAGCATTGACCCGACTGCGATCCCGAGCCGAGCGCCGCGCTTGTTTACGCCCTACCCGCGTCGTGGCGGCGCATCGCAAGCAAAGGCCGGTGATCTCATCATCGCCGCGAGCGTCTAGTAGATCGCTGAGGCTTTGGATTGACGGCCTCCTTGATCAAGACCGCCCAAACTGGCCGCTCGACGCTAGTTGACCAGGATCGCGCCCAGCAAGAACCCGCGGCTCAGTTGATCAGGATCGCGCCGAGCAGGAGCTTGGTCCCAGGGCCGAGCATCTTGTCGGCTTCGCGCTGGAGCAGGCCCGAGATGTAGTCGGCGTCGGGGGCGCGGGCGGCGGGCAGGCTGGCGGCGTAGATCGACAGCGACTGGACGAAGCCGGCGCGCAGGCGCGGGACCGAGAGCGTGGCGCGCTGGCGCAGCTTCTCGTCGGGAATGTTCAGGCCGCAATCGACGGTGAGCACGCCGCGACGGCCGCCCATGCGGTTGATGGTGGCGGTGAGGGCCTGGATCTGAAGGAAGGTCTCTCCGCCGCCCTTCTTGCGGTCTTCCTTCGGGGCCTCGTTCGCCAAGGCCTCTGGGGCCGGCGCGCCGGCCGCCAGGAAGGCGGGGGCGAGGCCGAGGGCGAGGATCAGGCGGCGGCGGTCCATGCGGACGGTATGACGCGCAAAGGTGGATGCCCGGTTGACGTGACAAAGCCGGGGACTCGCGGGAGACTCGGCAAGCACCGGAGCGAACACGGCTTGACCACTCCTTTGAACCTCGACGGCAAGGTGATCCTGGTCACCGGCGGCACCGGCTCGTTCGGGCGGCGGTTCTGCGACGCGGTGCTGAGCCGCTGGAAGCCGCGCAAGCTGATCGTCTATTCGCGCGACGAGCTGAAGCAGCACGACATGCAGATCGAGCTGCGCGAGAAATTCGACGCCGAGACGGTGGGGCGCACCCGCTTCTTCATCGGCGACGTGCGCGACCGCCAGCGCCTGACCCTGGCCCTGCGCGGGGTGGACATCGTGATCCACGCGGCGGCGCTGAAGCAGGTGCCGGCGGCGGAGTACAATCCGTCGGAATGCATCCACACCAATGTGCTCGGGGCCGAGAACGTGGTCTGGGCCTGCCTCTCGAACGGGGCGAAGTCGGTGGTGGCGCTCTCCACCGACAAGGCCTGCAACCCGATCAACCTCTACGGGGCGACCAAGCTGGCGTCGGACAAGACGTTCGTGGCGGCCAACAACCTCTCGGGCGACATCGGCACGCGGTTTTCGGTGGTGCGCTACGGCAATGTGATGGGCAGCCGGGGCTCGGTGGCGCCGTTCTTCCAGCGCCTGATCGACCAGGGGGCGGCCAGGCTGCCGATCACCGACGCGCGGATGACGCGGTTCTGGATCACGCTCGATCAGGGCGTCGACTTCGTGCTGTCGTCGCTGGAGATCATGCGCGGCGGCGAGGTGTTCGTGCCGAAGATCCCGTCGATGAGCGTGGTCGATCTGGCCAAGGTGATGGCCCCGGACCTGCCGCACGAGATCGTCGGGGTGCGCCCGGGCGAGAAGCTGCACGAGGTGATGGTCAGCGCCGACGACGCCCGCCAGACGGTGGAGCTGGCCGACCGCTATGTGATCGAGCCGAGCTTCGTGGAGTATACCCGCAAGGCGTTCGGGGCGGAGGATGGGGCGCGGCCGGTGCCGGAGGATTTCTCCTACGCCAGCGACAGCAACAGCGACTGGCTGACGCCGGATGCGCTGCGGGCGATGCTGGCGAGCTATGGGTGAGGTTCTAAAGAAAACCCCTCTCCCTCGAAGGGGGAGGGGCAGGGGTGGGGGTATTTCCTCGGTCGTTCCGGTCAGGAACAATTGGGCGCGGCCTGTTGAGCCCACCCATCATCGCTCTGCACCCACCCCCATCCCCGGCCCTTCCCCCTTCGAGGGGGAAGGGGGAGTTCAATGACCGACCCCCTTTCCCACTACGGCCGCCAGGTCATCGACGAGGACGATATCGCGGCGGTCACCACGGCCCTGCGGGGCGAGTTTCTGACCACCGGCCCTGAGGTCGCCGCCTTCGAGGCCGAGTTCGCCGAGGCCGTGGGGGCGCGGCACGCGGTGGCGTGCAGCAACGGCACGGCGGCGCTGCACCTGGCGCTGCTGGCGCTGGGGGTCGGGGAGGGAGACCTCTGCATCGCGCCTTCGACCACGTTTCTGGCGACCGCCAACGCCGTGCGCTACGTGGGCGCCGAGGTGCTGTTCGCCGACGTCGATCCGGCCAGCGGGCTAATGACTCCCTACACGCTTTCGGTGGCGATCCACCGGGCGGGGGTGCGGCGGGTGCGGGCGGTGCTGCCGGTGCATCTGCGCGGCGAGGTCTGCGAGCTGCCGGCCCTGAAGGCCCTGGCCCAGGCGGCCGGCGGGGTGCTGGTGGAGGACGCGGCCCATGCGCTGGGGTCGACCATGACGTTCAACGGCGCCGAGCCCGAGCGCGTCGGCGACAACGCCCACAGTGCGGCGACGACCTTTTCGCTGCATCCGGTGAAGACCATCACCACCGGCGAGGGCGGGGTGGTGACGACCGGCGACGCGGCCCTGGCCCAGCGCCTGCGCAGCTTCCGCGGCCATGGCATGAGCCGGCCGGAGGGCGCGGACCCATGGGTCTATGAGATGGCCGATCTCGGCCTCAACTACCGCCTGCCGGACATCAACTGCGCGCTCGGACGCTCGCAGCTGAGGAAGCTGCCCGGCTTCATCGAGAAGCGCCGAGCGCTGGCCGCGGCGTGGGGCGCGGCGCTGGCGCCCCTGGCCCCGGCGGTGACGGTGGCGGCGGCCATGCCGTGGTCGAATCCGGCCCTGCACCTGATGACCGTGCTGATCGACTTCGCGGCGCTGGGCGTGAGCCGCGCCGAGGTGGTCGCGCGATTGGCGGCGCGGGGCGTGGCCAGCCAGGTGCACTACATCCCGGTGCACACCCAGCCCTACTATCGCCAGCGCTACGGCGAGATCGACCTGCCGGGGGCGCAGGCCTGGTACGACCGCTGCCTGTCGCTGCCGCTGCATCCGGGGATGAGCGAGGCGGACGTGGCGCGGGGGGCGGCGGCCTTGGCGGAGGCGATCGGGGCATGAGCGCCGAGCTGGTGATCGCCGGGCGCAGGGTGGGGCCGGACCACGAGCCGTTCGTGATCTGCGAGCTGTCGGGCAACCACAACGGCAGCCTGGAGCGGGCGCTGGCGATGATCGACGCCGCCGCCGCGACGGGCGCCGACGCCATCAAGCTGCAGACCTATACGCCCGACACCATCACCCTCGACGCCGAGGGACCGGACTTCATGATCGAGGGCGGGCTGTGGGACGGGCGGCGGCTCTATGACCTCTATGCCGAGGCCTATACGCCCTACGACTGGCACCCGGCGCTGTTCGAGCGGGCGCGCCGGCTGGGGGTGACGCTGTTCTCCACCCCGTTCGACGCCACGGCGGTGGACCTGCTCGAGCGCCTGGATGCGCCGGCCTACAAGATCGCCAGCTTCGAGGCGGTGGACCTGCCGCTGATCCGGCGGGTGGCGGCGACCGGTAAGCCGATGATCATCTCGACGGGGTTGGCCAACCTGGAGGAGATCGGCGAGGCGGTGGACGCGGCGCGAGGCGCGGGGGCGAGGCAGATCGCGCTGCTGCACTGCGTCTCCAGCTATCCGGCCCCGATCGAGGAGGCCAATGTGCGCACGGTGGCCGACTTGGCGGCGCGGTTCGGCTGCGTCGGCGGGCTGTCGGACCACACGCCGGGCGTGGCGGCCTCGGTGGCGGCGGTCGCCCTGGGCGCCTCGGTGATCGAGAAGCATTTCACCCTGGCGCGGGCCGACGGCGGCCCGGACTCGGCCTTCAGCCTGGAGCCCGGCGAGTTCGCGCGGCTGGTGGCCGACTGCAAGGCCGCCTGGGCGGCCCTCGGCCGGGTGCACTACGACGACCTGGGCAGCGAGGCGGCGGCGGCGGGGCACCGGCGCTCGCTCTATGTGGCCGAGGACGTGGCGGCCGGGGAGCTGCTGACCGAGGCCAATATCCGCTCGGTGCGGCCGGGCTATGGCCTGGCGCCGAAACACCTGCCGGAGGTGCTGGGCAAGCGGGCGACGCGGGCGCTGGTGAAGGGCGAGCGGCTGAGCTGGGAAATGGTGAGGTAGGGGGAGCTTTTCAGTTCATCCCAGGGAACCGCCCCGGCGCGGCGTGCTTTCCGAAGCGACGCCCAGGAGGGAACCCATGCCCGACCATGAAGTCGATATGAGCGGCCCCGATGCGCCTATAGAGACCGTGGGCGACCATGACCTGGTCGCTTCGGATCGCGTCGAGGGTACGGGGGTCTATAGTCCCGAGGGCGAGAAGGTCGGCCACGTCCGGAATTTCATGGTCGACAAGCGGACGGGACAGGTCGCCCACGTCATCGTCTCCGACAACGGTTTCTTCGGCCTCGGCGGCGATCGCTTCGTCCGCGTACCCTGGGCCGAACTCACCTACGATCCCCACCTTGGCGGTTACCGGACGAACCTGACCAAGGAGATCATGGAGGCGCGCGGGCGCATGTCGGCCGAGGAGGCCGACATGCAGATCTGGTGACGTCGTCAGGGTGAAGGTCCGCGCGAGCCCCGAAGCCCGCGCATAAACGTCAACGCGCCGCGATCTGCGGCCTTGGTCCCGACGCGCCGAACGCTCCGATCAGCGCATCGTCGAGGTAGGCCTCGACCACCATCTGGCTGTGGCCGGCGACGGGGGTCTTGAAGGTGACCTGATGGCCGACGCCGGCGGCGCCCTCGGCGATGTTGCGGGTGCCCGACAGGAAACTTGTTTCCAGCCGGCCGGCGGCGAGGAAGAAGCGGATTTGCGGGGCGCGCCGGAAGTCGGTGCGGTCGCGGCCGGCGACGGAGACGGCGTAGACATTGCCGAACATCGCTGGATGGCGGAAGGCGGTCTCCACGGCCCAGGCGGCGCCGTTGGAATGGCCCATCAGCATGCGGTCGGCCGCCTTCGGCGAGGCGCCCCATTCGCGCTCGGCGCGGGGGATCACCTCCTCGAGGAAGAAGCGCTCGTGGCTGTCGAACTGCTGGTTGGCGCCGACGGTGGGGAAGTCGCGCAGGTAGTCGCCCGAGCGGCGTTCGCTGTCGCCGCTGTGCAGGCCGACCAGCACCACGGGGCGGATGGCGCCCGCGAGGATGAGCGGCTCGACCATGCCGGCATGGACGCGGGTGTTCTGGCCGTCGGCCTCGTAGACGACCGGGTAGCGCCGCGTCGGGTCGAAGCCCGGCGGCAGGTAGACGGTGACCATGCGCGTCTGGCCGAGGTTGCGGCTGTCGAACGGGACGTTGAGCACCTGGCCGGTGAGGCGGGCGGCGATGGCGGGGCGGGGTTCGGCGTGAGGGCCGCGCCACTGGGTGGGGCGGACGGGCGCGTCATCGAAGACCATGACGTCGAGCAGGGCCGCGTCGAGGCCGGGGGTGCGGGCGCTGATCGTCCAGATGTCGCTGCCGGGGAGTTGGGCCAGGGGCGCGTTGAGGGCGCCGGACATGCGCGGGGCGGCGGCCCGGCTGCGGGCCGCGACGGTGAAGACGTCGCCGTCGGTCCACAGCGCCACCTTGTCGGCGCCGAGGCGCCTCTCCGCCTCGGCGACGCTGAGGTCGCGACGCTCGCGGCAGACATCGGGGAGGGCGCCGGGTGCGCCGCAGTCCCTGAACGGGCCGGGACCGAGGTTGGGGAAGATCGGCTCGGCCATGGCGGGTAGGGCGAGGAGCGCGGCCAGCACCGCCGCCGCGATGGCAAGTGCGCGATGGCGCATGGCGTGTCCTCCCTGGGTGGCCGTCTGGCGCGGCGTTCAACCGATAGTGACGCTTGGGAGGATGGTGGAATAGTGGCGTTCGATGAGGTTTTGGGCGGGGGCCGCCCTCGTCCCCTTCGACGCCGCCTGCGGCGGCGCTCAGGACAAGCTTCGAGGCCCGCTACGCGGGCGCCTAAGGATGAGGGCTACTTTTGGCTCGGCGGATCAGTCGAAATCCTCACCCTGAGGTGCGAGTGAAGCGAGCCTCGAAGGGCGAGGGTTTCGCCCCCTACTTCCGCACGAACTTCTGCAGGCAGTTCTTGGTGGGGCTGGAGTCGCAGCCGCCGGAGAGGCCGGTGTAGATGGCGCCGGTTTCGTCGGCGCCGAGGCCTTCGGGGCGGACGCCTTCGATGAAGTACTTGAGCGAGCCGTCCCTGGCGCCGCCGATGCGGACGCCGGTCTTCCAGCCGGGGTTGCGGATGGCGTTTCCGCCGCCTTCCGGCGCGGAGGCCGGGCCGCCGATGGGGTTGTTGGACTCGGAGTCGGCGACGATCAGGGTGTCGTCCTTGAGGATCCAGACGCCGCTGGGGCGGCCGAAGTGGCGCCACTCGTCGATGACCTTGAAGTCCTTGTCGAAGATCTGGATGCGGTTGTTGCCGCGGTCGGCGACGAACAGGCGGCCCTGGGAGTCGTAGGCCAGGCCGTGCGGCCCCATGAACTCGCCGGGCTTGCGGCCGAAGCCGCCGATCTGGCGGAGGAACTTGCCGTCGCGGGAGTAGAGCACCAGGCGGTCGCCATCCTGCGGGCCGGAGGCGGGACGGGGCCAGTGGCCGTCGGCGATGAGGATGTTTCCGTCGGGCGTTTCGATACAGGCGGCCGGCTGGACGAAGGTGTCCGGGCCCGCCTGGGAGACGCCCGCCTTGCCGAGGGTGAGCAGCAGCTTGCCGTCGGGCGTGAACTTGAAGACCTGATTGCCCTTCGCGCCGGCTTGAGCCCCGCCGCCGAACGGGCCGCTGTCGGCCGCCCAGAAGTTTCCGTCGCGATCGCGGCAGAGGCCGTGGGCGGCGCCGAAGGTGACGTCGATGCGGGAGACGACGCGGCCCTGGGCGTCGAGATGGACGATGCCGGGGTCGGAGCGATGCTGCAGCCAGACGCCGCCCCGGCCGTCGGGCACGATGCCGATGGCGCCGCCGGGCTTGATGTCGCCGAGCTTCGGGTAGTCCGTGACCATGCGGTAGGGGTTGGCGATGGCGTTGGTCGCCGGGGTCTCGATGGACGCCGGGCGGTCGCCGCGCGGGGCGGCCTGCCGCGCCAGGGCCGCCGGGCCCGAGGCCGTCAGGAGAGCCGCCGCCCCGAAAATCGCCAGCGCCTTGATGTCGATCCCGGCCATGTCGCTCTCCCGTCGCCCGGCCGGACCGTGGCGCGGATGCGGCGGCGCGTCCATCGCCGTTTTGAATTCGCGTCAGCGCTCGCCGAACAGGCCCGCCTGCATCTGCTCCAGCTCCTTGGCGTAGCGCTTGGCGACATAGACCTCGGCGAGGAGGCCGAGCGGGCGCTTGTCGTCGTCGAGAACCGCAAGTTCTTCGGTCTCGGTGCGGTCGAAGGCCTGCATCACCTGCTCGATGTGCATCTCCGGCGTCAGCCAGATATCGGTGCTGATGGCCAGGGCGCCGACGGGAATCTCCACCGAGGCGGTGTCGAGGTAGGCGTCGGCGGTGGGCACGATGCCCGCGTAGAGGCCGGCGTCATCGACCAGCATCACCCGGGTGGTCGAGCCGAGCGGGAAACGGCGGCGAAACTCCGCCACGGTGATCGAGGCCGCCACCGTCGCGGTGTCCGGGCGCATCATGCGGCCGGCGGTGAGGCTGCGCACCCAGCCGACATCGCGCGCGCTGCGGATCGTCTCGCCGCGCAGGTGCAGGCGCCAGGTGGAAAAGGAGTAGCCGAACCGCTCCCGCACGATGGTGCTGGCGATCAGCGAGGCCGCCAGGGTGGCGGCGGCGATGCCGAAGTCGTGCGTCGCCTCCAGCACCAGGAACGACATGGTCAGCGGGCCGCCGACCACGGCCACGCCCAGCGCGCCCATGCCGACGAGGGCGGCGTTCTCGACCGGCAGGTGGATGGGAAGGCCGCCAAGGGCGACGAGGCCGGCGCAGACCTGGCCGAGGATCGATCCCAGGAACAGGGCCGCGAAGAACAGCCCGCCGCGAAAGCCGAGGCCGAGCGAGACCACCGAGCCGCAGGCCTTGATGACGAAGATCACCGCCAGGGCCGAGAGGCCGATGCCGGCGGCGAGGTCGGCGTGCAGGGCGCCGTGGCCGGACGACAGCACCTGGGGCGAGACGAGGGCGAGGCCGGCCAGCAGGCATCCGCCGACGACGGGGCGGACGGGCTGCGGCAGGCCGGTGCGGCGGACGAGTTGCTCGGTGACGGCGGTCAGCCGCATCAGGCCGATGCCGACGACGGCGCAAACCACGCCGAGGACGGCGTAGATCAGATAGCCGACGGCGTCCGGCGGCTCGGCGATGACGATCTGCAGGGAATAGGGGGCGGCGCCGGCCATCTCGGCCACCAGCGCCGCGGACAGGGCGGCGGCGGCGACCGGGGCGATCATCGATGGGGTATAGGAGCCGATGACGATCTCGAAGGCGTAGAAGGCGCCGGCGAGGGGCGCGCCGAAGGCGGCCCCGATGGCCGCGCCGGCTCCGGCGCCGACGAGGGTGCGAAGGTCCTGCCGCCGCAGCTTGAAGGTCCGCCCAAGCCAGGAGGCGGTCGCGCCCGCCGCCTGGGCGTAGGCGGCCTCCAGCCCCACCGAGGCTCCGAAGCCGTTGGAGATCAGGGTCTGAAGGCAGACGACGAGGCTGCCGCGCAGCGACAGACGCCCGCCGTAGAGCGCATTGGCCTCGACGACGTCGATCTGGCGCGCCGCCTTCCAGCGCCCGGCGAGCCAGGTGACCAGGCCGAGCAGGGCGCCGCCGACAGGGAGCCAGAGGACGGTGAGCGGATCGACGCGCGGCAGGGCGCTGAGCCGGTCGTCCAGCGAAAAGCCGTAGAGCCGCGCCTGGAGGCCGTGCGCCAGCGCCGCCTGGGTCACCGCCAGAAGGCCGGCGAGCGCCCCGACGACGACGGCGAGGCCGATGAACCAGATCTCGCTGGCGCGCAGGCGCCCGCGCAGCCAGCTGAGCGGCCGGCGGCTGATCGAGATCGGGGCGGTGAGATCGACCATGCCTAGCCCCGCCATGTGGAGACCATCACGCGGAGCGGGTTGGCCGGGTCGGACAGCAGCTTGGCCACCATGGCCAGGCAGATGACCACCAGCAGCGGGCGGATCAGGCGCGGGCCGAAGCGCATGGCGGCGTGGGAGCCGAGGCGGCCGCCGAGGAACTGGCCCGCGGCCATGCAGCCGCCGAGCAGCCACAGGACGTGGCCGCCCGCCGCCAGGACCACGACGGAGACGACGTTGCTCATCAGGTTCAGCGCCTTGGTGTGGGCGGTGGCGCGGGTGAGGCCCATGCCCATCAGGGTAACGAGGCTGAGGGCGAAGAACGAGCCCGTGCCGGGGCCGAAGAAGCCGTCGTAGAGACCGATGCCGCCGGCGACGACGGCGTAGGCCAAGGGCGTGAGGCGGGCGTGGCTGTCCTCGTTCGACGCCTTGGGGCCGAGCAGGAAGTAGAGGGCGATGGCGATGAGGAGGACGGGCAGCAGCACCATCAGCCAGCGCGCATCGGCGACCGAGAGCAGCAGCGAGCCCAGCGCGGCGCCGACCAGGGTGGCGGCGAGCGGGATCTTGATGTGGTGGAAGTCGATCTTGCCGGCGCGCCAGAAGCTCCAGGTCGCGGAGGCGGTGCCGACGCTGCTCTGCACCTTGTTGGTGGCGATGGCCTGAACCGGCGGGACGCCCACGGCCAGGAGGGCGGGCAGGGTGATCAGCCCGCCGCCGCCGGCGATGGCGTCGATGAAGCCGGCGAGGACGGCGACGGCGACGAGCAGGGCGATGACTTCGGGAGCGAGGTGCACGCCTCGCTGTAGCACTCCCTTCCCCCTGTTGAAGGGGGAAGGGGTGGGGATGGGGGTGCAGAGTGTCCGAGTAGTCCCGGTTGTTGTCAGTCGGAGGCTGGTGGTGCTTCGTGGGCGGTAGGCGTTCTGAACCGGTGCACCCCCAACCCTAGCCATTCCCCCTTCAACAGGGGGAAGGGGACGGTCTTGACCATCCTGGTCGACGCCGCATCCAGGGAGAGGGAGGCTATCCCTTCACCCGCACCTTGCTGGTCACCCGCCGGCCCTGATCGTCGACCACCATCAGGCGGTAGAACCCCGCGCTGGCGGGGCGCCAGATGACCTTGCCGCTGAGGGCGTCGGGGGCGAGGGGCTGGCCTTCGACGTACCATCTAAGACCATCTCCGCCGGCGGCGAGGGCGAGGCCCCGGGCCGAGGGGCCGAACGCGTCGACCTGGATGGTCGCGCCGTTGGGCGGGAAGATCAGGCGGGGGCCGGCGTCAGCCCGGTCGAGACGCTGCAGGGCCGGCGGGGCGGCGCGTGGGGCGATGGGGCGCGGGGCCGAGGGCGGGGCGGCGACGAGGTCGGCGGCGTCGAACAGCATGGGCAGGGCGGCGTCGCGGCCGGTGAGGCCGCCCCGCGCGCCGCCATCGGCGCGGCCGGTCCAGACAACGACGACATGGCCGCCGACGACCCCGGCGGCGACGGCGTCGCGGAAGCCGTAGGAGGTGCCGGTCTTGAAGGCGATGGGGCCGCCGCCGCGCATGAGGGCCACGGGCGCGCGGCCGGCCGGGGGCGGGGTCTCGCGCAGGATGTCGAGGACGGTGTTGGCGGCCTCGGAGCGCATGATGCGGGCGCCGCCGGATCTTTCGCGTTTGGCGGCCTCAGCCTCGGTCCAGGCCAGGGGCTTGGCGACGCCGCCGTCGGCCAGCGCCGCGTAGAGCACGGCGAGATCGCGCAGGGTGATGCCGTCGCCGCCGAGGGCCAGGGCGAGGCCGGGGTCGACGGTTCCCTGCTTGGCGCGGGCAAGGGTGACCCCGGCGGCTTCAAGCCGGGCCTGAAAGGCGGCGGGGCCGACCTTTTCCAGCATGGCGACGGCCGGGACGTTGAGCGAGTGCATCAGCGCCTCGCGGGCGGTGACCTTGCCGTGGAAGACGCGGTCGAAATTCTCCGGCTGGTAGTCGGCGAAGCGGCGGGCGGCGTCGTCGATCTGGGTGTCGGGGGCGGCGGCGCCGTCGTCGAAGGCGAAGCCGTAGATGAAGGGCTTGAGGGCCGAGCCCGGCGAACGCAGGGCGGTGGTCATGTCGATCCAGCCGCCGGGGCGGGAAAGGCCGCCGGAGCCGACGGCGGCGCGGACGGCGCGGGACTTCACCTCGACGACGAGGATGGCGGCGGTGGCCTGGGGGCCCTGGGCGGCGGCGACGGAGGCGGCCAGGGGTTCGAGGCGGGACTGCAGGCCGGCGTCGATCGTGGAGACGACGGTGGCCTGGCGGACGGGGGCGGAGCGGGCCAGCTCGCCGGCCGCGTGCCAGGCGAGGGACGGGAAGGGCGCGCGCTGGGGCAGGGGTTCGGCTTCCGCCTCCAAAGCCGCGGCTTCAGTAAGCACATGGGCGCGGATCATCTTGTCGAGGACGGCGCGGCGGGCCTGGCGGGCGACCTCGGGGCGACGGTCCGGGCGGCGAGCCTCGGGGGCCTGGGGCAGGGCGATGAGCAGGGCCTGCTCGCCGTCGGTGAGGCTCTCGGGTTCGTGGCCGAAATAGGCGAGGCTGGCGGCGCGGACCCCCTCGAGGTTGCCGCCGTAGGGGGCGAGGGTGAGGTAGAGGGCCAGGGTCTCGCGCTTGGTCAGGCGGGCCTCGATCTGGGTCGCGCGGACCATCTCGATCAGCTTGGAGGCCAGGGTGCGGGGACGCGGCTCCAGCAGGCGCGCGGTCTGCATGGTGAGGGTCGAGGCGCCGGAGGAGACGTGGCCGGTGACGGCGGCCTGGGCGAGGGCGCGGGTCGCGGCGATGGGGTCGACGCCGAGGTGCCAGCGGAAGCGGGCGTCCTCCACGGCGGTGAGGCGGCGGACGAAGCTGGGATCGGTGCGGTCGAGGTCGGCGCGGATGCGCCAGCGGCCGTCCTCGACGGGCAGGGCGCGCAACCAGGCGCCGCGATGGTCGAGGGTGACGGGCGAGGCGTGCTCGCCGCGGGCGAGGTCGGGGGGGAAGAGGGCGTCGGCGGTGAAGAGGAGGAGTTCGAGGGCGAGGAGGGCGCAGCAAGCCAGCAGAACGCCCTTCCCCCTGTTGAAGGGGGAAGGGGCGGGGGATGGGGGTGCAGACTGCCCGGAAAGGTCGCCGCCGGTTGAACGGCTGCTGTCCCCCCCATCCCCGACCCTTCCCCCTCCAGGGGGGAAGGGGGCTTCGTTCCTGCTCACGGCCCCGCCGCGATGGCGATGCGGCTGCTGGCGCCGTGGGCGTTGATGGTGGGGCGGTACATGTCGCGGGCTTCCGGGGCGGGCAGGAAGAAGGCGCCGGGGGTGACCGCGCGGGCGACGTAGGCGAAGGCGAACGGCTTGCCGCCCTGCAGGTCCATGGCCGCGACATAGCGGTCGTCGCGGGATTCCTGGGCGTCGGGAGCCGAGAGTTCGCCGAGGAACTTGAACGGTCCGGACTGGGCGTCGTCGGCGCCGAGCGTGGTCTCGATCTCGAAGCCGGCGGGCAGGGCGTCGTCGACCACCAGGGCGGTGGAGCGCGACTGCATGGAGCGGCCGGTGATCAGCACGATGACCCGGTCGCCCTGGCGCAGGCCGTTGGGATCGACCGCGCCGCCGGTGAAGCTGAGCAGGCGCTTGGACACCGAGACGCCGCTGGACGAGGCCTCGGGGGCGGCGACGGGCGTGCCGCGCACGGTGGTCGTGCGCCAGATCGCGCCGCGCCCCTGGTTGACGAAGCGGGCGTCCTCCAGCCGGCCGACCGACCAGCGGGGCGAGGCCGCCACGCCGCCGATGGGCGCGGCGCCGGCGGCTTTCACGTTCACCGGCCCGGCGGCCTTGAGCATGAAGTGGGCGGCGCGCAGCAGCATGGCCTGCTCCTGGGTATTGAGCGCGTCGGGATCCTTCACGGCGCCGTCGAGGCGGCCGGTGAGGCCCTTGGCGATGTCCGGGAAGCCGGCCTCGTAGGCAAGGGCGATGACGCCGGCGAGGTCGCGCAGGGGGCTCTGGTACCAGTCGTTCTCGTCGCGATAGCCGAGGCCGCGCGACGCCTGCTGCAGGGCGGAGCGGGCGCGGGCCCGGTCGCCCATCATGGCCAGACCCGCCCCAACCTGGGCCTTGGCGAGGGGCGAGCCCTCCTTCTTCATCTGCACGTCGTGCCACCAGCGCAGGCGCGCGAGGTCGCCTTTGCCGCCCTTGGCCATGACGTAGAGGGCGTAGGCCGAGCCGCGGCTGCGCATCCGCTCGGTCGCCTTCTTGGAAGCGTCCTCGCTGGAGGCCCACCAGCCCGGATAGGTGAGGCGGTAGGAGACCGAGCTCCAGCCCTCGGGCCGGCTGACCTGGCGCATCGCATTGAGGGCGCGGTCGATGGCGGCGTCGGGGACCGGGGCGCCCTGGCGTCTGGCCTCGATCAGGAAGTCGGTGAAGTAGGCGCCAGCCCAGACGTCGGCCTCGCCGTCGCCGACCCGCCAGAGGCCGAAGGCGCCGTCGAGGGTCTGGCGGTCGATCAGCTTGCCGACGGCGTCGCTGAGGGCGGCGGGGACGCGCCGCAGCTTTGGATCGGCCGAGACCTCCTGGGCGTAGAGCAGTGGATAAGCGACCGAGGCGATCTGCTCGGAGCAGCCGTAGGGGTAGCGCGAGAGGGCCAGGGCGATGGGGCCGGGGTCGAAGCCGCGGAACGGCGAGTAGCTGACCTGCAGGTTCACGTCGCCGGCGGCCAGGCCGCTCATCAGGGCGGCGGGCGGCGTCCAGCTCTGGCCGGGGGCCTGGGCCTCGACGGTGGTGCGGACCACCGGGCCCCAGCCGATGCGGGTCTGGATCGGGTAGGACTTGGCGGTGGTGAAGCCGGGGCCGACGACCTTGAAGCCAATGGCGCCGATCCCGGTGCGGCTGGGGGCCATGAACGGAATGCGCTCGGCGATGCGCTGGCCGAGGATCAGGTTGAAGACCTTGCGGAAGGCGACGGCCAAGCCGCCGCTGGAGGTGGCCTCCGCCGTATAGGCGCCGGGCTTGCCCTCGACGTTGTGGAGCTCCAGCGTGGCGGTGGCGCTGTCGCCCGGGGCGAGGAAGCGGGGCAGGGCAAGGTCGGCGACCACCGGCTCGCGCACGGTCATCGGCTTGGACGCCGAACCGACGGCCTCGTCGGTCCAGGCCACGGCCATGAGGCGCAGCTCGCCGTTGAAGTCGGCGGGCGGCAGCTTGAT
The DNA here is from genome assembly GCF_056683955.1 of Caulobacter sp. HJHS_5. Taxonomy (NCBI): domain Bacteria; kingdom Pseudomonadati; phylum Pseudomonadota; class Alphaproteobacteria; order Caulobacterales; family Caulobacteraceae; genus Caulobacter; species Caulobacter sp. HJHS_5. The sequence goes on along the minus strand of NZ_JBWZNC010000004.1, from coordinate 24,205 downwards.
CGTCGCCTTGCCGTCGAGGCCGGTCTCGACCACGCCGGACCACAGGGCAACCGACTTGATGGGGGTGACGGTGAGGCCCTCGCCGCCGATCTCGTCGCCGCCGAAGTTGACGTTGGCGGGAGCGCCGAGGTTGGGGTCGAGCAGGCGGCCGTAGTCGTCGCGATAGTCGACGGTCAGCGCCCGCTTGCCGAAGTACCATTTCACCGGGTCGGGGCTGGCCTGCTTGGTCAGGGCCAGGATGCCCTCGTCGACGGCGGCCAGGGTGACGCGGGCCCTCTGGCCGAGCCCGAGGCCCTTGACCGCGACGGGCACCTCCACCGGGGCCTTGCTGTCCAGCTTCACCGGCGTCCCGAGATCGACGGTCAGCCGGCGCTTGCCGGGATCGAGCGGCACGTAGACGAGGCCGAGCGCGCGGCGCGGCTTGGGCGAGGCGACCGGGTCGCGCGGCTGGACGACGGTGACCAGCACATAGGCGCCGCCGCCCCACTCGGCCGAGGTCTTCAGCTTCAGCGAGGCGCCGTCCTTGCCGACGGTGAGGGTCTTGAAGTCGATCAGGCGGTCGGTGGCGACGGCGACCTGGGCCTCGCCGGGGTAGGGCGATTTCAGCGTGATCTCGACCGTGTCGCCCTGCGAATAGGTCTTGGTTCCGGCGCTGACACGAACGTAGTCGGGGGTCTCGCCTTCCTTGGCGGGGGCGCCCCAGCCGGCGGCGAAGCGGACGACGGTCCTGGCGCCGTTGGGGCCTTCGAGCACCAGGCGATAGTCGCCCCAGCCGAGACGGCGGTTGAGACGGGCGTCGGCGTTGGCGGCGATGCTGGTGACGCCTTGCGCGACCACGGCGTCGCGGCTGGTGCGGCGGTACTGCCAGCGGCCGTTCTGCTGGAACCAGTCGTAGTCCCAGTTCTCGGAGATCAGGGTCCAGCGCACGCCTTGGGCGGCGACGCGGGCGCCGGCGGCGTTCACGGCGGCGAGGTTGAAGGTCATCTGGGGCGTGTTCTCGCCCTGCTGGCCCTCGTCGATCTTGACCCCGAGGTAGAGCGGGCGCGTGCGCACCTTCAGCTCCAGGCCCTCGCGGACCGGGCGACCGCCGGGCTCGAACACCGAGGCGGTGAGGGCGGCTTCCAGCGGCTGGGCGGTGTCAGCCTCGGGCGTGAAGGCGAGGACGGCGCGGCCGTCGCCGTCGGTGACGCTGGAGCCGAGCTCGACATAGGTCTCGTCGAAGGGCTGGGCGGCGTCGCCCCAGCGGTAGTCCTTCAGCTGCGGGAAGGGGTCGTGGTCGATACGCAGGCGGGCCTCGCCCTGGGTCTGCAACCCGGCGCCGGGCGCGCCGTAGAGGAAGCGGGCGTTGACCTCCACGCGCCGGGTCTCGCCGCTCGCGACCGGGACGGTCTGCTGGCCGACGGCGGTGACGGCCAGGCGTTGGGGCGCGAAGTCCTCGACGGAGAAGCTCATCTGGCCGGCCGCCTCGGTGAGGCCTTCGATTTCGAGCCGGGCGGTCCAGCGGCCGCGCGGGGCGCTGCGGGGCAGGGCGACGTCGGCGGTCGCCGAACCCGCCGACTTGTCGAAGCCGTAGCGGGCGAACTCCACGCCGGAGGGGCGGGAGACCACGATGGCGCCCTTGCGGTCCTTTACGGCGCGGGCCTGGCGGTCGCGGATCAGGGCGGCGAGGTGGACGGTCTCGCCCGGACGATAGATGCCGCGGTCGGCGTAGAGATAGCCGTCGACGGCGGTCTTGGCGTCGCGGCCCCCAGTCTCGTTTTTGGCCGTGTCGGCGTCGGTGGTGCGGCCGCCGACGCCCTGTTTGGAAAGATCGACCGGAGGGCGCTCGAGGTCGAGCACGGCCAGGTCGCCCTGCGGCCCATAGGCCATGACCATCTTGGCGCTGACCCCGCCGTCGCCCTTCAGCAGGGCGGCGGGGAACTTCACGCGGCCGTCGCGATCGGCGGTGGCCTCGCCGAGATCCTCGCCGTTGGAGGCGACGAGGGAGACCTTCACGCCGGGCACGACCTTGGCGGTTTTCAGCGAGCGGACGGCGACGTCGAGGGATTCCGAGCCCTGGTAGGCCAGCAGGGCCATGTCGGTGAAGATCACCCAGCGGCGGGCCTGGGCGGGCGGGTTGTCGCCGTCCTCATCGGGATCGCGGCCGCCGGTGACGTCCTTGGCCTTCAGCAGGTACCCGCCGGGCTTCATGTCCTTCAGCACGGCGCCGAGCGGGAAGACCGTGGTCGCGCGCCGGTCGCCGCCGGCGCCCACCGCCACCTCGCCCTTCCAGACGATGCGGCCCTCGCCGCGAGCGCTGTCGTCGCCGTAGTCGTAGGCGTATTCGCCCTCGGCCGTGGGGTCGGGGGCGCCGATGGAGCGGCGGACGAGGTTGCGGTCGGGCACGCGCCAGACCTCGATGTAGAGCCGCTGGACGTTGACCGTCTCGATGCCGACGCCATCGGAATCCTCGCGCGGCAGGATGACGCCGTCGCCGGCGAAACCGACGTAGGGCGGCTTCTCACCGAAGGTGAAGTCGACGTCGGCGTTGGCCGAGAGGGTCTCGCCGCCCTTGGCGGGCAGGCCCTTCAGCAGGGTGACGCGGCGGTCGGCGAAACCGACGCCCGCGAGGCAGAGCTCGGCGCCGTTCACCTTCACGGCCGGGGCGTGGCCGAGGTCGGGCGAGACCAGCACGAAGTCGGCGTAGGACTTGCCGGGGTCGAGCGGGCGGGTCAGCTCGACGCAGGCGGCCGGCTCGGCGCCGGAGGTGTCGAGCCGGGTGCGCCAGACGGCGAAACCGGCGGGCTTGGCGACGCCCGCGCGCCTGGCGTTGGCGTCGCGCGGCTTGCCGAAGCCGGCCCAGCTGAGCAGGCCGGGCGTGGAGGCGCCGGGGGCGGCGCGCGGGGCGAACAGGCCGCTCTTGGCGGCGACGATACCGCCGCCGAAGCCGACCGCGAGGGCGGCGACCACGGCGATGGGGGTGACATTGCGGCGGGCGAAGCCGGCCCAGTTTCCGGCATTGGCGCGGGCGCGCAGGCGGGAAAGGAAGCTGGGCTTCGAGGCCGGGGGCGTCTCGTGCTCAGGCGCGTTCGGCGTCTCGGACATTCGGCTCCCCCCGGTTCTCGCGGGGGATCGAACGACGGCGGGGCGGCGGGGTCAATCGCTGGAGTGCGACGGTCGCAGAATTGCGGGGAGCTCCGGCCCGCCCGACGGACTTACCGCGCCTCGGCCGCGATGATCGCGATCGTCAGCGGCGGGGCGCCGGCGGCGATGGCGAGAAGGCGGTCGATGTTGGGGTGGGCGCCGGGGCGGCTGCGGGCGTCGGCGACATGTTCGGCGAAGAGGGCGAGGCCTTGCTCGGCCGCCGGGGCGTCGAGGGCGCCGAAGCGTTGCCGCAGGTATTGGTAGACGGCCAGGGATCCCTGCTTGCCGGGCTGGTTCTCGATGGTGGCGACCACGGCGCCGGCGGCGTCGATGAGGTCGATGCGCTGCACGCCGTCGATGGGCGGCAGGTCCTGGAGGTTATCCTTGAACGTCGCGGCGGGCTGAAGCATCGGGCCTTCCAGAATCCGGAGCGTAGAAGCGCGGGCGGTCCGCTTAGCATGCTTCGGCGGGAGCGCCGCTCCCCTGGCGCGCTGGCGAGCCGTCCGCTGATTGAGGCGCCGAGGCCGGAACATCGGCCTCGGACGCGAGTTGGTCAGGAAAGGACCAGGCCTCACAGGGAGAAGCGATCATGGCCTCGGATACCGACGCCGCCGGCAATACACTGCCCGGGGACCAGGATCTCGGCGAGGGCGCGGAAGACCTGCGCGATGACGCCGAAGACTCCCAGCCGAAGGCGGATCATGAGGCTGAGCGGTCAGAGCAGCAGATCGACAAGGGCCTGAAGGAGACCTTCCCGGCCTCGGACCCGCCTCCGGCGAACCCCGGCGCGGACTAGCCGCACGCGGATGAGGCGTGAGCTCAGCTCAGGCCGCGGCCCAGCGGTTGTCGAGCGCCACCGGGTCGTCGATGGCCATGTCGTCCCAGTCGAGGTCCGGGCAGGGGCGCGAGGCGGCGGCGACGACGGCGGAGAGTTCCGAGGCCGAGGTGCAGCCGACGAGGACGCTGGAGGCTTCCGGGCGGGAGAGGGCGAAGCCGAGGGCGGCCTGCAGCGGGTCCGAGCGGCCTTCGGCGATCATGCGGCGCACGCGCGACAGGCGGCCGGCGGCGCCCTTGAGCTGGGCCGGCACGCGGTCCGGCGGCAGGAACAGCAGGCCGTTGAGGAAGATCGAGCGCAGCTGGACCTCGACGCCCATCTGGGCGATCTGGGCGAGGGCGCCGGAGACCAGCAGGCGCTGGTCGAGCAGGCTGCCGGGAGCCTGGACGAGTTCCGGGCGGAAGCGGCGGACGACGCCGACCGGATCATCGGTGGCGTGGACCCCGATGCCGACCTTGGAGACCAGGCCCTCGTCGCGCAGGCGCTGCAGGCGGTCCCACAGGGCGGGGCCGTGCGGGCCGAACAGGTCGCCGACATTGGGGACGACGATGGCGTGGGCGCGCTCGACGCCGAGGCGGCGCAGCGAGGCGCGGGCCTCGGCCTCCACGAAGTCCGGACCGCGGTCGGCGCGGGCGATGGCGATGACGAGGTTGAAGGGGACGGGGCGCGGGACGATCTGGCCGATGGCCAGCTCGGCGCGGCCGAAAACATGCGAGGCGTCGAGCACCGACAGGCCGGCGCGGGCGGCGATGGTCAGCATGTCCCGCGCCTCGGCTTCCGGCGGGCGGCCACGCAGGGTCGACGCGGAGTCGAGGCCGAACTGGGCGGCGGAAAGACCGAGCTTGGGCAGAAGGGACATGGGACGCCTGCGAACGCGGATCGGAGGCGCATAGAACGGCAAAGGGTTGAAGAAGCCGTTTCCGTAACCTTGCCGGGAGGTAAACGGGGGCGGCGAGCGGTCATGATCTGGTCATCACCTGTCGCGAGAAACACTTGGCGCCGGGCAGGTCCGGCGCCGTAGAAAGCCTTCGTGGACAGCTTCCCCGCCTATTTTCCGCTGACCGGACGCAAGGTCGTGATCGCCGGGTCCGGTCCCGCCGCCGAGGCCAAGGCGCGCCTATTCGAGGGCTCGCCGGCCGTGGTGGTGCGCGTGGAGGACCAGGCGGCCTGGCTGCCGGGGACCTACGCCGGGGCGATCCTGGCCTTCATCGCCGGCGGCGACGACCTGTTCGTGCAGGCGGCGGCGACGGCGGCGCGCTCGGCGCGAGCGCTAGTCAATGTGGTCGACCGGCCGGACCTTTCCGACTTCGTGACCCCGGCGGTGATCGACCGGGGGCCGGTTGTGGCCGCCGTGGGCACGGGCGGGGCGGCGCCGGTGCTGGCGACCCTGCTGCGCAACGACATCGAGGCCCAGGTGCCGGAGGGCGCGGGGCGCGTGGCCGTGTTGCTGCGCCGGTTCCAGGACGAGGTGCGGGCGGCGATGCCGGACCTGCGCGAGCGGCGGGCCTTCCTGCGGCAGGTGGTCTCCGGCCCGGCGGCCGGGGCGGCCCTGGCCGGCGACATGGACAAGGCCGAGACCCTGATGCGCGAGGCGATCGCGACGGCCGACGCCGGGCCGCCGCTGCGGGGGCGCATCCGCTTCGTGGCCGGGCGGGGGCCGGTGGACCTGCTGACGCTGCGGGCCTCGCGGGCCCTGGCCTCGGCCGACGTGCTGGTGGCGGACGCGGACGTCGATCCGGGCGTGCTGGGGCTGGTGCGGCGGGACGCCGAGCGGCTGGCGCCGGATGCGGACCTGATCGCGCTGGGGCGGGCGGGGGCCCAGGTGGTGCGCCTGATCACCGCCGTGCCGGACAAGGCCTCGATCCTGGCGCTGATCGAGGCGGGGATCGAGGTCGAGGTGCTGCTGGCGGCGCCGGAGTAGGGGCGGCTCGCACTTTCGCGACGAAATCCTCGTCCTTCGAGGCTCGCTGCGCTCGCACCTCAGGATGAGGATTTCGAGTGAAACGCCTCAGTAGTCCTCATCCTGAGGCGCCCGCGTGAGCGGGCCTCGAAGCTTGTCCTGAGCGCCGCCGAAGGCGGCGTCGAAGGGGACGAGGACGGTTCTGATGCCTACGCATCCAGATCCTTCCCGTTCGTCTCCGGCAGGAACAGCAGGGCGCAGACGATGGCGAGGGCGGTGAAGGCGAAGGGGTACCAGAGGCCGGCGTAGATATCGCCGGTGGCGGCGACGATGGCGAAGACGGTGGCGGGCAGGAAGCCGCCGACCCAGCCGGTGCCGATGTGGTAGGGCAGGCTCATCGCCGTGTAGCGGATCCTGGTGGGGAACAGCTCGACCAGGGCCGCGGCCTGCGGCCCGTAGAGGGCGGTGGCGGAGATGGCGAAGACGATCAGCCAGACCAGCAGCATGGCCGGGTTGGTGGTCGCCGGGTCGGCCTTGGCGGGGTAGCCCGCCTGGGTGAGCGCCGCGCCGAGATCCTTGCCGAAGGCGGCTTTCAGCTTGGCGAGGTCGGCGGCGGCGAGGGCCTCGCCGCGCGGAGCCTCGACCGCGGCGTCGCCGACCTTGACGACGGCGGGCGAGCCGGTCGGGCCGGCGGCGTTGTCATAGGAGACGCCGGCGGCCGCGAGGCTGGACTTGGCGATGTCGCAGCTGGTGCGGAACTGGGCCTTGCCGACCGGGTCGAACTGGAAGCTGCAGTCGGCGGGATCGGCGGTGACCGTCACCGGGGCGTTGCGGTTGGCCTCGGCCAGGGCGGGGCTGCCGGCCTGGGTGAGCTGGTGGAAGCCCGGGAACAGGGCGACGCAGAACAGGATCATGCCGCCGATCATCACCGGCTTGCGGCCGATCTTGTCCGACAGCCAGCCGAAGCCGATGTACATCGGCACGCTGAGGGCGACGACGACCAGCATCACCCAGTTCACGGTGGCCGGAGCGACCTTCACGGTCTTCTCGATGAAGGTGAGGGCGTAGAAGAACACCGCGTACCAGACGCTGCCCTGGGCGATCAGGATGGCGAACAGCGAGATCAGGACGGTCTTGAGGTTCTTCCACTGGGTGAAGCTCTCGGCGAAGGGCTTTTCGGAGCGCGTGCCCTCGTCCTTCAGCCTTTGGAACGCCGGGCTCTCGTGCAGCTTCAGGCGAATCCACATGGAGATGGCCAGCAGCGCCAGGGAGAACAGGAAGGGCAGGCGCCAGCCCCAGGCGTTGAAGGCGGCCTCGCCGACGAGGGTGCGGACGATCAGCACCATCAGCAGGGCGCCGCCGAGGCCGAAGGCGGCCGAGCCGCCCAGCCAGGCGGCGGTGCGCCCGCGCTTATCGTCGTCGACATGCTCGACGATATAGATCGCCGCCCCGCCCCATTCGCCGCCGAGGGCCAGGCCCTGGAGGATGCGGAGCGCCAGGAACAGCCAGGGCGCGACGATGCCGGCGGTGGCGTAGCTGGGCAGAAGGCCGATGGCGAAGGTCGACAGGCCCATCAGGCTCATGGTGGCGAGGAAGGTCGCCTTGCGGCCAATGCGGTCGCCGATGCGGCCGAAGATCAGGGCGCCGATCGGGCGGAAGGCGAAACCCACCGCGAACGCGCCGAGGGCGAAGATGAAGGCGGTGGAGTCGTCCAGACCCGCGAAGAAGGTCTTGGACATGATGGTCGCCAGGGGGACGAACAGGAAGAAGTCGTACCATTCGAAGGCGGTGCCCGCCGCCGAGGCGGCGACGACCGTGGTCATCGAAGTGCGTTTGCCAGCCTGTTCGGCCATGCGTGGTTCCCCCTGCTTTTGAGGCGGGCTTAGCATGAGCATGGGCGGGGATGAAACCGGGACCGGGGAACATCCGGCTTCCAGGCGCGCACTCCAAATCGCTTCCCTCGGCCTTGTGCCGAGGGCCTCTGGTTCGGTTTCCGTTGAGCGTCAGGCTTTAGCGCCGCGTGAGTGGGCAGAGGGGCCCTCGGCACAAGGCCGAGGGAAGCGGTGAACTTGCGACCGAAAGCGGTGGCGCCTCAGGCCACCGAGGCCGCCGGGCGCTTCGGGCCGTCGTCGAGCGACTGGCGCAGGGCGTGGCAGGCGTCGGCGCAGGCGGCGCAGGCCTCGGCGCAAATCCGGCAGTGCTCGTGCATGGCGGCGTGCTTGCGGCACTCGACGGCGCAGCGGCGGCAGGCGGCCTCGCAGGCCTGGGAGGCGACGTCGAGCAGGGGGCCGTCGCGGCCGGTGTAGCGCGAGGCGACGCCGGAGAAGGCCCAGCAGATGTCGGCGCAGTCGAGGTCCAGGCGGATGCACTGGATGAGGTCGGCGATCATCGCCTCGGCGAGGCAGGCGTCGGCGCAGGAGCGGCAGATGGCGGCGCACTCGGCGGCCAGGGTGGCGGCCTTGGCGGCGGCGCCGCAGACCGACCCGCCGTAGCGCGGGTGAGCGGCGAGCATGTCTTGCAGTTGGGTCATCCGGACGCCTCCTCCTGGAACTAGAAGCGCCGGTCTGCGGTCAAGGTTCCGGACAGCAAGCGCCTTCCCCCTGGATGGGGGAAGGGTAGGGATGGGGGTGGAAGCGGTCCGGCTCGCGGTGAGTGGGGCGTGAGGCTGGGGTGACTTGCCGAGCGCGTTGTCGCGGAAAGTCAGCAGTCACCCCCACCCCTGCCCCTCCCCCATCGAGGGGGAGGGATTATTTTTTCGCCGCCAGGATGTCGTCCAGCGACGACTTGGCCTTGGGATCGGTCTTGACCAGCATCGGGTAGCGCAGGCCGTCGTGGTAGTCGAAGCGGTAGGTCTTGTAGCGGTCGCCGGTCTTGATCAGCAGTTCGGGCGCGGGGCCATTGCCCTTGGCGGCGGTGATCGCCGTCTTCAGGCGGTCGATGCTGTAGGTCTCGCCGTTGACGGCCACGATGGTGGCGCCGACGGTCAGGCCCTGCTTGAAGGCCGGGCCGTCCCAGAGGATCGAGGTCAGGGTGGCGCTGTTGTTGACCGTGAAGCCCAGGGAGTAGGTGAGCAGGCGCGAGTTGGCGATGTCTTCCGTCTGCTTGCCCCAGACAGTGGGCTTTTCCTGCCATTCCAGCTTGTAGCCGGCGCGGGCCAGGCTATCGAGCGGCACGGGACCGTTGCCCTCCACCCGGTCCTTGAGGAACTTGGCCCAGTCGTAGGGCGTGACGTCGTTCAGCGTCTTGACCACGTCGTCGAAGGTGTAGGTGAGCTCGTCGAAGTGGCCGTCGTTGACGCCGAAGAAGGCCTTGGCGAAGTCGTCGAGCGACTTCCTGCCGCCGGTGCGCTCGCGGATCAGGGTGTCGGCGTCGAGCCAGATCAGCAGGCCCTCGACATAGTAGTCCTCGCTGCGCTGCCAACTGCTCCAGGCCTGGGCCTTGCGCTGGGCGATCGGCGGGTCGTTGGTGGTGTCGAGCACGTTGCGCCAGACGCGGCCCGGCCGGCCGGGGCCATAGAGGGCGGCGGCGCTGGCGAAGTAGCCGAGGATTTCCTCGTTGGTGGCCATGCCCGAGCGGGCCTGCAGGACATAGCCCCAGTACTGGGTCTGGCCCTCGTAGACCCACAGCAGGCTGTCGCGCATCGGGGTGTTGTAGGTGGCGGTCCACAGGTCCTGGCCGCGGCGGTACTTGCCGTTCCACGAGTGGACGTACTCGTGCGGGATGACGTTGCGGTCGGGCGCGAGGTTGGCCCAGTTCTCGAAGGTCTTGGCATTGAGGTCGATCTCGGTGGAGCGGTGATGCTCCAGGCCGATGCCGCCCAGCTTGTCGCCGACGGCGGCGAGGAAGTCGTAGTGGTCGAAATGGCGGGCGCCGAACAGCTTGTCGGCCTGGGTCACCATCCGCTTCAGGGAGTCGATCTGCTCGGGCTTGGACTCCAGCATCTCAGCGCTGTCGGCCAGGAAGTTGATGCGCACCGGCGACTTGCCGCTGGTGTCGAGGTCGATGGTCTTGACGTACTTGCCGGCCATCAGCGGGCTGTCGGCGAAGACGTCGAGCGGCACGGTCTTGAAGGTGGTGGTGTTCCCGCTGGTGGAGGCGGCCTCGAGGGCGGTGGCGTACTTCCAGCCCTCCGGGAAGGTGATGCTGGCCGAGATCGGGATGCGGCGGACGTAGTAGCCGGCCGGATACATGACCTGGGAGATGGTCTGCAGGTTGCTGATCTCGGGCGTCACCGTGACGCGGCCCTGGGCGGTGGCGGTCGGCGACAGGTACTGGAACTCGACGTCGATGCTGGTCGCGCCGGCGGGCGCGTCGATGTTGAAGGCGTAGACGTCGGCGCTGTCGCGCAGCCATTTGATGGGCTGGCCGTTGGCCGAGAACTTGATCCCCGCGATCTTCTCGATCTGGCCGCTGTCGGAGTGGTTGCCGGGAATCCACTCGGGATAGAGCACGGTCATCGGGCCGGGCGTGGCCGGGATGCTCTGTCTGATGGTGAAGATGCGGCGGTCGATGTCGGTGGCGTCGATGGCGACCTTGATGACGCCCGGATAGGCGACGTCGCGCGGGGCGGGATGGGCCGGATTGGGCGCGGCGGGTTCGGCGACGGGCTGGGAGGCGGGGGAGGGCGCGGCCGCTTGTTGCGCGTGGGCGGAAAAGGCCAGCATGGCCGCGGCCGAGGCGGCCAGAAGCAGGGATTGACGTTTCAACAGGAGCTTTCCCGACGGGTTACATCTTGCGTGGCAGTTTTGCAGCCGCCGGGCTCGCGCGCCATCCGAAAAAAGAACCGGCGCCCCCTTCCCTTGAGGGTCCAAAAGGACTATCTCGCGCGTCTCGCGAAATTTCCGTTCGACTGAGGCGCGATTCCTCGCGCTCGCCCGGTCGCCGTCTTTCGCGTTCGGCCCGATGGCGCTGGTCTCGCCCTGACCAGTCGCGAAGGGGCCAGCCTCCCTCTCCCGGGGGGCCGTCAGCGTCCGACGGCGGATTCCCTGATTGGGTGTCTGGCGTCGAGGGTGGACGCAGCGACACGACAACGCCCGGATTCTCCAATCCGGCGCCAGGGAAATATAAATGGCTCAGTCCTTCACCGGCAAAAAGCGGATCCGTAAGTCTTTCGGCCGCATCCCCGAAGCCGTGCAGATGCCGAACCTGATCGAGGTTCAGCGTTCCTCGTATGAGCAGTTCCTGCAGCGCGAAGTGCGCACGGGCACGCGCCGCGACGAGGGCATCGAGGCGGTCTTCAAGTCGGTGTTCCCGATCAAGGACTTCAACGAGCGCGCCGTGCTCGAATACGTCTCGTACGAGTTCGAAGAGCCGAAGTACGACGTCGAAGAGTGCATTCAGCGCGACATGACCTACGCCGCGCCGCTGAAGGTGAAGCTGCGCCTCATCGTGTTCGAAACCGAAGAGGAAACCGGCGCCCGCTCCGTGAAGGACATCAAGGAGCAGGACGTCTACATGGGCGACATCCCGCTCATGACCGACAAGGGCACGTTCATCGTCAACGGCACCGAGCGCGTGATCGTCTCGCAGATGCACCGTTCGCCGGGCGTGTTCTTCGACCACGACAAGGGCAAGACCCACGCCTCGGGCAAGCTGCTGTTCGCCGCCCGCGTGATCCCGTACCGCGGCTCGTGGCTCGACTTCGAATTCGACGCCAAGGACATCGTCTACGTCCGCATCGACCGCCGCCGCAAGCTGCCGGCCACGACCTTCCTCTACGCCCTCGGCATGGACGGCGAAGAAATCCTCACGACCTTCTACGACGTCGTGCCGTTCGAGAAGCGCGGCGAAGGCTGGGCCACGCCCTACAAGCCCGAGCGCTGGCGCGGCGTGAAGCCGGAGTTCGCCCTGATCAACGCCGACACCGGCGAGGAAGTGGCTCCGGCCGGCATCAAGATCAGCGCCCGCAACGCCAAGAAGTTCGCCGACAACGGCCTGACCACGCTGCTGCTCGGGCCGGAAGCCCTGACCGGCCGCTACCTGGCCCGCGACGCCGTCAACTTCCAGACCGGCGAAATCTACGCCGAAGCCGGCGACGAGCTGGACCCGGCCTCGATCGCCGCCCTGGCCGAGCAAGGCTTCGAGACGGTCGATGTGCTCGACATCGACCACGTGACGGTCGGCGCCTACATGCGCAACACCCTGCGCATCGACAAGAACGCCGTCCGCGAGGACGCGCTGTTCGACATCTATCGCGTGATGCGCCCGGGCGAGCCGCCGACGGTGGAAGCCGCCGAGGCCATGTTCAAGAGCCTGTTCTTCGACAGCGAACGCTACGACCTGTCGTCGGTGGGCCGCGTGAAGATGAACATGCGCCTGGAGCTCGACGTCTCCGACGAGATGCGCGTGCTGCGCAAGGAAGACGTGCTTGAAGTGCTCAAGGTGCTGGTCGGCCTGCGCGACGGCCGCGGCGAAATCGACGACATCGACAACCTCGGCAACCGCCGCGTCCGTTCGGTGGGCGAACTGCTGGAGAACCAGTACCGCGTCGGCCTGCTGCGCATGGAGCGGGCGATCAAGGAGCGCATGAGCTCGGTCGATATCGACACGGTCATGCCGCACGACCTGATCAACGCCAAGCCGGCGGCCGCCGCCGTCCGCGAATTCTTCGGCTCCTCGCAGCTGTCGCAGTTCATGGACCAGACCAACCCGCTGTCGGAAATCACCCACAAGCGCCGCCTCTCGGCCCTCGGCCCGGGCGGTCTGACCCGCGAGCGCGCCGGCTTCGAAGTGCGCGACGTGCACCCGACGCACTACGGCCGCATCTGCCCGATCGAAACGCCGGAAGGCCCGAACATCGGCCTGATCAACTCGCTGGCCACCCACGCCCGCGTGAACAAGTACGGCTTCATCGAAAGCCCCTATCGCCGCGTGACCGATGGCAAGCCGCAGGGCGAGGTCATCTACATGTCGGCGATGGAAGAGCCGAAGCACTTCATCGCCCAGTCGAACATCAAGCTCGAAGGCGGCCAGATCACCGACGACCTGGTCCCCGGCCGGGTGAACGGCGAACCGGGCCTGCTGCAGAAGACCGACGTCGACCTGATGGACGTGTCGCCCAAGCAGGTGGTCTCGGTCGCCGCGGCGCTGATCCCGTTCCTCGAGAACGACGACGCCAACCGCGCGCTGATGGGCTCGAACATGCAGCGTCAGGCCGTGCCGCTCGTCCAGTCGGACGCGCCGCTGGTCGGCACCGGCATGGAAGACGTGGTCGCCCGTGACTCCGGCGCCGTGGTCATCGCCCGCCGCACCGGCGTGGTCGAGCAGATCGACGGCACCCGTATCGTCATCCGCGCCACCGCGGAAACCGATCCGAACAAGCCCGGCGTCGACATCTACCGCCTGTCGAAGTTCCAGCGTTCGAACCAGAGCACCTGCATCAACCAGCGTCCGCTGGTGCGCGTGGGCGACAGGATCAACGCCGGCGACATCATCGCCGACGGCCCGTCGACCGACCTCGGCGAACTGGCCCTGGGCCGCAACGCGCTCGTCGCGTTCATGCCCTGGAACGGCTACAACTTCGAAGACTCGATCCTGATCTCCGAGCGCATCGTGCGGGACGACGTGTTCACGTCGATCCACATCGACGAGTTCGAGGTCATGGCCCGCGACACCAAGCTGGGTCCGGAAGAAATCACCCGCGACATCCCGAATGTCGGCGAGGAAGCCCTGCGCAACCTCGACGAAGCCGGCATCGTGGCCATCGGCGCCGAAGTGCAACCGGGCGACATCCTGGTCGGCAAGGTGACGCCGAAGGGCGAGTCGCCCATGACCCCGGAAGAAAAGCTGCTGCGCGCCATCTTCGGTGAAAAGGCCTCCGACGTGCGCGACACGTCGCTGCGTCTGCCGCCGGGCGTGGCCGGCACCATCGTCGAGGTCCGCGTCTTCAACCGTCACGGCGTCGACAAGGACGAACGCGCCCTGGCCATCGAACGCGCCGAAATCGACCGCCTGGGCAAGGACCGCGACGACGAGTTCGCGATCCTGAACCGCAACATGACCGGCCGTCTGCGCGAGCTGCTGACCGGCAAGAACGCCCTCTCGGGTCCCAAGGGCCTGGGCCGCGGCGAGATCACCGCCGAGAAGCTGGCCGAAATCGCGCCGGGCCTGTGGTGGCAGATCGCCCTCGACGACGAAAAGGCCATGGGCGAGCTGGAGGCCATGCGCCGTCAGTTCGACGAGGCCCGCAAGCGTCTCGACCGCCGCTTCGAGGACAAGGTCGACAAGTTGCAGCGCGGCGATGAACTGCCCCCGGGCGTGATGAAGATGGTCAAGGTGTTCGTGGCGGTGAAGCGCAAGCTGCAGCCGGGCGACAAGATGGCCGGCCGTCACGGCAACAAGGGCGTCATCTCCAAGATCCTGCCGATCGAGGACATGCCGCACCTGGAAGACGGCACCGCCGTCGACGTGGTGCTGAACCCGCTGGGCGTGCCTTCGCGCATGAACGTCGGCCAGATCTTCGAAACCCACCTCGGCTGGGCCGCGGCCGGTCTCGGCAAGCAGATCGCCGGACTGTTGGAAGCCTGGCAGAACGGCGGCCAGAAGGCCGAGCTGACCAACCGCCTGCGCGAGATCTACGGTCCCGACCAGGAGCTGCCGGACAACGAGGAAGAGCTGGTCGAACTGGCCCGCAACCTCTCGAAGGGCGTGCCTTTCGCGACCCCGGTGTTCGACGGCGCCCACATCGTGGACATCGAGGACCGCCTGGAAAGCGCGGGCCTGTCGCGCACCGGCCAGTCGATCCTGTTCGACGGCCAGACCGGCGATCAGTTCAAGCGTCCGGTCACGGTCGGCTACATCTACATGCTGAAGCTGCACCACCTGGTGGACGACAAGATCCACGCCCGTTCGATCGGCCCGTACTCGCTGGTCACGCAACAGCCGCTGGGTGGTAAGGCCCAGTTCGGCGGTCAGCGCTTCGGGGAAATGGAAGTGTGGGCTCTGGAAGCCTACGGCGCCGCCTACACCCTGCAGGAAATGCTGACGGTGAAGTCGGACGACGTGGCCGGCCGGACCAAGGTCTACGAAAGCATCGTCCGCGGCGACGACACCTTCGAGGCCGGCATTCCGGAAAGCTTCAACGTGCTGGTCAAGGAAATGCGCTCCCTCGGCCTCAACGTCGAACTCGAGAACAGCTGATCGCGTCTCGGCGGGACCGCGTCGCCGGTCCCGCCAACGCCTTCGCAATCGCCTCCCACGAGGCGCTCTGAACGATTTTCGCGGGAACCCCCGCAGAAGGAACCAAGATGAACCAGGAAGTCCTGAACATCTTCAATCCGGTCCCGGCCACGCCGACCTTCGACCAGATCCGCATCACCCTCGCCAGCCCGGAGAAGATCCGCTCCTGGTCGTTCGGCGAGATCAAGAAGCCGGAAACCATCAACTACCGCACGTTCAAGCCCGAGCGTGACGGCCTGTTCTGCGCGCGGATCTTCGGTCCGACGAAGGACTACGAGTGCCTGTGCGGCAAGTACAAGCGCATGAAGTACAAGGGCATCATCTGCGAGAAGTGCGGCGTCGAGGTGACCCTCGCGCGCGTCCGTCGCGAGCGGATGGGCCACATCGAACTGGCCTCGCCGGTCGCCCACATCTGGTTCCTGAAGTCGCTGCCCTCGCGCATCGCCATGATGCTCGACATGCCGCTGAAGGACATCGAGCGCGTGCTCTACTTCGAGCACTACATCGTCACCGAGCCGGGCCTGACCCCGCTGAAGCAGCACCAGCTGCTGGCGGAAGACGACTACATCCGCGCCCAGGACGAGTACGGCGACGACAGCTTCACCGCCGAAATCGGCGCCGAGGCCGTGCAGAACCTGCTGAAGGCCATCGACCTCGACAAGGAGGCCGACAAGCTGCGCGAGGAGCTGGCGGGCAACCCGTCGGACATCAAGCAGAAGAAGTATTCCAAGCGCCTGAAGATCATCGAGGCGTTCATGGAATCCGGCAACAAGCCGGAGTGGATGGTTCTGAACGTGATCCCGGTGATCCCGCCGGAACTGCGTCCGCTGGTGCCGCTGGACGGCGGCCGCTTCGCGACCTCCGACCTGAACGACCTGTATCGCCGGGTGATCAACCGGAACAACCGCCTGAAGCGCCTGATCGAGCTGCGCGCGCCGGACATCATCATCCGCAACGAAAAGCGGATGCTGCAGGAATCGGTCGACGCCCTGTTCGACAACGGCCGTCGCGGCCGCGTCATCACCGGCGCCAACAAGCGTCCGCTGAAGTCGCTCGCCGACATGCTGAAGGGCAAGCAGGGCCGCTTCCGCCAGAACCTGCTCGGCAAGCGCGTCGACTACTCGGGCCGTTCGGTCATCGTGGTGGGCCCCGAGCTGAAGCTGCACGAGTGCGGCCTGCCGAAGAAGATGGCGCTGGAGCTGTTCAAGCCGTTCATCTACGCGCGTCTGGACGCCAAGGGCCTGTCGGGCACCGTCAAGCAGTCCAAGCGCATGGTCGAGCGTGAGCAGCCGGCGGTCTGGGACGTGCTGGAAGAGGTGATCCGCGAGCACCCGGTTCTGCTGAACCGCGCTCCGACCCTGCACCGCCTGGGCATCCAGGCGTTCGAGCCGAAGCTGATCGAGGGCAAGGCGATCCAGCTGCACCCGCTGGTCTGCGCCGCCTTCAACGCCGACTTCGACGGCGACCAGATGGCCGTGCACGTGCCGCTTTCGCTGGAAGCCCAGCTGGAAGCCCGCGTGCTGATGATGAGCACGAACAACATCCTGTCGCCGGCCAACGGCCGCCCGATCATCGTGCCGTCGCAGGACATCGTCCTGGGCCTCTACTACCTGTCGCAGGCCCGTGAGAACGAGCCGGGCGAAGGCAAGGCGTTCGCCGACCTCAACGAGATCGACCAGGCGCTGGGCGCCGGGGTCGTGACCCTGCACTCCAAGATCAAGGCGCGCTACGCCGAGATGAACGAGGCGGGCGAGCTGGTCACCAAGGTGATCGAGACGACGCCGGGCCGGATGAAGATCGCCGCCCTGCTGCCGAAGCACCCGGCGGTGGGTCACCGTCTGGTCGCCAAGGCCCTGACGAAGAAGGAAATCGGCAATCTGATCGACGTGGTCTATCGCCACTGCGGCCAGAAGGCGACGGTGATCTTCGCCGACCAGATCATGGGTCTGGGCTTCAAGGAAGCGGCCAAGGCCGGCATTTCCTTCGGCAAGGACGACATCATCATCCCGAAGCGCAAGGTCGCCATCGTCGACGAGACCAAGAAGCTCGCCGAGGAATATGAGCAGCAGTACGCCGACGGCCTGATCACCAAGGGCGAGAAGTACAACAAGGTCGTCGACGCCTGGGCCAAGGCCACCGATCGCGTCGCCGACGAGATGATGGCCGAGCTGCAGGAGAAGCACGTCGACGCCAACGGCCGCGAGCGCGAGATCAACGCCATCTACATGATGGCCCACTCCGGCGCCCGGGGTTCGCAAGCCCAGATGAAGCAGCTCGGCGGGATGCGCGGCCTGATGGCCAAGCCGTCCGGCGAGATCATCGAGACCCCGATCGTCTCGAACTTCAAGGAAGGCCTGACCGTTCAGGAGTACTTCAACTCCACCCACGGCGCCCGTAAGGGCCTGGCCGACACCGCCCTGAAGACCGCCAACTCGGGCTACCTGACCCGTCGTCTCGTCGACGTGGCCCAGGACTCGATCATCACCGAGGAAGACTGCGGCACCACCAAGGGCATCACCCTGCGGGCGGTGGTCGAGGGCGGCGACGTGCTCGTCTCGCTCGGCCAGCGCGTGCTGGGCCGCTTCGCGGCGGAAGACGTCAAGGATCCGACCTCGGGCGAGCTGATCGTGCCGGCCGACACCTATCTGGACGAAACCCAGGTCGAGCTGATCGACAAGGCCGGCGTGCCGTCGGTGAAGGTGCGTTCGGTGCTGACCTGCGAGGCCAAGATCGGCTGCTGCGGCGCCTGCTACGGCCGCGACCTGGCCCGCGGCACCCCGGTGAACATCGGCGAAGCGGTGGGCGTCATCGCCGCCCAGTCGATCGGCGAGCCCGGCACCCAGCTGACCATGCGGACCTTCCACATCGGCGGCACCGCCCAGGTGGCCGAGCAGTCGTTCTTCGAAGCCAGCATCGACGGGATCGCCAAGATCGCCGGCGGCGCCTTCGTGACGACCGACAGCGGCGAGCTGATCGTGATGAGCCGTAACCTGACGGTCACCGTTCAGGTCGACGGCAAGGACCGCGAGACCTACAAGCCGCCGTACGGCGCGCGCTTGAAGATCAAGGACGGCGACGCGGTGAAGCGCGGCGCCCGCCTGGCGGACTGGGACCCCTACACCACCCCGATCATCACCGAAGTGGGCGGCGTGGTTCGTTCCGAGGACCTGGTGGACGGCTTCTCCGTCCGCGAGGAAGTCGACGAAGCCACCGGCATCGCCAACCGCGTGATCGCCGACTGGCGCGCCTCGGCGCGCGGGTCCGACCTGCGCCCGGCCATGGCCGTGCTCGGCGAGGACGGCGCCTACAAGCGCATCGCCAGCGGGGGTGAAGCCAAGTACCTGCTGCCCGCCGGCGCCATTCTCTCGGTGGCCGACGGCGAAAAGGTGAAGCCCGGCGACGTGCTGGCCCGTATCCCCACGGAAGGCGCCAAGACGCGCGACATCACCGGCGGTCTGCCGCGGGTGGCTGAGCTGTTCGAAGCCCGTCGTCCGAAGGACTGCGCGGTCATCGCCGAGATGGACGGCCGCGTCACCTTCGGGAAAGACTACAAGAACAAGCGTCGCATCAAGATCACGCCGGAGAACGGCGACGAGGCGGATGCGGTCGAGTTCCTGATCCCGAAGGGCAAGCACATCGCCGTCCACGACGGCGACGTGATCCGCAAGGGCGAGTACATCATCGACGGCAACCCGGATCCGCACGACATCCTGCGCATCCTGGGCATCGAGGCGCTGGCCGACTTCCTGGTCAATGAGATCCAGGAGGTCTACCGACTGCAGGGCGTGCCGATCAACGACAAGCACATCGAGGTGATCGTTCGCCAGATGCTGCAGAAGGTGGAAATCCTGGAGCCCGGCGACACCGGCCTCATCAAGGGCGACCACATGGACAAGCCGGACCTGGATCTGGAGAGCGCCAAGGCGGAAGCCCGCGGCGGTCGCCCGGCCATCGTCCAGCCCGTCCTGCTCGGCATCACCAAGGCCTCGCTGCAGACCCGCTCGTTCATCTCGGCCGCCTCCTTCCAGGAGACGACCCGGGTGCTCACGGACGCCTCGGTGCACGGCAAGACCGACACCCTGGAAGGCCTCAAGGAGAACGTCATCGTCGGCCGCCTCATCCCGGCCGGCACGGGCTCGTACCTGCGCGGCCTGCAACGCATCGCCGCCAAGCGCGACGAAGTGCTGTCGGCCCAGCGCGAGCAGGCCATGGAGCCGCTGCCGGCGGAGATCACCGCCGAAGTGGAAGCCTAGGCCTCAGCGCCCAGGACGAAGGACCAAGGAGCGGCCCGGGAGCGATCCCGGGCCGTTTTCGTATTCTCCTATCGCCCGGCGTCCCTCACTGGGCGCCGAGGGCGTCCTTCGCGATGGCCCGGAGCCCCGGGTAGAGCGCCTCGCACTCGGCCATCGTCCTACAGTCCTTGTAGGCCTTGACGGCGCCCTTGGCGGCGGCGGTGTTGTCGAAGCGGGCCTGCTTGTCGGGCGCCAGGACGGGACCGATCGAGGCGTCGGTGGTCCTGACGCCGGCGCGGCGCTCCTCGCAGTAGGCGCGGTCCCCCGGCGCGATGCGGGCGGTGTCCAGACAATTGATCAGGCTGCGGCGCAGGGCGGTGCGGGTCTGCTCCGACGGAGCGCCGGGCGCGATCGGCGGCGGCGGGGTCTCGACGGTCGGCAGCGGTTCGGGCACGGCGACGGCCCCGACCGGCGGGGGCAGGGCCACGCGCGGCCGCAAGACCGAGGTGGGGCGGGACGAGCGCTCCTGCGGGCGCGGGGGCGGGGGCAGGACGAAGACCTCCACCGCGGTCGGCTCGTCCAGGGTCGCCATGGTCGTCTGCGGCGCGCGCAGGCCGAGCCAGGCCAGCAAGGCGACGTGACCGGCCGCGACCAGCGTGAACACGGCGGTGCGCACCAGCCAGGTGTGGGTCGGCTCGGCGATGACCAGCGGCGTCCCTCCCCCGGCGGCTAAGCCTGGCGAACCTGACGACGGGAGGGGGCGAAAAGGTGGCGGACGCCGTTATTGAGGGCTGGGGTTGCAGGCGATCCCGAAGTTCGAATTCACGCCGGTGCAGGTGGTCATCGGATTGCCCATCGAGCCCTCGCGCTCGCGGCGCGCCCGGGCGTTGGCGGCGGCGGCGCGGTCGAACTCGGCTTGCTTGGCCGGATCGATGGCCAGGGGCAGCGGCTTGGCCCGGTCGGCGGCGAGGCCGAACTTGCGGTCGCAGGCGGCGCGCTCGGCCGGGGTGAGGGCGTGCAGGTCCTGCGATTCGCAGCCCGTCGTCTGGCGCAGGGTCCCGCGCACCCCGTCGTTCCGGGGCAGGTTGACGGCCGGCGGGGCGACCGGTCCGGTCGGGCCCGCCGCGGCGGTCGACGGCGGGGCGGGCAGGGGCGCGACGTTCGACGGGGCGACCGGCAGGACGATGCGGGGCCGGAACGGCGTGACCCCGGGCGGGGGGCGGCCGTCCCGCGGCTGGCGCGGCGGCGGGGGCGGCACGAGGAAGGCCTCGACCACCTGGGGCTCCGGCGGAACCACCATGTTGGTCTGGGGCGCGTGCAGGCCTAGCCAGGCCAGAACCAGGACGTGCGCCAGGGTCACCAGCACGAACAGGCCGGCGCGGACGAACCACAGGCGTCGGTGGGCGGCCGGCGTCAGGGGCGTGCTCCTTGGGGGCGTCTTGGCCGATGGATCATCGACCGGCGAGGGGGCGGGATGGTGGCCCGCGGGCGATGGGCGCCGCAACCCCTTCCGTGCGACTCAAGTCCTTGCAAGGTCGAGCTTTCCGCCCTTGACCCAACCCTTGCTCGCGAGTAAATACCGCCCTCCTTTCGAGGCCGGGGTTCGCTCCGGCCCGATGAACGGTCCCCCTGCGAAGGGCGGATGGGCCCGCCGGAACGCGTACAAGCCGCGTCCCGGCGAGTTTTGTTTGATCGGAACCTCGACAGTAAACGAGTTTTTGGATTTTCCGAGGCGCCCCGGCCCAACGGCACACGCCTCCACAGAGCGAGACAGAATGCCTACCGTCAACCAGCTCATCCGCAAGCCGCGGCAGCCGAAACCGGTCCGTAACAAGGTGCCGGCCCTGAAGGGTTGCCCGCAGCGTCGCGGCGTTTGCACCCGCGTCTACACCACCACCCCGAAGAAGCCGAACTCGGCCCTTCGTAAGGTCGCCAAGGTCCGTCTGACCTCCGGCATCGAAGCCGTCTGCTACATCCCCGGCGAGGGCCACAACCTGCAGGAGCACTCGGTCGTGCTCATCCGCGGCGGCCGCGTGAAGGACTTGCCCGGCGTCCGTTATCACATCCTGCGCGGCGTCCTTGACACGCAAGGCGTCAAAGATCGCAAGCAGCGCCGTTCGAAGTACGGCGCCAAGCGTCCGAAGTAAGGATCAGAAGATATGTCCCGTCGTCGCCGCGCAGAGAAGCGTGAAGTCCTGCCGGATCCCAAGTTCGGGGATCTCATCGTCACTAAGTTCATGAACTACGTGATGTATGAAGGCAAAAAAGCCGTCGCCGAAAACATCATCTATGGTGCTTTCGACATCCTGGAAGCCAAGCGCAAGGACCAGGGCCCCCTGGAAACCTTCCACGGCGCCCTGGACAACGTCGCTCCGGCGATCGAAGTCCGCTCGCGCCGGGTCGGCGGCGCCACCTATCAGGTGCCCGTCGAAGTGCGTCCGGAGCGCCGTCGCGCCCTGGCCATCCGCTGGCTCGTGACCGCCGCCCGCAAGCGCGGCGAGAACACCATGACCGAGAAGCTGGCCGGTGAGCTGCTCGACGCTTCGAACAACCGCGGCACCGCCGTGAAGAAGCGCGAAGACACCCACAAGATGGCTGAAGCCAACCGCGCCTTCTCGCACTACCGCTGGTAAGACCTCTTACCAGACCCTTTCAGGCGCGGGCGGTTTCGGCTAAACCGCCCGCGCCGCACGTTTGACGTCCTAAAACTGCACCGCTTTATCGAGGCGCCCCTATGCCCCGCACGCATAAGATCGAAGACTACCGCAACTTCGGAATCATGGCCCACATCGATGCGGGCAAGACGACGACGACGGAGCGGATCCTCTACTACACCGGCAAGAGCCATAAGATCGGCGAGGTCCACGACGGCGCCGCGACCATGGACTGGATGGAGCAGGAGCAGGAGCGCGGCATCACGATCACCTCGGCCGCCACGACCGCCTTCTGGAACGGCAAGCGCCTCAACATCATCGACACCCCCGGCCACGTGGACTTCACCATCGAAGTCGAACGCTCGCTGCGCGTGCTCGACGGCGCGGTGACGGTGCTGGACGGCAACGCCGGCGTGGAGCCGCAGACCGAGACCGTCTGGCGTCAGGCCGACAAGTACAAGGTTCCGCGGATCGTGTTCGTCAACAAGATGGACAAGATCGGCGCCGACTTCGACAAGTCGGTCGAATCGATCCGCGACCGTCTCGGCGCCAAGGCCGTGCCGATCCAGTTCCCGATCGGCTCGGAAAGCAACCTGAAGGGCCTCGTGGACCTGGTCCGCATGAAGGCCGTGCTGTGGGACAACGACGGCCTCGGCGCGTCGTTCCGCGACGAGGAAATCCCCGCCGATCTGATGGACAAGGCCGTCGAGGCCCGCAACTACCTGATCGAGAACGCCGTCGAACTCGACGACGAGGCGATGGAAGCCTACCTCGGCGGCGACGAGCCGTCGGAAGAGACCATCAAGAAGTGCCTGCGCAAGGCGGTTCTGACCGGCGCCTTCTATCCGATCCTCTGCGGCTCGGCCTTCAAGAACAAGGGCGTGCAGCCCCTGCTCGACGCCGTCGTCGACTACCTGCCCTCGCCGGTGGACATTCCGCCGACCCAAGGCATCGACTTCAAGACCGAAGAGCCCGTCGAGCGCCGCGCTTCGGACGACGAGCCCCTGTCGGTCCTGGCGTTCAAGATCATGGACGACCCCTTCGTGGGCTCGCTGACCTTCTGCCGCATCTACTCGGGCAAGCTCGAGACCGGCATGGCCCTGATGAACTCGACCCGCGACAAGCGCGAGCGCGTCGGCCGCATGCTGCTGATGCACTCGAACAACCGCGAGGACATCAAGGAAGCCTACGCCGGCGACATCGTCGCCCTGGCCGGCCTGAAGGAAACCCGCACCGGCGACACCCTGTGCGATCCGTTGAAGAGCCCGGTGATCCTGGAGCGCATGGAATTCCCGGCGCCCGTCATCGAGATCGCGGTGGAGCCGAAGTCGAAGGCCGACCAGGAAAAGCTGGGCGTCGCCCTGGCCAAGCTGGCCGCGGAAGACCCCTCGTTCACCGTCTCGACCGATCACGAGAGCGGCCAGACCATCCTCAAGGGGATGGGCGAACTGCACCTCGACATCAAGATCGACATCCTGAAGCGCACCTACAAGGTGGAAGCCAACATCGGCGCGCCGCAGGTGGCCTACCGTGAATCGCTCGGCCGCAAGGCGGAGATCGACTACACGCACAAGAAGCAGACCGGCGGCACGGGCCAGTTCGCCCGCGTGAAGCTGGTGTTCGAGCCGGGCGAGCCGGGTTCGGGCTTCGTGTTCGAGAGCGCCATCGTCGGCGGCGCGGTGCCGAAGGAATACGTCCCGGGCGTCGTGAAGGGTCTGGAATCGGTGAAGGACAACGGCCTGCTGGCCGGGTTCCCGCTGATCGACTTCAAGGCCACCCTGATCGACGGCGCCTACCACGACGTCGACTCCTCGGTGCTGGCCTTCGAAATCGCCTCCCGCGCGGCCTTCAAGGAACTGCGCGAGAAGGGCTCCCCGAAGCTGCTCGAGCCGATCATGGCCGTCGAGGTCGTGACCCCGGAAGAATATCTTGGCTCGGTCATCGGCGACCTGAACGGCCGCCGGGGCATGATCCAGGGGCAGGACATGCGCGGCAACGCCACGGTGGTGAACGCCTTCGTGCCGCTGGCCAACATGTTCGGCTACGTGAACAACCTGCGCGGCATGTCGCAAGGCCGCGCCCAGTTCACGATGCAATACGATCACTACGAGCAGGTGCCGCAACACGTCGCCGACGAAGTGATCAAGAAGTACGCCTAGTTTTCCAACCCTAACTGAGGACAAGCCCAAACAGGGCTGGAGCTTGAAATGGCCAAAGAGAAGTTCGAACGCACGAAGCCGCACTGCAACATTGGCACGATCGGCCACGTTGACCACGGCAAGAC